>NZ_JBFAKP010000017.1:127603-181572 GCF_040655795.1 Nonomuraea sp. NPDC050310 | reverse complement strand
GTGGGTCTTCTGCCTCAACCACGACCTTGACGCCTGTGGCGAGGCCCCGCTCGTCCCCGCCGGCTCGGCCGGGGCCCGTCAGGCGCTGTCCGCCCACCGGCTCCGCGCCGCCGCTCAACCTGGGCGGCACCCCGGTCCGTGGCGGGCGGGCCGCCGGCGCGGCCACTCCCGCCGCCGCCTCCGGCTCCACCCCCGCCGGTACGGCAGGCAGCTCGTCCGGTACGGCAGGCGGCACCCGCAGCGGCTGGTTCGGCGGCCGCTCCGGCGGCGGCTGGGCCTCCCGCAGCTCGTCAGGCGGTTCAGGCGGTTCGGGCGGCGGGTCCCGCAGCTCGCGCGGCTCGTCGGGCGGCGGCCTGTTCGGCGGCGGTTCGCGCAGCTCACGCGGCTCGTCCGGCGGCTCCTCCGGAGGGTCCTCCGGTGGCGGCCTGTTCGGCGGCGGCTCCCGCGGCTCCTCCGGCGGCGGCTCCCGGCGCGCCCCCTCCAGCAGTTCCTCAGGCTCCTCCTCCGGTGGCAGCATCTTCGGCGGCGGCGGAAGCGGCGGCGGTTCCCGGCACGCCGACGTGCCCCAGGCCCGCTCCTCGTCCGAGCCGCCGCCCCTGTGGCTGCCCACCCGCCGGGAGAGCGGCGGCGGCCGGAGCGGCGAGGAACCGCCGGTGCCGTTCTGGCTCAAGCCCAACCGATCCGACAAGGACTAGTCCCGCAGCGGGACCTCCCCCCAACAGAAGGACGAGAAGGTGAGCGACAGGCGCGTCGGGCTCTTCGTGGGCGTGGTGGCCGTCATGGCGGCCGTGGGGATCTACCTCACGCTCCGGGGGCCCGGCTCCGAGGCGCAGGAAGCACCGGCGGCCGGCCGTACCTCCACCGCCGTGACGGCGCCCGGCCCGAACCGGCCGCTGGCGACGGCCAGCAACGAGCCGTTCGACATCTACGCCTACCTGCCGGTGAGCAAGCCGCAACTGGCGGCGGCGGCCGACCTGGCCGAACGGTTCACCGCCGCCTACGGGACCTTCCGCTACGACGAGGACCCGGCCGTCTACGCCGAGCGGGTCAAGATCTTCACCACCGGCGGCCTGGGCGACGTCCTGACCCGGACGCTCACCTCGCCCGGCACCGTGGAGCAGAACCGCGAGCAGCAGCTCGTCTCCTCGGGGACCGGCCGGCTCAAGGGCATCAGGCAGGTGGAGCAGACCTCGGTGGTGTTCATCATCACCGGCACGCAGCAGCTCTCGACCAAGGGCGTGCCCAGCGCGCGCACCGCCGACTACGCGGTCACCGTGACGCAGGTGGGTTCCGACTGGCGGGTGTTCGATCTCCAGCCCGCCGGTGAGGGCCAGGACGGGGACAGCCAAGGGTGAGAAGCTCCCCCTCCAAGGTCTCCCTGGCGATCGGCGTCGCCGCCATCCTCCTCATCGGCGTGGTGATCATGTCGCCGATGATGATGACCAGCGTGCCCTCCTTCTTCGGCGGCGGGGGCGACCCGGTCGACTGCCGGCCCGGCGCGGTCCAGGGCGAGGAGGTCTCCGACAGCGGCGCCTCCGACATCCCGCCCAAGTTCCTGGAGCTGTACAAGAAGCACGGCGAGAAGATCGGCGTGCAGTGGAACGTGCTGGCCGCCGTCGGCAAGCGCGAGACCGACCACGGGCGCTCCGACCTGCCCGGCGTCAAGAGCGGCACCAACTACGCCGGGGCCGCCGGGCCGATGCAGTTCCTGATCAGCACCTGGGGCGGCAAGGCGCAGATCCCGGTCGACTCCGAGTACAACGGCTACGCCTCCGACGGCGACGGCGACGGCATCGGGGACGTCTACAACCCGGCCGACGCCATCCTCGGCGCGGCCAAGATGCTCAAGCGCAACGGCGCCCCGGAGAACGTGCGCCGCGCGCTGTTCGTCTACAACCGGGCCTGGTGGTACGTCGACCAGGTCATGGTCATCGCCGGCAAGTACGCGAAGAGCGGGCAGGTCAAGGTGCCGCCGCAGGCCGAGCCGCTCTGCGACGAGCCGCTGATCGAGGCCGCGCCCAGCGACGTGGTGCGGCGCATCCTCGACTACGCCCTCGCCCAGCGCGGCAAGCCGTACCTGTGGGGTGGCACCGGACCCGACGCCTACGACTGCTCGGGGATCATCTACATGGCCTACCAGAGCGTCGGCCTGTCCATCCCGCGCACCACCTTCGGCCAGTGGCCCTTCGGCGTGCGGGTCAGCCCCGGCGAGGAGCAGGCCGGCGACCTGGTCTTCTTCAACGCCGGACCGGGCACCGGGCCCGACAACCCCGGCCACGTGGGCCTGGTCGTGTCGAAGGGCAAGATGGTCGAGGCCCGCTGCCGCCTGTGCGGGCCGATCAAGGTCACCACCTACGACGACCGTACGAGCCTCATGGGCTTCACCCGGCCGCTGCAGAATCCCGCGGTCCTGGAGCAGCTCAAGAAGTTGCAGAATACGCTCTGATCACATGAAGCGAGTCGTGGTCGCCGCGGCGATCGTCTCCGCCGACGGCCGGATGCTGGCAGCCCAACGGGCCGAACCTCCCGAGCTGGCCGGCGGCTGGGAGTTCCCCGGCGGCAAGGTCGACCCCGGCGAGGGCGAGGCCGAGGCCCTGGTGCGCGAGTGCCGGGAGGAGCTCGGCGTCGAGATCGCCGTGGGGCGGCGCGTGGGCGGCGACTGGCCGCTGGGCTCCGAGTACGTCATGCGGGTCTTCCTGGCCACCCTCGTCGCCGGGGAGCCCGAACCCAAGGAGCACCTCGCCCTGCGCTGGCTGGCGCCGGACGAGTACGACTCCGTGCCGTGGCTCGCGGCCGACCTTCCGGTGATCGCGGTGGTCAAGGATCTGCTCCGCGAGGGTTAAGCCTTCCCCCTGGGTGACATATTAACTACTGAGTGTGATGTGTCATGCGTCCGGGTCGGGGGGAAACGGCATGACCCAGTGGGTGAACCGGCGGCTGCCGGGCTTTGCCATGGCCGGGGCTTTGGCCCTGGCCGTCGTCCTGCCCGCCGGCGGTGCTGCTGCCGCCGCCGGCTCTCGGGATCCGGGGCTCGGGCTTTCGGTGGACCGCCTCGACGACCCCAAGGGCGTGCAGTGGATCCGTACGGGGGACGTGCTCCGCTTCCGCATCCGCCTGGAAGGCACCGCCCGTTCCGCCCGCCTGTCGGTCGCCGCCAGCCCTGCCGGCGCGCTCTCCTCCGTGTCCTGCCCCGAGAGGCGGGCCCGGGTGACTTCCGGAGCGCCACGGCAGGAGGCCGGAGGGGCTTCGGCTGGAGTACGGCAGGCGTCCGATGGGGCTTCGGTGTGCTTGCTGGGGGATGTCTCCGGGGCGCGGTCGGTCGATGTGCGGCTTGTCGTTCCGGACGGTGCGGAGCGGGTCGTCCTCGCGGCTGTGGCGCAGCGGCTGGCGGCCTCTGGCGAGACGGTCGAGACGGTCCGTGCCACCGCCACCACCGTCGTCGGCAAGCCACCCTCCTCTGACCCGTCGGAGGCTCAGCCGGTCTCCCCGCTCAAGGCCCCCGCGGTGACGGAGGCTGCCCGTCCTTCCGAGGACCAGGCCGTGTCCGGGGGACGGGCCGAGCCCCGCGACACAGCCGACCGCAGCGAACCCCACACCCGCTCCGGCGACTCGGACCCCGCGCACACCCGCCCGGACAGCAACCGGGGTGACCGGGGTGATCTGCCCGTGGACCGTGGCGGCCAGGGTGACCGTGGGGCCTCGCGTGGGGACGAGCCCGGTGAGCGGGCGGGCTCGGGTGAGCGGGTGGTGCGGGGCCGGGAGGGGCGCCGTGGGGGACGGGCGGCGGACCGGGATGATCGGCGCGGGTCGGACCGGCATCACCGGTGGGAGCCGGACGGAGATGGCCGGTGGGCGGCGAGGGGTGAGCGGGGTGCTGGAGACGGCCCTGATAGCCGGAACCGCCCTCACGGGGAAGGGCCGCGGCTGTCGGCCATGCCCGCTGGAGACGCCCCCGCCTGGAGCGGCCGGGAAGACGGGAGGTCCGCGGTGGACCCCCGCGCGTTCGAGCGTCCTGCGGCGGACGGGCCGGGGACGTCCTGGACCGGACCGCAGGGCCTCGGCTCGCAAGGGCTCGCGGCGGAGGGGGGCATGCCGCCTGGGGCCGCAGCGGGTGAGGCGGGGTCCTCGGGGGCGGACGGGGTGCTCCCGCAGGACGGGCGGCTCGCTCAGGACCCCCTGTTCGCGCAGGACCCCCTGTTCCGGCAGGATCCCCTGCTCGCGCGGGGCGGCACCGGAGGTGTTCCCGGGGTCGCCGGGCCGGCCAAGGGTGCGTGGCCGTTCCACAACGGGGGGCGGGCCGATGGGGAAGGGCCGGCCGGGGAAGGCGGGTTGTGGGGGGAGCCGGGGCTGAGGTTGCCGAAGGCGGCGCCTCTGGCCGTGGACGTGCTGCCCGCGCCCGTAGCGGCAGGGGCGCCGTTGCCGAGGGAGGTGGCGGTGAGCGGCAGGAAGGCGGCTGCCGAGACCCCCGTAGAAGGGTTCGAGGGAGCTCGCGGATTGCCTCTGACCGGGGGCGGGATCGCGGTGTTGCTGGCCGGGCTGTGGGGGATCTCGCGAGCCCAATCTCGCCGCAGTACCCGCCAGTCGTAACCTGTATTCCAATCCGGACTTTACTGTTACTTTTACCGGACTAGGATGCCCTACGACCCAGGTATCGGATCTGCGGAGGGCTCAGGTGGCTTCCAGGCGACTGACGGCCGTGTCCGCCGTGCTCCTGACGATCGGGCTCAGCGGCGCGGCCGCCGTCCCGTTCCTGACTCAGGGGGCGAGTGCCGCCGTGGTGGGCGCGCTCGATCCGGGCACCGAAGAGGGTTGCGTCGACTGGGTGGAGACGTGCAGCACGCCGGGGCCGACCGAGGTGACCACCACGATCACCACGACGCTCCCGCAGCCCACGCCGACCGAGGTGACGGTCACCCAGACGGTGACCGCGACGCCGACGAAGACCAAGGCGCCGAAGACGAAGCCGCCGACCCCCACGCCCACGCCGACGCCGCAGGTGGCCCAGACGACCCAGCCGCCGCCGGTCGCGCAGATCCCGCCGCCGGTGCTGTCGTCCTCGCCCGCGCCGTCGACCGCCGAGCCCGAGGTGTCGTTGCCGGCGCTGGCCGACGATCCGACGCCGAGCCCGGGGACGATCGCGCCGGTGGAGTCGTCGGAGCAGAACCCGCTGGAGCTGAAGAACGCCCAGCCCGAGGTCGACCAGTACGGCATGACGCAGAAGCTGGCCATTCCGGCGCTGGTGCTGGTGTTGCTGGCGCTGTTCGGGGTGCTGGTGTTCGAGGGTCGGCTGCGGCGGATGGCGCATGCGGCAGCCGTACGCAAGGCTGGGCCGCAGGTCCGGGCCGAGCAGGCCTACCCGGCGGGGCAGGGGTTCGCGGGCGGGCCTCAGCAGGCGGGGTATCCGGGGAACACGGCCTATGCGCCGATCATCAGCCTGGTGCCGGTGCAGACCTATCCGACGGTGCACATGCCGTACGGGCCGGTTTACCAGGACCCGTATGGTCAGCAGGCTGTCTTCCAGCAGCCGCAGCCTCATCCGGGGGACCCTGCGGCGGGGTACCAGCAGACGGCGCCTTACTCGTATCCGCAGCAGCCGGTGCATCATGAGCAGCCGCATTTCCCGGAGGCTGAGGCGCATTTCCCGGAGGAGCCGCCGTACGTCCCGCCGGTTGAGGAGGAGCGGCCTCGGGAGGAGTACCGGGATCTGTTCGAGCCTGCGGTGCCGGCTTCCGTGGAGATTCCGCCCGGTGGGGATGCGCCCTATCGGGAGCCGCATGCTCCGGCGCTGGGGGCTGAGTATGGCGATCCATTGCCGTGGGAGGCTGCTGGGGATGAGGGCACGGTGATTTATCCGTTGCCTGGTGGGGTTGAGGACGAGACGGTTGAGCGGCGGAGGCCTGAGCCGCCTGCTGGGGAGCAGCGGGGCTGAGGCCCTGGTGTTCGACGGCTCGGTTCGCCGTACAGGATCATGCACCGCCGTACGGGCTGGGCGCCGCATAGATGCTGCCGGGGGGCCCATAGGACGGGGCCTGCCGTACCGGGACAAAGGTACGGCAGGCCCCGTTCGTGGGTCAGCGGGAGGTGCGCTTGAAGATCTTGTTGCCCAGCCACACCAGCGGGTCGTACTTGCGGTCGACGACGCGTTCCTTCATGGGGATGAGCGCGTTGTCGGTGATCTTGATGTGTTCGGGGCAGACCTCGGTGCAGCACTTGGTGATGTTGCAGTAGCCCAGCCCGTGCTGCTCCTGCGCGGCCACCTGGCGGTCGGCCACGTCGTAGGGGTGCATGTCGAGTTCGGCGATGCGCATCAGGAAGCGCGGCCCGGAGAAGGCCGGCTTGTTCTCCTCGTGGTCACGGATGACGTGGCAGACGTTGTTGCACATGAAGCACTCGATGCACTTGCGGAACTCCTGCGAGCGCTCGACGTCCACCTGCTGCATGCGGTACTCGCCGGGGCGCACGCCGGCGGGCGGGGTGAAGGAGGGGACCTCGCGCGCCTTGTCGTAGTTAAAGGACACGTCGCAGACGAGGTCCTTGATCACCGGGAAGGTGCGCATGGGGGTGACCGTGATGACCTCGTCCTCCTCGAAGGTGGACATCCGGGTCATGCAGCCCAGGCGCGGCTTGCCGTTGATCTCCATCGAGCAGGAGCCGCACTTGCCGGCCTTGCAGTTCCACCGCACGGCCAGGTCGGGGGCCTGGGTGGCCTGGAGGCGGTGGATGATGTCGAGGACGACCTCGCCCTCGTTGACCTCGACGGTGAAGTCCTCGAGCTTGCCCTCGCCGCCCTCACCGCGCCAGACGCGGAACTTCGCCTTGTAGCTCATCGATCCATCTCTTCCTCGGTGAGGTACTTCTTCAGCTCGCCACGGTCGAACAGCTCGAACAGGTCCTGCCGCATCGCGGGCTGCTCCTGCTCGACGACGTCGATCGAGGTGCCGTCGGTGGTGGAGCAGACCAGGAGCTTGCGGCGCCACTCGGCGGACATGCCGGGGAAGTCGTCGCGGGTGTGGCCGCCACGGCTCTCCTCGCGCAGCAGCGCGGCCTTGGCCACGCACTCGGAGACGAGCAGCATGTTGCGCAGGTCGAGTGCCAGGTGCCAGCCGGGGTTGTAGATCCGGCCGCCGGCCGCGCCGACGAGCTGCGCGCGCTCCTTGAGCTTCTCGACCACGCCGAGCGCCTCCTGCACCTCCTCGGCCTTGCGGATGATGCCGACCAGGTCGTTCATCGAGCGCTGGAGCTCCTGGTGCACCTCGTACGGGTTCTCGCCGGTGCGCTCCAGGGGCGCGAGGGCCTCCTTGCGGGCCGCCTCGACGACCGCGTCCTTGACGGCCGGCCGTACGGGGAGGGCGTCGACGTAGGCGGCGGCGCCCAGGCCCGCGCGGCGGCCGAAGACCAGCAGGTCGGACAGGGAGTTGCCGCCGAGCCGGTTGGAGCCGTGCATGCCGCCGGAGACCTCGCCCGCGGCGAACAGGCCGGGCACGTCCGCGGCGCCGGTGTCGGCGTCGACCTCCACGCCGCCCATGATGTAGTGGCAGGTCGGGCCGACCTGCATGGGCTCGGCGGTGATGTCGACGTCGGCCAGCTCCTTGAACTGGTGGTGCATCGACGGCAGCCGGCGCTTGATCTCCTCGGCGGGCAGCCGGGAGGAGACGTCGAGGAAGACGCCGCCCTGGGGTGAGCCGCGGCCCGCCTTGACCTCGGAGTTGATCGCGCGGGCGACCTCGTCACGGGGGAGCAGCTCCGGGGGACGCCGGTTGTTGGCCTGGTCGGTGTACCAGCGGTCGGCTTCCTCGGCGGTGGTGGCGTACTTGTCCTTGAACACCTCGGGGATGTAGTTGAACATGAACCGCTCGCCGTCCTTGTTCATCAGGACGCCGCCGTCGCCACGCACCGACTCGGTGACGAGGATGCCGCGCACGGAGGGCGGCCAGACCATCCCGGTGGGGTGGAACTGGATGAACTCCATGTTGATCAGCTTCGCGCCGGCCAGCAGGGCCAGGGCGTGCCCGTCTCCGGTGTACTCCCAGGAGTTGGAGGTGACGACGTACGACTTGCCGATGCCGCCCGTCGCCAGCACCACCGCCGGGGCGTCGAAGACGATGAAGTTGCCGGTCTCGCGCCAGTAGCCGAAGGCGCCGGAGATCGCGCCGTCGTCCTTGAGCAGCCGGGTGACCGTGCACTCGGCGAAGACCTTGATGTAGGCCTCGTAGTCGCCGTGCGTCTCGTAGTCCTCCTGCTGGAGGGCCACGACGCGCTGCTGCAGGGTGCGGATCAGCTCCAGGCCGGTACGGTCACCCACATGGGCCAGGCGCGGGTACTCGTGGCCGCCGAAGTTGCGCTGGCTGATCTTGCCGTCCTTGGTGCGGTCGAAGAGCGCGCCCCAGGCCTCCAGCTCCCAGACGCGGTCGGCCGCCTCCTTGGCGTGGAGCTCGGCCATCCGCCAGTTGTTGAGGAACTTGCCGCCGCGCATGGTGTCGCGGAAGTGCACCATCCAGTTGTCGTCGGGGTTGACGTTGCCCATGGCCGCGGCCGCGCCGCCTTCTGCCATGACCGTGTGCGCCTTGCCGAACAGGGACTTGCAGACGATCGCGGTGCGCTTGCCCTGCTGCCGGGCCTCGATCGCGGCCCGGAGCCCGGCGCCGCCGGCTCCGATGACGACGACGTCGTAGTCGTGACGTTCGATTTCCACTGCAAACAGTCCTTTAGGCGTACGGGAAGGCGATGATGCCCTTGGCGACGAGGCGCACGTAGAGGTCGGCGATCATCACGGAGAACATGGAGGCCCAGGCGAGGGGCTGGTGCTTGGCGTTGAGCTTGGAGACGAGCTGCCACATCTTGTAGCGGACCGGGTGGCGGGAGAAGTGGTTGAGCCGGCCGCCGGTGATGCTCCGGCAGGAGTGGCAGCCGAGCGTGTAGCCCCAGATCAGCACCGCGTTGACGAGCAGGATGTAGCTGCCGAGGCCGAGCGGCTTGTGGACGAGGGCGAGGATCGCGTCGTAGGTGAGGATCGCGCCGACCACGATGGCCGCGTAGAAGAAGTAGCGGTGCAGGTTCTGCAGGATCAGCGGGAAGCGGGTCTCACCGCTGTACTTGCCGTGCGGCTCCTGGACGGCGCACGCCGCGGGCGACAGCCAGAAGGAGCGGTAGTACGACTTCCGGTAGTAGTAACAGGTGAAACGGAACCCGGCGGGGAAGGCCAGGATCAACAGGGCGGGAGACAGGGTGTACCAGTCGCCGAAGGGGGTGAATCCGAAGAACGTCGCCCCTGGCGGACACGACGTGGCGAGACACGGCGAGTCGAAGGGGGCGATGTACGGCTCCGCGAAGTAACTGCGGTCGAAAAGGGCCCAGAAGCTGTATACAAGGAAGGAAGCCAGCCCCAGGAAGGTCAGCAGGGGGGTCAGCCACCATCGGTCGGTCCGGAAGGTGCGCACTTTCACATTCGCGCGCTGCCTACGGACCGGGCTTTCTGGCGTCGTTTGGGTCATCACAGACCTCTCCACCAAGTGTTGGCGCGTCTATCGGTGGGGATACGTTACGCCCGACTACCCATGTTGGTGTGAGAAGAGTCACGCGAGAATTCCCAAGTTGGGATGTGATTGTGGTCACTCTCGCGGGGCCGGTCCGGTGGAGGATCGGGCCACCAGCTCGGGCAGGTACATGAACTCGCCTCGTGGTGAGGGCAGCCCGCGCACCTCGTCGAGCAGGCCGCGGACGGCCGCGGTGCCCATCGCCAGCACCGGCTGGCGGAGGGTGGTGAGGGCGGGCTCGGAGTAGGCGATCACCGGGGCGTCGTCATAGCCGACCACCGAGAGGTCGTCGGGCACCCGCAGGCCGTGGGCGCGGGCGGCGCGCATCGCGCCGAAGGCCATGAGGTCGGAGCCGCAGACGATGGCGGTGGCGCCCTGCTTGATCAGCCGGGCCGCGGCGACCTGGCCGCCCTCGACGGTGAAGGTCGTGTACTCCACCAGGTCGCTGACCTCGCGGAAGGCGCGCACCTTGCGGATCACCGGGGTGTAGCGCTCGGGGCCGACGGCCAGGCCGATCCGGGTGTGCCCGAGCGCGGTGAGGTGGCTGAGCGCCAGGCGCATGGCCGCGTCGTCGTCGTTGGAGATGGAGAGCACCTCCAGGTCGGGGATGTGCCCGTTGACCAGGACGATCGGCACGCCCTTGCCGATCAGGCGCTGGTAGCGCGCCGGATCGGCGTGGGTGTCGGCGTGCATGCCGGAGACGAAGACGATGCCGGAGGGCTCGCGTTCGAGCAGCATCTCGACGTACTCGTCCTCGCTGACCCCGCCGGCCACCTGGGTGCACAACACCGGCGTGTAGCGCTGCTGCGCCAGGAGCGTGCAGATGACCTGGGCGAAGGCGGGGAAGATGGGGTTGTCGAGCTCGGGGACCACCAGGCCGACGATCCCCTCGCTGCGGCGCTGGGGCTCGGGCCTGACGGTCCGCTCGTAGCCGAGTGCCTCGACGGCGGCCAGGACGGCCTCCCGGGTGTCGTCGGCGACGCCGGCCTTGCCGTTGAGGACGCGGCTGACCGTCGCCTCGCTGACGCCCGCCTGCGTGGCGACTGCCGTCAAGGTCACTTTCATGCTGAAATCCTAGCCTCCCTTTCAGCAAAACTTTCTAGGGGGTCCAGGTGTAGACCGGAGTGTCCGCCGTGCCCTGGACGTCGCTCGGCGTGGCGAAGGAGCGGTTGCCGCCGCCTTCCCACTGCTCGGGCTGGCCCGCCTTCTTCTTGATGAACTTGAACTGCACGGTCGTCCCGGCCGGCACCGAGACGGGCAGGAACCAGACCGGGTGGTTCGGGTTGAGCATGGCCTCGGGCGCCTTGGCGGCGTCCCAGGAGCCGAGTTCGGGGATGTTGCCGACGACGTGCACGTTCCAGCCGGGGTCGGTGGACGCGTTGACCTTGAAGATCACCTGGACCTGGTCCCCGGAGAGCACCTCGTAGCGGAAGGGGTTGCTGACGTTGGCGCCCTTGGTGACGGTGATGTCCTGCGCCCCCGCGACCGCGCCGGCCGGGACGGTGGTCTTGATCAGCGTGTCGGTGGCCGAGGTGACCGTGGCCGTGGTCGCGCCGAACTTGACCGTGGGCGTCCCGCCGAGGCCGGTGCCGTAGACGTACACCTGGTTGCCCGCCCGTCCCGAGGTCGAGACCACGTCGCCGATGCGCGGGACGGTCGTGCCCAGCGAGGGGTTGTGCGACCACACGCTCACCTCGCCGCCGCTCAGCGCGAAGGCCGGGAGCTGGCCGGAGGCGACCGTGGCGGACGCCCCGCCGAGCAGGCCGGCGAGCGTGTCGGTGTAGGTCCCGGCGGGCAGCGTGGTGGCCAGCGCGGGCACGTTCACGGTGACCGCGGGCTGGCGGTTGACCGCGACGATGACCTGCTTGTCGTAGAACTGCCGCTTGAAGACGAGCGCGTCGTTGTTGCTCCACAGCACCTGCGTCGTGCCGTACGCCAGGGCGTCGTTGGACTTGCGCAGCGCGGCGAGGGACTGGATGACCTTGTAGGCCGTGGTGGTCTGGCTGAAGGCCGAGGAGGTCTGCAGGAACTTGCGCCCGGCCACGTCGGAGGCGTCGGCGGAGCTGACGTACTGCTCGGTGCCGTAGTAGATGTTCGGGGTGCCGCGGGCGGTGAGCAGGGTGGCCAGGGCCGCGTGGTACGGCTTGTCGTTCGGCTGGATGTACCGGAAGCGCGTGACGTCGTGGTTGTCGAGGAAGGTCACGGCCTGGTTCTCGTAGACGTAGTCCGCCGAGGTCTGGGTGAGCATGGAGCCGAAGGCGGTCATGGTCTCGGAGAAGCTGCCGAAGGCGTTGGTCGAGGCGCGGAAGTACTCGAAGTCCAGGTTGTTGATCCCGGTCCGGTCGGGGAAGGTGCGGTACTCGTCGTACTTCGGGTCCGGGCGGCCGATGAAGAACTCGCCGAAGTGCGAGACCGGCCCGCCGGGCGCGGAGTCGACGGCGTCCTTGACGCCCTTGGCGAAGGCCGGGTTCATGTGCAGCGTGGCGTCGTGCCGGAAGCCGTCGACGCCTTCGGCCTTCCAGAACAGCGCGGCCTTCTCCAGGTGCTTGACGACCTGGGCGTTCTCCTGGCTGAGGTCGGCCAGCGAGCCGAGGTCCTTGTGCCGGAAGCCGAAGCGGCTGGAGTCGGCGCCGCGGTCGCCCAGGCCGTGGAACCAGCCGTTGGTGTCGGCGTGCGGGTTGGCCAGCAGTTGCTCGCCGGTGGGCTCGCCGTTGGCGTCGAAGACGTAGTTGCCGGAGCCGTCCTTGAGCGGCTCGTAGAGCTTGCCGTCCTCGGGGGAGAAACCGCTCGTCGGGTTCTGCCAGCGGCTGGTGTGGTTGGTGACGAAGTCGATGACCAGCTTGATGCCCTGGCCGTGCAGGGCGTCGCGCAGCGCCCTGAACTCCTGGAGCGTTCCGAGGTGCTTGTTCGTGGCGAAGTAGTTGCGCACGTGGTAGCCGTGGAAGCTGGTCCAGCGGTCGACGCCGCCGCCCGGCTTGTGGTCCTCGATGACGGTGTCGCGGTTGCGGTAGGGCGCCGAGACCCACACCGCGCTGATGCCCATGTTCTTGAGGTAGGGGATCTTGGCGATGATGCCGTCGAAGTCGCCGCCCTGGTAGAGCTTGAGGTCGGCGCCGTTGCCGACGTTGTTGGCGTCGGGGTCGTCGAACAGGGTGGGGTCGAAGCCGGCGGGCTTGTTGTTGGCGCCGTCACCGTCGAAGAACCTGTCGGTGATGATCTGGTAGACGACGTCCTTGGGAGTGATCGGGCCGATCGGTGTCCCAGCGGCGTGCGCTGGGCTCTGGGCAGGCAGCAGGGCGAGGACTAAAGCGCTCGCCACGACCGGAGCAAGCCGTCTCATGGCCCGGACGGTATCAATCAGGTTGCAATATGTCAGCAACAATCTAGAAACTTGCCGAAACCCGTGGTTATCTTGCGGAAAGTACGATTCTTCCCCCAAGGAGCCATCCATGCGCCGTCCCGCATTGGCTTTGGGCCTCGTCTTGCTGGCAGCCGCCTGCGGTTCCCAGGCCCCCGAGCAGGCACAGCCGCCCAGCCCCAGCGCCTCCGCCACGAGCCCGGCCGCGAAGGGTGAGGCGACGACGATCGTCGAGCCGACCGACGGCCCGATCAAGCGGGCCGCCGCCGCCGACCTGGTGATCTGGGCCGACGACACCCGCTCGCCGATCATCCAGAAAATCGCCGAGAAGTTCGCCGCCGACAAGGGGGTGAAGGTCGCCGTCCAGCAGCTCGAATTCGGCGACATCCGCGACAACCTGGTCACCCAGGGGCCGGCCGGCGAGGGGCCCGACGTCGTCATCGGTGCGCACGACTGGCTCGGCAAGCTGGTCACCAACGGCGCGGTCGCGCCGCTCGAACTGGGCGACAAGCTCGGCCAGTTCAAGGAGGTGGCGATCAAGGCCTTCAGCTACGACGGCCAGGTGTACGGCCTGCCGTACGCGATCGAGAACATCGCGTTGTTCCGCAACACCGAGCTGGCGCCGGAGACGCCCAAGTCGTTCGACGAGCTGATGAAGGTCGGGCTCGACCTGGTCAAGCAGAAGAAGGCCACGCTGCCGCTGGCGCTCCAGGTGGGCCCGGAGGGCGACCCGTACCACTTCTTCCCGATCGCCAGCTCCTTCGGCAGCGGCGTCTTCGACGTCAAGGCGGACGGCGGCTACGACCCCGCCAAGCTGCTGATCGACAACGAGGGCGGCCTGGCGTTCGCCAAGGCGCTGGACGGCTGGCGCAAGAGCAAGGCGCTCAGCGCGGACGTCACCTACGACATCGCCAAGGAGGCCTTCAACTCCGGCAAGGCGCCCTTCCAGCTCACCGGCCCGTGGAACACCGACGACGCGGTCAAGGCGGGCATCAAGCTGGCCGTCGAGCCGATCCCGTCGGCGGGCGGCAAGCCGGCCGCGCCCTTCGTCGGCGTGCAGGGCTTCATGATCTCGGCGAACGCCAAGAACAAGCTGGTCGCCAACGAGTTCGTGCTCAACTACCTGGGCACGCCCGAGGTGAGCAAGGAGCTCTACGACTCCGGCAAGCGGCCGCCGGCCATGACCTCCGTCTACGAGCAGGTCAAGAGCGACCCGATCATCGCCGGTTTCGCCGCGGCCGGCGACATCGGCCAGCCGCTGCCCAGCATCCCGGCGATGGACGCGGTCTGGACCGAGTACGGCCACGCCGAGCGCGACATCCTGCTCGGCAAGGGCGACCCGGTCAAGCTGATGAAGCAGGCCGCCACGAAGATCAGAGACAAGATCGGTGACTGATCTGGCCAGGTCCGGCCAGCGGCTCGGGTCGCTGGCCGGGAAGCTGCTGCTCGTCGGCCTGGTCAACGCGCTGGCCGTCTACGGGCTGGTGGCGACCTACGCGGTGCGCGACTGGGGGATCTTCGCCGTGATCCTGGTCGCCACCGCGGCGGTGGACTACGTCTACTTCAGCCGCCGCACGCTCGCCTCGCGCTACCTGCTGCCGGGCCTGATCTTCCTGCTGATCTTCCAGGTGTACGTGGTGATCTACACGGCCTACGCCGGCTTCACCAACGTGGGCGACGGCCACAACCTGGACAAGCCGCGGGCGCTCCAGCACATCCTGGCCGTGTCGGAGAAGCGGGTGCCGGGCAGCCCGCCGTACAAGGTGCAGGTCCTGGCCGGTCCGGACGACCGGCTGCACCTGCTGGCCACCGGCCCCGACGGGCGGACCACCCTCGACGGCCGGCCGGCCACCGGGGTGCCGGCCGATCACCGGGTGCTGCCCTTCCGGGACCTGGTCGGCCGCCAGCAGGAGGTGCTGGCGCTCCGGGTGCCGCTCCAGGACGGCTCGCTGCGCACCGAGGACGGCTCGACCGGCTACATCGCCAAGCCGACCCTGCGCTACGCCGACGACACCCTCACCGACACCGTGACCGGCACGGTCTACCGGGCCACCGAGCGCGGCTACTTCGAGTCGGCCGACGGCAAGGTGCTGACGCCGGGGTGGAAGGAGGTCGTGGGCCTCGACAACTACGTCCGGGCCTTCACCGACGAGCGGCTGCGCGCGCCGCTGCTGTCGGTCTTCGCCTGGACCTTCGCCTTCGCCGCGCTGTCGGTGCTGACCACGTTCGCGCTCGGGCTCCTGCTGGCCCTCACGCTCAACCGCGAGGGCCTGCGCGGGCGCGGGATCTACCGCTCGCTGCTGGTGCTGCCGTACGCGGTGCCGTCGTTCCTGTCGGCGCTGGTGTGGACCGGCATGCTGAACCAGAGCTTCGGCTTCGTCAACCACGGCCTGCTCGGCGGCGCGGACATCCCCTGGCTCAACGACGCGACCCTGGCCAAGGTCAGCGTGCTGCTGGTCAACCTGTGGCTGGGCTTCCCGTACATGTTCCTGATCTGCACCGGCGCGCTCCAGGCGGTCCCGGCCGAGGTCAACGAGGCGGCCCGCATCGACGGCGCCGGGCCCTGGCAGCTCTTCCGCCGGGTCACGCTGCCGCTGCTGCTGGTCTCGACCGGGCCGCTGCTGGTGGCCTCCTTCGCCTTCAACTTCAACAACTTCACCGTCATCTACTTCGTCACCGGCGGCGGGCCCAACATCCCCGACGCGCCGATCACGCTCGGCAGCACCGACCTGCTGATCTCCGCCGTCTACAAGGTGGCCTTCGGCGGCGCCGGGCGCGAGTGGGGCTTCGCCTGCGCGATGTCCACGATCATCTTCCTGGTCGTCGCGGCCATCTCCGCGGCCGGGTTCCGCCGCACCCGCGCGCTGGAGGAGACCTACTCATGACCCGCTGGTTCCGGGTGTACGGCTGGCGCCACCTCGTCGGCCTGCTGGCCCTGGTCTTCGCCCTGCTGCCGATCGTCTTCGTGATCAGCGCCTCGCTCAACCCGCGCGGCACGCTCACCGCCTCGGTGACGCTCTTCGCCGACGCCTCGCTGGACAACTACCGGGACCTGGCGGGCATCCCGTACGGCTTCTGGTTCGGGAACACGTTGTGGATCGCCGCGGCCACCGCCGTCGCCACCGTGCTGCTGGCGGCCAGCGGGGCCTACGCCTTCTCGCGCTTCCGCTTCAAGGGCCGCCGGCTCGGCCTGCTCGGGCTGCTGCTGGTCCAGATGTTCCCGCAGGTGCTCGCGGCGGTGGCGATCTTCCTGCTGATGGCGCAGATCAAGGGCGCGCTGCCGGGCATCGGGCTGGGCACGCAGTTCGGGCTCGTGCTGGTCTACCTGGGCGGCGCGATGGGCGTGAACATCTTCCTCATCAAGGGCTTCTTCGACTCCATCCCCACCGAGCTGGACGACGCGGCCAAGGTGGACGGCGCCTCGCACACCCGGGTGTTCTTCACCATCATCCTGCGGCTGGGCGCGCCCGTGCTGGCGGTGATCGCGTTGCTGTCCTTCATCGCCACCGTCAACGAGTTCATGATCGCGAGCATCATGTTGCAGGACCCGCAGCGCAAGACGCTCGCCGTCGGGCTCTACGGGCTCATCTCCGAGCGGCTGTCGGCCAACTGGGGCGTCTTCTCCGCCGGGGCGCTGCTCGGCGCGGTGCCCAGCGTGCTGCTCTTCCGCTTCCTGCAGCGTTACATCGTCTCCGGCCTGCTGAGAGGATCGGTGAAGGGGTGATCGGGCCCCACCACGACGGCTCCGAGCTGTACGTGCCGGTCCGGCCGGCGCTCGGCGCGACCGTCCCGGTGCTGGTGCGCGTGCCGCACGACCACCCCGTCGAGCGGATCCACCTGCGCTCGACCTACGACGGCGACACCCGGATCGTGCCCGCCCGCCCGGTCCGCCGGGACGCGGAGGCCGTCTGGTGGCAGGCGGACCTGCTCGTGCACAACCCGCGCACCCGCTACCGCTTCCGGATCGACGAGTCCTGGCTGCACGCGGGCGGCCTCGTCGAGCACGATCCCACCGACGCCACCGACTTCCAGCTCACCGTGTACGGCAGGCCGCCCGCCTGGCTGCGCGACGCGGTGATCTACCAGATCTTTCCCGACCGGTTCGCCCGCTCCGGCCGGGTGAACGAGGCGAACCCCGGCTGGGCCGTCCCGGCGGCGTGGGACGAGCCGGTCGTGCACCACGGGCCGGACACCGGCCGCCAGCTCTACGGCGGCGACCTGCACGGCGTCACCGAGCGCCTCGACCACCTGGCCAAGCTGGGCGTGGACGTGCTCTACCTGACGCCGTTCTTCCCCGCCGGCTCCAACCACCGCTACGACGCCGCCACCTTCGAGCACGTGGACCCGCTGCTCGGCGGGGACGCCGCGCTGATCGAGCTCACCACGCGGGCGCACCGCCGGGGCATGCGGGTGATCGGCGACCTGACCACCAACCACACCGGCGCCAGCCACGAGTGGTTCCCGGAGCGGGGCGCCTACTACTACCTGCGCGAGGACGGGGGCTACGCCTCGTGGTTCGGCGTGCCCTCGCTGCCGAAGCTCAACTGGGGCTCGCCCGAGCTGCGCGCGGAGCTGGCGCGGGTGGCGGGCCGGTGGCTGCGCGAGCCGTACAACCTGGACGGGTGGCGGGTCGACGTGGCCAACATGACCGGGCGGCTGGGCGCGGAGGAGCACAACCAGGCGGCGGCGCGGACGATCCGGGCGGCGCTGCCGGACGGGAAGCTGCTGATCGCCGAGCACTTCCACGACCACACCGCGGACGTGCCCGGGGACGGCTGGCACGCGGTCATGAACTACGCGGGCTTCGCCAAACCGGTCTGGTCGTGGCTGACCCCCGGCTCCGGCTTCGTCTTCCCGGGCGAGGCCGGGCCGCTGCGGCCCCGCGCGGGCCGGCTCGTGGCCCGGACGATGCGCGAGTTCGCCGCCGCGGTGCCGTGGTCGGTCAGCGAGGCCAACGTCAACCTGATCAGCTCGCACGACGTGCCGCGGGCGCGCACCACGCTCGGCTCAGACGCGCTCGTCGCGGTCGCCGCCGGGCTGCTCATGACCTACCCGGGCACGCCGATGCTGTTCATGGGCGACGAGTTCGGGCTGGAGGGCCTCGACGGCGAGCACGCGCGCACCCCGATGCCCTGGGACCGCGAGCCGCCGCCGCTGTGGGAGGTCTACCGCGACCTCATCGCGCTGCGCCGGAGCTCCCACGCCCTGCGGCACGGCGGGCTGCGCTGGGGGCCGGTGGGCGACGACGTCCTGGTCTTCCTGCGGGAGAGCCCGCGCGAGCGGTTGCTCGTGCTGGCCGCCCGCGCGCCGTACGAGCCGCTTGACCTGCCGCTGGGCCCCAACCTGTACGGCGGCGCCGACCAGGCCGACGGATTTGGGCCCACCTTCCAGGTCTGGCGTCTTGCGCAGCCCGCCCACTCCGGTTAATCCTTAGGAAAGTTTCCTTTTAACAAGGGGATTGACCGTGCGACGCACCGGGATGGCCGCGGCTCTGATCGCCGCCCTGCTGGCCGGCGGCTGCTCGACCGCCGACTCCGCCCTGCCGACCGAGCAGGTGAACGCGGTGGACGTCATGTTCGTGCAGATGATGCTCCCGCACAACCAGCAGGGCATGCGCCTGGCCGGCATCGCCGGCGACCGGGCAGCCGCGGCCGAGGTGCGCTCGCTGGCCGCGGCCATCGAGACCACCGAAGCACTGGAGATCAGGGACATGACCCGCTGGCTGCACGAGTGGGACCAGCCCCTGGCCGCCCCCAGCTCCGCGCACGCCGCCCACGGCGGCCTGCCGGAGACCAGCGAGAAGGAGATCGCCCGGCTGGCCAAGGCGACCAGCGGGTTCGACCGCGACTTCCTGACGCTGATGATCGCCCACCAGGACGACGCGGTGCGGATGGCGAAGCTCGCGGCGCTGAACGGCTCCAGCCCGCGCGTGCTGAACCTGGCCCGGCAGGTCGACCGGGCCAGGTCCGCGCAGGTCACCTACATGCGGAGCCTGCTGGGCAAGTAGCCGTCACAGCCGCTGCCAGAGCGACGGCGCGTTGGGCGGCTCCCAGCCGGTGAGCGAGGTGTGCCCCTGGAGGCAGCGGTAGGAGGCGCCGCCGTAGGTCACGGTGGAGCCGGTGGCGTAGGTGATGCCGGGCGCCCACGAGCCGCCGGGCGGCAGCGTCGGGGTCGCGGTCGGGGACGGGGTGGGCGAGGAGGTCGCCGTCGGCGTGGGGGACGGGGTGCTTCCGCCGCCGCCGATGTTGACGTCCATGCAGCTGTAGAAGGCCATGCCGGTGTCGGCGATGTTCCAGATGGCGAGGATCTTCTGGCGGCCGCTGAAGCCGCCCAGGTTCACCGTGTGCGAGATGGTCGAGGGCGGCTGCTGGCCGTTGCCCGCCACGAATCCCACCCGGGTGTTGCCGATGTAGTACTCGTAGTCACGCGTGGCGTGCCGGGCGGTGAAGCGCCAGGTGAAGGTCACCGAGGAGCCGACGCCGGTGACCGGCCAGGCCTTGCTCTCGTCGCTGAGCGGCGCCCAGCGGGAGTCGCCGGCGTGGCAGTTGCGCTGGCCCTTCGGGCCTTCCACGCTCTGCGGCTCGTAGACGACCGGGCCGCAGTTGGCCACGCGACCGGCCGCGCAGTGCGCCTGCCGGCTGGGCGGCGCGGTCACGTAGCCGTGCGCGAAGGCGGGTTCGGCGATCACCGCCGTGCCCGCCGCCACGAGGAAGGCGGTTGACAGGATGGTTAGGAGTCTTCTCATGAAACGCTCCTGTGAAATGGGGGGATAACCCAAATGTAAAAGAAAGTTTCCTGTCTTTTAAGGGGTATGGCTGACTTTGGGTCCCCCCGCTTGTCAGATTTCCGCCCTACAGGAGGTGGAGGGGGAGCTTGACCACGGTGACGAAGAAGTGGTCGATCTGCCGCACGACCCGGATGAACTGCTCGAAGTCCACCGGCTTGGTCACGTAGGCGTTGGCGTGGAGCTGGTAGCTGCGCACGATGTCCTCCTCCGCCTCGGAGGTGGTCAGCACCACCACCGGGATGCTCCGGAGGTTGAGGTCCGCCTTCACCTCCGCCAGCACCTCCAGCCCGCCCTTGCGCGGCAGGTTGAGGTCCAGCAGGATCAGGTCCGGCCGCACCGCGCCCGCGTAGTCGCCGCGCCGGTGCAGGAACTCCATGGCCTCCTCGCCGTCGGAGACCACGTGCAGGTGGTTGCGGACCTTGTTGAGCTCGAAGGCCTCCTGGGTCAGCAGCACGTCACCCGGGTCGTCCTCGACCAGCAGGACCTCGATCGGCTGGAAGTCAGGCACGGCTCGTCCCCCGCAACGTCCAGCGCATGGTCGTCCCCTCCTGGACCGAGGTGTCCACCCAGATGGTGCCGCCGTGATTCTCCACGATCTTCCGGCAGACGGCGAGCCCGATGCCGGTTCCGTGATAGGCGTCGCGCGGATGCAGGCGCTGGAAGAGCAGGAAGATGCGCTCGGCGTACTTCTCCTCGACGCCGATGCCGTTGTCGGCGCAGGAGAACTCCCACAGCCCGTCGCCAGCCGGCCGCGCCGACACGTGCACCACCGGCGGCTCGGCCGAGCGGAACTTCACCGCGTTGCCGATCAGGTTCTGGAAGAGCTGGGTCAGGCTGGTGTGGTTGCCCAGCACCTCCGGCAGCTCGTCGTGGGTGACCGTCGCGCCCGACTCCTCGATCTGCGCCTCCAGGTTGCGCACCGCGGCGCGCAGCGGCAGCTCCGCGCTGATCGGCGCCTTCTCCCCGCCCATGCGGTCCACCCGGGAGAAGTCGAGCAGGTCGTTGATCAGCGACTGCATGCGCTTGGCCCCGTCCACGGCGAAGTGCATGTACTGCCGGGCCCGGTCGTCGAGCTGGTCGCCGTAGCGCTGGTCCAGGATCTGGGTGAAGCTGGCCACCTTGCGCAGCGGCTCCTGCAGGTCGTGGCTGGCGACGTAGGCGAACTGCTCCAGGTCGCCGTTGGAGCGGCGCAGCTCGGCGGCCTGCTCCTCGGCCAGCCGCCACTGCCGCAGGATCTCGCGCCGCATGCCGTCGATGTGGCCGGACAGCGCCACCAGCTCCGGCGGGCGCGCGACGTCGATGCGGCCCTCGAAGTCGCCCTTGGTGACCGCGTCGACCTGCTCGGCCAGGGTGGTGATCGGCTTGAGCACGACCCGGCGGACGACCAGGCCGAGCAGGATCAGCAGGGCCACGGTGACCACCAGCAGCACGCCCAGGGCCACCGCCTGGTCGAACGCCCGGGCCTCGATGACCGTCCTGGCCTGCTCGTGCCGGCGCTCCAGGACCGTGCGCTCGGCGCCCACGGCCTGCCGTACCGCGGCGTAGAGCGCGGTGTTGACCTTGGCGAGCTCGGTGCTGAGCGGCCTGCCGGCGGCGATGAGATCGCCGTAGCCGCGCCGCCAGGCGTCGGTGGCGGCCGCGATGCCGTCCAGCATCGGGGCGTCCTCGGGCACGAGGCGGCGCAGCTCGCCCAGGATGGCCGCCTCGTCGCGCCGGGCCTGCCGGTAGACCTCCAGGTGGTGCGGCTCCTTGGTGAGCCCGTAGGAGCGCACGGAGGCGTCCTGGCCGGCCTGGACGAGCGCCAGGTCGAGCGTCTTGAGCGCCGCCGGGTCGATCACGTCGATGATGCGGGTCCGGACGTCGCTGAGGTGCATCGTGGCGTTGACCATCAGCGCCGACCCGGCGAGGATCACCAGCGCGCCCACGATGGCGGCGTAGCGGAACCAGCGGTCGAGCGACCAGCCGGCCATGGGCTCAGCCCCTTCTCGTCACCAGGAGCGCGGCGACATCGTCGTTGATCTCCGAGACGCCCTCGATGATGCGGTCGAGGTCGATCGTGCCGTGTTCCTTGATCACCTGCACCAGGCCCTCGGTGCCGAGCAGGTCGGAGCCGTCGCCCACGGTCGCCTCGATCAGGCCGTCCGTGTAGACGAGCACCGACCAGGCGCGGCCGAGCTCCACGTCGACCGGCTTCCACTCCGCGTCGGGGAAGATCCCCAGCGGCGGTCCGGACGGCGAGGCCGCGGCGGAGCTGACCGTGCCGTCCCGCATGATCAGGGGCGGCGGGTGGCCGACGATGTACATCCGGGCGTGGTCGAGGCCGGGGGAGATGGTCGTGGAGCAGAGCGTGGTGAAGATCTCGGGGGACTTGCGCTCCTGCCGCAGCAGCGAGTCCATGATCTGCAACATCTCGGTGCCGGTCTTGCCGGCCATCACCAGCGTGCGCCAGGCGATGCGCAGCGCCACCCCGAGCGCCGCCTCGTCCGGGCCGTGCCCGCAGACGTCGCCGACCACCAGGTGCACCGAGCCGTCGGCGGTCTCGACCGTGTCGTAGAAGTCGCCGGCCAGCAGCGTGCGCTGGCGGCCCGGCCGGTAGCGGCTGGTGCGTTCGAGCTGGGTGGTGCGCAGGATCGGGGTGGGCAGCAGGCCGCGTTCGAGGCGGGCGTTCTCCTTGGCGGTCAGCTCGGCCTGCACCAGGTTGAGCTGGGCCAGGTCGGCGCGCTTGCGCTCCATCGCGTAGCGGACCGCGCGGGCCAGCAGCCGGGCGTCGACGTCCTGCTTGACCAGGTAGTCCTGGGCGCCCGACTGGACCGCCGCCACCCCCACGTGCACGTCGCGCAGCCCGGTCAGCACCAGCACCGCGGCGTGCGGCGCGATGGCCAGCACCTGCCGCAGCGCCTCCAGCCCGTGCGCGTCGGGCAGCGAGAGGTCCACCAGCACGCAGTGCACGCTGGTGGTCAGCCGCGGAGCCGCCTCGGCCAGCGAGCGCGCCCAGATGAGCTTGGGCGGCACCTCCGCCTGCTTCAGCAGCTCCTCCACGAGCACCGCGTCGCCGGCGTCGTCCTCGATGAGGAGCAGGGTCAGCGGTACGTCGAGGGTCTGCGTCACGGGGTCATTCTGCGATGAGCTCGAGCCCCTGGGGAAGGGTGTGCTCGTGCGCGGACTCGGCGAGGAAGAACAGGAAGGTGTCGCGGAAGGCCAAGGCCGCCCGGGTGGGCTCGACGTCCTTGCGGTGCGCGAGCGCGATCGTGCGGCTCAGTCCCGGCGGCGCCAGCGGGGTCCCGGCCAGGCCCGGCCGGCCGTCCAGCACCATCGACGGCACCACCGCCCAGCCCAGCCCCGACTCCACGAAGCGCAGCACCGCGTCCATCTCGCCGCCCTCGACCGCGTACCGCGGCTCGAAGCCGGCCTGCCGGCACGCGCTGAGCGTGGCCTCCCGCAGGTCGTAGCCGCGCCGGAACATCACCAGCGGCTGGGTCCGCAGATCCTCTATCCGCAGGTACGGCTTGCGCGGCGCGTTGTGCGAGGGGGTGGCCACGACCAGGCTCTCGCGCAGGATCTCCTCGGTGACCAGGGCCGGGTCGTCGCTCTGCAGCGGCAGGATGATCAGCGCCAGGTCGAGCTGGCCGCGGGCGAGCGTGCGGACCAGGTCGCGCGAGCCGCCCTCCTCGACCAGCAGCTCGACGCCCGGGTAGGTGGCGTGGAAGCGCGCAAGGGCGTCGCCGAGCAGGCCCGCGCAGACGCTGGGGGTGGCGCCGAGCCGTACCCGGCCGCGCTTGAGTCCGGCCAGCTCGGCCACCTCGCGCCGGGCGGTGTCGGCGTCGGCGAGCATCCGCCTGGCCAGGGGGAGCAGCGCCTCACCGGCCTGGGTCAGCGTGACGTTGCCGCGGGCACGCGAGAAGAGCGGCGCGCCGAGGTCCTCCTCCAGGGCCTTGATCTGCTTGCTCAGCGAGGGCTGGGCCACCCGCATCCGCTCGGCCGCCTGGGTGAAGTGCCGGGTCTCGGCGACCGCGACGAAGTAGGCGAGCTGCTGGAACTGCATGTGAGATTCGTCGCATTCGTCGGGTCGTGGGCGCTATAAGGGCGGGATAAATCAAGGATCATAGCCTAAGGCTATCGAAACCAGATCGGTGATGACTTGGACGGATCGTCGCAGGGTACCTAGCCTCTCAAGACGTGACAGCCACGATAGAGCGCGGTGCCGCCACGGCGCCGGTAGCCCCCGTTCCGCCAGCGCAGCCCGCCGCGCCCAAGCCGCGCAGGAAGTCGAAGGGCTTCCTCGGCTCGTCCAACGGCAAGAAGGTCACCATGGCCGCCACTGGCGCGATCATGGTCGGCTTCCTGGTCCTCCACATGCTGGGGAACCTCAAGATCTTCCTGGGCAAGGACTCCTTCAACGAGTACGCCCACGCGCTCCGCACGCTGCTGGAGCCGATCCTGCCCTACCGCACCGTGCTGACCATCCTGGAGGTCATCCTGGCCGCCAGCGTCGTGCTGCACATGTGGGCCGCGATCTCGCTGTCCCGCCGCGCGCGCCAGGCCCGGCCGGTCAAGTACGCGGTGAAGAAGTCGCAGGCCGGCGGCTACGCCACGCACATCATGCGCTGGGGCGGGCTGACCATCGCGCTCTTCCTCGTCTGGCACCTGCTCGACCTCACCTTCGGCGTGGTCAACCCCAAGGGCTTCGACTCCGCCCCGGCCGACCGCATGATCGCCGGGTTCGACCCCTCCCGCTGGTGGGTCACCGTCATCTACGTCGTCGCCGTCGTCATGGTCGGCCTGCACCTGCGCCACGGCGTGTGGAGCGCCTTCCAGACCCTGGGCTGGGCGGCCGGCCGGTACAAGGCCCTGCGCGGCGTCGCCGGGCTCCTGTCGGCCGTGCTCATCGTGGGCTTCCTCGCCCCGCCCATCGCCATCATGATCGGATTCAAGGGATGAACTACACCGAGGGCTCTGAGATCCGCGACACCAAGGCGCCCGCCGGCCCGATCGAGGAGCGGTGGGACAAGCGGAAGTTCTCCGCCAAGCTGGTCAACCCGGCCAACAAGCGCAAGCTCAACGTGATCGTGGTCGGCACCGGCCTGGCCGGCGGCTCGGCCGCCGCCACCCTCGGCGAGCTCGGCTACAACGTCAAGTCCTTCTGCTACCAGGACTCGCCCCGCCGCGCGCACTCGATCGCGGCCCAGGGCGGCATCAACGCGGCCAAGAACTACCGCGGCGACGGCGACTCGATCTACCGGCTCTTCTACGACACGGTCAAGGGCGGCGACTTCCGCGCCCGCGAGTCCAACGTCTACCGGCTCGCCCAGGTCTCGGTGAACATCATCGACCAGGCGGTCGCGCAGGGCGTGCCGTTCGCCCGCGAGTACGGCGGCCTGCTCGACACCCGCTCCTTCGGCGGCGCGCAGGTCTCCCGCACCTTCTACGCCCGCGGCCAGACGGGCCAGCAGCTCCTGCTCGGCGCCTACCAGGCGCTGGAGCGGCAGGTCGCGGCCGGCACCGTGGAGATGTTCACCCGGCACGAGATGCTGGAGCTCATCGTCGACGACGGCAAGGCGCGCGGCATCATCGTCCGCGACATGGTCACCGGCGAGATCGAGCGGCACGTCGCCGACGCGGTCGTCCTGGCCACCGGCGGCTACGGCAACGTCTTCTTCCTGTCGACCAACGCCAAGGGCTGCAACACCACGGCCATCTGGCGGGCGCACGAGAAGGGCGCCTACTTCGCCAACCCCTGCTACACGCAGATCCACCCGACCTGCATCCCGGTCTCCGGCGAGTACCAGTCGAAGCTGACCCTGATGTCGGAGTCGCTGCGCAACGACGGCCGCGTGTGGGTGCCGCTGCGCAAGGGCGACGACCGGGCCCCCGGCGACATCCCCGAGGACGAGCGCGACTACTACCTGGAGCGGATCTACCCCTCCTTCGGCAACCTGGTCCCGCGTGACATCGCCTCCCGCGCCGCCAAGAACGTCTGCGACGAGGGCCGCGGCGTCGGCCCCGGCGGGCTCGGCGTCTACCTCGACTTCGCCGACGCCATCGGCCGCCTCGGCCGCGACGCGGTCGAGAAGAAGTACGGCAACCTCTTCGAGATGTACGAGCGCATCACCGGCGAGGACCCCTACTCCCAGCCGATGCGCATCTACCCCGCCGTGCACTACACGATGGGCGGCCTGTGGGTGGACTACGACCTGCAGTCCACCATCCCCGGCCTCTTCGTGATCGGCGAGGCCAACTTCTCCGACCACGGCGCCAACCGCCTCGGCGCCTCCGCGCTGATGCAGGGCCTGGCCGACGGCTACTTCGTGCTGCCGACCACGCTGGGCGACTACCTGGCCGCCGGGCCCTTCGGCGAGGTGGACGAGCAGGCCGTCGCCGAGGCCGAGATCAAGGTCCGGCAGAAGATCGACCGGCTGCTGGCCGTCAACGGCACCCGCACGCCCGACTCCTTCCACCGCGAGCTCGGCCGCATCATGTGGGACTACTGCGGCATGGAGCGCACCGAGGAGTCGCTGCGCAAGGCGCTCGACCTCATCCCCGCCCTGCGCGAGGAGTTCTGGCGCAACGTCAAGGTCAGCGGCACCAACGAGGAGCTCAACCAGGTGCTGGAGAAGGCCGGCCGCGTCGCCGACTTCTTCGACCTGGCCGAGCTCATGTGCCTCGACGCCCTGCACCGCACCGAGTCCTGCGGCGGCCACTTCCGCGCCGAGTCGCAGGACGCCGACGGCGAGGCCCTGCGTGACGACGAGCACTTCGCCTACGTCGCCGCCTGGGAGAAGGGCGAGGACGGGTTCGTGCTGCACAAGGAACCGCTCGAGTACGAGTACGTCAAGATGACCCAGCGGAGCTACAAGTGAACCTCGTTCTGAACGTGTGGCGGCAGAGTGGCCCCACCGACGCCGGCCGCATGGTCAAGTACCAGGTCCAGGACGTCTCCCCGGACATGTCCTTCCTGGAGATGCTCGACGTGCTCAACGAGCGGCTGATCCTGGAGGGCGACGACCCGATCGCCTTCGACCACGACTGCCGCGAGGGCATCTGCGGCATGTGCGGCATGGTCATCGACGGCGTGCCGCACGGCGAGCAGCGGGCCACCACGACCTGCCAGCTCCACATGCGGCACTTCGAGGACGGCGCGACCATCACCATCGAGCCCTGGCGGGCCGCGCCCTTCCCGGTGGTGAAGGACCTCGTGGTCGACCGGTCGGCCTTCGACCGCATCATCCAGGCCGGCGGCTTCGTCTCCGTCCCGGCCGGGTCCGCGCCCGACGCCCACTCGGTGCCGGTCCGCAAGGACGACGCCGACGCGGCCTTCGACGCGGCCACCTGCATCGGGTGCGGCGCCTGCGTCGCGGCCTGCCCGAACGGCTCGGCCTCGCTGTTCACCGCCGCGAAGATCACCCACCTGTCGCTGCTGCCGCAGGGCCAGCCCGAGCGCGTCTCCCGCGCCAAGGCGATGGTGGACCAGATGGACCTGGAGGGCTTCGGCGGCTGCACCAACACCGGCGAGTGCACGGCGGTCTGCCCCAAGGGCATCCCGCTGGACACCATCGCGCGGATGAACGCCGACTACCTCAAGGCCAACGCCAAGTAGTCGTTCAGGACGGGTGGGGTACGGCCGGCCGTACCCCACCCCTCGCAGGTCAGGTGGTCAGGCCGAGCTGGCGCATCATGGCGTCGCGGTCGTAGAAGAGGTTCTCCTCCACGATCCGCCCGTCCGCCCAGCGCGCCACCGTGCAGAAGTCGACCTCGAAGGACTTGCCGGTCGGCGGCAGGACGGTCCCGTCGGGCAGGCGCATGGGCTCGGTCATCGTTCCGCTGAAGCGGGCGATCGAGCACGTCCAGTCGCCCTCGGCGAGCAACACCCGGTAGGGCCGGTTGCTCACCTGGTTGTCGGGGAAGGTGGCGAAGACGCGCCGCGCGTCGGCCTCGTGGTGCTCGACGCCGTGGCTGGGCGGCTGCCCCGGCAGCCGGACCACGACGTCGTCGGCGTGGTAGCGGGCGAAGGTGGCCCAGTCCTGGGCGTTCCACGCGTCGTCGACGAGCTGCATCAGTTCGGAGGGAGTGGACATCGGTTCTCCTTTCGGCGACGGCCACGCTACTATCCTTCGGTAAGTAGTTACCAAGAGGAAAGCGGCTCATGGCTGCCCCCGAGTTCGACCCCTGCCCGATCGGCCCGGCGGCCGACCTGATCTTCGGCCGGTGGACCGCGCAGGTGGTGTGGGTGCTCAACCACCACGGCCGCCTGCGCTTCACCGAGCTGCAGCGGATGGTGCCCGCGATCACCCCCAAGGTGCTCACCGGCCGGCTGCGGCAGCTCGAACGCGACGGCCTGGTCGAGCGCACCTACCACGCCGAGATGCCGCCCAGGGTGGAGTACGCCACGACGCCCCTGGCCCGGAGCCTCACGCCGGTCTTCGACGCGCTGGCCACCTGGTCCGACGCCCACCTCGACCAGATCGCGACGGCCCGCGAGCGGTACGACGCCGCGGACGGACCGCGCTAGCGGGGTCGCAGCCCGCGCATGGCGAGCTCGGCGACGTCGTCCAGGAAGGCCTCGTCGGTCGGGCGGCCCGAGACCAGCAGCCGGTAGTAGAGCTGCGCGTAGACCAGCTCGATGGCGCGGTAGGGGTCGATGTCCGCGGCGACCTCGCCGTCCTCCTGCGCCCGGCGGATCCGGGCCGCGACCAGGTTGGAGGCCGGCTCGATCAGCCGTTTGCGCAGTTCGGCGCCGAGCTCGGGGTCGTGCTGGGCCTCGCCGACCAGCCAGGACAGCACGGGCAGCGTGTCGCCGACCGTGTGGATCCAGGCGTCTTTGATCATCTGCTTGAGCTTGGTCTCGAAGTCGACGCCCCGGGGCTCGCTGAGGCGCTTGTAGAGCTGCCCCTCCAGCCGCCGGGCCCAGGCGTCCAGGACGACCGCGCCCTTGGACGGCCACCAGCGGTAGATCGTGCGCTTGCCGACGCCCGCGCGGGCGGCGATGCCCTCGATGCTGACCTTGGCCAGCCCGCCCTCGGCCGCCATGGCGAGGGCGGCGTCGAGGATCGCGGCGGTCGTCTGCGGGTTGCGCCGGGCGGGGTCGGGTGCGTGCGCCGGGGTCATGCCACCTCACTTCCAGTCGGTCCGAGGGTATCGGCTCGGGGAGACGATCCGGTTCGTGTTGACAGCGAGGTACGGCTCTGCCCTACAGTTCGGGGATACGGACCGGATCGTGTCGCGATACGAACCGGTCCGTATCCTATGCGCGGAAAGAGGAATCATGAAGAACGAGTTGTACGGCTACAGCCCGATCATCGACCGGCCGGCGATCACCTGGCCGGGCGGGGCGCGCGTGGCGTTCTACGTCGGGCTCAACGTCGAGCACTTCGTCCTGGGCAAGCCGTCCACCAGCATCAACCAGGGCACCGCCGGGCTGGTGCCCGACCCGCTCAACCACGGCTGGCGCGACTACGGGCCCCGCGTGGCGATCTGGCGGATGATCGACATCTTCGACCGGCACGGAGTACGGCCCAGCGTCCTGCTCAACTCGGACGTCGCCGCGGAGTACCCGCAGATCATCGAGGCCGGCCGGGCCCGCGACTGGGCCTGGCTCGCGCACGGCAAGAACAACTCGACCGTGCAGGCCGAGGTCGAGGCGGAGGAGCGGGCCTACCTGACCGAGGTCGTCGAGACCATCGAGAAGGCCACTGGTCGCCGGCCGCGCGGCTGGATGGGGCCGGCGCTGAGCGAGACCTTCCAGACGCCCGCGCTGCTGGCCGAGCTCGGTCTCGACTACGTGATGGACTGGACCAGCGACGACCAGCCGTACTGGACGAACGTGCCCGGGCTGATGAGCGTGCCGTACACGCTGGAGCTGAACGACCTGGGGCTGTTCACCGCGCACTCGATCAGCGGCCCGGACTTCGTGCGGATCGTGCGGGACCAGCTCGACCAGTTGCACGCCGACGCCGAGCACAGCGGTCGGGTCATGTCGCTGGCCCTGCACCCGTTCGTCACCGGGCAGGCCTTCCGCGCCAAGTACCTCGACCAGGCGCTGGAATACGTGGTCAACCACCCGGGGGTGTGGACCACCACCAGCGACGAGATCGCCGCCCACTACGCCGCCACGATGGGGGCGTAGCGGGCGGGCGACGACTCAGGCGGTCCAGTCGGGGCGGCGGCCCAGGAAGCGCAGGAGCTTGGCCGCGTCGTCGTCGCCGGGCTGCTCCTCCAGGGCCGTGGCGTAGGCGCCGTAGGCGCGCAGGGGCTCCACGATGGCCAGGGCGGGCTGGAGGCCACGCGCCAGCTCGGGGGTGAGGGGCGAGGGCTGGCCGGTGGCGACGGCGATGTCCCAGGCGTGCACCGCCGCGTCCAGGGCGCAGGCCGCGGCGCCGACCTCGGCGGGCAGCTTGTTCGGCGGGACGGGGACCGGCACCTCGGCGGCGTCCGGCGCGACGGTGGCCCACGCGGCGGCGGAAGCGCGCATGGAGTTCTCGGCGAGGTCGGCGGGGGAGCCGTCGATCCGGCCGGAGGGGGCGAACGGGTTCTCCTCCGGGCCGGGACCGCCGGTGATGAAGGCGGCGAAGCCGAGCTGGTCGCCGGCGGCGTGCTGGAGGACCTGGGTGACCGTCCACTGGTCGCAGGGGGTCGGCCGGTCCCAGGCGTCGGCGGGGACGCCCTGAACGGCGGTGCGCAGGGCCTCGTGGGCGGCGGTGAGGACGGTCCAGGGGGTGTTGTTCTCGCTCATGTCTTCACTCTATCAGAACGGAACCATCTATTCCACTATTTGGCTTCACCGGTCTTCAGGGGAGGACGAGCTCGGTCACCTTCACGGCCATCGGGCCCGCCGGGTCGTAGACCACCCGGACCGCCAGGCGGCCCTTCCGGAGCACCTCGTACAGCCCGCCGGGGCCGCACTCGGTCTTGCCGAAGCCCTTCCTGGTGTAACTGTCGTGCGGGTAGCCCGCCGCGCGCTTGCCGCACTTCTTGTTGACCTGGTAGAAGCGCAGGCCCTCGGTGTAGTCGATCCTGATCGCCTTGCCGGTCTTCTTGCCCAGCGACCAGCCCGGCAGGCCGCTCTCGCCGAGCTCGCCGAGCGTGGCCTTGGTGGGGGTGACGATCATCGCGGAGTCGCCGGACATCTTGGCCCAGCCGTACACGGTCTTCAGCGAGCCAGGGGCGGCCTGGGCCGGGACGGCGGTGAGCGCCAGCGTGGCCGCGGTGGACAGGCCGAGGAGGAGGGGAGTGTGTCGCATGAACGATCAGACTCCCGCACCGCCCGAAAGGTTCAGCAGGTCTTCGGTGCAAGCCTGCTCGAACCGGGCGCCGATCCGCTCCCACGCCCGCGCCGAGCGGGCCAGCTCGTCCCGGTCGCCGTGCAGGCGGCCACGCGCGCGGGACAGGCAGGCGGCGGCCCAGTCGCTGCCCAGCGCGGCCGGCGCGGCCTGGGCCAGCCGGTCGGCGGCGTCGGGCAGGCCCGCGGCGACGGCCAGCTCGGCGGCCGTGGCCTGCGCGTAGCGCTCGAAGCGACCCGGCCTGAACTCGGCGAAACCGCGCTCGACCAAGGCCGCGGCCTGCCCGAAGTCGCCGGTGTGCAGGGCCACGCGGGCGTCGGCGAAGGCGGCGAACGGCACCAGGTCGGCCGTGCTGTCCAGACCGGCCGCACGAACCCGCCACGAGCGGGCCTGGGCCTCCTCGCCGCGCAGGCCGTAGGCCATCGCGACCGCGTACACCGACACCGCCAGCCACCGGCCCGGACGGCTGCCCGCCCACTCGCGGCGCTCCCACATGGCCGCCGCGTGACCGAGCGCCTCGTCGAACTCGCCCATCAGGACCAGCGGGGGGATCAGCTTGTTCAGGGCGATGGCCAGGTGGCTGCCGGCCAGGTCGTCGCCGAGGTTGCGGCGGGCGACCGCCAGCGCGGTGGGCAGGTCGCCGGCGGCCAGCGCGTAAGAGGAGGCGGAGTGGAAGGCGTCGACGATCTCGATGCCGGACTCCGGGTCGTCCCGGTCCATGTCGTCGATCAGCGCCAGCCGTTCGGCGGCCGTGCGGTAGGCCTCGCGGAGCTCGCCCTTCCTGGCGTGGGCCATGGTCAGGGCGTCGAGGGCGGCGCTCAGCAGGACCGGGTCGCCGGTGGCCTGAGCGGTGGCGACCGCGTGCTCGGCCGGCTCGTGCCCGGCGGCCTCGCCGCCCGCCGTCCAGGCTCGGGCTCCGGCGAGGTGGGCGGTCGCGGTGGCGCCCGCCGTCAGCTCGCTCGCCTCGGCCTCCAGGAGGGGCAGGCGCTCGTACGGCACGCCGGACTCGAAACCGAAGCCCGGGTGCCGGCGGGCGACCACGACGGCGCGGGACAGCAAGATCGCCCGGTCCGTGCCCTCGGCCTGGTCGGCGGCGGACAGGAGCAGGTCGAAGGCGTCGCCGGCGGCGGCGGTGGCCAGGGCTACCGAGGCGGCCGACCGGAGGTCCTTCGCGGCCTCGGCGGGGGTGGGGGCCAGCTCGGCGGCCTGGGTGAACCGCTCGCGGGCCTCGCGCAGGAACCGCCGGGCATAGGCCAGCTTTCCCAGGGCCCGAGCCAGCCGATGCCGCCGCCCGGCCTCCTGGGTGGGGGTCTCGGGGGAGTCGGGGGGTTGGGGAGTGGGTGGGTGGGTGAGGGCGGTGCGGAGGTCGTCGGCGATGAGGTCGAACTCCTCCCGCCAGCCGGTGGGCCACCCGGCGAGCCGTTCGGCCGCACCGGCCGCCCACCCCAGGTGAGCCGCCCGTACGGCAGGCAGGTCGTCCCCCAGGGCGGCCCAGGCGAAGGCCCGGACCGTCTCCAGCATCCGCCACCGGCTCTCGCTCCGCACGACCAGGCTCTTGCCGGTCAGCCGGGCGAGGCCGTCCACGGCGGCCAGGCGGTCGCCGGTGAGCGCGGTGGCGGCGTCGAGGTCGAAGGTGCCGGCGAAGACCGACAACCGCCGGAACAACGCGCGCTCCTCCTCGTCCAGGAGGTCGTAGCTCCAGCCCAGGACGGCGGCCAGGGAGCGGTGCCGTTCGTCGCCCCCGCGTCCGCCGGACAGCAGCCTGAGGGAGTCGTCCAGGGCGGCCAGCAGCCCCTCGGGACCGAGGGCGGCACTGCGGGCGGCGGCGAGCTCGATGGCCAGGGGGACGCCGTCGAGCCGCGCACAGATCTCCGCCACCACGGCCGGGTCGGCGTCGAACCCGGGGTCGGCGTCCCTGGCCCGGTCGAGGAACAACAGCACCGCATCAGAGGCGGCCTCGGCCGCACGGGAGGAAGGGGAGGCGGCGGAGGACGAGGCGGCGGGCGACGAAGCGGGGGAGAGGGGGAGGGGAGCGATCGGGACGATGCGTTCTCCCGGGATCCCCAGGTGTTCCCGGCTGGTGGCGAGGACGCGGGTGCCCGGGCAGAGGGCCAGCAGCCGGTCCACCAGCGGCGCCACCGCGTCGAGCACGTGCTCGCAGTTGTCCAGCACGAGCAGCGCCTGCCCGCTCCCCAGCCGCTCGGCGAGCGCGTCCTCCAAAGGCTGCTGCGTGCGCTCGATGACCCCGAGGGCGGAGGCCAGCGCCTGGGCCACCGACCCGGCCCGCACCGGCACCAGGTCCACGAAGGCCCCGCCGCCGGTGAAGCCGGAGGCGGTGACGATGGCCAGCCGCGTCTTGCCGACGCCGCCGGGTCCGAGCAGGGTGACCAGCCGCGATCCGGTGAAGGCGGCGGCGATGGCGGCCCGCTCGGCGCTCCGGCCGACGAAGGTGCTGCGCGCGGCGGGCAGGCCGGTGACGGTGTCGCCGGCGGGCGAGGTCTGGCCGGCGAGCGCCGCGAGGGCCTTGCGGTCGGCCGCGCCGTACTTGCGCAGCAGCGAGGAGACGTGGCTCTCCACGGTGCGGACGGAGATGTGCAGCTTCCTGGCGATCTCCGCGTTGGTCAGCCGCGCGCCGAGAGCGGCCAGGACTTCAGCTTCGCGCTCGGACACTTCGCTCATGAAGGGCCACTTTAGTCACGAAACACCGGTGAGGTTCCGGCCGGTTGCGGGTCTGTTTCCGTAGTGGATCCGTGGTCGCCACGGATGTCCGCGGAGCCCTGACCGAGGAGAGTTGGACCCATGACGACGAACCTGATCGCTTCCGAGACCGGCACCATCCTCCCTGGTCAGCAGGGCTACGACGAGGCGCGCAAGGCGCTCAACCCGGCCGTCGACGCACACCCGGCGCTGATCGTGCTCGCTTCGGGCGTGGCGGACGTGCGTGGTGCGGTACTGACCGCCCGCGAGCTCGGCGTGCCGCTGGCCGTGCAGGGCAGCGGGCACGGCACGCACGTGGCCGCCGACGGCGCGGTGCTGCTCCGGACCAACGCGATGGACGAGGTCGAGATCGACCCGGTGCGCCGGGTGGCCAGGGTGGGCGCGGGCGCGAAGTGGGGTCAGGTCATCGACGCCGCCGCGCCGTACGGGCTGGCTCCGCCCGCGGGCTCCTCGCGCGACGTCGGCGTCGCCGGGTTCACCCTCGGCGGCGGCGTGGGCTGGCTGTCGCGCCGGTACGGCTTCGCCGCCGACCACCTGCTGCGCGCCCAGGTCGTCACCGCCGACGGCCGCCTGGTGAGCACGGACGACCACCCCGACCTGCTGTGGGCGCTGCGGGGCGGCGGCGGCAGCTTCGGCCTGGTGGTCAGCATGGAGATCGCGCTGCTGCCGGTCCCGCTGGTCTATGCCGGGATCGTGCCCTTCACCCAGGGCCTGGAGGCCTACCGCGAGCTGGCCGAGGCGGCGCCGGACAGCCTGAGCACCGCGCTGATCGTCACCCCCGAGGGCACCAAGCTGAAGGTCATGAGCGTGGGCGCCGACCCCGGCATCGAGGGCGTGCGGCCGATGGCGTTCGGCGAGGCGGTCATGGGCGGCACGCCGGCCCGGGTGCTGGAGTACTTCACCGGCCTGCCGGACGCGGTCCTGGAGACGGCGGCCGAGGCCGGGCAGCACGCCACCGTCGAGATCCGGCACTGGGGCGGCGCGATGGCCGAGCACACCGGCCCGGTCGCGGCGGCCGGCGCGAGCTTCTCGGTGATCGTCAGCGAGGCGCTGCCGGGTGTCGCCGAGGCGCTGCGCCCGCACGCCACCGGCGGGTCGTTCCTGAACTTCCTGGCCGACACCACCCGTACCGCCCAGGCGTTCACCGGCTACGCCGAGCTGGCCCGCATCCGGCGCGAGTGGGACCCGGCCGAGCTGTTCAGCGTGGGTCACTCCATCCGGTGACCGCCTCGATCCGCTCCAGCCAGGTCTTCTCGCCCGGCCCGCCCGGCTCCCACCGGGTGCAGAAGTCGAGCAGTTCCTGGCACCGCGCCACCATCGCCGCCTGCCGGGCGGGCCAGTCGGGGATCGGCCCGCCGTACGCGGCGAAGAACTCCGGCAGCGCCCAGGCGTGCTCAGGATGGTGCGTGCGAATGATCCACTCGCACCAGACGAGGTCCTCGACCGGGTCGCCGGCGTGCGCCCACTCCCAGTCGACCAGGGCCGCCGGCTCGAAGGTCTCGGGGTCGAGCAGCAGGTTGTTGGGGCCGAAGTCGCCGTGGACCAGCACCCGGCCGGAACGCACCGGCATCGACTGGATGAGCCGCAGCAGCTTCCCGCAGGCGCGCAGGACCTCTACGGCGTGGCCGTCGTCGAGCAGGTCCTGGCCGTGCTCGCCGGTGACGAACCGGGTGGTGAGGCTGGTCTCGCTGACCTTGACCACGCTGGGCACCGGAAGCCGGCCCCGGTAGCGTCTGAGCATCACCCGCTCGGTGTCGAGCCTGGTCAGCGCGTCGGGGCCGGCGAAACACTTGACGACGAACATGCCGTCACCGAATGTGCTGTTGGTGTAGCCGTGCCGCAGGTGCCCCATGAGGAGCTATCTTCTCGCAGTGCGGGACCGGTAGACGAGGTACGGGCGGAACAAGTACCCGATCGGCGCCGAGAAGGCATGGACCAGCCGGGTGAACGGGAACAACGCGAACAGCGCCATGCCGATCAGCGCATGCAGCTTGAACGGCCACGAGGCCTGTTCCATGGCCGCCGCGTCCGGTTGCAGCAGGTAGACGCTCCTGAACCAGGGCGAGACGCTCTGCCGGTAGTCGGTGGAGTGGTCGACCGTGCTGAGCACGGTGGCCGCCAGTCCCGCGACGAGGGCGGCGACGAGCACCACGAACATCAGCTTGTCGTTGCGCGTGGTCGCCCGGAAGATCGCCCGCGTGGTGCGCCGCCGGTAGATGAGGATCGCCAGCCCGGCCAGCGTGCAGAAGCCCGCGATCCCGCCCACCACGAGCGCCACCGCGTGATAGGCGGGGTCCGTCACGCCCAGCGCCCGGGTCCAGGACTCCGGGATCAGCAGCCCGAGCACGTGCCCGAGGATGACGAAGATCAGCCCGAAGTGGAACAGCGGGCTCCCGATGCGCAGCAACCGGCTCTCGTACAGCTCGGACGAGCGCGTGGTCCAGCCGAACCGGTCGTAGCGGTAGCGCCAGACCAGCCCGCCGGCCAGCACCACGATGACGACGTACGGCAGGATCACCCACAGCAGCGTGCTCACCCGTAGACCCCCACCGACTCCGCCGGCGGCCCGCTCATGGCCAGCGTCTCGGCGGTCCTGCGCTCGGCGGCGGTCAGCGGCGGCAGGATGGCGCAGATCCGCCCGATCACCGACGCGTACGGCGAGCCCAGCTCGGTCAGCGACCGCTCCAGCAGGTCCAGCGCCGGCCGGTGCTCACGCAGCAGCGCCTCGCCCGAGGCGTCGAGCGCCCCGAACTCCAGCATGACCGGCAGGTAGTCCGGCAGCTCGTCGCAGAGCTCCCAGCCGGCCGCCCGGTAGCGCCCCTTCAGCCGGGCCAGCGACTCGCCCCGCCGCCGCGTGTCGCCGTCGGTGTAGTAGGTCAGGTAGAGGCAGCAGCGCCGCCGCAGGTCGAAGGTCTCGACGTAGTGCGCCGCCAGCTCGCCCGCGCCCAGCTCCTCGGCCCGGCCGATGAAGTCGGTGAAGTACGGCAGCGCGGCCTCCCTGATGAGCGGCAGCCGCGCCCAGAACCGCTCGTCGGGATAGGCGAGCAGGTGCGCGGCGGCCTGCAGGACCAGGGCCCGGTTCATGACGGCTCCTTCTTGGTCTGGCGACGCTTGAGGCTGTGGAAGCTCTCGATGCTGACCGGCACCGGCCCGCCGGAGCCCGAGCCGAACGGGCCGGGCCCCTCGTAGCCGACGCTGCAGCCGATCTCCTCGACCGCGCCGGGTGCGGTGCCGTACGCGGTGGGGATCACGTAGCGCTCCTCGTACTTGGCCAGGGCGAGCAGCCGGTACATGGCGTGGATGTCCGCGGCGGGCAGGCCGGTGTCGGGCGGTTCCTCGCCCAGGTTGACCGCGCGCATGTGGGCGCGCATCGCGGCCAGCTTGCGCAGCGAGGCCACGACCGGGCCGGGGTCCCCGGCGGTGAACAGCTCGGCGAGGTAGTCGACCGGGATGCGCAGGGCGTCGATGGCGGCGAACAGGTTGCCCGCGTCCTCGCCGTCGTGTCCGGTGGTGGCGAGCGCGTCCACGACCGGGGAGAGCGGCGGGACGTACCAGACCATCGGCAGCGTCCGGTATTCCGGGTGCAGCGGGAGCGCCAGGCGGTACTTCGTGATCAGGTCGCGGACGGGCGACCTGCGGGCCGCCTCCAGCCAGTCGTCCGGGATCCCGGTGATCCGCGGGTCGTCGGGGTCGAGGAAGAGCGAGAGCTGCGCCTCGTACAGCTCCTTGTCGTCCTTGACCGAGGCCACCTCCGAGACGCGGTCGGCGTCGTAGAGCATCACGCCGAGGTAGCGCAGCCGCCCCACGCAGGTCTCCGAGCAGACCGTCGGCAGCCCGACCTCGACCCGCGGGTAGCAGAAGGTGCACTTCTCGGCCTTGCCGGTGCCGTGGTTGAAGTAGACCTTCTTGTACGGGCAGCCGGTCACGCACATCCGCCAGCCGCGGCAGCGGTCCTGGTCGACCAGGACGATCCCGTCCTCGACCCGCTTGTACATCGCGCCCGACGGGCAGGAGGCGACGCAGGACGGGTTGAGGCAGTGCTCGCAGATGCGCGGCAGGTAGAACATGAACGCCTGCTCGAAGCTGAGCTTGACCTGCTGGTTCAGCTTGCCGAGCAGCGGGTCGGGCGAGGGGTCGCCGCCCAGGTCGTCGTCCCAGTTGGCGCTCCAGCGCACCTTCGTCGGCTCGCCGGTGAGCTGCGAGTACGGCTGGGCGACCGGGGTGTCGGCGCCGAGCGGCGAGCGGATCAGCGTCTCGTAGTCGTAGGTCCAGGGCTCGTAGTAGTCACCGATGCCGGGCAGCACCGGGTTGGCGAAGATCTCCAGCAGCTTGCGGAAGCGCCCGCCGGCCCGCAGCCTGAGCCGGCCCTTGTTGTCGACCACCCAGCCGCCGCGCCAGCGTTCCTGGTCCTCGTAGCGGCGGGGATAGCCCTGGCCGGGGCGGGTCTCGACGTTGTTGAACCAGACGTACTCCACGCCCGGCCGGTTGGTCCACGTCTGCTTGCAGGTGACCGAGCAGGTGTGGCAGCCGATGCACTTGTCCAGGTTCATGACCATGGCGATCTGGGCCATCGCGCGCATCAGTACGCCACCTCCTGGGCGCGACGGCGGATCATGGTGATCTCGTCGCGCTGGTTGCCGGTCGGGCCGAGGTAGTTGAAGGCGTAGGAGAGCTGCGCGTAGCCGCCGATCATGTGCGTCGGCTTGATCAGCACGCGGGTCAGCGAGTTGTGGATGCCGCCGTGCCGGCCGGTCGCCTCCGATTTCGGCACGTCGATCACCCGTTCCTGGGCGTGGTACATGTACACCGTGCCGCGCGGCATGCGGTGCGAGACCACCGCCCGCGCCACGACCACGCCGTTGCGGTTGACCGCCTCGATCCAGTCGTTGTCGGCCGCGCCGATGGCCGCCGCGTCCTCCACCGACATCCAGATCGTCGGTCCGCCCCGGCTGAGCGTCAGCATCATCAGGTTGTCCTGGTACTCGGAGTGGATCGACCACTTCGAGTGCGGGGTGAGGTAGCGGACCGTCAGCAGGCCGGGGCCGCCTTCGCCCCACAAGGCGGCGACGTCGAGCGGCGGGCGGAAGACCGGCAGGGCCTCGCCGTACTCGTGCATCCAGTCGTGGTCGAGGAAGAAGTGCATCCGCCCGGTCAGGGTGTGCCAGGGCTTGTCGTTCTCCACGTTGATGGTGAAGGGCGAGTAGCGCCGGTCGTGCGCCTCCTTGCCGGACCATTCGGGGCTGGTGCCGACGTGCACCGGCCGGGCCTGGGTGTCGGAGAAGACGATGCGGACGTCGCCGTGCATGACGTCGGACAGGTCGCTGCCGGTGCGTTCCTGCAGTTGGCGGAAGCCCTGCGCGGCCAGCCGCCCGTTGCTGCTGCCGGACAGCGCCAGGATCGCCTCGCAGGCCTTGGCCTCGGTGTCGAGCAGCGGCCGGCCCGCCTCGTCGGTGCCGCAGCGCTGCGCCAGCCAGCCGATCTCCTCCCGCGGGTCGAAGGTCACCCTCTTGACCGGGAGCCCCAGGCGTTCGGCGAGCGGCCCGAGCGTGGCCATCTTCGCCGCCACGGCTCCGTAGTCGCGCTCGACGACCGCCAGGTTCGGCTCCACCGGACCGGTGGGCGCCCGCCCGCCCGGCTGGGCCGTCTCGCCCGGGGTGTCGTGCTGGTACGGCAGGCAGACCACGTCCTTGCGCACCCCGAGGTGCTTGGCGGCCAGCGTGCTGAAGGCGCGGGCGATGGCGTGGAAGGCGGTGAAGTCGCTCCTGGTCTCCCAGGGCGGGTCGATCGCCGGGTTGAAGGCGTGGATGAACGGGTGCATGTCGGTCGTCGACAGGTCGTGCTTCTCGTACCAGGTCGCGGCGGGCAGCACGACGTCGGAGAAGAGCGTCGTCGAGGTCATCCGGAAGTCCAGCGTGAGCAGCAGATCCAGCTTGCCGCGCGCGCCATCCGGGTCGGGGTCGGGCAGGTTGGAGCCGGTGCCGAGCAGGTGGTGCAGGAAGTACTCGTTGCCCTTGGCCGAGGAGCCCAGCAGGTTGGAGCGCCAGACGGTCAGCACCCGGGGCCAGTTGCGCGGCTCGTCCGGCGCTTCCACCGCGTACCGCAGCCGGCCCTCGCGCAGTTCGCGCCGGGTGTGCTCGATCGGGTCGGCGTGCTCGCCGAGCTCCAGCGGGTTGCGGTCGAAGGCGGGCGCCATCGGCATCCAGCCGTTGCGCACCGCCTCGGCGACCAGGTCCACCGTGCGCTTGCCGGCGAACTCGCCCGGCCCGAGCGGGGAGGCCAGGTCCCCGGCGTCGAACCGGTCGTAGCGCCACTGGCCGGTGTGCAGGTACCAGAACGGCGTGCCCGGCACCTGCCGGGGCGGCCGCGACCAGTCGAGGGCTCCGGCGAGCTGGGCCCAGCCGGTCTGCGTGCGGCACTTCTCCTGGCCGACGTAGTGCGCCCAGCCGCCGCCGTTGCGGCCCTGGCAGCCGGTGAGCAGCAGCAGCGACAGGAACGCGCGGTAGATCGTGTCGCCGTGGAACCACTGGGTGGTCCCGGCGCCGAGCACGATCATGCATCGGCCGCGCGTCTTCTCCGCGGTCTGCGCGAACTCCCGGGCGATCTTGATGGCCCGGGCGGCGGGCACGCCGCTGATCGGCTCCTGCCAGGCCGGCGTGTACGGCTCGGCCGCGTCGTCGTAGCCCTCGGGCCAGCGGCCCGGCAGGTGGTCGCGGCGCACGCCGTACTGGGCGAGCATGAGGTCGAAGACGGTCGTCACCAGGTGCCCGCCGACCCGGCGGACCGGCACGCCCCGGCTCAGCACGCCGTCGGCGTCGAAACGCGGCAGTCGTACCTCGGCCGTCTCGCCGGCCGCGCCGCCGTACAGGGTGAGCTGCGGGTCGGTGTCGAGCTTGAGGTTCCAGCGGCCCTTGCCGGAGTCGGTCCAGCGGAAGCCGACCGAGCCGTTCGGCACGACCGGCTCGCCGTCCGGGCCCAGGAAGACGGTCTTCCACTCCGCGGCCTCCTCGGCCGAGCCCAGGTCGGCGGCGGTCAGGAACTTGTCCGGCAGGTAGGCCCCGTCGTGCTCGCGCAGCCGGACCAGGAACGGCAGGTCGGTGTACTTGGCCACGTAGTCGGCGAAGTACGGCACCCGGCGCTCGACGAAGCACTCCTTGAGCAGCACGTGCCCCATCGCCATGGCCAGCGCGCCGTCCATGCCGGGGGCGACCGCCAGGAACTCGTCGGCGAACTTGGCCGCGTCGTTGTAGTCGGGCGCGACCACCACGACCTTCTGCCCGCGGTAACGGGCCTCGGCCATCCAGTGCGCGTCCGGCGTGCGGGTGACCGGGACGTTGGAACCCCACAGGATCAGGTAGGCCGCGTCCCACCAGTCGGCCGACTCCGGCACGTCGGTCTGGTCGCCGAAGACCTGCGGCGAGGCGACCGGCAGGTCGGCGTACCAGTCGTAGAAGGAGAGCATCGTGCCGCCGATCAGCGACAGGAAGCGGGACCCGGCCGCGTGCGAGACCATCGACATGGCCGGGATCGGGGAGAAGCCGGCCACCCGGTCGGGGCCGTAGGCCTTGATGGTGTGCACGTGCGCGGCGGCGACTAGCTCGGTCGCCTGCTCCCAGGTGATCCTGACCAGGCCGCCCTGGCCGCGGGCGCTCTGGTAGCGCTCGCGCTTGGCCGGGTCGGTGGTGATCTCGGCCCAGGCGGCGACCGGGTCGAGGCCGCGGGCCCGGGCCTCGCCGTACATCTCGACCAGCACGCCGCGGGCGTAGGGGAAGCGGATGCGGGTCGGCGAGTAGGTGTACCAGGAGAAGGCCGCCCCGCGCGGGCAGCCGCGCGGCTCGTACTCGGGGCGGTCGGGCCCGACGCTGGGGTAGTCGGTCTGCTGCGTCTCCCAGGTGATGATGCCGTCCTTGACGTACACCTTCCACGAGCACGAACCGGTGCAGTTCACCCCGTGGGTGGAGCGCACCACCTTGTCGTGACTCCAGCGGTCGCGGTAGAAGGCGTCGCCCTCCCGGCCTCCGGCGAGGTAGACCGTCCGCAGGTCGTCGCCGGTGACCGTCCGGCGGAAGAACCGGCCGGTCTTGAGAAGCAGCTCTTCAGCGCTAGCCATGGGCCCACTTCATCACATTCAGTAACTATCTGCTACACAGGGTGATATGCAGGCGCGAAACTTGACCCTGGCCACGGTGGCCTTTGCCGTCACGTTCTGGGCGTGGAACCTGATCGGGCCGCTGTCCGGCAGCTACGACAAGCTGCTCGGCCTGTCGGCCACCCAGACCTCGCTGCTGGTCGCCATCCCGGTGCTGGTCGGCTCGCTGGGCCGGATCCCGGTCGGGGTGCTGGCCGACCGGTTCGGCGGGCGGGTCATGTTCGCGGTGATCTGCTTCGCGACGATCATCCCGGTGCTCTTCGTCGGCTGGTCGGGCTCCTATCCCGCGTTGTTGTTCTGGGGCTTCGTGCTGGGCGTCGGCGGCACCTCCTTCGCGGTCGGCGTGCCGTTCGTCAACGCCTGGTACGAACCGGCCCGGCGCGGCTTCGCCACCGGCGTCTTCGGCGCGGGCATGGGCGGCACCGCGCTGTCGGCCTTCCTCACCCCACGCCTGGTCGAGTCGCTCGGCCGGGGGACGACGCACGTGCTCATGGCGGTCGCGCTCGCCGTGATGGGCGTGATCATGCTGCTGTTCAGCCGCGACGCGCCCTCCTGGCGGCCCTCCACCGAGCCCGCGCTGCCGCGCATGCGGGAGGCGACGAAGATCAAGGCCGCCTGGCAGTGCGCCTTCCTCTACGCGGTGGCCTTCGGCGGGTTCGTCGCCTTCTCCACCTACCTGCCGACGCTGCTGCAGAACGTCTACGAGTTCGCCCAGACCGAGGCCGGGCTGCGGACGGCCGGCTTCTCCATCGCCGCGGTCGTCGCCCGGCCGCTCGGCGGCATCCTCTCCGACCGGGTCGGGCCGGTGAAGGTGCTGCTGACCGCCTTCGCCGGTGCCGCGGTCCTGGCGGTCGTGCTCTGCCTCAACCCGCCGCTGGAGGTGCCGGCCGGGGTCAGCTTCGTGCTCATGGCCTTCTTCCTCGGCCTCGGCACCGGCGGCGTCTTCGCCCTCGTCGCCCAGCTCGTCGAGGCCTCGCGGGTGGGCACGGTGACCGGTCTGGTCGGCGCGGCCGGCGGGCTCGGCGGCTACTTCCCGCCGCTCGTCATGGGCGCGGTCTACGAGACGACCGGGGCCTACACGGCCGGCTACCTGCTGCTCGCCCTCACCGCGCTGGCCGCCCTGCTCTACACCGCCCGCGCGTTCAGGCCCGCTCGCGGCCGAAAATGATTTGCCTGGTCAGGCGGCTGTTTGCCAGTCTTGACGCCCTATGCGCCCTCTCCCCGAAGCCGATCCCGGCACGCCTGACGTCCGCAGTCCACTCCGCTACCTGTGGTGGAACGCGCGCCGTCAGGCTGCCCCGCTGTGGGCCGGCATCGGGTTCGCGGTGGTCTGGTGGCTGGCCCAGTCGCTGGTCCCGACTGTGCTCGGCAAGGGCATCGACGCCGTCCGCGGCAAGGAGACCGGCACGCTGCTCGCCTGGTCGGCCGTGCTGTTCGGGCTGGGACTGCTCCAGGCCTTCTCCGGCGTCATGCGGCACCGGATGGCGGTCTTCAACTGGCTGTCGGCGGCCTACCGCACGGTCCAGGTGACCGCCCGGCAGGCGACCAGGCTGGGCGCGACCCTGCCCAAGCGGCTGTCCACCGGCGAGGTGGTGAGCGTCGGCAACTCCGACATCGCGCACATCGGCAACGCGATGGACATCCTGCTGCGCGGCACCGGCTCCGTCGTCGCCATCGCCACCATCGCCGCGATCATGCTCTCCACCGCGTGGGAGCTGGGCCTGCTGGTCCTGATCGGCGTGCCGCTGATGTCGGCCGTCGTCGGCCCGCTGCTGAAGCCCCTGCACCGGCGCCAGCGCGAGCAACGCGAGCTGCAGGGCGAGCTGTCCACCCGGGCGGCCGACATCGTCGCGGGCCTGCGCGTGCTGCGCGGCATCGGCGGCGAGCGCGTCTTCGCCGAGCGCTACCGCCTGGAGTCCCAGCAGGTACGGCAGGCGGGCGTGCGGGTGGTCCGGGTCGAGTCGCTGCTCGAAGGCGTGCAGATCCTGCTGCCCGGCCTGCTGATCGCGGCGGTCACGGCCATCGGCGCCAGCTTCGCGGTCGACCACCGCATCTCCGCCGGCCAGCTCGTCGCCTTCTACACCTACGCCGTCTTCCTCATCGCGCCCATGCGCACGCTGATCGAGGCGGCCGACAAGCTGACCAAGGGACACGTGGCGGCCAAGCGGGTGATCCGCATCCTGGCCATCGAGCCCGAGGTCAGCGGCGGCGACGGCGGCTCGCCCGGCGGTGAGCTGCACGACGAGGCCTCCGGCGTACGGGTGCGGCCGGGCACGTTCACCGCGCTGACCGCCTCGACGCCCGAGCAGGCCGCCGAGATCGCCGACCGGCTCGGCCGCTACGCCGAGGGCCAGGTCCGCTTCGGCGGGGTGCCGCTGGCCTCGCTGCCGGTGGCCGAGGTGCGCTCGCGCATCCTGGTCGCCGACAACGCCGCGCGGCTGTTCACCGGGCGGCTGCGCGACGAGCTCGACGTGGCCGGCGCCTCCGACGAGGCGGTGGCCGAGGCGCTCCACGCCGCCTGCGCCGAGGACATCGTCGAGTCGCTGCCCGACGGCCTCGACGCGCACGTGGCCGAGGCCGGCCGCGAGTTCTCCGGCGGCCAGCAGCAGCGGTTGCGCCTGGCCCGCGCGCTGATCACCGACCCGGAGGTGCTCATCCTGGTCGAACCGACCAGCGCCGTGGACGCCCACAGCGAGGCACGCATCGCCGACCGGCTGGCCAAGGCCCGCGCCGGCAAGACCACGCTGGTCTGCACGACCAGCCCGCTCGTGCTCGACCGCACCGATCACGTGATCTACGTCGAGGACGGCGCCGTCCAGGCCGAGGGCCCCCACCGGGAGCTCCTGGCCGCATCCCCGGCCTACGCCGGGACCGTGACCCGAGGGGAGGACTGAGATGGCCAAGACGCTGCTCCCGGTCGCCGACCAGGCCCAGGTACGCGCCTACGCCCGGCGGCTGACCCTGAAGTACCCGCGCGAGCTGACCGTGGCGCTGCTGCTGCACGGCCTGGCCGCCGTCGCCGGCCTCGGCGCCCCCTGGCTGCTCGGCGGGCTGGTCCAGGACGTCGAGTCGGGCCTGCCGGTGCGGATCGCGGTGGTGGCGCTGTCCATCGGCGCCTTCTTCGTCGGCCAGGCCGTGCTGGTGCGTTACGCCGCGCTGGCCTCGGCCAAGCTCGGCGAGAAGGTGCTGGCCGAGCTGCGGGAGGAGTTCGTCGAGCGCATCCTCGCGCTGCCGCTGTCCACCGTGGAGCGGGCCGGGTCCGGCGACCTCATCACGCGCACCTCGCGGGACGTCGACTCCCTGTCCCGGACGGTACGGCATGCCGTACCGGAGACGTTGATCTCGCTGGTCACCTTCACCATCAGCGTCGGCGCGCTGGTCCTGGTCGGCCCGCTGCTGGCGGCGCCGATGCTGCTGGCCGCGCCGATCCTGTGGTTCTCCACGCGGTGGTACCTGAAGCGGGCCCGCGACGGCTACCTGCGCGAGAACGCCGCCTACTCGGTGATGACCGAGGGCCTGACCGAGACGGTCGAGGGCGCCCGCGCGGTCGAGGCGCTCGGCCTCCAGGAGCGGCGGCACCGCCGTACCGACGCCGACATCGCCGGCTCGTGGGCGGCCGAGCGGTACACGCTCGGGCTGCGCACGCTCTGGTTCCCGTCGGTGGAGCTCGGCTACGTGATCCCGATCGTGTCCACGCTGCTGGTCGGCGGCCTGCTGTACAGCTCGGACCTCGCCACGATCGCCCAGGTCACCACAGCGATGATCTACGTGCAGCAGCTCATCGACCCGCTCGACCGCTTCCTGATGTGGATCGACGAGCTCCAGGTCGGCGGCGCGGCCATGTCCCGGCTGCTCGGCGTCGCCACCGTCCGCGACGACCGGGTGCCGGGCGACGAGCGGCCGGCCGGTGAGGAACTGGCCGCCGAGCACGTCCGTTACGCCTACCGCGAGGGCCGCGACGTGCTCCATGACGTCTCGCTGCGGATCGCGCCCGGCGAGCGGCTGGCCATGGTCGGCCCGTCCGGCGCGGGCAAGTCGACGCTCGGCCGCCTGCTGGCCGGCATCCACGGCCCACGCTCGGGCTCGGTCACCGTCGGCGGCGTGCCCCTGGTCGAGCTGCCCCTGGACGAGCTGCGCGGCCACGTCGCGCTGGTCACCCAGGAACACCACCTGTTCAAGGGCACGCTCCGGGAGAACCTGCTCATCGCCGACCCCTCGGCCGACGACGAGCGGATCCTGGCGGCGCTCGGCGCGGTGGACGCGCTCGACTGGGTGCTCGCCCTGCCCGACGGCCTCGACACCGCGGTCGGCTCCGGCGGCACGGACGTCTCGCCCGCGCACGCCCAGCAGCTCGCGCTGGCCCGGCTGGTCCTGGCCGACCCGCACACGCTGGTCCTGGACGAGGCCACCTCGCTCATCGACCCGCGGGCGGCGCGCAACCTGGAGCGGTCCCTGGCGGCGGTGCTGGAGGGGCGCACGGTCATCGCGATCGCGCACCGGCTCTACACCGCGCACGACGCCGACCGGGTGGCCGTGGTGGAGGACGGGCGGATCAGCGAGCTGGGCTCGCACGACGAGCTCGTCGCGGCCGGCGGGCCGTACGCGGCGTTGTGGGAGAGCTGGCACGGCAGCCCGGCGGCGCTCGACCGGGTGAGCCAGTAGTCGCTGCGGCTCGGCCAGCAGTTGCCGGCCGGGCCGCGGTGGCTCACAATCCCCTTCCGGGGGATCAATGGCGAAATTTCACGACCGTACGGCCCGGCTGATCGCGGCGGGCCTGTGCGGGCTCTGCCTCGCGGTGCTGGCGGGCTACCCGCTCGTCCTGTGGACGGCGTCGCAGGTGTCCGTCCTGATGAACCCCAGCGTGCTGCTGTTCGCCCTGATCGCCACGCTGCTCGGAACCGTCGTGGTGGTCCGCCGGCCTCGCCTGGCCGCCGGGTGGCTCCTGCTGGCCGCCGGGGTGTCGTCGGCGGGGCTGGCCTTCGTGATCGTGCTGCAGAACTTCCCGTCCTTCGGGGACGAGCCCGGCGGCTACCACCTGGTCAGGGTCACCCGCGCGTTCTTCCGGCAGGCCGGCCACCTCGCGCTCGTGCTGCTGCCGCTGGTCTACCCGGACCGGCGGCTCGGCGAGCGGGGCTGGCGGTGGCTCTACCTGGGCCTGACCGCCTGGTTCGCGGCCGGCTGGCTGGCCCGGGTCGTGCAACCGGCCGCCTCGCCCTCCGTCCCGGCCAACCCGTGGGGCCTGCCGCAGGCCGAGGCGCTGGCGGCGGGGATGGTCGAGTGGGGTGAGCCGGTCCGGGCCGTCCTGACCTGGGGCGGCGTGGGCCTCCTGCTCCTGCGGTTCCGGCGGGCCGAGCCGGACGGGCGGCGGCAGATCGGCTGGTTCCTGCTCGCCGTACTGATCGAGAACCTGTGCACGGTGGCCTGGGAGCTGACCCGCTGGGGCGGCTTCGCCCTCGTGGACGGCGCGCCGGCCATCCCGCTGGCCGTGCTGCTGGCGATCACCCGGTACCGCCTCTACGCGATCGACACCCTGGTCGGCCGGGCGGTCATCGGCGGCGTCCTGGTGGGCGGGGTCGCCGCGACCTACCTCGGCGCCGCGGCGCTGGCCGGGTTCTTCCTGGCCGACCACGGCCGGCTGGTCGGCGTGGTCACGGCCGTCGTGGCGGGCAGCTTCTTCCGTCCGGTCCAGCGGGGCATCCAGCGGCGGCTCGACCGCCTCCTGTACGGCCGCAGCGGCGATCCGCAGACCCACGCGCGGGCCCTGCGGGACCAGATCCAGCATGCCGGTCCGGCCGATGCGCTGGGGGCCGCCGTCGAGGCGGTCATGAACGGCCTGGCGGTCCGCGGCGCCGCGGTCGACCTCGGCGCCGGATCCCCGGACGCCGGGCCGACCCGGGGCGACCTGGGCGGGACGGCCCGGGAGATCCCGCTGGTCTGGCACGGGCACCGGGTCGGCACGCTCCTGCTCGGTGCGCCCGGCGTGCGGCGCTTCCCCCGGGCCTACGAGCGGCGCATGCTGGGAGCGCTGGTGCCGATCGTGGCCGATGCCGCGCATGCCGTACGGCTGGCCGAAGACCTGCGCCGCACCCGCGAACGGGCGGCGGGGGTGGCCGAGGAGGAGCGGCGGCGGCTCCACCGTGACCTGCGCGACGGCCTGGGCAGCCGATTGACCGGCATGGCCCTGGCCCTCGACTCGGCGCGGCACTCCCTGGACGGCTCCCCGGACCGCGCGGATCGGTTGCTGGGCGACCTGCGGCTCGGCATGGACGCGGTCACGGAGGAGATCCGCGACCTCGTCCACGACCTGCGCCCCGGCGACCCCGACTGAACTCGGTGATCCCGGTGTGACGAGCACAACAACCTACGGCGACGTAACTTACGCTACCGTAGGTTGTATGACGGTCCTCGAAAAGCCCCGCCTCCGGGGCTGGCTCCACGCCGGCGCGCTGCCCGCCGCGCTGGTGGCCGGGTTCGTCCTGGTCGCCCTCGGCCCGACGGTCGAGGCACGACTGGCCGCGACGGTCTACGCGATCACCTCGGCCCTGCTCTTCGGCGTCTCGGCCACCTATCACCGCGGCAAGCTGTCGCCCCGGGTGGCGGAGGTGCTGCGCCGCTTCGACCACGCGAACATCTACCTGATCATCGCCGGCACCTACACCCCCTTCGCCCTGCTCGCCCTCGACGGCCTGCCCAGGCTGCTGGTGCTCACCGTCATCTGGGTGGGCGCGCTGGCCGGGGTGCTGTTCAAGATCTTCTGGGTGGACGCGCCCCGCTGGCTCTCCACGGCCCTCTACATCGGCCTCGGCTGGGTCGCCGCCTTCGTGCTCCCGCAGCTCATGGACGGGGCCGGGGCGGCCGCGCTGGTCCTCGTCGTCATCGGCGGCCTGCTCTACACCGCCGGTGGCCTGGTGTACGGCTTGCGCCGCCCGGACCCGTCGCCTCGGTGGTTCGGCTTCCACGAGGTCTTCCACGCGCTGACGGTGGCCGCGTATGTCGTGCAGTACGTGGCGATCTCGTTCGTCGTCTACTCGGCCGCCTGACTTCCGGCCGGTCGTTCGGCCATGGTCCAGGGGAAGGGCGCGAGGTCAGGCTCCACCCACCCGCTCCTCGCCCGCGGCGCGGCCAACGTCGTAGAGCGGTAGAACCTCCCCAGCAGCCGCTTGTCCAGCAGTGCGGGGTTCCGGCCCACGAACTCCGCGAACTCCTCGCCCTCGGCGACGTGGTATCCCACCAGCTCCACCCAGGCCCGGCTCATCGTCGCGTGGTACTTCTGCGGCGCGCCCGCGTACCTCGCGGTCTGCCGGATGCCGTCACTCACCAGCCCGACCGCCGCCTCGGTCCCGCACCGCCGTACGGCAAGCCAGGTCAGGTGCACATGCTCCCGATGCCCGAACCGGGCGGCACCCCGCATCACCTCGGCCATCAACTCGTCGAACGCCGTCATCCCGGCCCCCTCCTTCGGTGATCGCCGCCCTCGGCGAGCGCCTGAAGCCCCTCCCGCAACCCGGCGACCGCCTCCTCGGAGAACCCGCCGAGCGCCCGCTCCTCCAACCCGGAGATCGCCCTCCGGATGGTCGCGGCCGCCTCCCGCCCCGCCGCGGTCAGCCTCACCTCGACCGCCCGCCGATCACCGGGACGAGGACCCCGCGCCAGCAGCTCCCGGCGCTCCAGCCGGTCGAGCACGCTGGTGAGCGTCGTCGGCCGAGTGCCCGCCGCCACCCCCAGCTCGCGGATCGTCCGCGCCCGCCCATCGGCCAGGTTCGCCAGCACGTTCATCTCCGACGCACTCAATCCCAGCCCGGCGAGTTCGGCGGCCAGGAGGTGCAGGGTGGCATGAGTCGCCCGTTGCAGTGCCAGCAACGCCGACCAGGTCTCATCTGTCACGATTTCAGATTATCCGAAATCGTAGTATCTCACTACGTGGAACGCTTGGAGAAGAAGACGCAGAAAGGATGCCCGGCGGGGTCGGCATACACCCGCAACGGCTCCTCCTCGTCATCCATCCGGTCCAGCAACAGCCGCGCCCCGAGCCCCAGGATCCGTTCGTGCTGCGCCTCCAGTGCCTCCACCGACGGCACGGTCATGTCCAGGTGCAGTTGCTGCGGGATGTCCTGCTCGGGCCACGTCGTCCGTGGCTGCCGATCGACCTGCTGAAAGGCCAGGAGGGACGCGCCCTCAGGCGTCCTCAGCACCAGCCAGGACCGCCCCCGCTCGTCATCGCCCCCCGCCTCCGGCGGCTCATCCCCGGGCCGGTACTCCAGCCCCAGCAACACCCGATAGAACTCCGCCAGGGCCCTGGCATCGGTGCCGTCCAGCACCACCTGGCACAACCTCAGCCCGCCGCTTGAATCAGCCATCCGAACCCCCTTGCCCTCGCCCCGCTCCTGCTCCCGAGGGCCTCAGCTAAACCCGACAGTCCGTTGCCGGTGCCCGCTGGTGAGCGCCTCCAGTTCGGCAACCGCCTGGTCGGTCGCGGCCTCGGCGGCGATCTCACCCGCCAGCCGCCCGGCCTCCCTGCGGTAGGACGGTTCGTTCAGCACCCGATCCACAGCCTGGGCAATCGCCTCGGCCGACGCGTTCTTGCTCACCGTGACCCCAGCACCGGCGAGCTCGACGTGCCGGGCCACCTCCGGCTGATCACGCCCGAGCGGCACGCAGACCAACGGCACCCCCGCGGCCAACGACTTCACAGCCGTCCCATGACCGGCATGCGTGACGGTCACCGCAGCGTGCCGCAACGCCAGACTGTGCGGCGCCCTCGCAACGACCGTCACATTCCCAGGCGCCCGCACCGTAGCCGGATCCACCGCCGGTCCAGTGGTCAACAGCCCCCGCACCGGCAGCGTCCCCAGAGCCTCGGCGATCCGCTCCAGCCGGGCGCGCTGATTCATGTACGACGAGCTCAGGCCCACCAGCACCAGCGGCGCATCCCCCTCGGGCAACTCCAGTTCCCCGGCCCAGGCCGGATCATCCAGCCGCGCCCCCACATGCCGCAGCTGAGCGGGAAACTCCCTGCTCGGGTAGTCGAGCGCCCGCGGAGACAACACCAGCACCCGATCCACCCGCTCGAAGGCGTCGATCACCGACTCCACCGGCACCAGCCCGTGCGCGGTGCGTGCGGCATTGAGCGCCTTCAGCCCCTTCGCCCACGGCTTGGCCATCATCCGCCCCAGCGCCCGATCCCGCAGCCGCCCCACCGCGCCCCGGCCCGGCCGCAACCCCAGCCCGGGCGGCGGCGCCCCCGGCGTGGGCAGCGGATAGATCGTGGTCACCAACGACACCAGCGGAATCCCCGCCGCCTCGCCCCCGGTGAAAACGCCGAGCAGCATGTGCTCAGCCACCAGCACATCCGCCGGCCGGGCCCGCAACTCGGCCAGCGTGTCCCTCGCATAGTCGATCGCAGGACCGCAGACGATCCGATCCCTCAACCGCGCGAACGCACCCAGCGGGGTCCGTGCCTCAAAGTCCTTGATCACATCCTTGGCCGGATCGCTGGCATCCCCCTGCGGCGCGGTAGTCCAGGGGACATGCTCCAGCCCTCCGGCCACCACCTCGTCCCGCAGCGAGGCATCAGCCAGCACCCGAACGGTGTGCCCGCGCTCCCGCAACGCCCGGGCGATCGACAGAACCGGCGGTACGGCTCCGCCCCCGGCCCACGTGGCAAACAGGAAACTCTTCGTCATCAGATCTCTCCGGGGATCTCGGGGCCTCGTGGACCTCGGAAGTCTTTGGGCTGGGGATGCGGGTTGGGGGATCGCGCAGATCTCAGGGGACTTGCGGGTCCGGGGCAGCTCGGCGATCTCGGCGGGGGTCGATCCCGGTCAGCAGATCGCGCATGGCCCGTTCCGCCTCCGCCCGCGACAGCCCGAGATCACGCCGCCACAACTTCCACAGGTACACATCCGTGGCGGCGTAGTGCAGGTTCAGCGCATGCTCCCGTTCGGGACCCGCCTCCGGGAGCCGATCGGCGAAGACCTCCTCCAGCCAGGCCCGATGCTGCCCACGCGCCTGCACAGCCGCCCGCCCCAGAGCGGGCACCCGATCCACCTGTGCCGCCCACAGCACGTTCGCCTCCCCCTGCCGCTCGTAGTCGGCGAACAGCACCGCCACGATCGCCGCCACGTCACCGACCGGCGCCTGCCGAGCCACCGCCGTCCGCGTCGCCACCCACTCGGCCACCGCGTCGGCCAGCCCGTCCTTCCCGCCGAACCGGTTCACGACCGTCTGGACCGACACCTCCGCCTCGTCGGCGATGTGCTGCAGCGTCACCTCGTCGTACCACCGCTGCGTCCACAACCTGGCAGCCGCCTCCATCACCCGCTCCCGGGTGGCCTCCATCGCCGCAGTCCGCGCACCCATCCGGTACGAACGCCTTTCCATGGAGTAGACGCTATATTCAAATTAATGACCGGTCAAACCAAATCTCTGCAGAGCCGCCCCTCACCCATCCACCCCGCCCGCCAACCTTCCGGCCCCGAGCCGACACCCTTCGAGCCGGTCAGCCGTCCCGAGTGCTCACCCCGTCCGCCCGTCCCGCGATGCGGTAGTTTCCCCGTCATGAGTGATCTTGGTCCCGTCACCTGGCCACCCGCCCCGATCAGCACCGACCGCCTCCTCCTCCGCGCGCCCGAGGCCCAAGACCGCGCGCCCCTCATCGACCTGTTCACCTCACCCGAGGTCGGCACCTACATCGGCGGCCCCCAACCCCGCGACGAGTTCGAGCGCACCTTCCCCGCCGTCCCCCCTCGCCGCCCAGGCCTGTTCGCAGTCACCCTCAACGGCACGCTGATCGGCATCATCGACGTCAAGCGCCGCCCCGCCGACCGCCCGGGCCACGTCCGACCGGACGGCGGCGAGGTCGAGCTCGGCTACCTGTTCCTGCCCCACACCTGGGGCCACGGCTACGCCACCGAAGCCTGCGCCGCCGCCCTCACCTGGATCACCACCGCCCTCCCCGGCGAGCCGGTGGTCCTCTCCACCCAGACCGCCAACGTCCCCTCCATCCGCCTGGCCGCCAAGCTCGGCTTCACCGAGACGGCCCGCTTCGAGGAGTACGGCGCAGAGCAGTGGTTCGCCGTCTGGTGGCCTCCCACCCCGCCCACCTGACCGCCGACCCTTCACCGAGGCCGCGGGCGGTATCCGGGCCGACCTGCGCGGTTCCTTTCCCAGCCAGAACGCGCCTCATAGGCTTGATCAGGTCGCCAAGGGCGCGGCCGTGAAGGGAACGGGATGGGTCGTTACTCACGAGTCGTGGTCAAGCTCAGCGGCGAAGCACTCGCCGGAGAAGCCGGTTGGGGGACCGACCCGGCAAGCCTCGCCCAACTGGCCGAGGAGATCCTCTCCGTCAGCGACCTGGGCGTAGAGGTCGCGGTGGTCATCGGCGGCGGCAACTACTTCCGCGGCCGGATGGCCGAAGGCTGGGGCATCGGCCGAGCCGAAGCCGACAACATCGGCATGCTCGGCACGGTGATGAACGCGCTGATGCTCCGTGGAGTGCTCACCGCCCGCTCCCAGACAGACGTGCGGGTGATGACGGCCGTGCCCATGCAGAGCGTCGCGGAGCCCTTCATCCGCCTTCGCGCCGACGGGCACCTCCGCCGCGGGCTGATCGTCCTGCTCGCCGGCGGCATCGGCCAGCCGTACGTCACCACGGACTATCCCGCCGTACAACGAGCCCTGGAACTCGAAGCGGACGCCCTACTGGTGGCCAAGCGTGGCGTCGACGGCGTCTACGACAGCGACCCGAACGTGAACCCGACCGCCCAGCGGTACACCCACCTCACCTACCGAGAGGCCCTGGCCGCCGGGGTGAGGGTCATGGACGAGAGCGCCTTCGTCCTCGCCAACGAGCAGGGTCTCCTCATGCACGTGTTCGACGTGGCGGCTAGGGGCGCCATGAAGGCGATCTGCCAGGGCGAGGACATCGGCACCAGGATCACCCGCGATCCGGCCACCCCAGCGGCCTAGCCACCGCGAGCGATCCGCGATCAGGTCCACGTGCCCACCCGCCCGCTCGATGGGCAGGCCCAGCCTTCAGCGAAGCCCCGCAGTGCGGGCCCAGCCCTCTGGGACTCAAGCGAGCCCAAGGCGCTCCCTCGTCCTGATGAAGTCGCCCCACGCCCGGGGAGTGCGAGGGGCCGGGAGGCCCCTCGCA
>NZ_JBFAKP010000017.1:0-127593 GCF_040655795.1 Nonomuraea sp. NPDC050310 | reverse complement strand
CCCAGACCCGCCCCCCTCCCCCACGCCCCACCCCGGCGCCGGGCCGGCGGGGGGGGGGGGGGGGGGGGCCCCCCCCCCCCCCCCCCCACCGGGGGTGTGGGGGACGCCCGGAGGCGGTCCCCCACCAAGCACAGCTCGAGCCGATCGCGCGAAGCGCGCCCCATGAGGCCCATGCGGTCAGAGGGAGAGGGCCTTCTTGAGGAAGTCGACCTGAAGAAGGAGCAGGTTCTCCGCCACGACCTCCTGAGGCGTCATGTGCGTAACCCCGGAAAGCGGCAGCACGCTGTGCGCACGCCCCGCCGACAGCAGGGCGGAGGACAGCCGGAGGGTGTGGGCGGCGACGACGTTGTCGTCGGCCAACCCGTGGACGAGCAGGAGCGGCCGCTCAAGCTTGGGAGCGTCGGCGAAGAGCGAGGACTGGTCGTAGACCTCGGGCTGGACCCGGGGGTCGCCCAGGTACCGCTCGGTGTAGCAGGTGTCGTACAGCCGCCAGTCGGTGACCGGCGCGCCGGCGATGGCGGCGTGGAAGACGTCGGGCCGGCGCATGACGGCCAGGGCCGCGAGGTACCCGCCGAAGGACCAGCCGCGGATGGCGACCCGGGACAGGTCGAGGTCGTCGGGGTACTGGGCGGCCACCCCCTGGAGCGCGTCGACCTGGTCGTCGAGGACGGGCCCGGCGAGGTCGTTGAGGACGGCGTGCTCGAAGTCGCGCCCTCGGCCGGGGGTGCCGCGGCCGTCGGCGACGATGACCGCGAAGCCCTGCTCGGCGAACCACTGGCTGGTGAGGTACATGCCGTGCGCGGCCAGCACGCGCTGGGCGTGCGGCCCGCCGTACGGGTCGAGGAGGACGGGCAGCCGCCGGGAGCCGGGCTCGTGCCAGGAGGGGAACAGGACGGCGGTGGCGAGCTCGCGGGTGCCGGAGCGGCCGACGTGGACGCGGAGGTCGAGGCCGGGCCGTTCGGCGTGCGAGGGGATGGGGAGCGCGGTGCCGTCGCGGAGGACGACGGTGCAGGAGACGCCTTCGTTCTCCAGGGTCTGCTCGGTGAGGACGCCGACGCCGCCGGCGAGGCGGCCGGAGTAGACGCCGGAGCGGGTGGAGACGGGCAGGAGGGAGTGGCCGTCCCAGGTCCAGAGCTGGATCTCGGTGGGGTCGCTGCCGCTGGCGCGGAACAGGACGGTGTCGCGGTCGACGTCGAGGACCTCGCGGACGATCAGCGAGGGCGGGGTGACGGGCTTGCCGCCGACGAGGAGCTGGGTGCCGGAGAGCCAGACGAGGCTGCCGTCCTCCAGATGGGCCGGGACGCCGCGGCCGATCTCGACCCACGCCGGGCTGGTCTCTTCGAGGACGAGCTCGGAGGCGCCGGTGGCCGGGTCCACGGTGAACAGGCGCAGCGACTTCTGGTCGCGGGCGAGGGTGACGATGGACAGCGCGTGGCCGTCCCAGGCCGCGTTGGCGAGGTACTCCTGCTCGTACGGCACGCGGACCCGGCTGCCGTCGAGCCCGATGACGAACAGCTCGACGACCGCGTTGTCCGTCCCGGCCGCCGGGTAGCGCTGCTCGACGGCGGGCCGGTCGGGGTTGGCCGGGTCGGCGATGTGCCAGACCTGGACGGGCGCCTCGTCCACCCGGGCGACCAGGAGCGCGTCCCCGGCGGGCGACCACCAGTAGCCGCGCATCCGGTCCATCTCCTCGGCGGCGATGAACTCGGCCAGGCCGTACGTCACGGTCGGGTACTCGGGCACGGCCAGTGCCCGGTCCTCCAGGGTGGCCAGGTCGTGCAGCCGGAGCGCCCCGCCGGAGACGTAGGCGACGTGCCGCCCGTCGCCCGACAGCCGGGGGTCGATGACGCCGCCGGGCGTTTCGAGCTGGGTGCTCTCGCCGGTGAGCAGGTCGGTGACGTAGAGCTCGCCGGAGAGGGCGAAGGCGGCCTTGCGCACGGCCCGGTCGGCCGAGTAGGCGACCACGCCGCCGGCCTGCTCGCGGCTGCGCTCGCGGCGGGCCTTCTCCTCGGGCGGGAGGTTCTCCTCCGAGGGGCCGCCGAGGGTGCGGGGGTCGACGACCAGGCGTTCGAGGCCGCCGGCGGTGTCGAGTTCCCACAGGCAGGTCACCGGGTCGGTGCCGGTGCGGGTGCGGAGGAAGACCACGCGGCCGCCGTCGGGCGCGATGGTGAAGCTCCGGGGCACTCCGAGGGTGAACCGGCGGGTCCGGGCATGCAGGCGCGGGAAGCTCTCACTCATGGGGACAATCCTGCCAGTTCCGCAGGCCAGCTACCCTCGGAGGCATGAGTGATCGACGCTTGCTGCTCGTGCACGCGCATCCCGACGACGAGACGATCGGCACCGGCGCGACGATGGCGAAGTACGCCGCGGAGGGCGCCCACGTCACCCTGGTGACCTGCACGCTGGGGGAGGAGGGCGAGGTGATCCCGCCGGAGCTGGCGCATCTGGCGGCCGACCGCGACGACACCCTGGGCGAGTACCGGATCGGCGAGCTGGCCGCCGCCTGCGAGGCGCTCGGCGTCGAGGACCACCGCTTCCTGGGGGAGCCCGGCCGCTGGCGCGACTCGGGCATGATGGGCGTGGCCTCGAACGACCGGCCGCAGGCGTTCTGGCAGGCCGATCTCGACGAGGCGGCGGGCGAGCTGGTGAAGGTCATCCGCGAGGTGCGCCCGCAGGTGCTGGTCACCTATGACGAGAACGGCTTCTACGGCCATCCCGACCACATCCAGGCGCACCGGGTGGCGTGGCGGGCCACCGAGCTGGCCGCCGATCCGGGCTTCGGCACGGGGGAGCCGTGGCAGATCGCCAAGTTCTACTTCACCGCGGTGCCGAGGTCGGTCATGCGCCGCCAGGCCGAGGCGATGCGGCAGTCGGGCGTCGAGTTCGTCGTCGAGGACGTGGACGACATGCCGTTCGGCTGCTCGGACGAGGTCGTCACGACCGAGGTGGACGCCCGGCCGTACGTCAAGCGCAAGCTCGACGCGATGCGCGCGCACCGCACCCAGATCAGCGTGGACGACCCGTGGTTCGCGCTGTCGAACAACATCGGCCAGGAGGCGCAGGGCGTCGAGCACTTCATCCTCAAGCGGGGCGTGCCGGGGCCGGCCGTCCGGGGGGTGCCGGTCGAGGCCGGCGGGCTCGGCGAGCCGCGCGAGAATGATCTTTTCGCTGGTCTTCCCCACTAAGCTCATCAGGCATGGAGTCCGCGCTGGCCGGAATGGCGTACGGCATGTTGTCGGTGCTCGGCGTCGTCGTCGGGGTGGTCGGCGCGTTCAACCAGGCGTGGCCGCTGGGCGGGTTGCCGGCGGCCGCGGTCGCCTGGGTCCTCACGATCTTCGTGGTCTGCCTGGCGGCGGGCCGGATGATGCGCTCGCGGCTGGGCGCCGCCGCCGTGGCGGCCGGCTGGCTGCTGACCTCGATGCTCTTCGTGGCCCAGCCGGCCGCGGGCGACTACGTCTTCTTCGGTGAGGCGGGCACGGTCTACCTGTACGGCGGGATGGCCGCGGTGGCCGCGGCCTTCCTGTTCGCGCCCGCCTCCAAGGCGATGGTCACTGGCCAGGGGCCGGGGTCAGTTCCGGGATCGACGGCGTCGGAGCCGGAGCCAGACCCTGCGGATCCGCCGCGGCCTGCGGAGCGGGAGCCACGCGAACCACGCCCTTGAGCGCGCCGTTGGCCGCGCACGGGTCGGGCGAGGGGCTGGGCACGGCGAGGGTGATCTTGCCGTCACCGCAGAAGACCAGGCGCTGCGAGGCGGTGGGCGCGGGCAGCGGGCTGGTCAGGCAGACGAAGTAGGTGCAGACGTCGGCCGGTGGCGCGGTGACCTCGGGGTCGGTGGTCGGGCTCGCGCAGTAGTGGTAGCGGAACGGGTTCCATGGCGCGTCGCAGCCCTTGTTCGGGGCGGGCGCGGCGGTCACGGTGATGGTGGTCGCGGGCGCGGTGACGGTGACCGTGGGGGTCGCGGTCACGGTGGCGGTCGCGGTGAACGTCACGGTGGCGGTGACCGAGATCGTCGTGGTCGGCCCCGGCACCGACTGGGTGACCGTCGGGCCGGTGGTCACCGTGGCCGTCGTGGTGGCGGTGGGCGCCACCGTGACCGTGGCGGTGGGCGCGACGGTGACGGTCTTGGTCGGCCAGGGCAGCACCTTGACCGAGATGACGGGCTTGCCGCTGAGCCGGTAGGAGCCCTTGCCGAGCTTCGTGGTCTTCTTCCCGGCGCCGGTGGTCACCGCGAACTCGCTGGTGACGGTCCGGCACGACTTGCCCTTGCAGACCTTCTGCCGCACGGTGAACCGGCCGGCCGCGCCGTACCGGATGGAGACCTCCAGGTAGGAGACGCCCTTCCGCTTCACGACCTTGGTGACCGCGGTGTACTTCGCGGTGGTGGCCGTCGGTGTGGGGGTGGGCGTGCTCACGACCGGCCGGTACGGCGCGCGGGACGTTTCCAGGGGCGGCGTGCCGTACTCGTGGCCGACGGTCTGGGTGCTCGTGACGACCAGCCCGCCTACGGTGGCGAGTGCCATCAGGCCGACCAGTGCGGCGAGGATGAGGAATCTCATGATCCTGCTCTGAGGGGGATTGTCAGGACGGGAGTCATTATCCCGTCATGCCCCCTTCGGTCAATACTGGAGGCGTGCAGAGGCGCTACCGGATCCGGCGTGTCGTCAACTTCGTCAACCTCTCCACCCCGCTCGGCCTGCTGATCGCCGCGGTCGGCGGGGCCAGGCCGACGCCCGGCCCGGACGGGCTCATCCTGGCGTACGGCTACCGCTTCAGATTCCCGATCGCGGGCGCGTTCACCGTGGGGAACGTGGTGCTGACCAGGCGCACCGAACTCGACCTGCGGCTGATCGGGCACGAGGCCCGGCACGCCAGCCAGTGGGCGTGCTGCGCCGGGCTGCCGATGCTGCCGCTGTACCTGCTGGCCATGGCCGCCTCGATGGCGGTCTGCGGCGACCAGGCCTCCTACAACCCGTTCGAGCGGCTGGCCGGGCTCGACGAGGGCGGCTACGAGCGGCGGCAGCCGTGGTGGCGCCGCCGCCCGGCGGCCTAGGGGACGAGCCGGAGGGTGTGCGTCGCGGCGGCGCGCACCTTGTCGGGGCTGGCGAGCATGGGCAGCGTCTCGCCGCGCGCCCACAGCGGCGCCTGGTCCCAGTAGTTGGGGTGGTAGGCGTGTCCGGAGTTGCCGGTCAGGTTGATCCACCGGGAGTTGTCCAGGTCGGCCAGGTCGACCACCATCCGCATGGAGGCGACCGAGGTGACCTCGTAGCCCTGCTGCACGTTCCAGCCGTTGGCGTTGACCGCGTCCTTGCCGCCGGGGGCGCCGAACGGGCCCCGGTTGAAGATCGCCTCGATGGGGGCGATGCCGGAGGTGCCGAGCGACTGGTTGGTCAGCGTGAGGGTGTGCAGGTCGCCCCAGGTGGCGTCCGGGCCGATCTCCTCGTGCGCGTCGACCATGGCCTGGCGCAGGATGTCGGCCTTCTTCTCGGTGTAGGAGGTGGTGGTGTCGTCCCAGAAGGCGTCGTCGGGCCGCTCCAGCAGGGCGCGCACCACCTCGTACCAGCGGTCGCCGCCGGTGGGGCGGGCCGCCTCGGGCAGGTCGTCGTCGAAGGCCAGGCGCAGCAGGTGCCGCCAGACGGCGTTGAAGTAGGCGGCGGGCTTGGAGTCGAGGCTCTGCGTGCCGTCCCAGTCCTTGAGCTGCTCGCGGGCCTGGACGGCGGGTCCGGCCAGCTCGACCTCGGTCAGGTGCGGGATCAGCGTCGAGGCGAACTCGTTGCGGGTGTCGTTCTGGAGCGCGCCCATGGTCTCGGGGCTGATCTTGCCCTTGCCGAGCTCCTGCTCCAGGAGCTCGCGGATGCGCTGGGAGCGGTAGCCGTACGACCAGTCCTTGGTCAGCAGCGGGCCGTACCGGCTGGGGTCGATGACCGCGTTGTTGGCGGTGACGATGAAGCCCGCGGCCGGGTCGGTGAGCGTGGGCAACTGGTCGAAGGGGAGCGGCTCGGGCTTCCAGTCGTACTCGCCGGTCCAGCCGGGCACGGGCGCGGTGCCGTCGCCCTTGAGCCGGACCGGGATGCGGCCCGGCGACTGGTAGCCGATCTGGCCGTCCACGTCGGCGTAGATCAGGTTCTGGGAGGGCACGTCGAACAGCGCGGCGGCGGCGCGGAACTCGTGCCAGTTGCCCGCCTCGTTCATCGCGAAGATCGCGTCGGCGCTGGAGCCGGGGATGAGCGCGGTCCACTGCAGCGCGACCGCGTTGGCGCCCTGCGCGGCCTCGATGCCCATGACCTCGCCGACCAGCGGCCCGTGCACGGTGCTGCGCACCTCCAGCCGGACCGGCTCGCCCCCGGCGACCTTGATCGTCTCGGTGCGGGTCTCCAGCTTGCGGGTGGCGTCCTTGTGCAGGTAGGTGTCGCCTTCGACCTTCTCCAGGAACAGGTCGGCGACGTCGGGCCCGAGGTTGGTGAACCCCCAGGCGATGCGGTCGTTGTGCCCGATGATCACGCCGGGCAGGCCGGAGAAGGTGAACCCGGTCACGTCGTAGGCGCAGTTCTCGGACTTCGCGCGGCAGTGCAGCCCAGCCTGGTACCAGACGCTCGGCATCTGGGCCGACAGGTGCGGGTCGTTGGCCAGGATCGGCTTGCCGGTGGTGGTGTGCTCGCCCGACACTACCCACGAATTGGAGCCGATGCCGTCCCGGTCGGCGGTGCTCATCAGGCTCGGCACCTTCGACAGCAGCTCGGCCGCCGAGGTGATCGCCTTGTCGCCGCCCTGCTCGGGCGCGGCCTGCGGGTCGAAGCGCCCGTTGGTGAGCGCGCCCTGCCCGACGATCGGCGCGTGCCGGTCGAAGGGGTAGCCGGGGAAGAGCTGCGCCACCCGCTCGGCCGGGAGCTTGGTGGCGGCCAGCGCGCGGTCGATCTCGGTCTCCATGTTGGAGCGCAGGTCCCAGGCCATGGCCTTGAGCCAGGCGACGGAGTCCTCGATCTTCCATTCCTCTGGCCGGTAGTCGCCGTTGGTCAGCTTGAGCACCGAGTACTCGAAGCTGCGCGCCGAGGCGTCCTCGTTCCGCTTCAGCCAGGCGTTGACGCCCTTGGCGTAGGACTCCAGGTAGCGCCGGGTGGACTCCTTGAGCTCCGGCACCTCCTGCTCGGCGACGCGCCGCCAGCCCATGGTGCGGATCGCCTTGTCCTGCTCCAGGGTGGCCGGGCCGAACATCTCCGACAGCCGGCCGGAGGTCACGTGCCGGCGGAAGTCCATCTCCCAGAAGCGGTCCTGGGCGTGCACGAAGCCCTGCGCCAGGAAGAGGTCCTCGGCGGTGTCGGCGTAGATGTGCGGCACGCCCGACTTGTCACGGTAGACGTCCACCTTGCCGGTGAGGCCGGGGAGGGAGAGCGTGCCCTCGAACTCCGGGAAGGACTGGCGCACGGTCCAGGTGACCACACCGGCCAGCACCAGCGCGAGCACCACCAGGACGGTCAGGACGCGCGCCAGCCACCGCACCGGCCACGGCATCCACGCGTACGGCCTAACCCTCACGAAAACCTCCCTTGACCTGCGTTTCACCAAGTGTGGCAGGCCGAAGGTACTGCTTGGTACGGGGCCGGGCTCAGCGCCAGACCTGGCCCTCCGGGGTGTCGGCCACGTGCACGCCGAGCTCCGCGAGCTCCTCCCGCAACCGGTCCGCGGCGGCCCAGTCCCGGCCCTCGCGGGCGCGTTCGCGGGCGGCCAGGAGCTCGGCGCCGCCGGGCGGGAGCGAGCGCACCTTGCCGATCTCGGTGGACAGGTCGAGGCCGAGCAGGTGGTCGAGCTGGAGGAAGGTCTCGAACTTGGCGCCGGGGGAGACCGCGTCGGCCTTCTCCAGCTCGCGCAGCACCCGCAGGGCGGCCGGGGTGTCGAGGTCGTCCTCGAAGGCGGCCTCCGCCTGCCGTACGGACTCGGTGTGCAGGGGGGCGGAGGGCGACTCGGCCCACTCGGCCACCCGCGCCCGCCAGCGGCGCAGCGTGCGGTCGGCGGCGCGCAGGGTGTCCCAGGTGAGGTTCATCTGCTGCCGGTAGCGGTGCTCCAGGAAGGCCAGCCGTACGGCCAGCGGATCGAGCCCGGCCTCGGCCACGTCGGACAGCAGCACGACGTTGCCGGTGGACTTGGCCATCTTGCGCCCGTCGAACAGCAGGTGCTCGCCGTGCACCCAGTGCCGCACGACCTCCTTGCCCGCGGCGCTGTCGGACTGGGCGCGCTCGTCCTCGTGGTGCGGGAAGCGCAGGTCGATGCCGCCGGTGTGCAGGTCGATGTGGTCGCCCAGGAACTCCAGCGACATGGCCGAGCACTCGATGTGCCAGCCGGGGAAGCCGGTGCCGCCCCACGGCGTCTCCCACACCAGCTCGCGGTGCGAGTGCTTCCACAGCGCCCAATCGGCGTGGAAGCGCTTGCGGGGGTCGACGCCCTCCACGCGGTGGCCGGGCTGGAGTGCGTCGAGCCGGTTGCCGGAGATCTCGCCGTAGCCGGGGAAGGTCTCGGCGGCGAAGAACACCGAGCCGTCCGGCACCGCGTAGGCGTGGCCCTTCTCCATCAGCTTGACGATCAGCTCGATCATCAGGTCGATGGTCTCGGTGGCGCGCGGCGTGTGGTCCGGCGGGCGCAGGTTGAGCGCGGCGGTGTCGCGGCGGAAGGCGTCCTCGTAGAAGCGGGCGATCTCCATGCTGGAGCGGCCCTCGGCCCTGGCCTGCGCGGCGACCTTGTCCTCGCCGATCTCCGCGTCGTCGACCAGGTGGCCCACGTCGGTGATGTTCTGGCAGACCTCGACCCGCGCCCGGCGGCGTTCGAGCACCCGCCGGATCAGGTCGGACAGCAGGTAGGAGCGGAGATTGCCGACGTGCGCGTAGCGGTAGACCGTGGGGCCGCAGGTGTACATGCGCACCACGCGGCCCCCGGGGACCTCCTGGACCTGCCGAGCGCGAGTGTCGTAGATCCGCAACATGCCTTCGAGACTATGCGGGGATCATTCGCCGAGGAAACCCAGGATGTCCCGGTCGCCGCGCTCGCGCAGCCGCGCGACCACCTCCTCGCGCCCGGTGACCTCGGGAAGCCCGATGCGCGAGCCGATCAGCCGCATGGCCTCCGCCTCCGACTGCACCGGCGCGGTGTAGCCGATCAGGTGCAGCGCCCGGTTGAGCGGCGGCAGCCCGGGCGGGGCGGCCGGCAGGAACCGGGTCAGCAGCTCGCCGCCGTCGGAGACGGTCAGGAAGACGTGGTCGCCGTCGGCCGCCTTGAACTCCGCCAGCACGTTCCTGATCGAGCCCATCGTCGGCTGGTTGTGCCAGGAGATCACCACGTCGCCGGAGGGCGCCGAGGCGGTCAGCGACCCGCCCGGCGCCATCCCCAGGTAGGCGGCGAAGCCGGTGGGCAGCGGCGAGCCGGAGCCGCGCAGGTGCTCGGAGTTGATGTCCACCCGGTGCCACCAGCGCCCGTCGCGGGAGCGGAAGCTCCGCCGCGTCTCGGAGACGTCCTTGCGCGGCTGGTACGGCTCCGCCGCCTCGCCCGAGGGCGAGGTGCCGGCCACCCGCACCCAGCCGCGCTGCGTGCGCTCGAAGCCCGGCCCGCCCGCGTAGGCGCGCACCGAGCTCTCGCTGACGTCGTAGCGTCCGGTCAGGTTGGTGACGATGGTGCTGATGGACGCCTCGCCGCCGGCCCGCTCGATCTCGCGGGCGATCATCTCCCTGATGCCGAGGTACTCGTCGCCGCCCCACCGGGTCAGCCCGTACTTGTTCCGGTCCACCCGCAGGAAGCGGTCGTCGGCGGTGAGCTGGTTGCGGATGCCGACCAGCGAGTAGTCCTCGCCGATGCGCTCCTGGATCTCCTCGGGCGACAGCGGGTCGCCGGAGACCGCCAGCACCGCCTCGGCCTTCTCGTTGATCGAGCGCGGCCAGGGCACCACGTGCTCCTCGAAGACCCGCAGGTTCGGGACGGCGAGGATCCACCGTTCCGCCACGTCCTCGCGGATGCCGAGCTGGGCCACCACGCCGACCGCCTCGGAGATCGGCCGCGGCCCGTCGGCGAACAGTTGCCGGGTCTTCTCCCGCAGCTCGTCCGCGCCGCCCGCGACCAGCCAGCCGTCGGCCTGCTCGTAGCCGGTCAGCAGGGTCCGCACGAAGCGCCAGGCCGGGATGCCCAGCGTGCTCAGGTCCTCGCGGTGCCACGGCACCGCCGCGGCCAGATCGTCGGCCGGTACGGCGGAGCCCAGCCGCCCGCGCAGCCAGGTCACGTGCGCCACCAGCGGCACGGCCTCCGGCGAGGCCAGCCAGCTCTCCACATGGTCGCGCAGGTCGCGCTCGATCTGCCGGATGCGCTCGCGGGTGACGTTGAAGCGCTGGGCCAGCTCGTCCAGCGTGACGCGGGAGGCGGCGTAGAGCCGGTCGCGGGCGATGGCCCGCTGCCGCTCGTCGAGGTCGGTGAAGACCTCGTCCACCAGCTCGGGCAGCGGCCGGTCGGGCCGGGCGGCCCTGACCTGCGCGGCCTGCGACGGCGGTTCGAGCAGCCGCTCGAAGACGTCGAGGAAGAGCTTCTGGACCACGTCGCGGCCGAGCGACTCGGGCGTGCGCTCGCTCTCGGCGGGGTCGGACAGCCGCAGCAGCGGCAGGATGTCGCCGATCTGCAGGTGTCCCCAGCAGGCCACTGCCAGGTCGGCCAGGTGGTCGGCCACCGCCTGCGTGCCGATGAGGGCGCACGCGCGGTCGAAGGGGACCGCCTGCCACCACGCATCGGGCAGGTCGGCGTCTTCCGCGATCGGCGCGATCTGACCGGGGGAGGTCCAGCGCACCGGCGGCGCGAGGTCGCTCAGGCTGAGATTCATCGGGGTCCAACCGGCAAAGGAGAGATATCCGCAGTTCAGGGTATGTGATTACAAAGAGAGAAATGGGCTCCCTCGCCCATAATGGGAGATATACAGCAACGACCTCGCCCGGGTGCATGCCACGAACAGCACGCTACGCTCGCGCAGCAGCGCGCGCGCACGGGCACCCGGCTCCACCGGCGGCGGATCCGGAACGACACCCTCCGCGACTCCGTAGAGCGCGACACGATCGAATTCCAGGCCTTTCAGCCCGTGGAAGCTGGTCACCAGCACCCCCAGCCCGTCCAGCGCCCGCCGCCCGGCCCTGACCAGCGCCGTGGTGCGCGCCGCCGCGGCGATCTGCCCCGGGCGCACCCCCTCGGCCAGCCAGCCGCGCACGGTCGTCGCCAGCCCGGCCAGCTCGGCCTCAGCCGACTCGTACCGGCGGATCATCGGCCGCTCGCCGTGCCGGGCCGCCCGGTAGCCGCCGAGCCCGGCGACCCCCTTGACCAGCCCGTTCGCCGGACCACCCCCGCGCAGCCTGACGCCGAAGGACAGCAGCTCCTGCGGCAGCCGGTAGGAGATGCGCAGCGAGTGCTGCACCGCGTGGATGCCCAGCGACTCCAGGGAGACCCGGTTCTCGGTCACCCGCTGGTGCGGGTCGCCCACCACGAACAGGTCGTCGGCCCCGCGCGGCGCCGCCGCGCGCAGCAGCCGCCACTGCGCCGGGCTGACGTCCTGCCCCTCGTCCACCACCACGTGCCGGTACGGCTTGCGCACCTCGCCCCGGCCGCTGGAGACGTCGGCGTCGAGCAGATCGCCCACCGGCATGTCGAGCAGCCCCGCCGCCTCCTCGGCCAGCGCGGTCAGGCTGCGTGCCCCGGGCCCGGCCAGCACCGGCTGGCGGCCCTCGGCGTCGGCCACGACGCGCAGCGCCAGATGGTCCGGGTTCTCCACGTCGATGCGCTTGCGCACGATCGCGTCCTCGATGAGCAGGTCGAGCCGCCGGCTCAGCTCCTCCCGCAAACCCTGCGAGAAGGTCACCAGCAACACCCGGCCCTCGCCGTGCTGGGCCAGGTGGGCGGCGCGGTGCAACGCGATGAGGGTCTTGCCCGTGCCCGCCGCCCCGGTCACCAGCACCGGGTGCCGCCAGCCGGTCGTGCGGGCCAGCCGGTGCTGCGGCGGGTGCAGGAAGACACCCCAGTCCGGCGCGTCCAGCAGCCGCTCCAGCGCGGCCAGGCTGTCCACGAACACCGCCCGGTCCGGGCTGCGGCGCAACGCCGCGTAGAAATCCTCCGGGTCGACCTCGCCCGGCTCCTCCTCGACCGCGCGGCACTCGTCCAGCTCGCGCCACGCCTCCGACATCGACCCGCCCACAGCCAGCACGGCCAGCGGGCGGTGCTGCGTCGGCGGCAGGTACGGCTCGACCGCCTCGACGTCGGCCTCGGTGGTGATGTGCCGGACCAGCGGCAGGATCCGCACGTCCAGGCCGAGCGCGAGCAGGTCGCCGTCGCAGATCGGGTCGAACAGCCGTGACGCGCCCGCGCTGCGGCGAAGCGCCGGCTCCACCCGCTCCAGCGCCTCGGCGTCCCATTCCTCGACGACGCCGATGACCGGGTTGATGCCGTAGCGGCGGCGGACCGCCGTCTCCCACGCCGCCGCGTCGGGCAGCACGGTCAGCAGCCAGTAGACGTCGCGCTGCCGTACCACCACCCCGCGCACGCCCTCGGCCAGCCGCAACGTCGCCACCCGCGGATCGTGCCCGCCGCGCACCCGCTCGGCGTGCGGCGAACCCGGCGCGTTGTGCAGGAAGCGCCGCAACGCGGCCAGCACCTCCCGGCGCGCGGAAGGGGCCAGCGCCCCCAGCGCGCCAGGGAGGTCGGGTCCGATCGCGAGCCGCGGCATCTCGGGATCAGTCCAGCAGGCCGAGCAGGTCGCGGTCTCCGCGTTCGCGAAGCCTGGTCTGGAGATCGGCCAGCCCCACCGGGCCGGTCATCCCGATCCGGGTGGCGATCACCCGGGCCGCCTGGTCCAGCGTGCCGCCCGGCGCGGTGTAGCCGACCAGGCGCAACGCCTTGGTGATCGGCTCGGCGCCCTCGGAGGCCACCGGCAGGTGCCGGGCCCGCAACACGCCCTCGTCGGACAGGGTCAGGAACAGGTGGCCGCCCTCCTTGGCGCCGACGTCCTGCAACAGCCGGCCGACCGACTCCAGGGCCGGGCGGGCGTGCCAGCTCAGCGTCAGCTCACCCGCCGCGCTCCTGACCGTACGGCGCTCGCCCGGGTTCAGGCCCAGGTAGGCGGCGAAGCCGCTGGGCAGCGGGCACTCGCCGCCGCTGAGCTGCTCGGCGGTCACGTCCACCCGCAGCCACCACCGGCCGTCCGGCTGGCGGAAGCAGCGCTTGGTCAGCGAGACGTCCTTCAACGGCTTGGACGGCTGCGCCGCCGCGGCCGCCTGGGCGAACTGCGGGGCCGCAGAAGCGAAGTGCGGGGGCGCGGCCGCGACGGCCGGGGCCAGCACCGGGGCCTCCGCGTGCTGCGGCTCCGGCGGGGCGTGCTCCTTGCCGTCCGGCTTGCCGAAGAACGACGGGCGCGACGGCGGCGGGTCGCCCGCCTTCAGCGCGGCCAGCACGAAGTGCCAGGCCGGGACCTCCAGGGGGCGGATCTCCAGCCGGTGCCAGTCGGCGGCGGCCAGCAGCTCCTCCTCCGACGGCGACGCGCCGAATCTGGCGCGCAGGCCGTCCAGGTGCTCGCGCAGCGGCTCCGCCTCCGGGGAGGCCAGCCAGTCGTCCAGCCGCTTGCGCAGGCCCGCCTCCACCGACTGCAGGTCCGCCGGGGGGACGGCGAACAGCTTGGCGAGCTGCTCCAGTTGGGAGGGGGCGTTGGTGAACACCCGGTTCTGGGCCACCGCCCAGGTCTTGTCGTCCAGCCCGGCGAACGCGGCCTCCACCAGCTCGCGCAGGGCGTTGCCGTCCGCTTGGCGCTCGACCACCACGAGCGCCGGATCCGGCACCATCCCCGGCCCGGACTCCACACCGGCACTCTCCGACTTCTCGGCCCTCTCGACCGGAGCCTCGTCACCCTGCGCTTCGTCACCCTGCGGCTCGTCAGGCTGCGGCTCGGCGGGGTGGGGCGTGTCGGGGTGAGGCTCGTGAAGCGGCGCCTGCTCCAGCGGTGGCTGCTCAAGCTGGGGCTCGTCGACCCGAGCCTCCTCGGCCACCGGCTGGGCCTCCGCAACGGGGGCCTCGTCAGCCGCCCCCCCGCGGTGCTCAGCTTCGTCGGCCGCTTGGTGGCGTCGCTCGGCCGCCGCCTCAGCTTCGTCAGCCGGCTGGTCGTGGCGCTCGGCCACCGCCTCGGGCTCCTCGGCCTCCCGGTCGGCCCCCGCCTCCGCCTGAGGCCCGGCCTCGGCGTGGAGGGCGGGCGCGGCCTGAAGGGGTGCCGGGGCCCGGCCGGGCTCCTCGGTGGGCGCCGGCTCGGGCTCGGGGGCCGGGGTGGGCTCGGGAGCGGCCTCGGCGGCGAGCGCGGCGGCACCCGCCACGGGCTCGAGCTCCACGGGCCGCTCAGCCACGACGGGGCGCTCGGCCTCCACCGGCTGCTCGGCCACCGCAGGCTGCTCGGCCACCGCGGGCCGTTCGGGGGCGGCGGACGGGAGGCGGGGGGCGAGCCGTACCAAGGTCGCCCCGAACAACGTGTTGAGCACCGCCCGCGCCTGGATGAACGGCTGGTCCACCAGCTCACGGCTCGTCAGGGCGAGCAGTCCCGTCCAGGACCCGGCCCGGTCGAGGGCGATGGCCACGTGGGGCTCGTCGGCCTCGTCCGGGTCGAGGACGTGCAGGGCGGGCAGCACGTCGCCGATGGCGGCGGCGGGCCAGTGCTCCAGGGCGATCTCGGTCAGCAGTTCGCCCAGCGACTCGGGCCCGATGGCGGCCAGCACGTGCGGCATGGGCAGTGAGCGCCACCAGGCGTCGGGCAGTTCGGGCTGCCCGGTGAGGAGTGTGATCGTGGACGCGTCGCTCCACCTCAGCGGTGGTACGAGGTCACTCAGACAGAAGTTCATCCCGTTCCGTTCACCAGCCCCTCACGCCGCGACCGCGGCGCAGCCGTACTCTTGCCGCCCACGGAACAGACCATAGTCTGGCAAAACACCCATGTGCATCATGGACTACGCATCAGCGCCGGACGGCGGCGAAGCGTAGGCGGACGTAGTCCGCCATCCATCCGGTCTCCCGTCGCAGGGCCGGGGCGGCGAGCTCGTTGACCCGCCTGAGCAGCGGCTCCACGAGTTCAGGTGGAAGGCCCGCGAGCAGCCCGGCGGCGAACACGCGGACCCAGTCGGCAGCGCCTCCGGGGCACTCGTCGAGCGGGGTGGGACGGTCGAAGTATTCCAGGATGCGCACCACGAATCCATGCTTCTCCAACCGCGCGGCATATTCCGCCGGTGTGGGGAAATACCACGGCAACTCCGGTTCGGGCAGGCCGTACTCGCGCCAGGCGGTGGACATCGCGGCGGTGAGCTCCGCGCAGTTGCCCGCCCCGCCCATCTCGGCGACGAACCGGCCCCCCGGCACCAGCGCCTCCCGCACGTTGGCGATCACCATGTCGGGGTCGCGGTTCATCCAGTGCAGGGCGGCATTGGAGAAAACGGCGTCATAGGGCTGGGCGACGGAGAAGTCGTGCCCGTCGCCGATGATGAAATCGATCCCCGGGAACTGCGCCAGCGCTTTCTCGATCATGGCTGCCGACCCGTCGATGCCGAGCACCTGCGCGCCCCGCCCGGCGATCTCCGCGGTCAGCACCCCCGTGCCGCAGCCCAGGTCGAGCACGCGCTCGCCGGGCTGCGGGTCGAGCAGCTCGACCAGGGGCGCACCCTTGGCCGAGACGTAACCGAAACTGCTGTCGTAGGCGCGACTGTTCCACCGCATCAAACTCGGTGTGTCGTATCGCAAGACAATCAGCTCACATTCTGAGACGTGGACCCCCTGTGGCCTCACTGTAAAGCGTGAATGTCTCTACGACATATCAGTCACTCCTGTATCAGCGGGTGACTTTTCCCCACTCCGCCTTCAGATAGCTTTTCGCGGCGTCGGTCTGCGGAACGGACAGCAGCACGGGCGGCCCGGGCGCGGCGGGCAGCTTGGCCGCCTGCTCGGTGTCGAGCGTGCCCTTCATGAGCATCGCCTCGGCGCGCGCCGGCCGGGCGAAGCCCTTCTGCAGCAGGTTCTGGCCCTCGTCGGAGAACAGGAACTCCTGCCAGAGCCGGGCCGCCGCCGGGTGCGGGGCGTTCTTGTTGATCGCCTGGACGTAGTAGGCGCCGAGGGCCCCGTCCTTGGGGATGGTCACCTTCCAGGCCTCGGGGTCGGCGGCCGCGCGAGCGGCGTTGACGTGGTCCCAGTCGACCACCGCGTCCGCCTTGTTCGGCTCGGCCATCTTGCCCTTCATCCGGGCGAACAGCTCCACCCCCTCGCTGGGCCGCGGCACGCCGCTGCGCAGCGAGGCGGCCATCACGCCGTAGAACCCGGCCGCCTCCTGCAGCGGGTTCCCGGCGAGCGCCACGGTGTAGCCGGGCTTGGCCAGATCGGCGAAGGAGACCGGCGGCGTGGTCACCTTGCGCGGGTTGTAGCCGATGGACATGTACCCGCCGTAGCTGGCGTACCAGGCGCCGTCGGGCTGCTTCACCTCGTCCGGCAGGTCGTGCCAGCCCTGGACCTTGTAGGGCGCGAAGCGGGCGGCGTTGGCCACCGCCACGTCCAGGCTGAGCTCCACCGCGTCCGGTTTGAGCTGGTCGAGGGCCTCGATCTGCCGCTTGCTGCTGGCGGTCGGCTCGAGCTCGTTGACCTTGATCCCGTACCGGTCCGCGAAGGTGTCGATGACCTCGCCGTAGTTCACCCAGTCGCGGGGGAGGGCGATCAGGTTGAGCTGCCCCTCCTTCTTGGCCGCCTCGGCCAGCCGCTCCATCGAGGCGAAGCCGTCCTTCATCGAGGCGGCGCGCACGTTGACCGGAGTCAGCGCCTGCTGGGGCGCGCTCGCCGTTCCGCAGCCCGCGGCCGCGACCAGGAACGCGCACGCCAGAACGTGCCGTATGGCTCCTTCACTTCGTTCAGTCACACATCGAATACTTACCGTTCACTTCGCACAGGTCGAGGAGGCACGACCTTGGCCGCCACCAGCGTTTCCTCCGCGATGAGCACCAGCGTGCCGTCCCTTTTCCGTACGGCGAGCACCCCGTCGTCCCAGGATTCGAGCACGCCTACCGCGTCGGTGAGGCCTTCTGGCACTCTTCTTCTGGTGGTCACCCGGGCGCCCACATCAGCGGGCGTGATGGCGACGACAAGCCGAGCAGCCATGGAGTTTTGACCACCCTCCGTTCCCGACACCTGGCGCGCACGGCAATACTAGGCGTGTAGCAAACCGCGGTCGAAGTCGTGAAGGAGCTCGAGGTGACCTACGTCATCGCGCAGCCTTGCGTGGACGTGCTGGACAAGGCGTGCATCGAGGAATGCCCCGTTGATTGCATCTACGAGGGCGAGCGCATGCTTTACATCCACCCCGACGAGTGTGTGGACTGCGGCGCGTGCGAACCGGTCTGCCCGGTCGAGGCCATCTTCTATGAAGACGACCTGCCGGAGCAGTGGAAGGACTTCTACAAGGCGAACGTGGAGTTCTTCGACGACCTGGGCTCGCCCGGTGGCGCGTCCAAGGTCGGAAAGATCGACAAGGACCACGCCGTGGTGTCCGCGCTGCCGCCGCAGGCCGAGGAGCACTGACCCCAGCACGCCGCGACGCCGGGCCGGAAGGCTCGGCGCTGAGGCGTGACCGTGCCGGTTCCTCCCCGCCGAGGCCCCGGCAGTCCGGCGACCCCCGATCCCGGCCCGCGCCGCGCCGGGAGCCGCCCGAACCGGCCGCCGTCCGGCCGGAAGCCCGTACCTGGAGAGCGTCGTGAACAACCTGCCCGACTTCCCGTGGGACCGGCTGGAGCCGTACAAGGCCCGAGCCCTGGCGCACCCGGGCGGGATCGTCGACCTGTCGGTCGGCACGCCCGTCGACCCGGTGCCCGCCGTGGTCCAGGAGGCGCTGGTCGCGGCGGCCGACAGCCCCGGCTACCCGCTGACCCACGGCACGCCCGCGCTGCGCGAGGCGGCGGCCGGCTGGCTGGCCCGCCGGCACGGCGTCACGGTCGACCCGGCCGCGGTGCTGCCGCTGATCGGCTCCAAGGAGTTCGTGGCCTGGCTGCCGACCTACCTGCGCTCGGCCCACGTGGTGCTGCCCGAGCTGGCCTACCCGACCTACGACGTCGGCGCCCGCCTGGCCGGGGCCCGCGCGAGCGCCACCGACGGCCTGCTGGCCCTCGGCCCCGAGCGGGTGGACCTGGTCTGGGTGAACTCGCCGTCCAACCCGACCGGCCGCGTGCTGCCCGCCGAGCACCTGCGCAAGGTCGTCGCCTGGGCCCGCGAGCGCGGCGCGGTCGTCGCCTCCGACGAGTGCTACCTGGAGCTCGGCTGGGAGGAGCAGCCGATCTCGGTCCTGCACCCCGACGTCTGCGACGGCTCCCACGAGGGCCTGCTCGCGGTGCACTCGCTCTCCAAGCGCTCCAACCTGGCCGGCTACCGCGCCGGGTTCGTCACCGGCGACCCGGTGCTGGTCAAGCGGCTGCTGGAGATCCGCAAGCACGCCGGCATGCTGATGCCCGCGCCGGTGCAGGCGGCCATGACCGCGGCGCTGGCCGACGACGCCCACGCCGACGAGCAGCGCGAGCGCTACGCCGCCCGGCGCGCGATCCTGCGCCCGGCCCTGGAGAAGGCAGGCTGGCGGGTGGACCACTCGACCGCCGGGCTCTACCTCTGGGCGTCGAACGGCGAGGACTGCTGGCAGCAGGTCGGACAACTCGCCGATCTCGGTATTTTGGCCGCCCCCGGGGATTTTTACGGTGTAGCCGGCAGGTCGCATATCCGAATTGCCGTAACGGCGACTGACGAACGGATCAGTGCGGCGGTCTCCCGACTCCAGTAATATCCACCTGCATGAGCGCGCCCTCCATGGTCGTTCTCGGGCTCAGCATCGCCACGGTGGTCCTGCTGCTCGGCGCCTTCGTCGCGACCATGCGCCAGGACCGCCGGGGACGCGCCGGCGCACCCGAGGAAAGCGCTCCAGCCGCGCCCGCACCCGTCCCGGCCCCGGTGGCCAGCTTCGTCGATCCCCGCACCTTCCGCGTCGGCGACCGCATCGAGGTGCACGGCGCCCCCTGGCGGCTGCTGGGCGCGATGCACGTCTCCTGGCAGGGCCAGCAGTGGACGGAGTACCTCATCGAGGACACGCTCCGCCGCCGGCAGTGGTTGTCGGTGAAGGTCCGCCACGGCCTGGCCTCGGGTGATCCGCCGCACCTGGAGGTGCTCATCTGGACCGAGGTGCCCACCCAGGGCATGGTCCCGGCCAAGAGCATGCTGATCATGGAAGGCGTCGAGTTCTTCCCGATCGAGCGCGGCACCGCCGCGTTCCGTTCCGAAGGCGAGACCGGGCGGCCCGACCGCGGGCTGATGGACTTCGCCGACTACCGCGCCGCCGACGGGCGGCTGCTGTCCTTCGTGCGCGTCCAGGGCGGGCCCTGGACGGCCAGCTACGCCCACCCGCTGCCGCCGGGCTCGGTCTCCCTCATCGACAGCGCTTCCTAGGCGAAGCTGACCTCGCGGGCGGTGAACGTGGTGTCGGGCCGCCAGTCGTCGGAGGCCGGCGACCAGGCCGCCCCGTCGAATCCCACCCGGCGAAGGCCGTACTTGTCGGCGTGGGCGACCGCCCAGGTGGCGATCAGCCAGCCCCGCTTGACCGACGGCACCGCCGTACCGCCCAGGGCCTTGGCCAGCGCGCGGCGGGCCTCGGAGACGTCGGCACGGCGGCTCGGCGACGGGCTGGCGGGCGACGGGAAGACGCAGTGGACCGCCTTCGGGACGCGGCCGGTGAAGGCGGCGGCCAGGATGCGCGCGTTGGGCTCGTGGTCGGCGTAGGCGTAGCCGCCGGCCGAGCGCTGCACGGCCTGGGCGGCGTCGGCGATCGGCAGCTTGCGGTAGTTCTTCACCTTGACCAGCGCGGCGAAGAAGCGGTTGGTCGAGTAGACCGGGTCCATGATCTGCTTGACCGAGCCCCAGCCCTGCGAGGGCCGCTGCTGGAAGACGCCGACCGAGTCACGGTCGCCGTAGGTCAGGTTGTAGAGCTTCGACTCCTGGATGGCGGTCGCGTAGGCGATGATCGCCGCGCGCTCGGGCAGCCTGCGGCGGGCGGCCACGGCCGCGATGGTCGCCGCGATCTGGGCCTGCTCGACGTCGAGGTCGAGCTCGCCGTCCGGGGTCTTGACCGTGCAGCCGGCGCGCGGCGCGGAGAAGGGCTCGACCTGCTCCAGGAGTTTGACGACGAGCAGGCTGATGGCCACCGCGAGCACGACCACGATGACCACGATGACGATGACGGAGCGGGAGAAGTGCACGCGCACTCCCAGAACCTACCGCCGTCCGGCCGACCGTGAGCCGGATAAGCTCCGTGCCCATGAGTCACAGCTACTCCAGCCCGCTGCCGGCGGAGATCGACCGGCTTTGGGAACGGCGCGCCGAACTCACCCCGGGTGAGGCCGAGGCGCGGGCCGTGGTGGTCGGAGCGGTCGATCTGCTCGACTCCGGACGGGCCAGGGTGGCGTTCGTCGACGACACCGGCGAGGTGGTCGTGGACGAGCGGGCGAAACGGGCGATCCTGCTCAGCTTCAAGATCCTCGGGATGGCGCGCTCGCAGGTGGGCGACTTCCAGCACCACGACCGGATCCCGCTGAAGACCCGGTTCGACGGCGTCCGGGTCGTGCCGGGGGCGATCGCCCGCTGGGGCTCCCACCTGGCGCCCGGCGTGGTCCTGATGCCGTCGTTCACCAACATCGGCGCGTACGTCGGCGAGGGCACGATGGTCGACACGTGGGCCACCGTCGGCTCCTGCGCCCAGGTGGGCCAGAACGTGCACCTGTCCGGCGGCGTCGGCCTGGGCGGCGTGCTGGAGCCGCCGAACGCGGTGCCGGTGGTGATCGAGGACGACGCCCTCATCGGCAGCCGCGCGATGATCGTCGAGGGCGCGCGGGTCGGCCGCGGCGCGGTGGTCGGCGCGGGCACGATCCTGTCCGCCTCCATGCCGGTGATCGACGTGCAGACCGGCGAGGAACTGGGCCGGGGACGCATCCCCGACTGGTGCGTGGCGGTCGGCGGCACCCGGCAGAAGGAGTTCGCCGGCGGGACGTTCGGCCTGCCCGCCGTCCTCGTGCTGAAGCGGCTGGAGCCGGGACAGAGACATGACAAGGCGGCGCTCAACGAGGTGCTGCGGGAACACGGGGTGAACGCGTGAAGCTCGACCTGACCCAGGACGTGCGGGAGCTGACCGCGGCGATCGTGGACATCGAGTCGGTGAGCGGGGCCGAGAAGGCGCTGGCCGACGCGGTCGAGGAGGCGCTGCGCCGGCTGCCGCACCTGACGGTGGACCGTTCCGGCGAGACCGTGCTGGCCCGCACCGAGCTCGGCCGCGCCGAGCGGGTGCTGATCGCCGGGCACCTCGACACCGTCCCGGTCGCGGGCAACCTGCCCAGCCGGGTCGAGGGCGGCCTGCTGTACGGCTGCGGCACCTCCGACATGAAGGCGGGCGTCGCCGTCGCGCTCCGGCTGGCGCAGGAGCTCACGGACCCGGCCAAGGACCTCACCTTCGTCTTCTACGACTGCGAGGAGGTCGAGGCCGAGCGCAACGGCCTGACCCGCATCGCCCGGGAGCACCCCGAGTGGCTGGTGGCCGACTTCGCGGTGCTGATGGAGCCGACCGACGGGGTGATCGAGGGCGGCTGCCAGGGCACGCTGCGCGCGGAGATCACCGTGCCGGGGGAGCGGGCGCACAGCGCGCGCTCGTGGCTCGGGGTCAACGCCATCCACGGGGCCGAGGCGGTCCTGGCCCGGCTGAACGACTACCTGGCGCGGCGGCCCATCGTGGACGGGCTGGAGTACCACGAGGGGCTCAACGCGGTGGCGATCCGCGGCGGGGTGGCCGGGAACGTGATCCCCGACGAGTGTGTGGTGACGGTCAACTACCGGTTCGCCCCGGACCTGACGCTGGAGCAGGCGCAGTCGCACGTGGCCGAGGTGTTCGAGGGGTTCGAGGTGGTCTTCACCGACCTCGCGCCGGCCGCCCGGCCGGGGCTCACGCATCCGGTGGCCGCCGCCTTCGCCGCGGCCGTGGGCGGGGAGCCGCGGGCCAAGCTGGGGTGGACGGACGTGGCGCGCTTCTCGGAGCTGGGGGTCCCGGCGGTGAACTACGGTCCCGGCGATCCCAATCTGGCCCATCAGAAGGGGGAGTTCGTCACGCTTTCCAAGATCGTGGAAGCGGAGCGGGCGATGCTGGAGTGGCTGGCATAAAGCGAAAGTGGCTTTCCTCGCCGGCCATTTGGCGGGGAAAGCCACTTTCAGTCCCGAGCAGCACCCTCGGTCCTTAGACGCGGGGTCCTCGAAATTCGGTTCCACAGATTTTTCAAGATTTTTTAGCGGGGTCGATCTACGGCCTGACCTGGGCGGATAGGGAATCCATAGCGGCTCGGGTGATCCTGGCCCGGTGACCGACGCCCCCCGTCTGACCGACGCGCTCCGGGTCCGGGAGTTTCGCGCCCTGTGGTTGTCCGGCCTCATCTCCCGGCTGGGCGATCAGTTCGCCCGGGTCGCGCTCGCCGTGCTGGCCTACGACCTCACCGGCTCCGCCGCGATCACCACCCTCACCTACGCCCTGACGCTCGTCCCGAACCTGCTCGGCGGACCCCTGCTGGGCGGGCTGGCCGACCGCTTCCCGCGCCGCCGGTTGATGATCGTCTGCGATCTGGCCAGAGCCGCGCTCGTCGGGCTCATGGCCGTGCCCGGCGTGCCCTTCCCGCTGCTGTGCGCGCTGGTGTTCTGCGCCACGCTCCTCGACTCGCCGGAACGCACCGCCCGCATCGCCACCACCCCGGACGTCCTGGGCAAGGACCTCTACCAGACCGGCGTCACCCTGCTCGGCCTCACCTCCCAGGTGATGGTGCTGGCCGGGCTCGGGGCCGGCGGGCTCATCCTGGCCGTCGTGCCGCCCCGGGCGGGCCTGCTGGCCAACGCGGCCTCCTTCGTGCTCGCCGCGCTGCTGGTCGCGCGCTCGGTCAAGGACCGCCCGGCCGCGCGGACCGGCCGCGCGGTCTCGCCGGGCGAGCTGCTGATCGGCGTGCGCCTCGTGCTCGGGGACGCCCGGCTGCGCAGCCTGCTCGGGCTGGCGCTGCTGGCCGCCTTCTACATCGCGCCCGAGGGGCTCGCCGTGCCGTACAACGCCCAGCTCGGCGGCGGCGGGCCGCAGCTCGCGCTCCTGCTCTGCGCCATCCCGGCGGGCAGCGTGCTGGGCATGTTCCTGGTCAACCGGCTGCGCGTCGGGCTGGACGCGCTGGGACCGCTGGCGTTGTGCTCCTGCTTGCCGCTGACCGTGTGCGCCTTCGCCTCCGGCGCGGTGCTGCCGGTCGCCGCCTGGTTCCTGACCGGCCTGCTCGCCTCCTACCAGGTGCTGGCCAACGCCGAGTACGTCAGGATCGCGCCGGACGAGCGGCGCGGGCAGGTGATCGGCGTCGCGCAGTCCGCGCTGATCGCCGCCCAGGGCCTCGGGGTGCTGGTCAGCGGCCCGCTGGCGGACCGCTTCGGGCCCGCCGCCGCGGTCGCGACGTACGGCGTGGCCGGCACCCTGGTGGCTCTGCCGCTGGCCCGGGCCTGGCGGCGATCCCGGCAGGGCGGATCGGAAGGGGCCTGAGTCAACTAGCGTGATCCCCATGAAGAGAACGCGTCCGGAACGCCGCCAGGGCCAGGCCGTGGTCCGCGGCAATCTCGTCCCCGACTCCACCCACGACCAGCGCCTGCTCGACCGCCAGGGCCCGGCGGACTGGGTGCACATGGACCCGTGGCGGGTCCTGCGGATCCAGGCGGAGTTCGTGGAGGGTTTCGGCCAGCTCGCCGAACTGCCCCCGGCCGTCACCGTCTTCGGCTCCGCGCGCACCAAGGAGGACTCGCCCGAGTACCAGCTCGCCCGCGAGCTGGGCGCGGCGCTGGCCAAGGCCGGCTACCCGGTGATCACCGGCGGCGGCCCCGGCATCATGGAGGCGGGCAACCGCGGCGCGGCGGAGGCCAACGGCCTGTCCGTCGGGCTCGGCATCGAGCTCCCCTTTGAGCAGCGCATGAACGACTGGGTGGACCTCGGCATCGAGTTCCGCTACTTCTTCGTGCGCAAGACCATGTTCGTGAAGTACTCCTGCGGCTTCATCGCCCTGCCCGGCGGCTTCGGCACGCTCGACGAGCTGTTCGAGGCGCTGACCCTGGTCCAGACCAAGAAGGTCACCTCCTTCCCGGTCGTGCTGATGGGCACCTCGTTCTGGGGCGGCATGGTCGACTGGATCAAGAGCGCGCTGCTGGAGACCGGGAAGATCTCGCCCGAGGACCTCGACCTGATCCACCTGACCGACGACGTGGACACCGCGGTGCGCATCATCCACGACTCCGAGGAGGCCAGGAAGCGGGAGAAGGAGGCCGTCGACGAGCACGAGGCCGAGCCGCAATAAACTGCCCCGTTGTGAACATCTGCGTCTACTGCGCGTCCAGTCAGAAGATCGATCAGAAGTACGTCGAGCTGGCGGCGTCGGTCGGCACCCGCCTCGCCGAGCGCGGCCACACCCTGGTCAGCGGCGGCGCGACGGTCTCGTGCATGGGCGCGGTCACCCGGGCGGCCCGCGCCGCCGGCGGGCGGACCGTCGGGGTGATCCCGCAGGCGCTGGTGGACATCGAGATCGCCGACCGCGACTCCGACGAGCTGATCGTCACGGCGGACATGCGGGAGCGCAAGGGCGTCATGGACGCCCGTTCCGACGCCTTCCTCGTCCTCCCGGGCGGCATCGGCACCCTCGAAGAGCTCTTCGAGATCTGGACCGCCCGGGTGCTCGGCCTGCACGACCGGCCGCTGGTCATCCTCGACCCGTGGGGGCTCTACCGGCCGCTGCGCCGGCTCATCGAGGACATGTACGAGGCCGGCTTCACCCGGCCCGACGTCTTCGACGCCATCGCGTGGACCAGCACGCTCGACGAGGCCTTCGCCGCGCTGGAGGGCAGCACCGTGCGCGTCACGCCCACCGCCGAGGAGATCGGGGAGTCGCTCCCCAACCCCTAGCCGAGGGGTGCGCGGTCGAGGGTGAGGCCGAAGTGCTCCCGGTAGGCCGGGAGCACCTCGTCGGCGGCGAGCACGGTCTCGGTGCGCTTGCCGTACGCCGTGGTGATCAGTTTGTCGCCGCTGAGGGTGAGCCGGCCCTCGGGGGTGCGCAGCGAGCAGACCGGGGACCTGGCGAAGTGCGAACCGGGCGAGGTCGAGTGCCACCAGGCGGCGGGCACGAAGTCCTCCAGCGTGTACGGCCGGCAGTCCAGCCGGTACTCGGGCCGGCCGTTGCGGTGCACGTCGAGATCGCCGAAGCCGTCAGGGACGATCCGGCACAGCCCGTTGGCGTCCTCCTGCTCCCCGCGCTCGTCCAGCCGCAGCGGCGCGTCGACGAACTCGCCGAAGCCCACGTCCACCAGCCACGGCTCGTCGAGGTCGACGCGCAACGCCAGGTGGTCGAGCGGCGGGGTGAGGCCCGGCCCGGCGAAGACGCGGGCCGCCAGCGGCGTCACCCGGTAGCCGAGCGCGGTCAGCAGCTCGGCGAACAGCCCGTTCAGCTCGTAACAGAAGCCGCCGCGCCGCCGCTCGACCACCTTGGCGTACAGCGCGCCCGGCTCCAGGACGATCGGCTCGCCCAGGTGGATGCTGAGGTTCTCGAAGGGCACCGTGCGCAGGTGCGCGAGCTGCAGGGCCCGCAGGCCCTCGGCGTCCGGCGCGGCCGGCCGGGCGGCGCCGATCCGGTCGAGGTAGCGGGAGACGGACCGCTCGTCCATGGGGGGAGCCTCCTCAGGCCAGTCCGCGGCGGGTCACCGCGGGCGGGCGGCGGCCGGCGAGCGAATCGGTCATGTCCAGGGCCAGGGTGACCTGGCCGACGTGCTCGTCGTGCTCGGTGACGAAAACCTGCGCGCCGTGCCAGCGGAACGCGCTGGCCGCGGCGAGGGCGGCGTCGAGCTCGGGGGGCAGCCTGACCAGCACGGTCACGCCGGACGCGGACAGGGCGGCCGCCTCGGACAGGGTGCGGGCCTCGGCCCAGCCCGGTTCGGGGGGCACGCCGGGAGTCACAACTGCGGGCCTCATGTCTCGATCGTACGAGTACGATGCCAATGTGCTGGTCGTACTCGCCATCGCCGCGGTAGCCGTCCTGGCCTGCGTGGTGCTGGTCTCCCTCGGTAGAGGCGGGGAGCTGACCGAGTTCCCGCCGGACGTCCCGCCTGTCGAGCTGCCCGAGGCGGGTCAGCTTTCGGCTGTCGACTTCATGGCGTTGCGCATCCCGGTGAGCCTCGTGGGCTACCACACGGCCTCAGTGGACGAGACGTTGCGTCGCGCGTCCAACGCGATCAGCGTGCGCGACACCCGGATCGCCGTGCTGGAGCAACGCGTCTCCGAGCTGCTGGCCAGCCGGCTGCAGGCGCGGCAGGAGCTCTACGCGCCGCCCGGCGAGGGCGTCCGCACCCAGCACGAACCCGGCCCGCCCGCCCCCGGCCTGTCCCCGTACGGCCAGCACGCGGACGAGCCCGAGGACACTCCCGCCGAGCCGGAAGAGGCCGCCGAGCCCGCCGAAACCGGCCAGGCCGAGGACGCCGCGGAGACCGAGGAAACCACCGAGGAAACCACCGAGGAAACAGTGGAAGCCGGCGAGCCCGATCGGGTCACCGCGGAGGACCGGCGTTGACCGAGGTCGTCCGCTGCACCTGGGGCACGATGACGCCCCTGTACATCGAGTACCACGACACCGAGTGGGGCCGCCCGGTCCGCGGCGACGACAAGGTCTTCGAGCGCGTCTCCCTGGAGGCCTTCCAGTCCGGCCTGTCCTGGCTGACCATCCTGCGCAAGCGGGAGAACTTCCGCCGCGCCTTCGACGGCTTCGAGATCGCCAAGGTCGCCGCCTACACCCCGGCCGACGTCGAGCGCCTGCTGGGCGACGAGGGCATCGTCCGCAACCGCGCCAAGATCGAGGCCGTGGTGCGCAACGCGAAGGCGGCGCTGGAGGTGCCGGGCGGGCTGTCCGACCTGGTCTGGAAGTACGCCGACCCGGAGAATCCGGTCCCGAAGTCGATGGCCGACGTCCCGGCGATCACCCCCGGCTCCAAGGCGCTGGCCAAGGAGCTGAAGAAGCACGGCTTCGCCTTCGTCGGCCCGACCACCGCCTACGCGCTGATGCAGGCCATCGGCCTGGTCAACGACCACATCGAGGGTTGTATCGCCCGCTGAGCGCCACCTCCGCGCGGTCGCCGTCCGGGAAGGCCACCACCACCAGGTCGTCGCTGACCTCCACCTCGATGGCGTCCCGCAGGGCCGCCGGGTGCACGGCGTCCCCGGAGAGCACCACCAGGCTGACGTGCACGCCCGGCTCGTCAGCGGTCAGGTACGGCGTGGCGGACCTCGGCCCGAAGGCGTTCGCGGCCACGTCGGACGCCACCCCGGCGTGCTGCCAGCCGTACAGGGCGATGATCGCGGAGGTGAGCCCGTCGGCCCGCCGGGCCAGCGCCCATCCGCGACCGGTGGCCGTGGCCGGCGCTGAGGCGCAGGCCACCGCGTAGCCCCCTTCCCGGACCCCGGCCGGGCCGGTCTCGCCGGCCACCTCGTGGACCCGGATCTCCCACGCCCCTCTGACGACCGAGGCGCTGGTGACGGTGACGCCCTCGGCCGGCGAGTGCCACGAGGAGGCGGTCCGCCCCGCGCACGCCAGCGGGTGGATCTCGCCTCGGGCGGAGACCTCGGGCCCGGTCAGCGCCAGGTGGTTGTCCACGTTGCGAGCCCACGCCTGCGCCCCGGCCTCGGGCGCGGTGCGGCTGGAGTAGGCCAGCTTGGCGTAGTGCGGGTCGTCCGGCGGGGCGCCGTGGTCGCTGCCGTGGTTGACCAGGCGGACCACGCCGTCGTGCCGGGTCCCGTGCAGCAGCAGCCCGGCCGCCGGTATCGCCGCGACCACATCGCCCTCGTCGAGCGGGAGCGGACGCTCCGCGGCGGTCCACACCGGGTCGTCCGGCGGCAGCAGCAACCCCAGGAACCCCTTCGAGGCCCAGTACGGCGAAGCCGGCCCCGAGTAGCTCTGCGTCGCCGGCAGGAACGGGTCGTACCAGCCGAGCGACAGCAGCCCCCGCTCGTCGGGCACCCCGCGTTCGACGAAGTGCCGCACCACCGAGGAGGCCAGCTTGCGCGTCTGCCCCGGCTCCAGCGGCGTGGCCTCGGCCAGCGCGCCCAGCCACACCGGGGCCAGCGCCCCGAACCGGTAGCAGAGCGAGCGCCCGTGGTGCACCGGAGCGCCGTCCGACCCGAAGAAGTGCTGGAAGCTCGTCAGGAACTCGGCGAGCCGGCTCCGGTACACCTCCGCCGGAGCACCCGACATCCGCGTCCACATGATCGGGTAGAAGTGCAGCGCGAACGCGTTGTAGTAGTCGAAGTTGCGCGAGCCGCCGTCGGTGTACCAGCCGTCGCCGGCGTACCAGTCCTCGATCCGGGCCAGCCCCCGGTCGATCTCCTCCTGCGCGTACGGCCCGCCGGCCGACTTCACGAACTCCTCGGTCACCGTCTGGAACAGCATCCAGTTGTTGTCCCAGGTCCGCTTGCCCACGAAGCCGCCCAGCCAGGCCAGCACCCGTTCCTGCACGCCCGGATCGAGCCGGTCCCACAGCCACTCGCGCGACTCGTGCAGGCCCACGGCGATCGAGGCGGCCTCCACCATCTGCTGGGAGCAGTCGGTGAGCGCCGGCCACGCCTCGGGCGAGGCCGGGTCGGTCCCGGCGGCCAGCCCTGCGGCGTAGCGCTCGATCAGCGAGGCCGGCACCTGGCCGCGCGCGCCGGCGATGCGGAAGGCGGCCAGCAGGAACGGGCGGGCGAACCCCTCCAGCCCGTCCAGCGCCACCCCCGACCAGCTCGCCCGGCCGGGCAGGCGGTACTGCGCGAACCCCGGTGAGGCGTACGGCGTCAGCGAGTCGAGCAGGTGGTCGGCCAGCGCCTCCCAGTGCGCGCGGGTCCAGCCCGTGCGCGGCGAGAGCAGCCGGTCGGTGGGCGGCAGGGACAGGAAGGGAGGGGTCATGCCTGGCCTTTCCCGCCGATCGCCAGGTCGGCGGTGTGGGTCCGGCCGCGGGAGCCGGACAGGGTGACGGTGATCGCCGCATTCTCGCCCAGGTCCACCGAGACTGCCGGGTCGGCGGTGACCACCCGGTGGGCCGGGCGGCCCAGCCGGACGGTCACGGTGGCCGTCGAGCGGCCCGGGTCGGCGACCGCCACCCGGATCCGGCCCGCGGCCTGCCGGACGAGGACGGTGCAGGGGGCGTCGGCGGTGACGCCGCCCGCCTCGCCCGCGGCCCAGAAGACGGCGGCGAACAGCTTCCCGCCGCCGACGGACCGGCCATGGGCGGTGACGGCCTGGACGGAGGCGGTGTTGGCGAGGATCTCCGCCCGGTCGTAGGCCGCGGTCTGCTCGGGCGTCGCCCCCGGGAGCAGGATGTAGGCGTAGGAGGCGTCGGCCGGGTCGGGCCCGTGGTCGAACCAGAGGGTCACGTACTCGCGGGAGACCGGGTCGGCGCTCCCGCCGGTGTCGGCGCCGTCGTTGATCGCCCGCCAGGAGTCGGTCCGCACCTCCCGCAACGTCCGCAGCCCACCGCCCTCACCGGCCGGGAAGGCGTAGCCGCCGACCCCGGCCAGGTGCGCCCAGCCGGTCCCCCGGGTGAGCGCGCCCGCGCCGCCCCGGTTGTCCACCACCGTCTCGACCGGCCGGCCATCCGTGCTGCTGATCCCCGCCCCGAGGCAGACCACGGCGTCGTCCAGGCACACCCAGCTCTTGCGCGCGACCAGCGTGGACCCCGCGGCCATCAGGTCGAGCGAGGCCACCCCGTACCCGTCCACGGTCGTCCCACCGGCCCAGGCGTTCCTCGCCCGGAAGGCGCCCGTGCCGCTCACCGAGACCGCCGGATCGCGGCGGCGGGTGTCGACCGTCGTCCCCGCCAGCCGGTAGGAGTCCACGGTCGGCCAGTAGTCGGCGCTGTAGTGGTCGAGGTCGGTGTAGAGGTAGGTGGCGCCGTCCCCCTGGTACCAGGCCCGGTAGTTCTCCCCGTTCCCGCACTCGTACATGGCGATCCGGGTGGAGGACAGGCTGAGCGCGAACGACCACTCCGGCCGCCGGTGGACGACGCGGTCCATCGCGGCGAAGACGTGGTGCCCGCTCGGCCTGGGCGCGGTGGCCACGGTCGGGTCGGCCAGCACGGCCCGGGCGCGGGCGATGGCCGGGATCCCGGCCAGCTCCACGAAGCGGCCCCGGCTCACCCAGCCCTTGGCCAGTTCGCGGAAGCGGCCGGCGTAGGCGGCCGGCGCCCCGGCGGCCAGTTGCAGGATCGCGTCCACCGCGTCGCGGCCCGCGTGGTGGTCGCGCCCGGCCTGCCGCGACACCGCGCGGCCCCGGACGGCGTCCATCATCAGGCCGTCGTGCAGCCACGGCGCGTAGGTGCGCTCGACCGCGTCCAGCACGACCGCGACCGCCGGGTCCCGCACCTCCCACGACGAGCCGCCGAGCAGGCCGAGCGTGCTGCTGAGCGACTGCAGCAGCACCACGCCGTAGGAGCCGGTGTAGGCGACCACGCCGTGCTGCACGAACGAGCCGTCGGCGTAGAAGCCGTCGCCCGAGCCGACCAGCCGGAACAGCGAGTTGCGCCCGGCGTCCCGCACGTCGGACAGGCCGTCGCGGGCGAGCGCCAGCTTCTCGGCGCTCTCGCCGACCACGCCGCGCAGCGCGACGATCAGCGCCTTGTCCGCCCGGTTGGCGCCGGTCTCGGCGAGGGTGGGCAGGTTGGTGCGGCGGTCCGGGTTCGGGCAGAAGCGGTCGACCGCGCGCAGCCAGGCCGCCCGCTGCTCGGGGCTGAGGAGGTCGTGGAGCAGGACGCAGGTGTCCAGCAGGGCTCGGGGGGCGCCGATCTCCCAGAACCACCAGTTGCCGGTCTCGCGCTTGGTCTCGTTGTAGGCGCGGTCGTAGAGCAGGTCGAGCCCGGCGAGCACGTCCGTGGCCAGGTCCGGCCTGCCGTACCAGGAGGTGCCCGGGGTGGCCCGGGCCAGGGCCAGCGTGCGGAGCCGCTGGTAGCTGCCCGCCGTCCCGGCGATGCCGGTCAGCGGCTGGTCGGCCCACAGCACGGTACGGCCCGCAGTCCGGTCCAGGGCCGCGTGCAGGGCCGAGGCCGAGGCGTCCAGCCGGGCCAGCGGCGCGGCGAAGGCGGGGTCGGCCGGGTCGAAGGGCACCCCGGTGAGCAGACCGAAGGCCTTGGCCCGCAACGCCGCGAACTCCGTCCCGGCGGCGAGCCCTGCGGCGCCGGCCGTACCGGTGTGCAGCAGGACCGGGGCCGCCGCCAGGCCGCCCAGCAGGCTTCTGCGAGTGATCATTCGCTCAGCCTCGCCAGGTCCACGGCGGGCTGCGGCAGGCCGAGCGCGGCCACTTCGGCGTACCCGCTCTCCGGGACCGGCATCGCCCAGGCCCGCAGGAAGCCGGTCAGGTCGTGCCCGGCCACCCGGCTGAACAACACCGCGAGGTTGCTGAAGCGGCGCCCGGAGTCGCCGGAGGCGCCGGGCGGAGTCTGCTCCTCCCGCACCAGCCGGTGCACGCGCGGGTAGAAGTCGTCCCCGTAGGCCAGCTCCAACTGCCGGAAGGGCACAAGCTTCTCGAAGGCCGTCAGCCCCGCGTAGGAAGTGATCGGGAACTTGGCGAAGGCGGTCTGGTAGGCGTTGTTGACCACCAGGTTCGACGGCATCCCGAAGTAGCGCTGCGCGGCCAGCGAGTAGATGTTGACCGTCACCTCGGTGAGCTCGCCCGGCCGCCAGGCCATCTGCTGGTGCTGGTGGCCGAACTCGTGGTAGACGCCCCAGCCGGAGGTCCGGATCTTCTCCGGGACGAGCAGCCGGGTCGTGGTGTACGGGTCGTAGTAGGCGGTGTAGGCGTGGGTGGCGTAGGCGGTGGACACCGGCCCGTAGCCCGGCAGGACGTTGATCAGGTGCCGCCCCAGCGGCGTCGGCGCGTGCAGCGGGCTGGAGCCGTCGAGGCCGGAGATCGCCGCCTCCTGGTCCTCGACCTGCTCCAGCAGGTCCATGAGCAGGTGGTGGTCCTGGTCACGCACCTGGAGGAAGGTCTCGCGGCGGATGGTGAGGATCATCTGCGGCGAGATCAGCTCGACGAACGGCGAACCGGTGAGCGTGTCCACCTGCTGCTGGAAGGCCGCCTCTGTGGTGGCGCGCTCGCCCCAGCTCGGCGCGGAGCGCTCCCAGCCGGGCAGGCCGGCGACGAAGGTCGGGCTCGGCACGGCCGAGTCGCCGATCCGCACCACGGCGCGGTCGGCGACACCGCCGGTGAGGGCGAGGTAGACCGGGCCGCCGCCGGGGTCGGTCACGGTGCTGCGGCCGGCCGTGAGCGGGTAGGCGCGCGGGTAGCGGTAGGTGCGGTCCGGGTTGGTGTCGGCCGCGCCGACGTACAGGGTGGGCCGGGCCGTGCCGCGCACCTCCAGGGTGAGCGGGGTGCCCGGCGCCAGGTAGAAGCCGGTGGGCACGAAGTCGGTGGTGCGGTAGACGGTCTGCATGCGGAGGCGCTCGGCCTCGGCGGCGGGGCGGCCGCGCAGGGCGATGGTCCGCCGCGCCTCGACGGAGGCGGCGACCGTGGCCCGGGTGGTGGCGGCGTGTGCGGCGACGGGGGAGAGGGCGAGCGCGCCGGTGGCGGCCAGGCCGCCGAGGACGGTCCTGCGGCTGAGTGACACGGGAGTCTCCTACTCGCTGAGCGTCGAGGGGTCGGTGGCGGGCGCGGGCAGGCCGAGCGCGGCCACCCGGGCGGCGTGCTCGGCGGTGATCGGCGCGCCCCAGCGGGCCCAGAAGCCGCTCAGGTCGGCCCCGGCGATCCGTGAGGTGTACAGGGCGAGGTAACCCCAGCGCTTGGCGCTCTCGGTCCAGTCCGAGGGCGGGTTCTCCTCGCGGACCAGCCGGTGCAGCCGGGGCCAGAAGTCGGCGCCGAAGGCTAGTTCGAGCTGGCGCAGCGGGACGAGCTTCTCCATCGAGCCGAACGCCTTCACGTAGTCCTGCGCCGGCCGGGGCAGCTTGGCCAGCGCGCTCTGGAAGGGCGTGAGCCCGGTCTTGGCGTCCGGCTTGACCAGGTTGGACTGCTGCCCGAGGGTGCGCTGGGCGGCCAGGGAGTAGATGTTGACCGTGACCTCGGTGAGGTCGCCCGGCTTGTAGGCCATCTGCTGGTGCTGGTGGCCGAGCTCGTGGTAGACGCCCCAGCCGCGCGTGGTCAGCCCCTCCGGCGTGGCGAGCCGGTCGAGGTAACCGCGCGGGTAGGCGGTCCAGCCGTGCGTGGCGTAGGCGCCCGCGCCGGGCGGCATCCGGGGCGCCTCGACCAGGTGGAAGGCGAGCGGGTGGGGCCGGTGCAGCGGGCCGGAGCCGTCCAGGCCCGAGATGGCCGCGTGCGAGCCGATGATCTGCTCCAGCACGGTCAGCAGGGCCGCGTGGTCGTGTTCGCGCCACAGCAGGGCGCCCTCGCGGGACAGGGTCATGATCGCGCGAGGCGAGACCAGCTCGACCTGCGGGGCGTCGGTCAGGCTGTCGAGCTGGGCCTGGAACTGCGCCTCCGTGCTCTCGCCGAGCCGGAAGACCGGCACGGGCCGGCCGCCGGCCAGGAACTTGACCTTGGCCTTCTGCCCGTCGCCGACGAGCGAGAGGTAGACCAGGCCGCCGCCCGGGTCGGTGACGGTGTTCTCGCCGGCGACGAGCGGATAGGCGCGCGGGTTCTTGTGGACGACGTCGGCGTGGGTGTCGGGGGCGCCGACGTGCAGCGTGGGCAGGACGCCGTCCTCGGCGTCGACCCGGACGGTGAGGGCGGTGCCGGCCGGGAGGTGGACGCCGGTCGAGGTGAAGTTCGTGGTGCCGAGCGCCTGCTGGAGGCGCAGCCGCTCGCTCTCGGCGGACGGCCGGGCGCGCAGCACGACGGTGTGCCGGGCGTCGGCGGCGGCGGGGGAGGGGGTCAGCAGGACGGCGGCGCCGAGCGCGGTGGCTCCGAGGAAGCCTCGCCGGGACAGGGGGGTGCGGGACATGCCAACTCCTTGGGTGAAGGGGTTGGGTAGAGGATGTAAACGCTTTCTATAGAGCGTCAAGAGCTTTCCTGGTCTTTCTACGGCTTACTAGGCCACTTTCTGCCGCATTTCGCGAAGACGCAGGTAAGCGCTTGCTACCGCCGGGGGCCGACGGACTGGCGGACGACCAGCGTCGTGCCGACCGTCGCGGACGTCTGCACCGGGGTGAGGTAGTCGGCGCCGTCGGGGTCGCCGAGGGCCAGCCGTACCGCCTGGGTGCCCATCTCCTCCAACGGGATCCGCACGGTGGTGAGCTGCGGGCGCAGCTCCTGGGCGACGGGCACGTCGTCGTAGCCGACCACGGAGACCTGCCCCGGCACCGGCACGCCCGCGGCCTCCAGCGCCTGCATCGCGCCGGCCGCGACGTTGTCGTTGGCCCCGAAGACCGCGCTGAACTCCAGCTTCTCGGCGAGCGCGGTCCGGATGCCGTCGTAGCCGAAGCGGCGGTTCAGCGAGCCGGTCCGGATCAGCGCCGGATCCTCGCGCAGCCCGCGCAGGTCGAGCGCCCGGCGGTGGCCGTTCAGCCGGGCGATCGTGGTGGACAGCGCGGGCGGGCCGCCGAGGAACAGGATGCGGCGGTGCCCCTGGGTGATCAGGTAGTCGGTGATCGCGAACGCGCCGCCCTCGTTGTCGTACTCGACGACCTTGGTGGGCACGTCCGTGCCGAGCGAGGGCCGCCCGCACAGCACCAGCGTGGAGCCGCCGGCGTGCAGGGCTCGCGCCCGGCGGGTCACCTCGGCCGCGTAGGCACGGTCCTCGTAGCTGCCGCCGACCAGGATGACCGCGTCGGCGCGCTGCTCGTGCAGCAGGTCGATGAGGGCCAGCTCCTGCTGGTGGCTGCCGTGCGTGCACGAGACCAGGCAGAGCCGGCCCTGCCGGGTGGCCTCGCGTTCCACGCCGCGCGCGATGTAGGCGAAGAACGGGTCCACGAGGTCGTTGATGATGATGCCGACGGTGCGGTTGGTGGCCCCGGCCAGGGCGCGGGCGTGCGCGTTGGCCACGTAGCCCAGCTCGGCGATGGCCGCCTCGACGCGCTCGCGGGTGGACTCGGCGACCGGGTAGTTGCGGTTGATCACGCGGGAGACGGTCGCGCTGGAGACGCCCGCCCGGCGCGCCACGTCGGCGATCGTGGCTGCGTTCGTCGCGGCGTTCGTCGCGGCGTTCGTCTCGGTCATCCCGGTCCCCCTCCCGTCCGTTTCAGTGATCATGCCATCCGGTCCAGTTCGTCGGCGGTCACTTCGTGCCGCAGCGGCCTGCCCGCGCGATATCGCGCCACCTCGTCCAGCGCGCACTCGGCGAGCCGGGCCAGCTCGTTGCCCTGCGCGCCGGCCAGGTGCGGCGTGAGCAGGACGTTGGGCAGGCCGAAGAGCGGGTGCCCGGGCGGCAGCGGCTCGGGATCGCTGACGTCGAGTATGGCGTCGATCCGGCCGCGGGTCAGCTCGGCGAGCAGCGCGTCGTGGTCGACCAGCGCGCCGCGCGCGGTGTTGACCAGCACCGCCCCGTCCATCATGAGGGCCAGCCGGCGGCGGTCGAGCATGCGCCGCGTCTCCGGGGTGTCGGGCGCGTGCAGGGAGACCACGTGCGAGCGGCGCACCAGGGTGTCGAGGTCCACCATCGCCACGCCGAGCGCGGCGGCCTCGGCCGGGTCGGCGTAGGGGTCGTAGACCAGCACCTCGGCCTCGAGGAGGCGGAGCAGGTCGGCGACCCGGCGGCCGATCCTGGACAGGCCGACGAGCCCGACCGTGATGCGGTGCGTGCCCAGCCACGGCATGCCGGAGAAATCACGCTTCGTGCCCTCGGTCCGGTAGCGATGGGCCAGGCTGAAGACCCGCTTGGCCCCGAAGACGATCGCGGCGAAGGTGAACTCGGCCACCGGCACCGCGTTGGCGTCGGCCGCGCTGGTCACCCGCACGCCCCGGCGCAACACCTCGGGATCGAGGAAGGTCTTCACCGTCCCGGCGGCATGCGCGATCAGCCTCAGCCGCGGCGCCCGCTCCAGCAGGTCCGCGCCGATCGCCGGGCAGCTCCAGCCGGTGACCAGCACCTCGGCCCCGGCCAGCGCGCGGTCGGCGGCCGGCCCGGTGAGCTCGTGCAACACCTCGTCGTGGACGGTCGCGAGCTCGTCGAGGCGCTCGAGCGCGGCGGCGCCGAAGACCTGCTCGCGCACCCCCGGTCCCATGACCAGGACGGCGTGCGGTTTCGTCTCCGTCACCGGACGCCGGACCGGCGCCCTTTCGTTGCTCACAGCTAGGCTCCCCGATAGTAAGCGCATTCTATCTAGCGATGACGAGAGGCTAGAGAGCTGGGAATTTCTCGTCAAGTGAGCTGGGGGACCTGGCGGAATCTGATGGACAGGGGCTTGACGGGAGTGGAAACCGCTTACTAATTTCCTCGCCAACTGGAAGGACCATGCATGACGACCACACCCCTTCCCGCGGTGCGGGAGGTCGCGTCAGAGGAACCGGTACGGCCTGCCGTGCCGAGGAAGCTCACCCTCCTGCAGCGGATCAGGCGGGACCGGGTGATGCTCCTGCTCGCCCTGCCGGGCCTGCTGTACTTCCTGGTCTTCCACTACGGGCCGCTGTTCGGCTACGTGGTGGCGTTCCAGGACTACCAGCCCTACCTCGGCTTCCTGGACAGCCCCTGGGTGGGCCTGCAGAACTTCGCCACCGTCTTCGGCGACGCCCGGTTCTGGGACTCGGTGGTCAACACCCTGCAGATCACCGTCACCCAGTTGCTGCTCTTCTTCCCCGCCCCGATCGCGCTCGCGCTGCTGCTCAACAGCGTGGTCAGCGAGAAGGTCCGGCGCTTCGTGCAGAGCGTGGTCTACCTGCCGCACTTCATCGGCTGGGTGATCATCGTCTCGATCTTCCAGCAGATCCTCGGCGGCGCGGGGGTGGTGCCCGGCGTCCTGGAGGACCTGGGCCTGCCGCGCTACGACATCATGACCGACCCCGACGCCTTCCCGCTGCTGGTGACCCTGCAACTGATGTGGAAGGACGCCGGCTGGGGCACGATCATCTTCCTCGCCGCGCTGCTGTCGATCAGCCCCGAGCTCTACGAAGCGGCGGCGATGGACGGCGCGGGCCGCTGGCGCCGGCTGTGGCACGTCACCCTGCCGGGGATCATGCCGATCGTCATCCTGCTGCTCATCCTCAACCTCGGCAGCATCCTGTCGGTCGGCTTCGAGCAGATCCTGCTCCAGCGCGACGCGGTGGGCGCGGAGGCGGGCGAGGTCCTCGACACCTTCATCTACTTCAACGGCGTGCGCGACGGCCAGTGGGGCCCGGCGGCGGCGGTCGGCCTGTTCAAGGCGATCGTCGGCGCGGCCCTGGTGATCGGCGCCAACAAGGTGGCCCACCTGTTCGGCCACGAGGGGGTGTACCGCGGTGCCGGCAAATGAGCGTCCCGCCTGGATGGAGCGGCCGAGCCGGATCGGCCTGGCGGCCAAGGCGGCGATCCTGGTCACGGTCACGCTGCTGGTGATCTACCCCTTCGTCGGCGTGATCGGCACCAGCCTGTCGACCGAGACGGAGATCGCCAGGAGCGGCGGCTTCGTGCTCTTCCCCACCGACCTCAGCTTCGCCGCCTACGACTCGATCTTCGACGGCGGCACGGTCACCCGGGCGCTCGCGGTGAGCGTGCTGGTGACCCTCGTCGGGACGGTGGCCAGCCTCCTGGCCACCATCGGCCTGGCGTACGGCACGAGCCGCCGCGAGGTCACCGGAGCCAAGGCGATCTTGATGATCGCGCTGTTCACCATGCTCTTCAACCCCGGCATCATCGCCAACTTCCTGCTGGTCAAGGAGGTGGGCCTGCTCAACAGCTTCGGCGCGCTGATCCTGCCCAGCCTGGTGAGCGCCTTCAACATGGTGGTGCTGCGCTCGTTCTTCATGGGGCTGCCCGGCGAGCTCATGGAGAGCGCCCGCATGGACGGCGCGGGCGACCTGAGGATCCTGGTCCGGATCGTGCTCCCGCTGTCGAAGGCGGTGCTCGCGGTGATCGCCCTGTTCTACGCGGTCTCCTACTGGAACGCCTTCTTCAACGCCCTGCTCTACCTCGACGACAGCGAGAAGTTCCCGCTGCCGCTGATCCTGCGCAGCTTCGTGCTGCAGGGCCGGACGCTCGAAAGCGTCGGCGCCGCCGAGGCCCCCGCGCCGGTGCAGGCGATCCAGATGGCCGTGCTGGTCGTCGCCGTCGTCCCGATCCTGCTCGTCTACCCCTTCCTCCAGCGCTACTTCACCAAGGGCGTCCTCAGCGGCGCCATCAAGGGATAAGAGGTCACCCCCCGATGAACGACAAGCTCTCCCGCCGGGGCCTGCTGCGTCTCGGTGCGCTCACCGCCGCCGGAATCGCCGCCTCCCCGCTGCTGGCCGCCTGCGGCAACGCCGGTGGCGCCCCCGCCGCCAAGGCGCAGGGCCTGACCGTGAAGCTGCCCACCTACACCCCGCTGGCCAACGCGCTCAAGGCCGACCTGCCCGGCACCGCCGCCGGGGTGCCCGACGGCTTCTTCACCTACCCCAAGCAGCTCATCAGGGCGGTCCCCACGCCGCCGCTGTCCGGCGCCACGATCACCGCGGCCACCTCGACCTTCCTCCCGCCGCCCCCGCCGCGCGCGCAGAACCCCGCCTGGCAGGAGATCGAGAAGCGGCTCGGCGGCAAGGTGGAGCTGACCATCGTCGCCGCCGACGACTGGCAGACCAAGTTCAACACCATGGTCGCCGGCAACACGCTGCCCGACCTGTTCCAGTACACCGCCGGCCAGGGCGTCAACAACCTGCCCGCCTTCGCCGCCAGCCAGTGCGCCGACCTGACCGCCCTGCTCTCCGGCGACGCGATCAAGGCCTACCCGAACCTCGCCGCGATCCCGGAGATCTTCTGGAAGCAGTGCATCGTCGGAGGCAGGCTGTACGGCCTGCCGATCCCGCGCAACCTGGTCGGCGGCATGGGCTTCTACCGGGCCGAGATGTTCGCCGAGGCGGGCATCACCGACCTGGCCCAGATCACCGACGCCGACCGCCTGCTGGAGGCGCTGAAGGCCGTGACCGACCCGGACCGCGGCCGCTGGGGCGTGATCACCGCGACCGGCGGCCTCTTCGGCCTGTCGATCTTCGCCCAGCTCTTCGGCGCGCCCAACGGCTGGCGGCTGGACAAGGCGACCGGCAAGCTCACCGCCGGTTTCGAGACCGAGGAGTACAAGGCCGCCGTCGAGTTCGTGATCAAGCTGCGGGAGGCAGGCGTCATCTACCCCGGCTCCGAGGGCTTCGACTCGCTCAAGCGCAAGAACGAGTTCAACTCCGGCAAGGCCGCGATGACCTACGACGGCCTGCCCGCCTACCTGGGCCCGACCGGCTACCTGCAGACGCAGAAGAAGATCGACCCCAAGGCCGACCCGCGGCCGATCACGCCCTTCCTGCCCTCGGCCAAGGCCTTCCTCAACAACATCGTCTACGCCGTGAACCTGGTGAAGAAGGGCGACGAGGCGCACGTCAAGGACGTGCTGAAGGTCGCCGACTTCTTCTCCTCGCCGTTCGGCAGCGAGGAGTACACGCTGGTCAACTACGGCGTCGAAGGCACCGACCACACTCGTGACGCCAAGGGCAACCCGGTGCTCACCGAGGCCGGCGCCAAGAACACCACGGTGCCGTGGAAGTACCTCGGCGCCCCCACCCAGCCGATCTTCGACGCCAGCTCGGCCGAGGCGGTGAGGATCCAGCACGCGGCGATCAGCAAGCTCATCGCCGTCGGCGTCGAGGACCCGACCGCCGGCCTGTACTCGCCCGCCCACGAGGGCAAGTTCGAGTCGCTCAACACCCTGCGGGTGGACGGCCTGACCTCGATCATCGCCGGCCGGCGGCCGATGAGCCACTACGACCAGGTGGTCAAGGACTGGCGGGCGGCCGGTGGCGACCAGGCGCGCAAGGAGTTCGAGGAAGTCATCGCCAAGGGCTGAGGACCGCCTGCCGTACCCCCCGAGAGAGGCCATCATGCGCAAGACCGCCCTCCTGGCGGTGGCCGCGCTCTGCGCGGGCACGCTCGCACTGCCCGCGCAGGCCGCCACCCCGTCCCCCACCCCGTCCGGCCCCTCGCCCGGCGCGCCCGGCGTCGGCGATCCGCTCTACCCCACGCTCGGCAACGGCGGCTACGACGTCCGCCACTACGACGTCCGCTTCGACTTCACCCCGGTCACCTACGACTTCGCCGCCCGCGTGAAGATCACCGCGACCGCCACGCAGGCGCTGTCCAGCTTCAACCTGGACACCGACGGCAACTCCATCGACTCGGTGACCGTGAACGGCACGCCCGCCCAGTGGGCGCTCACCCCCGGCCACACCGGCCAGGAACTGACCGTCACCCCGGCCGAGCCGCTGCACGTCAACAAGCCGTTCGAGGTCGAGATCGCCTCGCACGGCAACGGCAAGAACCCCCGAGCCAGCGTGACCGGCTGGGTCTTCGGCCCCGACGGCGGCTTCGCCTCCGCCACCCAGTCCAGCCGCGCCGACACCTTCTTCCCGGTCAACGACCACCCCAGCGACAAGGCCACCTGGGACCTGCACGTCTCCGCGCCCGAAGGCTACGTCGCCACCGGCAACGGCGAGCTGGTCTCCCGGACCGGCGACGTCTGGCACTTCCGGGTCAAGGAGCCGATGGCCACCGAGCTGCTCGGCCTCTCCATCGCCAAGGGCGTCTACCTGTACGGCACCGGCCCGCACGCCCTGCCCCTGCGGCACATCGTCCCGCAGGGCCAGGAGGCCAAGTACGGGCCGATCGTCGCCGAGACCGCCGCCCACCTGGAGTGGACGGAGGCCAAGTTCGGCCGCTACCCCTTCTCCACCTACGGGATCCACGTCTACCCCGGGTACGGCGCCGCCCTGGAGAACCAGACGCTCTCGCTGTTCGGCACCGGCTGGTTCAACAGCCCCACCTACGCCAACACGATGATCCACGAGCTGGTCCACCAGTGGTTCGGCAACTCGGTCAGCCCGGCCACCTGGCAGGAGGCGTGGCTGAACGAGGGCCCGGCCGTCTACTACGCGGCGCTCTGGAACCAGGAGCAGGGCCGCCAGCCGCTCAAGGACCGGATGAGGATCGTCTACGACCGGCTGAACCCGGTCAGGCTCAAGGACGGCCCGCCCGGCAGGCCCAAGGCGCTGGGCGGCTTCAACATCTACGACGGCGGCGCGCTGGTGCTCTACGCGCTGCGCACCGAGGTGGGCGACGCCGGCTTCGACCGGATCATGCGCCGCTGGGTGCAGCGGCACAAGAACGGCGTCGCGAGCACCGAGGACTTCATCGCCCACGCCGTCAAGACCACCCACCGGCCGGAGCTCGACGGCTTCCTGCGCGGCTGGCTCTTCGGCACCGAGAACCCGCCGCTGAACTGGGACGCCGCCCCGTGACGACGTACTGGAGACAAACATCGTGAGTTGGTTCACCGACGCCCGGTTCGGGCTCTTCGTCCACTGGGGCATCTACGCCGCCGCGGCCCGGCACGAGTGGGTCAAGTCCTACGAGCGCCTCAGCGACGAGCACTACCAGCGCTACTTCGACCACTTCGACCCCGACCTGTACGACCCGGAACGCTGGGCCGACCAGGCCGTCAGAGCGGGCATGAAGTACATGGTCGTGACGACCAAGCACCACGACGGCTTCTGCCTGTGGGACAGCGCGCTCACCGACTACAAGGCCAGGACCGACCTGCTGGCCCCCATGCTGGACGCCTTCCGGGCGCGGGGCCTGCGGGTGGGGCTGTACTACTCGCTGCTCGACTGGCACCACCCCGACTTCCCCAACGACCTCTACCACCCGCAGCGGGAGGAGGACCTCGGCGAGCGCGACGTCCAGAAATACGCCGACTACCTGCACGGTCAGGTCCGCGAGCTGCTGACCGGCTACGGCCGGATCGACACCATGTGGTTTGACTTCTCCTACGCCGGGCGCGGCTTCGGTGCCAAGGGGCCGCAGGAATGGCGCTCGGAAGAGCTGGAGAAGCTGGTCAGGGAACTGCAGCCGGACATCCTGCTCAACAACCGGCTGGGCCTGGGCCGGGGCGACTTCAGCACCCCCGAGCAGGTCATCCCGCCGGGCGGCCTGCCCGGCGCCGGGCTGTGGGAGGCGTGCCAGACGCTCAACGGGAGCTGGGGCTACCACCGCGACAACCTGGCGTGGAAGCCGGTCGAGCTGCTGATCGGCATGCTGGTGGACACCGTGTCCAAGGGCGGCAACATGCTGCTCAACGTCGGGCCCAACGCCCGCGGCGAGTTCGAGCCGCGCGCGGTCGAGCGCCTCGATGGGATCGCCGAGTGGATGCGGCTGCACGGCCGCGCCATCCACGGGGCCGGGGCCTCGCCGTACACGCCGCCGCAGGACTGCCGTTACACGCAGCGGGGCGACCGGCTCTACCTGCACCTGCTGGCCTGGCCGCTGAAGCACCTGTTCCTGCCCGGCCTGGCGGGCAAGGTGCGCTACGCCCAGTTGCTGAACGACGCCTCCGAAGTGCCGATCGTGACGATCGACCCGAAGGAGCCTTTCCACCACTATCTGAAGGGAGTGCCGGAGGACACGCTCGTCCTGGAGCTGCCCGCCGTCCGGCCCGAGGTGACCGTCCCCGTGATCGAGATGTTCCTGACATGAGCGACCTGAGAATCGGCGTGATCGGCTACGGCCTGCGCGGCACGCTGGCCAAGCTCGCGCACCGGCCCGGCGAGGGCTCCCGCGTGGTCGGCGTCGCCGAGCTCGACCCGGACCTGCGGGCGGCCGCGGCGGCCGCGTTCGGCGCGAAGCCGTACGAGGACTGGCGGCACCTGATCGGCGAGGTCGACGCCGCCCTCGTCCTCACGCCGGACGGCACCCACGCCGACATCGCCGGCGAGCTGCTGCGCGCCGGCGTGCCCGCCTTCGTGGAGAAGCCGCTCGACATCAGCCTGGAGCGGTGCGACGAGCTGCTGCGCACCGCCCGGGAGAGCGGCACCCGGCTCTACGTGGGGCACAACATGCGGCACATGCCGGCCGTCCGGCTGATGCGCGAGCTCATCGGGCAAGGCGCCATCGGGCAGGTGCGGACGATCTGGGTGCGCCACTTCGTCGGGCACGGCGGCGACTTCTACTTCAAGGACTGGCACGCCGACCGCACCCAGGTCGGCGGCCTGCTCCTGCAGAAGGCCGCGCACGACCTGGACGTCGTGCACTGGCTGGCCGGCGGCTACACCACCCGCGTGCAGGCCTTCGGTGACCTGATGGTCTACGGGGACCTGCCGCGCCGCGAGCCCGGCACCCGCAAGGAAGGCGACTGGTACGCGCCGGCCGCCAACTGGCCGCCCCTGGCCCAGCGCGGGCTCAACCCGGTGGTCGACGTCGAGGACGTCTCGGTCATGAACATGGTCCTGGACAACGGCGTCATCGCCGCCTACCAGCAGTGCCACTTCACCCCGGACTACTGGCGCAACTACACCGTCATCGGCGACGCCGGCCGCCTGGAGAACTTCGGCGACGGGCCCGGCGGCGTGGTCAAGGTCTGGAACGCCCGCCGCTCCGGCTACCGCCCCGAGGCCGACGCCGTCCACGAGATCCCCGCCGCCGAGGGCGGGCACGGCGGCGCCGACCCCAAGCTGCTCGCCGAGTTCTTCCGGTTCGTACGGCAAGGCGGCCGCACCGACACCTCGCCGGTCGCCGCCCGCATGGCCGTGGCCGCCGGCATCCGGGCCACCGAGTCGCTCCGCGCCGGCGGCACGCCCCTCGACGTGCCGCCCCTCGATCCTGACCTCACCGGCTGGTTCGAGGCCGGCCAGGTCAGCGCCCGATGAACGTCGGCTGCTCCTTGGCCAGGAAGGCGCGGGTGGCGTTGCGGTGGTCCTCCGTCGCCGCGCACGCGTCCTGGAGCTCGGCCTCCAGGGCGAGCGACTCCTCAAGGGTGTGCGTGGCGGCGTAGGCCAGGGCCCGGCGGGTGGCCGCGTAGGCCTTGGTCGGGCCCTGCGCCAGCCGTACCGCCAGCTCGCGGGCGGTCTTGGCCAGCTCGTCGGCGGGCACCACCCGGGTGACCAGGCCCAGCTCCAGCGCGCGGGCCGCGTCCAGCGGCTCGCCCAGGATCAGCAGCTCGGCCGCTCGCGCCGGGCCGACCAGGCGCTGGAGCGTCCAGGAGGCGCCGGAGTCGGGGGCCAGGCCGATCCCGGCGAAGGCCATGGCGAACTTGGCCTTGTCGGCCGCCACCCGCAGGTCGCAGGCGAAGGCGAGCGAGGCGCCCGCGCCCGCGGCCACGCCGTTGACCGCGGCGATCACCGGCTTGTCCATGGTGGTGATCAGCGTGATGATCGGGTTGTAGTGCTCCTGGACCGTCCCGGCCAGGCCGCGCCCGGCCTCCAGGTTCGCGGCGTGCTCGCGCAGGTCCTGGCCGGCGCAGAAGGCGCGGCCCGACCCGGTCAGGAGCACCGCCCTGACCTCCGGATCGGCGGCGGCCCGGCCCAGCGCCTCCAGCAGGGCGGTCTTCACCTCGGCGGTCAGCGAGTTCATGGCCTCGGGACGATCGAGGGTGATCGTCGCCACGTGCTCGGACACCTCGTAGGAAATCACTGCAGCTCCTCATCGACGAACGCGGCTGCGGCCGGCATCAGGCGGGCCGCCTCGTACTCGAAGTACGCCCGGGCCTTCTCCCCGGGCCAGCCGGCGGGCAGCAGCTCCGCGGGCAGGCCGGGGTCCCGGAAGAGAAAGTTGCGCCACCCGTGCACCAGCCGGCTGCGCGTGGCGAAGACCTCGTCACGGGTGGCGTCGAAGGGTAAGGAGCCGACCATCGTGACCGCGTCGGCCAGCCAGGTCTCGTACGCCTGCCCGATCCCGGCCAGATCCCAGGCCCGCGCGACCAGCTCGCGCGGATCGCCCTCCAGCACCGCCTCGAACCGGTCGTTGCGCACCCCGGCCAGCAGCCCGTCGAGCTCGCCGGAGGCCCGCGGCCCCACCCAGGTGGTCTCCGAGATCGGCGCGTAGCCCAGGAAGGCCAGGTCGGCGCGGAGCCGCTCGCGGCGGGCCCGGTCGCGCACCGGCTCGAAGACGATCAGGTGCCAGCGCCCCGACCAGGCGAGAGTTCCAGCTCGGTAAATTCTCAGCGCGGCCTCGTCGAGACGCGTCGCGCACTTGCGGGTGATCCCGTAGCCCGGCCCCTGAGGCAGCCGGACCGGCACCAGCCAGCCCTGCCTGACCATCCGCGAAACCGCGGTTCGCACGGCTGGAGCGGCGATCTCGAGCGGTGCCAGGAGCCGGACGAGCGCCGCCACCGTGGCCCGCCCGCCCCGTGGACGCAGGTGGTCCCCGTAGAGGTCGAACAGCGCGGCGCGAGCGTTCACGAGGACCAGTTTGGCCGCCCTGGCCACCGGCGACAACGCATCGGCGATGAGATCGTTACCCACCACGGCTCTCGATGCGGGAGAATAGGACATCACAGAAGACGTGAATGCGTCGGGCACCGACCCGGGTGGCCGGTACGGCCGGTCCGCGGTTGCCCCAGGCAGGAAGGGATGCGCGCATGGCGGCGATGAAGCCGCGGACCGGCGATGGTCCGCTCGAGGTCACCAAGGAAGGTCGCGGCATCGTCATGCGCGTTCCACTCGAGGGTGGTGGCCGGCTTGTCGTGGAGATCTCGGCAGACGAGGCCAAAGCGCTCGGTGAGGCGCTGAAGAGCGTCGTCGGCTGAGAAACACCCAGTTATGCCAATCGAGACCAGTGTTTCCGTCGCCGCCGAGCCGCCCGCCGGCGTCGAGTTGTTCGCGGTGCCGTACACCGCCGAGTTCGACGTCCCCGACCTGCCCCTTCCACCGGCCGAGCTGTTCGCGCTCTACGAGGCGAAGGGCGAGGCCGGCGAGGTGATCGAGATCCCCGTCGCACGAGCGTCCGGCCTCGGCCGGCTGCTCCTGTACGGGGTGGGCGACGCCTCACCGAAGGACCTGCGCAGAGCGGCTGCGGCACTGGTCAGAAAGGCGAAGGGCCGCCCGGCGCTCGCCGTGGTGGCCCCGGCCGGCGACCTGGCCGCGTTCACCGAGGCCGCACTGCTGGCCGCCTACTCCTTCCGCATCGGCGCGCCCGGCAAGCCGCCGGTCGCCGCCCTGACCATCGTCGGCGGGGACGAGCAGGCGGTACGGCGGGGCGAGATCGTGGCCCAGGCGGTCGCCCTCGCCCGTGACCTGTCCAACACGCCCGCCTCGGTGAAGAACCCGCAGTGGCTGGCCGAACGGGCCACCGAACTCGGCCTCCCGGCCCGGGTGTGGGACGAGGAAGCCCTCCAGTCCGGCGGTTTCGGCGGCATCGCCGCGGTAGGCCAGGGCTCGGCCAGCCCGCCCCGGCTGATCCAGCTCTCCTACGCGCCCGAAGGCGCCGAGCGGCACGTCGTGCTGGTCGGCAAGGGCATCACCTTCGACTCCGGCGGCCTGTCCATCAAGCCGACCGAGAACATGAAGACCCAGAAGACCGACATGGCCGGCGGCGCCGTCGTCATCGCGGTCATGAGCGCGCTCGCCCAGGTGGGGGCGCCGGTCCGGGTCACGGGACTGATCGCCGCGGCCGAGAACATGCCGTCGGGCACCGCCCAGCGGCCCTCCGACGTGATCACCATCTACGGCGGCAAGACGGTCGAGGTGCTCAACACCGACGCCGAGGGCCGCCTGGTCATGGCCGACGCGCTGGCCTACGCGGTCGCCGAGCTCGACCCCGACGTGATCGTGGACATCGCCACCCTCACCGGGGCCATCAGCGTCGCGCTCGGCCGCAACGTCGGCGCGGTCTTCGCCTCCGACGACGTCCTGGCCAAGGAACTCGTCGCCGCGGGCGAGGAGAGCGGCGACCGGCTGTGGCGGATGCCGCTGATCGACGACTACCGGCCCGCGCTGGAGTCGCCGATCGCGGACCTGGCCAACGTGGAGGCGGGTTCGGCCTTCAGCGCCGGGTCGATCACGGCCGCGCTGTTCCTGCGGGAGTTCACCGGGGGGCTGCCCTGGGCGCACCTGGACATCGCCGGGGTCGGGCGCAGCACCGTGGACGACGGGATCTTCGCCAAGGGGGCGACCGGGTTCGGCGTGCGGGTGCTGCTCGACTGGCTGACCACGCGCTAGACCGCGCCAAGCGTTCGGGCCGCTCGGTTCATCCGGGCGGCCCTGCCGTTTCCCGGGCCTCGGGCAGCCTGCCCAGTTCGGGCGGCTTGCCGTACTGGAACGGGTGGTCAGTCGGAGATCTTGAGCGCGGCGAGCAACCCGTCGCCCACCGGCAACATCACGGCCCGCAGCCGCTCGTCCGCCTGCACCAGCTTGCCCAGCTCGCGGACCGCCACGGTGTCGGGATCCCGCTGCGCCGGATCGGCCACGCGGTCGTGCCAGAGCGCGTTGTCGAAGGCGACGATCCCGCCCACCCGCAGCAGCCGCACGGACTCGGCGAGGTAGTCGGGATACTCGTGCTTGGCCGCGTCGGCGAAGACCAGGTCGTACCCACCGTCGGACAGGCGGGGCAGCACGTCGAGGGCCCGGCCGGTGATCAGCCGGATGCGGCTGCCGGAGAACCCCGCCTCGGCGAAGGCCTGCTTGGCCAGGCGCTGGTGCTCCAGCTCCAGGTCGACGCTGGTCAGCGTGCCGTCGTTGCGCATGCCGCGCAGGAGCCAGAGGCCCGACACGCCGCAGCCGGTGCCGATCTCGACGACCGACCGGGCGTTCACCGCGGCGGCGAGGAAGCTCAGCGCCGCGCCGCCGCCGGGGAGAATGGGCACCGCGCCCATTTCCGCGCCGCGCTGCCGGGCCGCGAGCAAAATCTCGTCTTCAGGACTGAACTGCTCTGCGTAGGCCCAACTTGCCGCCGTGGGACTGGTCATCTGCCTCCTCCCTCCCTTTCGTGCAATTAGTCACTGATCGCAGCCTAGGGGAGACGGGCCTGCTCGGGAACTCACGCGCCACCCAACGCGTTGCAGGTTTAAACGGGCTTTGCCGGTCCACAACGGCGGCAGTGCGCACGAAGGGACAAAACCAGGCACTATGGCGGTAGCGGTGGTCCCAGAGAGAGGAGTACTGGTGGACGCGAGCGACCACCAGGTGTCTGAGTGGACTCCTCCGACCTGGGAGGAGGTAGTGCGGACACACTCGGCGCGGGTGTATCGGCTGGCCTACCGGCTGACCGGCAACATCCACGACGCCGAGGACCTCACTCAGGAGGTCTTCGTCCGTGTCTTCAGGTCCCTGTCGAGTTACACGCCGGGCACTTTCGAGGGCTGGCTGCACAGGATCACCACCAACCTCTTCCTGGACCAGGCGCGGCGCAAGCAGCGCATCCGGTTCGAGGGGCTGGCCGACGACGCCGCCGAGCGGCTTCGCGGACGTGAGCCTTCGCCTGCCCAGGCCTTCGACGACGCGCATCTCGAGCCCGACATCCAGGCGGCGCTCGACGGCCTCGCCCCGGAGTTCCGGGCCGCGGTCGTGCTGTGTGACATCGAGGGCCTGTCGTATGAAGAGATCGCGGCCACGCTCGGCGTGAAGCTGGGCACGGTCCGCAGCCGGATTCACCGTGGCAGGGCACAGTTGCGGGAGGCGTTGGAGCATCGTGCGCCTCGGCAACTCTCATCTCAGTTCCCCCCGCCGCCTGGTACTCGTGGGGAGGAAGTCTGATATGTCGCATCTTGGAGAGAACGTATCCGCTCTGGTCGACGGCGAGCTCAATCACATGGAACGTGAGCGCGCCCTGGCACACCTGACCTTCTGTGCGGAATGCCGCCGGGAGGTGGAATCGATGCGGGCGCTGAAGTCGCGCCTGCGTTCGCTCGACGGGCCTGCCATGCCGGCCGACCTGACCATGTCCCTGCTGCTCATGGGCGAACCCGGTGGGCCCGTGCCGCCGAGGGAGCGCCCTTTCCCCCGGACCTTCGGCGGGGTTCCGCTCCCTGGGCCGCGCAGCATCGCGCCCTTGGACAACCGTCCCCGCCGCGACCCGTCCGGTTCCTCCGGCCCTGGGCGTAAGCGCCGGAGCACCTACGTCGCGGTCGGCGTCGTCTCCGCCGCGGTGGCCCTCGGCACCCTGTTCGTGTCCACGGCCAACCAGACCTCGGGTCCTCCTCCGACCACCGTGCACAAGACCAGCGTTCCTTAGGGGGCCCTGGCTTAGGCAACGGCCTCAGGGGCATACGATCGTGATTCGGTGCTTTACATCTCTCGTATGCCGCCCACGCCAGGATGGCGTGCGGCCGGACAAGGAGTAGTGAGGAACTAGATGACCGACGAGACGCGCCCCCCCTCCGAGGACGGACGCACGCCGTCGGACACCACTGAGCGGCTCGACCGGCCCGACTTCCGGCCCGCCGAGAGCTGGGGGGACCCCTCCGGGCGTCCTCCCACGGACACGGTGGTCTTCGGCGAGCAGTCCGGCGGCCCTACTTCCTCCACCGCCACCTCCACCGGTGGCTCCTCCCTCACGGACGGGTACGGCCCGCAGCCCGGCACCGGCGGCTACGCGCGCCCGGACGGCGGCGCCCCCAACGGCACCGCCACCTTCATGCCCCCGCCCGGCACCCACCCGACGGGAACCCATCCGACCGCCGGCCCCACGCCCGGCGGCCAGCCGACCGGGACGCACCCCACCGGCGGCCAGCCGACGGGGACCCACCCGGCCGGCGGCCACCCCAACGGCTACGCCAACGGCGGCGGCGCGCCCGGCTACGGCCCCGCCGCCCCCGGCTACGGCCCGGGCGCCTCGACCTCCGGCCACAGCACCAGCGGCCCCGGCGGCTTCGGCAGCCCCGGCGGCCCGGGTTCGCCCCCGCCCCCGCCGTTCCAAGCGTCCGGCATGGGCCCGGGCTGGGCCCCGCCCCCGAGCGGCGCTCACCCGGGCGGCACGGCCACCGCCCCCCGCCCCGGCACCAGCCTGGGCGTCGTCGTGGTGATCGCCGTCGTGGCCGCCATGCTCGCCGCCACCCTCGGCAGCGTCGGCACCTACCTGCTGACCCGGAACGACTCGGGCAACAACCCGTCCTACAGCCTCGGCCCCGTCCCCAGCGGCAGCACCGCCCGCCCGCCGGACTCGGTCGCCGGCGTGGCCTCACGGGTGCTACCCAGCGTCGTCTCGCTCGACGTCGGCAACGGCACGGGCACCGAGGCCGCCTCGGGCTCCGGCTTCCTGATCAAGGGCGGCTACGTGGTCACCAACAACCACGTCGTCGCCATGGCCGCCAAGGGCGGCGAGATCCGGATCAACTTCAACAACCGCAAGAGCACCTCGGCCCGCATCATCGGCCGCGACGCCGGTTCCGACCTCGCGGTGGTCAAGCCCGACGAGACCTTCGGCACCCCCGAGATCGTCCTCGGCAACTCCGACCAGGTCGTCGTGGGCGACCCCGTCATCGCCGTCGGCTCGCCGCTCGGCCTGAGCGGCACGGTCACCACCGGCATCGTCAGCTCGCTCAACCGCCCGGTCGTCGCCGGTCAGGAGACCGCCCAGCGTCCCGAGGACGTCGCCTACATCAGCGCCATCCAGACCGACGCCGCGATCAACCCCGGCAACTCCGGCGGGCCCCTGGTCAACGTCAACGGCGAGGTCGTCGGCGTCAACTCCGCCATCGCCACGCTGGGCCGCTCGCTCGGCGGCGAGAGCGGCAACATCGGCCTGGGCTTCGCCATCCCCAGCAACCAGGCGCGGCGCGTCGCCGAGGACATCATCAAGTACGGCAAGGCGAAGCGCCCCCGCATCGGCATCGTCCTGGACAACGACTACCGCGGCCAGGGCGTCAAGATCGCCAGCGCGCCGCAGGAGGGTCGCCAGCCGGTCGACGCCGCCGGCCCCGCAGGCAAGGCCGGGCTCAAGGCCGGGGACGTCATCCTGGAGATCGACGGCCTCCGCCTGGAGAACGGCAACGAGCTCATCGCCCTCATCCGCGCCAAGGCGCCCGGTTCCAAGGTGACCGTCAAGTACCAGCGTGACGGCCAGGAAGCCACGGCCACCCTGACCGTCATGGCCGAAGAGGAGCCGGTGGCCACCCCAAGCCCCTCATAACCTGCCTTACTCTGGAGTGGCTGGAATGTGAGGAGCTCAGGGTGTTCAATCTTGGCTGGTTCGAGATCGCGGCGCTGATCGTCATCGCGCTGCTGGTCTTCGGCCCGGAGAAGCTGCCGCAGGCGGCCGCTCAGGCGGGCAAGACCCTGCGCAATCTCCGCCGCATGGCGAACAACGCCCGTGACGACCTGAAGGCCGGGCTGGGGCCGGAGTTCTCCAACTTCGACCCCACCGACCTCAACCCGAAGAACTTCGTCCGCAAGCACCTCATGGACGACGCCGACGACTGGCAGACCTCCCCGGCCGCCGAGCCGGAGTACGTCCCCGCGCCCGTCGCCGCCCTCACCCACGAACTCCGCGCCGGCGAGATCCCCCCGTACGACCCCGAGTCCACCTGACCGAGGCTCCGGGATCGAACAGAAGATCGAGAGTTGCCAGCGATCTCCGAACTTGTTGTGCAAAGATTCGGCCATGGACGCGAACACCCTCCGAGCCGTCGCCGCCGAATGCCTCCAGCACCTCGACCTCCTGGCCGCCGGGCAGGGCCCGAAATGGGCCGGGACGCAGGTCCCCGGGATGGACTGGACGGTGTCCGGGGTCGTGGCCCACATGGGCGACTGCCTGATGTGGTACTCCACCGACCTCGTGGCGGGCGACAAGGAGCTGAGCACGCTGGAGGTGCGCGTACGCCCGGAGTCCGAGCCGGAGGACCTGGTGGCCTCGGTGCGGGCCCTGGCGACCGTCCTGGCGTACGTGGTGGAGGGGTCGCCCGCTGAGGCGCGTGGCTGGCATCCGTGGGGCCGGGCGGACGTGTCCGGGTTCGCGGGCATGGCCTGCGACGAGTTGCTCGTGCACACCGCGGACGCCGGGGGCGCGCTGGGCGTGCCGTTCGTGCCGTCGGCGGAGGTGGCCACGGCGGTGTTGCGCCGGATGTTCCCGTGGGCGCCCGAGGACACCGATCCCTGGACGACGCTGCTGTGGGCCAACGGCCGGGCGGACCTGCCCGGTCAGGAGCGCCAGGTGGGCTGGCAGTGGCACTGCGCCCCGCTGGCCGAATGGGACGGGACCAATCCCGCCTTCCCCTGACCCGCAACGCCGTACGGCCACGCCCCTAGGGAGGCGTGGCCGTACGAGAAGAGAGCAGGTCAGCCGCGGTTGGGCGCGAGCCCGAGCTGCATGCCCTTCAGGCTGCTCGACCGCTTGGACAGCGTGGCCGCGATCTTCCGCAGTTCGGCCGCGCCGGGCGAGTCGGGGTCGGTGAGGACGAGCGGCTTGCCCTCGTCGCCGCCCTCGCGCAGGCGCAGGTCGATGGGCACCTGGCCGAGCAGGGGCACCCGGGAGCCGAGGATGCGGGTCAGGGCGTCGGCCACGGTCTGGCCGCCGCCCTCGCCGAAGACGTGCACCCGCTCGTCGCAGTGCGGGCAGGGCAGCCACGACATGTTCTCGATGACACCGGCGATCTGCTGGTGGGTCTGCGCGGCGATGGAGCCGGCCCGCTCGGCGACCTCGGCGGCGGCCATCTGCGGGGTGGTGACGACGAGGATCTCGGCGCCGGGCAGCCGCTGGGCCACGGAGATGGCGATGTCGCCGGTGCCGGGCGGCAGGTCGAGGAGCAGGACGTCGAGGTCGCCCCAGTAGACGTCGGCGAGGAACTGGTGCAGCGCCCGGTCGAGCATGGGGCCGCGCCAGACGACGGGGGTGTTGCCGTCGGGCTTGAACATGCCGACCGAGATGACCTTGATGTCATGCGCCACCGGCGGCATGATCATGTCCTCGACCTTGGTCGGCCGCTCGCTCGCGCCGAGCATGCGCGGGATGCTGTGGCCGTAGATGTCGGCGTCGACGATGCCGACCTTCATGCCCTGGGCCGCCATCGCCGCGGCGAGGTTGACCGTCACGGAGGACTTGCCGACGCCGCCCTTGCCGCTGGCGACCGCGAAGACGCGGGTCAGCGAGCCGGGCTGGTTGAAGGGGATCTCCTTCTCGGGTGCGCGGTCGCCGCGCAGCTTGGTCTGGAGCGCCTTGCGCTGCTCCTGGCTCATCACGTCCATGGCCACGCGCACGCTGGTGACGCCGTCGATCTTGGAGACGGCGTTGGTCACGTCGCGGGTGATGGTGTCCTTCAGCGGGCAGCCCGACACGGTCAGGAAGATGCCCACGACGACCTCGCCCGTGGGGGAGATGTCGATGCTCTTGACCATGTCGAGGTCGGTGATGGGCCGACGGATCTCGGGGTCGTTCACGGTCGCGAGGGCGGCCGTCACCTGCTCTGGGGTAGGTGCCATGGAAGCTCGGCACTCCTTGTCGCTGATATGGATGGGCGGCGCACTAGATGCACACGCAACGTTCTAAGGTTACTGCGTGCTCCTGACCTCCGAGGAACTCGCCGTCTGGCGGATGTTGCAGCGGGCCCAGGTACGGATCGCCACCAGGCTGGAGGCGGACCTGCTCCGGGCGCACGACCTGGCGTTGCCCTGCTACGAGGTGCTGGCCAGACTCGCCGAGGCGCCCGGCCGGCGGCTGCGGATGAACGACCTGGCGCACCAGGTGTTGCTGTCGCGGAGCGGGCTCACCCGGCTGATCGACCGGCTGCAGCGGGACGGGCTGGTGTCGCGGGAGGCGTGCGAGAGCGACGCCCGTGGCCTGTTCGCCGTGCTCACCGACGCCGGGCAGGCCCGGCTGGAGCAGGCCAGGCCGACCTACCAGGGCGCGATCCGCGAGCACTTCCTGGGGCCGCTGGGCGAGGAGGACGTGCAGTCCTGCCGGCGGCTGCTGGCCAAGCTGGGGGTTGTGTGACCGGGAAGTCTCATGTCAGTATCAAAAGTACTGAATGGTGATTACCCCCCTTGGTGGTGTTCGATGCGGTACGCCGGACTCTTGCTGGCCCTGATCTCCTCATGGTGTTTCGCCTTCTCCGGGCCGATGGCGAAGTTCCTGAACGCCGCCGGACTGGCGCCGCTCGAATCGGTCTGGCTGCGCATGGCGGGCGCGGGGGTGCTGATGGTCGCCCTCCTGGCCCTCTTCCGGCCCGCCGCGTTGCGCATCCCGCGGGACAAGCTGGGGTTCTTCGCCGCCTACGCGCTGGTCGCGGTCGCCGGCGTGCAGGCTCTGTACTTCGTGGCGATCACCAGGCTGCCGGTGGGCGTGGCTCTGCTGCTGGAGTTCACCGCGCCGGTGATGGTCGTGCTCTGGGTGCGCTTCGTCCGGCGGGTACGGCTGCCGCGGGTGGCCTACGCCGGGGCGCTGGTCGCCTTCGTCGGCCTCGCGATCGTGACCGAGTTCTGGGCCGGCATGCGCCTCGACCTGATCGGCGTGCTGCTCGGCCTGGCCGCCGGAGCGTGCTGCGCGGCCTACTTCCTGCTCAGCGACAGCTTCGGCGAGGACGTGGACCCGCTGGGCCTGGTCGCCTGGGGCATGCTCGGCGCCTCGCTCCTGCTGGTGCCGTTCGCGCAGCCCTGGAGCCTGCCGTGGACGGCGCTCGGCGAGCAGGTCACGCTCGGCGGCAACACGCTGCCGGCCTGGGGCGCGTACGCCTGGATGATCGTCGTGGCCACGGCCGTCGCCTACTGCCTGGGGGTCAACGCGGTGCGGCGGCTGTCGGCCGCGGTGGGCGCCACGGTGGCCACCCTGGAGGTGATCTTCGGGGCGATCGTCGCGTGGTTCCTGCTCGGCCAGCAGCTCACCAGGTTCCAGGTGATCGGTGGGCTCATCGTGCTGAGCGGCGCGCTGCTGGCCCAGTTGGCCTCGGCGCGACCGGCCGCGCCGAAGGCGGAGGTGCGGGAGCCCGTCCTCACCCGGTGAGCGGGCGGAGCTTCACGACCGTCGCGGTCCGGGCCCAGCGCTCGGTGATCGCGGCGCCGTCTGGGGCGTTGAGCCGGTCCTTGGCCAGCGCGGCGACCGCCTCCGGCTCGGCGGCCTGGTCGACCACCTCGACCGACGCCTCGAAGGCCACCAGCCGGGCCCCGTTGTCCTTGCTGCGCAGCGTGATCTCGACCCGGTCGAGCCCCGCCAGGCCGGGCAGGTCCTGCTCGCCCTCGCCGGTGACCACGTAGACCGCGCCGTCGTGCCAGGTGTGCCAGGCCAGCCGGGGCCGGTCGAGCCCGAGCCAGAGCACGCCCGACTTCTTGGCGCCTTCCTCGATGACCGTCACGTCTGCACTGTAACCCGGTAGCGGATCATCGGCCCGAGCAGTCCGGCCACCTTCTCGAAGGGGGCCATGCCGAGCCGTTCGACCACCGCGAGCGAGGCGGTGTTGCCCTCGTCCACCTCGGCCAGCACCTCCGGCAGGCCCATCGGCCCGAGGGCGTGCTCGATGACCGCGCGGGCCGCCTCGGTGGCGTAGCCGCGGCCCCAGACCTCGGGGGCGAGGCTGTAGTAGACCTCCGGGCCGAGTTCCTCCAGCGGCCGCAGCCCGGCCACGCCGATCGCCGTGCCGCCGGCGACGATCACCCACAGCGGGCTGTGCCCGTCGGCGATGACCTCCTCGATCTCCGCCGTGTCGGGCGCCTCGCCGTCGAAGAGGAAGCGCCGCACGTCGGGTGCGGTCCAGTGGGCCGCCAGCCAGGCGAGGTCGCCGGCCCCGACGGGGCGGAGGGTCAGCCGGGGGGTGCGCAGGACTTCGGTCACACCGCGACAGCCTAGCCATCCGGCCGATCTCTGACTAAGGTCAGATAAGTGGACGCGACACTGGTGGACCGGGTACGCCGCTTCAACCGCACGGTGACACAGCGGGCCGGCGCGCTCGAAGACGCCTTCCTCTCCCTGGGCCGCCCGCTCGGGCAGGCCAGGCTGCTGTGGGAGATCGGCCCGGGCGGAGCCGACCTGCGCGAGCTGCGCGCCCGCCTCGAACTCGACTCCGGATACCTCTCCCGGCTGCTGCGCGCGCTGGAGGCCGAAGGGCTGGTCACCGTCGACGCCCGCGCCGGCGACGGCCGGGTGCGCACCGCCCGGCTCACCGAAGCCGGCCTCGCCGCCCGCGACGAGCTCGACCGCCGCTCCGACGACCTGGCCGCGTCCATCCTGCTCCCGCTCGACGAGCGGCAACGCGAGCGCCTGGTCAGCGCCATGGCCGAGGTCGAACGGCTGCTGACCGCCTCGACGGTGCGCTTCGAGGTGCTCGACCCGGCCCACCCCGACGCCCGGCGCTGCCTGGCGGCCTACTACGCCGAGATCGGCGACCGCTTCGAGCACGGCTTCGAGCTCGCCAGGGCCCGGCAGGTGCGGGACGAGGACGTCACCCCGCCCGCCGGGCTCCTGCTCGTCGCGATGGTGCACGGCGAACCGGTCGGCTGCGGCGCGCTCAAGCTCTCCGGCCTGCCGTACGCGGAGATCAAGCGCATGTGGGTCTCCCCGGCCGTGCGCGGGCTGGGGCTGGGCCGGCGCTTCCTGGCCGAGCTGGAGGACCGCGCGGCGGCGGCCGGGGCCAAAGCCGTGCGGCTCGACACCAACCGGAGCCTGACCGAGGCGATCAGCCTCTACCACCGGACCGGCTACCACGAGGTGCCCGCCTTCAACGACGAGCCCTACGCCCACCACTGGTTCGAGAAGCCGCTCGGCTAGTGCACGGCGTGGCGGGCGGGGTACCACTCCTCGCCCACCGGCTCCCCGGCCATGTTCCAGCTCCACGACTCGGTCGGGGTGATGCGCAGGTAGTGGCCGGGCCCGACCATGCCCACGCGCTCCACCGGGCCGTCGGCCACGCCGTACACGCGGATGCCGCGGGCGACGAACGGCTCCATGCTCACCAGGTCGTCGAAGACCAGCGCCACTTTGGTACGGCCGGCCGCGACGTTGCGCACCTTGCGGGTCTTGAGCACGGTCGGCCCGCCGCCCACCCAGAAGCAGGCGCCGTCGAACTCGGCGGCCAGAGGCACGACATCGGGCTGCTCGTCCGGACCGAGCGTCGCCAGCCGGGCGAGCGGACGGGACTTGAGGTACTCGAGCTCTTCGGAAGTGAATGCCATGCCTGCCATCCTGCCCGCGAATGGCCGCCATAGAAGCCCCGATCTGGCAGCTCGCCGAAGCCGCCCGCTAGCGTGTGGCCATGCGCTCACGACGTTCGATCCTCGCGGTGCCCGGCAGCAGCCTGCGCTTCCTGGAGAAGGCCCAGACGCTCCCCGCCGACGAGGTCTTCCTCGACCTGGAGGACGCGGTCGCGCCCCTGGCCAAGGCCGAGGCGCGCAAGAACATCGTGGACGCGCTGCGCACCGGCGACTGGAGCGGCAAGACCCGCGCGGTGCGGGTCAACGGCCTGGAGACGCAGTGGACCTACCGCGACGTCATCGAGGTCGTGGAAGGCGCGGGCGAGCAGCTCGACTGCCTGATCCTGCCCAAGGTGCAGGACCCGACCGAGGTGGTCTGGCTCGACACCCTGCTCACCCAGATCGAGCGCACGATGGGCTACGAGGTCGGCCGGATCGGCATCGAGGCGCAGATCGAGAACGCCCGCGGCCTGGTCAACGTGGACGCCATCGCGGGCAGCTCGAAGCGGCTGGAGGCCCTGGTCTTCGGCCCGGCCGACTTCATGGCCTCGATCAACATGCGCACCCTCGTCGTCGGCCAGCAGCCGCCCGGCTACACCGAAGGCGACGCCTACCACTACATCCTGATGCGGCTGCTGATGGCCGCCCGCACCCACGACCTCCAGGTCATCGACGGCCCCTACCTGCAGATCAAGGACGTCGAGGGCTACCGGCAGGTCGCCCGCCGGGCCGCGGCGCTCGGCTTCGACGGCAAGTGGGTGCTGCACCCGCTGCAGGTGGACGCGGCCAACGAGGTCTTCTCGCCCGCGCAGGAGGACTACGACCGCGCCGAGCTGATCCTGGAGGCGTACGAGTACTACACCACCGTGGAGAAGCGCGGCGCGGCCATGCTCGGCGACGAGATGATCGACGAGGCCTCCCGCAAGATGGCCCTCGTCGTCGCCGCCAAGGGCCGCGCCGCCGGCCTCACCAGGACCAGCACCTTCACACCTGAACCCCGATGACGGTGAAGAACCAGAACGACGAGGTCAGCCAGAGCCCCACCAGCGCGGTGAAGACCAGCGAGCCCAGCACCGGCAGGGTCCAGCCGGGCAGGCCCTTGCGCGGCAGCGCGAGCATCTTCGCGGTGAAGACGCCGTAGAAGAAGCAGCCGAGCAGCGAGTGGATCAGCACGCGCGGCACGTCGTACTGGAAGCCCAGCGCGTACAGGCAGTGGAAGGCCACCGGGACGGTGAGCAGGAAGGCCAGCCGTCCCGACCAGCGGTGCACCGCGCCGGGGATGCGGACGCCGATCTTGCCCCACATCGACAGCGCCGAGACGACCTGGACGAAGGCGAGCAGGAAGGCGCCCGTGGTCAGCCAGGCCTTCATCGGCTGCGCGCCGGAGAAGCCCGCCGGGCCGATCGCGAAACCGGTCGGGGTGTGGGCTCTGCCGTACACGCCGAGGGCGACCATGACCAGGCCACCGGCCAGGAGCGGGAGCAGCAGCGGCGCGAGGCCGGTACGGCGGGGCGGAAGCACTGCGGTCATGACATCTCCTCGATGAAGCCGTCGACGTCCTCGGCCTCGACCTGGCCGCCGTTGATGGTGACCGGGCTGCCCGGCGTGAGCGCGGGCGGCTCGACCTTCTGCTCGCCGACGAAGGCGGTGCCGACCTGGGTGAAGCCGTCGCCGTTCGGGTTGCGGAGGTAGATCCAGCTCGCCTTGATCTTGGCGCCGCGCACGATGGCGGTGGCGCGGTAGAGGCCCGAGGGCTTCTTGACGGTCGGGGCGGTGAAGTCCCACTTCTTGCCACCCACGGCGACCTCGCCCGCCGCCCGGCCGCCGCCGAGCGCGGCGGTGAGCTTGGCCCCGCCGAAGCCCTCCAGCTCGACCTGGCCGCCGGCGACCTTGCCGAGGAACCAGGCCTCGGTACGGCCGTCGCAGAAGTAGCCGATGGCCTTGGCCCCGCGGATCGAGACCGCGATCAGGGCCCGGGTGCCCTCGACCCGGCCGGCGTAGTCGGCGCGGACCGGCGCGGGCTTCGTGCTCGGCGGCGAGGTGTTTCCGGCCGGGTTCTCGGCCGGTGTGGCGGAGGAGGTGGCCTCGGCGGGCGGTTGCACCACCTCGGCGGTGCCCGCGGCCTCCCGGGCACCGGGATTGGCGGCGACGCTGGCCACGCCCAGCCCGCCGGCGAGCACGACACCCACCGCGAGCGTGACGAACGGCCCCAGCTTGGACATGACTGACTCCCAGGGTTGGACTGCTTACTCCTGGAGAATCCACGCGATCGCCCGGCCAGTCTGTGAAGAAATGCGCGCCCGGCAGGAAGAATGGCAGCATGCAGGAGACTCCAGAGCCGCAGGCGCCCCACGGCCAGGGACCGGGTCCGCACGCACCGGGACCGGTGCCGTACGGCCAGGGGCCGGGTCCGTACGGGGACGGACCGGTGCCGTACGGCCAGGGGCGGGGTCCGTACGGGGAGGGACCGGTTCCCTACGGCCGGCCGTATCCTCCGACGGGCTACCAGCCGCCGGCGCCCGAGCCGTTCCTGCTCCCCACCCAGCCCGGCCTGCGCTACGACCACCTCGCCCGCAACCGGGCCACCGAGTGGTGGCGGCCCCTGGTCGGCACGCTGATCGTGGGCGCCGCCTTCTTCGTCGTCGGCTTCGTGGTGCTGTTCGCCGGCATGCTGGCCGCGCCCTTCCTGGGCATCAAGGTGCTCACCACCATCCAGCTCTTCAGCGACCCGCTCTACGCGCTGGTCTTCCTGCTGCTGCCGATCGCGGCGGTGCTGCCCGTCGTGTACGGCACCGCCGCGCTCATCCAGCGGCGGCGGCCCGGCACGCTCTCCTCGGTGGCCGGGCGGCTGCGCTGGGGATGGATGGCGCAGTGCGCCGGGATCGCGGTGGTGGCGCTGCTCCTGGGGCAGATCGCGATGGTCTCGGCCTTCGCGGCCACCGGGGAGGACCTGTCCGGGATGTTCGGCTGGGCGGGCTGGGCGACGTTCCTGCCGGCTCTGCTGGTGATCGTCCTGCTGGTGCCGTTTCAGGCGGCGACCGAGGAGTACATCTTCCGCGGCTGGCTGGTGCAGGCCTTCGGCTCCTACCTGCGCAACCCGATCTACGGGATCCTGCTCGGGTCGCTGGCCTTCATGTCGCTGCACGGCTACACCGGGGCGGGCATGATCGACGTGTTCAGCTTCGGGGTGGTCATGGGGCTGCTCACCGTCCGGACCGGCGGGCTGGAGGCGGCGATCGCGATGCACGTGATCAACAACGTCTTCGCCTTCGGGACGAGCGCGGCGTCGGGGGAGCTGTCCGACGCGATGCAGCAAGGGGCGGTGCCGTGGCAGTCGCTCGTGGGGACCGTGGTGCAGCTCGGCGTCTTCGGGGTAGGGGTTTTCGTGCTGGCAAAGAAGCGGGCAGTTCCTACTATTTCCGGATAAATAGCCCGGGGGTTTGTGGAATCTCGCTAGAGAGGTCTCGCGCTTCCGTCGCGGGCGTGCTGGTCTGGATCCTGTGACACATCGGGGATTCGAGGTGATCATCGTGGCTCGGGAGGGTAGAAGTAGTCCCGTGCGCCGCAGCCTGGGTGATTTTTCCCAGAATTTCGCCCAGGACGGCGGTTAGGCAGGCAAAGACCCCTGGAACGGTCCCAAACCTCACGAGGAGGTGCGGCGCGTGGCCTCCGGCCCCAGCGATCCGCCCCGGCGGCAGGACGACGAGCCCCCCGCCGCCCCCACCGGCCCCTCCATCCACCCGGAGGCCCCACCGCCCCCTGCGGGCCCGCAGCAGCCACCTGCGCCGGGCGCGGAGGAGACACGGGCGCCAGGCCCGGAGCAGTCCCCTGCGGCGGGCGTGGAGGAGATCCGGGCGTCAGGCCCGGATCAGCCGTCTGCGGCGGGCCCGGGGGAGGCGCGCGCGCCGGGTACGGAGCAGCCGCCTGCGGATGGCCCAGGGGAGGCGCGGGCGTCAGGCCTGGAGCAGCCGCCGGGTGTGGGGCCTGCGCGGCCGCGGGAGCCGCGGATCGAGCATGCGCCGCCCGGGCCCACCGACGACCGGGCGCGGGGGTTACCGCTCGCCTCGCCCTGGGGGTTGCCGCCGTTCGCCTCGCCCACGCCTGAGGAGGAGCCGCCCGAGGCGCCCCGGGGACGCCGGCCGTACAGCTCGCCGACCGCCGAGCCGGAGACCGACGAGCGGCGCCGCCGCCTGGTCAGCCGGCCGGACAAGCTGGTCGCCACCGGCCAGGCCCGCCCCTACCCCCAGGAGGCCCCCGAGTCGCCCGAGGAGACCGAGCGCAGGCAGCGCACCGCCGACACCAAGCCCTACCCGCGCCAGGGCATCCCCCTGCGCCGCGACCAACCACCCCCCGCCCAGGACCCATCCCCCGACGAGCCCCCAAGGGACGAGCCGGCCCGGGACGAACCGGTGGCGGAGGAACCCCCACCCGCCCGCCCAGCCGAGCGCGCCCAGCCGTACGCCCGCCGCGACCCCCACGAGGACCGCGAGGAACGCGACCGCCGGGAACAGCTCAACCGCGAGGAGCGGGAGCGCCACGAGCACGACGACCCCGAGGAGCGGGCACGCGAGGACCGCAACCGCGAGGAGCGGGAACGCCACGACCGGGAACGTCACGACCGGGAGCGTCACGACCGGGAGCGTCACGACTGGGACGGCGACGACTGGGAGCACCGGGACTGGGAGCGCCGGGACGACCGTGAGGAGCCGCCCCCCGCGGTCCCCATCCCGGTGGAGCCCGCCATCGACGCCGAGCCCGAGCACGTACACGGCGACGACGACCAGCCCGCCGTCCGCCGCGTGGGCCGCCCGCCGGGCGGTCGCCCGACCCGGCCGGACCTGCTGGTCGCCTCCGGCCCGGCGGGCGCGGGCCGCCACCAGCGCGGTCCCGCCCCGGCCGCCACCAGGAGGTCCAGCCCGGTACGGCGGCGCAGGCTGGCCGCCCCCGTGGCGATCCTGGTCGCCATCGCGCTCACCGTCGCCGGCGGCATCCTGGCCTGGCGCCAGCTCGCGAACCGCACCCCCGACGGGCTGAGCCTGGCCACCGGCCGGTTCCTGCCCGCCGACACCCTGTTCGAGCTGAGCTCGGCGGTGAGCGGCTCCAACCAGAAGCTCAACGACGTGGCCACCGCCGGCCAGGTGGTCGTCGCCGTCGGCAGCGACACCACGAGCCCCACCCCGCGCCCGCTCTTCCTCTTCTCCCCGGACGCCGGCCGTACGTGGCAGCTCGGCAAGGTGTCCGACTCGCCCACCGCGACCGTGCTGAAGGTGGTCGGCGCCGAGGGCCACTGGCTGGCCGCGGGCGGCGACGAGGAGTCGGGCGTCGGCCTGTGGACGAGCACCGACGGCTTCTCCTGGGAGAGCGTGGAGGCCGCGGGCCTGAGCGCGTTCCGGCGCGGCGAGAGCGTGCGCGACCTGGCCAGGACCGCCGAGGGCTTCGTCGCCGTGGGCGGCTCCCCGGCCGAGCCCGCGGCGTGGAGCTCGCCGGACGGCCGGACGTGGCAGCGCGTGGAGCTGGGCGACCTGGACGTGCGGACGCTGGAGGCGGTCGAGGCGCGAGGCGACACCGTCGTCGCGCTCGGCCGCCCGGGCCAGGGCGACGGCTCGCGGGCGATCCGCTCGACCGACGGCGGCCGGACCTGGCGCGCGACCGGCTTCCTGCTGCCCGAGGCGCAACCGAAGGCCGGGGCGCTTGCCGTACTCCCGAAGCAGTTCGTGCTGGTCTCCACCGCGCCGCCGACGCCGGAGGGGCAGGTCAGGGTGTACTGCTCGGCCACCGGCGAGCAGTGGGGGCAGTGCGGCACGATCAACGGCCTCGACCGGCAGAGCGCCGGCGTCGACCGGGTGGTGACCTACGGCGGCGGCGTGGCCGCGATCAGCCTGGTCGGCCTGGCCGGCTACTCCGTGCTGACCAGCGACGACGCCAAGACCTGGACCAAGCGCGCGACGATCGGCGACCTGGGTGACGCGACGCTGCGCGGCTTCGCGCTCACCCCGGACGGGACCGTGTTCGGCGGCGGCGACCGGGCCGCCTCCGACATCGACAACCAGCCCGTGCTGATGACGGTGCCGCCGGGCGGCGAGCCCGCACGCGTCGAGCTCGGCCGGGTGCAGGGCCTGACCCGGGTCGCCCGCGAGGTGGCGCGGGTGGCGACCGGCGACGGCTGGTACGTGGCGGTCGGCTCGGCCTCGGGTGAGGCGGGCATCTGGAGCAGCCTCGACGGAGAGTTCTGGGACGCGCACAGCCTCGGCGGCCCCCGCCTGCAGGCGCTGCGCGACGTCGCCCACGGCCCCAAGGGCTGGATCGCCGTCGGCGGCAACGAGGTGGCCGCCAGCGTCTCCGAACCGCTGGTGATCTCCTCCACCGACGCCCGGGTCTGGAAGAAGACCGCGGCCCCCGCCCGCGGCCAGAACTCCGTGACCCTCCACCGCATCACCGCCGGCCACAACGGCTACGTGCTCGGCGGCGAGGAACGCAACCCGGCCGGTACGGCTGCCGCCGCCCTGTGGCACACCCGGGACGGCCAGAAGTTCGCCAAGGCCAAGCAGCTCCCGCAGGGCGGCGCCGACGTCCGGATCCACGACCTGGCCGCGGCGGGCGAGCGCTACTTCGCCGTCGGCGGCGCCGGCCGGGCCGACCGCGAGAGCGGCGTGCTGTGGTGGTCCGACGACGGCCAGACGTGGAAGGCCAGGCCCCGCATCCTGCCCAAGGACGCGACCAGCGCCGGACTGCGCCAGGTGGTGGCCGTCGGCGACCGCGTGGTGGTCATCGGGACCGCGGTGCACGACGGCGTGCGCAAGGTCTTCTCCGGCTACTCCACCGACGGCGGCAAGACCTGGGGCGACTACACCTGGCTGCGCGCCGAGCACCCGGCCGAGGTGCACGACCTGGCCGCCACCGAGTCGGGCGTGGTCGCGGTCGGCACGCACAACGGCGACGGCGCGGCGTGGATCTCCGAGGACGGCCAGAGCTGGACCCGGCACGACCCGAGCGCCGACCAGCTCACCGGGGAGGGCCGCCAGTGGCTGGCCGCGGTGGCGCTGTCCGGGACGCGCGTGCTGGGGCTGGGCCGCTCGGCGACCTACAACGCCGACCACCTCATCCTGTGGACGACGACCCTGGCCGCGGAATGACCGACCAGGCGGTCAGCGCCTCCAGCAGGCCCTCGGTGAGCGGCCACCGGCCGAGCTCCGCCAGCGGGCACCAGCGCACGTCCGCGGCGTCGTCACCGGCGGCGAGCGTGCCGGAGCGGGCGACGGCCAGGTAGTCGTGGATCTCGTAGACCACGCCGCCCGGCCCCGGCCGCTCCACGACGCCCGCGAGGGGACCGACCTCGACGCTGAGGCCGGTCTCCTCGGCGAGCTCACGGCGCAACGCCTCGGCGTCGCTCTCCCCGGCCTCGACCCGGCCGCCGGGCAGCGACCACAGCCCCAGGCCGGGCGGCCTGCCCCGCTTGACCAGCAGGATCAGGTCCCCGTCGAGCACGATCGCGCCCACACACTTTACGCGCACATTGCGGTTATATAACGGCGCCCTCTTGACGGATCGGTGCGGGTCGGAGCACCGTGAGTAGCTGTGAGAGCGGCACCAACCTGTCCGCGGTGTTTCGGGCTGCTTCATCCGCCGAGCGCCTGGCACAGTGCCTGGCGCTGTGACGCGCATGGCGACGTGCTCCCGTTCCAGCCGCCCAGACACCCGTCCAGCACCTCCGTCGACCTCGTACGGAACAACTCCGTCGTCCCGGTCTGGCTGCCCTGGCCGCTGCCGGCCGGTTGGCTGGTGACCGGTTTCGGGGAGGTCGGCGACGAACGCACCGGCGGGCGCGCCAGCGTGGTCGCGCTGTCCGGCCCGTCCGTCACGCACGGCCCGGCCGACCTGGTGATCATCGCCGAGGAGCCGGGCATCGGCCTGGGCGCGGCCTTCGCCGGCCTGGACGGGCCAGACCCGGGCGTGGGCTTCGACGAGGGTCCGCCCAACGCCAAGATCGACGTGCTCGGCCACCCGACCGCGCTGTGGTGCGTGCACGGGCCGGCGGACCGCGCGGTCTACGCGGGCGAGGCCATGGGCAACTGGCTCTGGACCATCGGCTGGCCCGCCGAAGCCGGCTGCGTGATCGCGCTGGCCCAGCTCAGCCTGGTGGACCTGCGTGACCTCGCCCCGCTCGACATCCCCTTCGGCGCGTTCTCGCCGCGGCTGGACACCTGAGACCCGCGCCGCGGCCCGCCGGTTAGGATCGGAATTCGGCTCCCCCTGCTGGAAGGGGGGAGTGGGCAGTGTTCGACCTGCAGTTCTTCGTCGGCGCCTTCGTGACGATGTTCGTGATCATGGATCCGCCGGGGGTCATCCCGCTCTTCCTGGCCTACACCGGCGGCCGCACGCTCCAGGAACGCAAGCGGGTCGCCTGGCAGGCCGCGGTCACCGCCTTCTGCCTGATCGTCGCCTTCGCCGTCTTCGGCCAGGCCATCCTGGGCTACCTGCACGTCGAGGTCGCGGCCATGCAGATCTCCGGCGGGCTGCTCCTGCTGCTGGTCGCCCTCGAACTGCTGCGCGGCCAGACCGCCCCCAAGAGCGACGAGGTCATGTCCAGCGTCAACGTGGCGCTCGTGCCGCTGGGCACCCCGCTGCTGGCCGGGCCGGGCGCGATCGTGGCGACCATCGTCTTCGCCCAGCAGGCCGAGGGCAAGCTGGCCGACATCCTCGCACTGGGCCTGGCCATCGCCGCGGTGCACATCGTGCTCTGGCTCTTCATGCGCTTCTCGGTCTCGATCATCCGGGTCATCAAGGAGAACGGCGTCGAGCTGGTGACCCGCATCGCGGGCCTGCTCCTGGCCGCGCTGGCGGTCCAGCTCATCATCAACGCGATCCGCGCACTGGTCGCCTGACCGGGCAAACCCGCTAGAGTGCGGAAGCGTGACAGCGCGTATCGAGCGAGTGGTGACCGAGGGCGTCGTCGATGTCGACGGCGTCGAGCACAAGGTCGAGAACAACACGTGGATCGTGGGTGACGACGACGAGGTCATCGTCATCGACCCGGCCCGCGATGCCGACAAGATCATGGAGCAGGTCGGTGAGCGCGAGGTGCTCGCCGTCATCTGCACCCACGGCCTGGCCGACCACGTCGGCGCCGCGATCGAGGTGGCCAGCAGGGACGAGGCGATCATCGCCCTCCACCCCAAGGACAAGCCGATCTGGCGCGAGACCTGGGCGGAGACCTGGCCCGACATCGACCTCGAGGACGACGGCCGCTTCGAGGTGGCCGGCTCCGTCCTCGACGTCATGGAGACCCCGGGCGTCACCCCAGGCGGCATCTCCCTCTACAGCGAGGACCTCGAGGTCGTCTTCACCGGCAAGTCGCTGCAGGCCGACGGCCCGGGCAAGATCGGCGGGGAGTACCCGGCGCTGCCCGACCAGCTCACCTCCATCGGCGGGCGGCTGTTCACGCTGCCCCACGCCACCCGGGTGCTCCCGGCGCACGGCGAGGAGAGCACGGTGGGCGACCTGGAGCCGCTCTTCGACGACTGGGTCTCGGGTTCGCTGACCCGCGCCGAGCAGCCGGAGGGACCGCTCGTGGACGGCACCCGCACCGCGGGGATCTCCATCAAGCTGAACGACGACTGAGGTGTACGACCAGCTACCGCTGGAAGGGATGCCGCGGCGGCTCTACGCCTGCACGCCGTCGCGGCTGAACACGTGGCTCGACTGCCGCAGGCGCTACCGGTTCACCTACCTCGACCGGCCGGCGCCGCAGAAGGGCCCGCCGTGGGCGCACAACAGCCTGGGCGCCAGCGTGCACAACGCCCTCGCGGCGTGGTGGCGTGAGCCGTACGAGCGCCGGACCCCGGTGCTGGCCGGCATCCTGCTCACCAACGGTTGGATCACCGAGGGCTACCGCGACGCCCAGCAGTCCGGCGAGCAGCTCGCCCGGGCGCGCGAGATGGTGAGCGGCTACACCGCGACCCTCGACCCCTCGGACGAGCCGGTCGGGGTGGAGCGCACCGTCGGCACCCGCACCAAGGTGATCGCGGTCTCGGGCCGGATCGACCGCCTCGACCGGCGCGGCGACGAGCTGGTGGTGGTCGACTACAAGACCGGCCGCCGGCCGCTGACCCCTGACGACGCGCGCTCCTCGCTGGCACTGGCGATCTACGCCATCGCCGCCTCGCGCATGCTGCGCACCCCGTGCCACAAGGTCGAGCTGCACCACCTGCCGACCGGCGAGATCGTCGAGTGGGAGCACACCGACGAGTCCCTGGGCCGGCACCTGCGCCGGGCCGAGGAGGTCGCGGTGGAGGCGGCCGAGGCCGACGAGCGCTTCCGTGACGGCGACACCGGCGGGTTCGAGCCCAGTCCGGGGCCGCTGTGCTCGTGGTGCGACTTCCGCCGGCACTGCCCCGAGGGCCAGGCCGCCGCCCCCGAACGCCGCCCCTGGGACGCCCTCAGCACCTGACGGCCTGCAATTTTCAAGCGGCTCGCAGGTGCGGTGGCCAGCGGCGCGGGTCGATGAGGCCGCGCAGCCCGTGGCTGACGTCGTAGCCCGAGGCGCCCAGCCGCTCGCGCGCTCCGTCGAGCATCTCCCTGGTGTACGGCAGGAAGGCCCGATCGTGCACCGGCTCGGGCACCGAGTTGGCGGCCAGCCGGAAGGCCCGCAGCGCCGCCGTCACCGCCGCCTGGGGCACCTCGGGCAGCGTGCCGTACATCCGCCTGGCCCAGGCCGGCAGCGTCAGGTAGCAGAGCGCCCCGAACGGGAACCAGAGCGGCTTCCCGGCCGCCAGCATCCGCAACTCCTCCGGCAGCCGCGGCCACAGCAGGAAGCGCACCGTCTCGGCGGCCTCCGGGGTGCGCGCCAGCTTGGCCCGCATGTCGGTGAAATATCCGGCCAGCCCCGCCCGGGAGCCCGGCACGTCCTCCGGATGTAACCCCACGTACGCCGCGCTCCGCCGCTGTTCGGCGAGGTAGCGGTCGGCCATCCGGCCGGTCAGGGCCAGCCCGCCCCGCCGCGCCGCCGCCAGGTACGACGACACCTCCGCGCAGTGCACCCACAGCAGCAGCTCCGGATCGTCCACCCGGTGCGTCCGCCCCTCGTGACGGACGCGCAGGCTGCGGTGCAGGTCACGCACCCGCCGACCGGCCGCCGCCGCCTCCTGCGGGGCGGCGAAGGTGACCCGCCCCACGAAGTCCGCGGTACGGCGGAGCCGCCCGAACGGGTCCTCCTGGAAGGTGGAGTTCTGCCACACGCCCCGCATCGCGACCGGATGCAGCGCCTGCAGCATGAGCCCCCGCACGCCGCCCACCCACATGGTCCGGTCGAGATGGACCAGCCAGGTCACCGACTGCGGCGGCTGGACCGTCTCCTGGCTCATCCCTGCGTGGACCGGGTCTCGGCCGCGTTCCAGAACCGCACCAGCGCGGCGGCGGTGGTCTCCGGGGCCTCCACAGCGGGGGAGTGCACCGCCCCGGGGACGACCACGCACTCCGCGCCCAGCCGCTCGGCCGTCTCGACCTGCTGCTCCGGCGGCCAGCCGTCGTCGTGCTCGCCGAACAGCACCAGCAGCGGCGTGCCCACCTGGGCCAGTTCCTCGGTGCGGTCCTCGATGTCCAGGCACTGCGCGGCCATCCGGGCCAGCGCGACCGGCGAGTTGGCCAGCAGCCGCTTGCGCAGGAAGGCCAGGATGTCCTCGTCCACCCCGTTGGCCAGGGCCTCTGGCTCGAAGCGCGAATGCCAGAGCTGTTCCAGGCCGTGGGTGGCGATCTCGTCGATGATCTTCTGCCCGCCCTCGGCGCGGCGGCCGGTGATGGCCGCGGGGCCGGTGCTCATCATCGTGTACGACGCGAACTTCGTCCGGCCGTCGATCACGGCCACCCGGCTCACCAGGCCGCCGAACGAGTGCCCCACCAGGTGCACCGGCTCCCCGCCGCCGATCGCCTGGGCCACCGCGTCGATGTCCGCTCCCAGGGCGGCGCACGTGTAGGCCTCCGGGTCGTCGGGGCCACCCGTCTCGTACTGCCCGCGCAGGTCGATGGCGACGATGCGGCGGCCCGACTGGGCCAGCGTCTGCAGGACCGCGATGAAGTCCTCCTTGCTGCCCGTCAGACCCGGGACCAGCAAGGCCGGATGGCGTTCGAGCACGCCGCTGCCGGGGATCGCCTCCAGGGCCGCGAACGCGCCCACAGGAGTCTCGATCCGCCTGGGCTGCACTCCAGGGGGGAGGGTCAGGAAACGCGGCGTACTCACGTGGGGCAACAATACCCACGACCAGGTCAGGGGACACCGGCAACAGCCGCACCGCCGCCCGAGTCCTGACCGAATGCCCCAAAGATCCCCCTGCCCGATCCTCCGGTCCCCTGATTCGGACGCTCTTTTGGGAGGGGGCTTCCCGCGATCCCGGCTTCCCGCGCCGGCCTCTAACTGACACCGGTTGCGGCCAGCTTGGAAGCCCGCCGTCTCGGGCCCGCCGTACCTGGCCCCGGAAACCAGTGCGGCCCCGGACGGGGGTCCGGGGCCGTGGTGGTGCGGTCCGTACACAGGACGGGCCGAGGGTGGTGGGTCGGCCCCGCGGGTTGGGCGGGGCCGGGAGGGGTCAGCGGCGGCGAGGGCCGCCGCTGTTGCCGCCACCGTTGCCGCGGGGGCGGCGGCGCTGCTGCTGGCGCTCGCTGGCCGCGGACGGGGCGATCTCGTCGTCGTCGGTCGCCAGGTCGGGCGACTGGAAGATGACCTGGAACGGGCTGGCCGGGACGATCCGCTCCGGCTCGCGGCGAACCGGGGCGGGCGGCGCGGCCAGGAAACTGGGCGCCTCCTCCCGCGGCTCGAACGCGGGCGCGGCACGCACCGGCTCGGGCGCCCGCTCGGCAACCGCCTCACGGACCGGCTCACGAACCGATTCGCGAGCCGTGTCACGGACAGCCTCACGGGCCGGCTCGCGAACAGCGGTCTCGCGGGCGGTGGGGTCCGAGGCGGATTCGCGGGACTGCTTCCGCTGCGGCGGCAGCTCGTCCGCGCCGATCAGAGCAGGAGTCTGCTCGATCTTGCGCCCGCGACGCTTGTCCATGGGCTCGACCTCCGGCTGGGACTGCTCGACGGACTCAACAGACTCAACCCCCACCGACTCGCCCCCGCGGGTACGGCGGCGCTGACGTGGGGTGCGGGCGGGACGTTCGCGATCACGGTCACGGTCCCGGTCGCGCTCCTTGACACGGGTGCGGGAGCGCCCGGTCTCGCCGAGGTCCTCAAGGGTCTCGGCGTCGAGCCCGGCCCGGTTGCGGGCCTCGCGCGGGAGCACGCCCTTGGTCCCCTCGGGAATGTTGAGGGAGGCGTAGACGTGCGGCGAGGTGGAGTAGGTCTCCACGGGGTCGGCGAAGTCGAGGCCGAGCATCTGGTTGATCATCTTCCAGCGGGTCAGCTCTTCCCACTCGACGAAGGTGACCGAGATGCCCGTCCGGCCCGCGCGGCCGGTGCGGCCGATGCGGTGGACGTAGGCCTTCTCGTCGTTGGGGCAGTCGTAGTTGACCACGTGGGTGACGTCGTCGATGTCGATGCCGCGCGCCGCCACGTCGGTGGCGACGAGCACGTCGATCTTGCCGTTGCGGAAGGCGCGCAGCGCCTGCTCGCGCTGGCCCTGGCCGAGGTCGCCGTGGACGGCGGCGGCGGCGAAGCCCCGCGTCTGGAGCTGCTCGGAGACCATGTCGCAGGCGCGCTTGGTCTCGCAGAACACCATGGTCAGGCCGCGCTCGCGGGCCTGGAGCATGCGCCCGAGCATTTCGATCTTGTCCATGCGGTGCACCCGCCAGACGAACTGCTCCACCTGCGGGGTGGCCTCGCCCTCGCCGGACTCGTGCTCGGCGCGGACGTGCGTGGGGCGGTTGAGGTAGCGGCGCGACAGGCCGACGATCTCGCCCGGCATGGTCGCCGAGAAGAGCATCGTCTGCCGTTCGGCCGGCACGAGCTTGAAGATGCGCTCGATGTCGGGCAGGAAGCCGAGGTCCATCATGCGGTCGGCCTCGTCGAGGACGAGCGCGGTGACCTGCGACAGGTCGAGGTGCTTCTGCTTGACCAGGTCGAGCAGCCGGCCGGGGGTGCCGACGACGACGTCGACGCCCGCCTTGAGCGCCTCGACCTGCGGCTCGTAGGCACGCCCGCCGTACACGGTCAGGACGCGGGAGCCGAGCTTGCCGGCCGCGGTGGTCAGGTCCTCGGAGACCTGGATGGCCAGCTCGCGGGTGGGCACGACGACCAGGCCGCGCGGCTTCTTGCGGGTCTTGCGCGGCTTGCCGATGCTCTGGAGCATCGCGATGCCGAACGCGAGGGTCTTGCCAGTGCCCGTACGGGCCTGGCCGATCAGGTCCTGCCCGCCTAGGGCGAGCGGGAGCGCCATTTCCTGGATGGGGAAGGGCGTCGTGATGCCCTCTGTCTCGAGAGCGTCGGCGATCTCAGGGATGACGCCGAGTGCACGGAAGGTAGTCAGGTTGGCCTGCCTCAGTCTCACCAGTGAAGACTGGGCCTCCGGGATCATGTGGTCCGCGCGGAGAAGCCAGTCCTCTCAATTCGTCAGCGACCGCCGGGAACCCAGATCGGGGGTTAGCGGGGGAGAACCCCCCGTTTAACACTGTGCGGTCGCACTTTCACACAGCAGTGTACTCGATAGCACAACGCTGGCCGAGATGCGTGTTGTTCCCGAAGTACTCTGCCTTCATGACGGATACCGGTGTTGTCGATCTGCTGGGCGCTCTGGCCTGTGCCGAGCTGACGGCGTTCCTGCGGATGGCGGAGGACGCCGCCACCCTCGCCCCCTCCCTCGACGATCGGGCGCGGCTCGCGGAACTGGCCGTGGCCGAGTACGGGCACTTCCGCCTTCTGAGCGAGCGGCTGGAGGCGCTCGGGGCCGACGCGGGGGCGGCGATGGAGCCGTTCGCGCCCGCCTTCGACGCCTGGCACGACCAGACCAAGCCGGCCGACTGGCTGCAGGCGCTGGTGAAGGCGTACGTCGGGCTCGGCATCGCGCTCGACTTCTACCGGGAGGCCGCCAGGCACGTCGATCCGTCGGTCGGTCCGCTGGTCGAGGAGGTACTGGCCGACCAGGGACGCTCGGAGTTCGTGGTCGACCGGGTCAGGGCGGCGCTGGAGGCCGACCCGGTGCAGGCCGGACGGCTGGCGCTGTGGGCCAGGCGGCTGGTGGGTGAGGCGCTCAGCCAGGCGCAGCAGGTCGTCGCGGCGCGGCCCGAGCTGGCGTTGCAACTCGCCGGGGCGGAGCAGAGCGACATCTCCCGGCTGTTCGCCCAGCTTCAGGAGGAGCACGGCAAGCGGATGGCGGCACTCGGGATCTAGGGGCTCGCGATCGAGAGGCGGGAGGGATGGCGGGACACCGGCGGCGCGGGAGGGTGTAGCGTGCCAGAGATGAGGGCCTCGCGCCGCTATGGCACTTCGCCGACCAGATGCGCGCCGAATCGCTGGACCACGCGGGCGGTGCTGAGACGGGGGAGCGCAGGCTGCCCGACGACGGGGCTGCGCCGCGGCCGCTGCCGTCCCGCCCGCCGGGCCTGCCCGTTCTGCGCCACCCCTTAGCTCCGGCCACCCGGTTCGCGACCACGCCCCGAATGGCCGCGGCCCCATGCTCGCGGCCGCACCACCCGTGGTCCGACTGCGCGGGCGGGGTACGGCAGGCGCGGTTCCTGACCGCCTGCCGTACCCCGGAAAAACCTAGAGCGTGCCGCCGAAGCCGACGGGGCGCGGCTCGTCCTCGCCGATCTCGATGTAGCCGAGCGAGGCGACCGGCACGATCACGCGCCGGCCCTTGACGTCGGTGAGGGCGAAGACGCCGCGATCCGTGGCCAGGGCCATCCTGAGCTCCTCCTCGACCTGGTCGGCCGAGAGGTCCACCTCCACGACGATCTCCCGGGGTACGGACAGCACGCCGATCTTGATTTCCATTGCGCTCCCTCATGAGACGGTTGCCCATCCCATCGTGACGCCCGCGCGGGCGAAACGGCGCCGGGGATCGCGGCCAGCGAACGGCTTACGCCGTACGCGGAAAACCGCTGATGCCCCGCCAGGCCAGCCGGGCCATGAGCTGCTCGGCGGCCTCCTTGGGGATGGAGCCGTGGGTGGTGACCCAGTAGCGGGCGCTGACCTCGGCCATGCCGACCAGGCCGACGCTCAGCAGGTGCGCCTCCTCGCTGGAGCAGCCGGTGTCCTCCTGGATGACCACGCTGATCATCTCGGCGCACTCGCGAAGGGACCGCTCCACGCGCTGCCGTACCGGCGCGAGGTTGCGCAGGTCGGACTCGAAGACCAGGCGGAAGGCCTCGCCCTGGCTGGAGACGAAGTCGAAGAAGGCGGCGAAGGTGGCCTGCACCCGCAGCTTGTTCTCCCGGGTGGAGGCCAGGGCCTCGCGCTGCCGGTTGACCATGTCGTCCACGTGCAGGTCGAGCAGGGCGAGGTAGAGCTCCAGCTTGCCCGGGAAGTGCTGGTAGAGGACCGGCTTGCTGACCCCTGCCCGGTCGGCGATCTCGTCCATGGCGGCGGCGTGGTAGCCGTTCTCGACGAAGACCTCCTGGGCCGCGCTCAGCAACTGCCTGCGACGGGCGAGCCGGGGCAGCCGGGTGCCCCGGGGCTTGGCGTCCGGGGTTGCGGTCATGAGCGACTTCTCCTAGGCCGAGGGGCAGTTTCGTTCGGACATCCTACGTGCCGGTAAAGACCTCATCGGTAGTCTTCGTCATCGTCGACCTCCACCACCCGGTCCTGCTCGGCGGCGTCGGCGGGATCGACGTCCATCGGGAGTTCCCGGCGGTAGGTGTCGTCCTCGTCGCGCAGCCGGCGGTGCTGTTCGGCCGCGTCGGCCTCGGGCGCCTCGATCGGCAGCTCGTCGTCCTCGACCGGACGATCGTCCCCGCGTACGTCCATCTCCGACATCGTGTGTCCCCTCTGGTCGTGGCCTCTCCACACTACGCCCGGCGGAACAGCTCCCCCTGGTCTGCCACCCGTTCCAGCACGTCGGCGGTGGTGAAGACGAGTTCTTCCGGGCTCTGGCAGGTCTCCACCTCGGCCCAGGTGAGCGGGGTGGAGACGGTGGGCTGCGCCCGCGCGCGCAGCGAGTAGGGGGCGACGGTGGTCTTGGCGGGATTGTTCTGGCTCCAGTCGATGAAGACCTTGCCGGTGCGGGCGCTGCGGGTCATGACGCTGATCACCAGGGCGCGGTGCTCCTTCTCCAGCCGCTGGGCCAGCGCCTTGGCGTAGGCGGAGGGCTCGGCGCGGCCGTCCCAGTCGGCGTAGAGCTGCATGCCCTTGTTGCCGCTGGTCTTGGGGCTGGCGGTCAGCCCGTCCTCGGCCAGGGCCTCGCGCAGCAGGAGCGCCACCTCGCAGCACTCCACGATGGTGGCGGGGGCGCCCGGGTCGAGGTCGAAGACGAGGGTGTCCGGTTCCTCCGCCTTGCCCTCCTCGTTGACCCGCCACTGCGGCACGTGCAGCTCCAGCGCGGCCAGGTTGGCGTAGTAGACCAGCGTGGGCAGGTCCTCCACCAGGGCGAAGTCGATGCTCTCGCGGTCCTTGGTGCTGCCAGGCACCGGCAGGTTCACCCGGCGCACCCAGTCGGGGGTGTGCTTGGGGGCGTTCTTCTCGAAGAAGAACTGGCCCTCGACGCCGTTGGGGTAGCGCTTGACGGTGAGCGGCCGGCCGGCCAGGTGGGGCAGGAGCACCGGGGCGATGCGGCTGTAGTAGTCGATGACCTCGGCCTTGGTGAAGCCCGACTCGGGGTACAGGACCTTGTCCAGGTTGGTCAGGACGAGCTGCCTGCCGTCCACCTTCACCGGTGTCTTGCTCATGGGAGGCTCACCTCGGCCGGGAACTTGTCGGGACGCAGGCCGCGCCAGACCGGATGGCGCAGTTTCTGGTCGTCGGTCCACATCGTGTAGGCAACCTCCCCGACCAGATCGGGTCTAACCCACCGGTTCCGCCAGGGCACGGCGTTGGCGAACGGGCTGCGCGGGATCTCCAGCGGGGCCAGCAGCTCGTGCAGTCGTTCCAGGTCGGCGTCGGTGAATCCGGTGCCCACGTGGCCCACGTAGACCAGCCCGCGCTCGGCGAAGGCGCCCATGACCAGCGAGCCGATGCCGCCCGCGCGCCGGCCCTTGCCGGGTTTCCAGCCGCCGATCACCACCTCGCGCGCGGTGAGGTTCTTGACCTTGATCCACCAGGCCGCCCTGATACCCGGCCGGTACGGCGAGTCGAGCCGCTTGGCCACCACGCCCTCCAGTCCCTGCGCGCTCGTGGCGGCCAGCAGGTCGGAGGTGCCCAGGAAGTACGGCGGTGCCCCCACGTCCAGCTCGTCGAGCAGCGCCCGCCGGGCGGCGTACGGCAGGTCGAACAGCGGGGTGCCGGCCACGCCCAGCAGGTCGAAGGGGAGATAGGTGACCGGGTAGAGCCGCATCATCGCCGGATCCGGGTCGGTCAGGTGCATGCGGTGCTGCAGCCGCTCGAAGCTGGGCCGCCCCTTGGCGTCGAGGGCGACGATCTCCCCGTCGAGGAGCACGTTGTCCAGGCCGAAGTCGGAGATCTCGGGGTAGCGGCGGCTGTAGTCGGCGCCGTGCCGCCCGGTCATCCGCATGACCCCGTCCTCCAGGTGCAGGAGGGCGCGGATGCCGTCCCACTTGACCTCCAGCCCGTACTGCTCGCGGTCGGCGGGAAGCTCCCCTGGCATGGCCAGCATGGGTTCGACGGGGAACGGCATTGGATCGCCCATGTCCGGGTATGTGCCCAAAGATGAGCCCTGATAGTGGATGAGGTGGGCCATGCGCAGCATTTGGAAGGGCGCTATCTCGTTCGGCCTGGTCACCATCCCGGTGAAGCTGTACTCGGCGACCGAGCAGAAAGACGTCTCCTTCCACCAGGTGCACCGTGAGGACGGCGGGCGGATCCGCTACAAGCGCGTGTGCACCAAGGACGGGGAGGAGGTCGCCTACGCGGACATCGCCAAGGGGTACGAGCTGGCGACCGGCGAGATGGTCGTGCTGACCGACGAGGACTTCGAGGGCCTGCCCCTCAGCACCTCGCGGCGAATCGACGTGCTGCAGTTCAGCCCGGCCGACCAGATCGATCCGATCTACTTCGCCAAGTCGTACTACCTCGAACCGGACGCCCAGGGGGCGAAGCCGTACGTGCTGCTGCGCAACGCGCTGGAGTCGTCGGGGCAGGTGGCGGTGGTGAAGGTCGCGCTCAGGCAGCGGGAGTCGCTGGCCACCTTGCGGGTGCGTGACGGGGTGTTCGTCCTGGAGACGATGCTCTGGCCGGACGAGATCCGGGCGCCCGAGTTCGAGTTCCTGGACGAGGACATCGAGGTGCGGCCGCAGGAGCTGAAGATGGCCGAGTCGCTGATCACCACGATGGAGGCCGACTTCGACCCCCGGGAGTACCACGACACCTACCGCGAGGCGCTCCAGGAGGTCATCGAGGCGAAGGTCGCCGGCCGGGAGGTCGTCGCCGCGCCCGAGACCGAGGAGGCCGGACCGGCGGTGGACCTGATGGCCGCGCTGCGGGCCTCGGTCGAGGCGGCCAAGAAGGAGCGGGGCACCTCCACTCCCCGGACGAAGAAGACGGAGAAGACCGAGAAGGCCGAGAAGGAAGAAAAGGCGGCCCCGAAGAAGCGGGCGCGCAAGTCGGCCTGATCCACAAGTTTGCGGCACTGTTCCGCCGGGCAAATAGAAAAGCCCGGCGGAACAATTTCGCGGCGAAAGGGAAACGCAGCGAAGGCCGGGCGGGATGAACCCGCCCGGCCAGTCTTGCTATGGGAATCGCTCCCGGGATTTCACCAGCGAAATCCCCGGTGTGAGTTGGTCCGCGTGGGCTTTAGTACACCCAGTGGCGGTTCTTCACGCAGCCGCGCTCGCGCTTGATGTGGAACGGGCTGTGCTTGTACTTGGTGACGGTGACCTTGTTCTTGCGGTGACCCAGGTAGACCCGGCCGTTCTTCTGGATCCACACGCACCGGGGCCCCGCGGTGAACGAGGATGCGGTCGTGGTGGCCGTCGCGGCGCTGGCGGCGGTCGTGCTCAGAGCCAGGGTACCGCCAGCCATGGCGACAGAAAGGGCGGTCGCCGCGACTGCTCGCTTGATGTTGAACATGATGTGCTTCCCCTTGACGGTCTCTTGCATTTCAGACGCTAAGTCGGATTTCTCCGTCTTAGGTCTGGGATGACTCGCTCGTCTAGAGTCTTCCTGGTTGTGAGGATCTCCGAGCATTCATGATCATAAACGGCGGATAAGAGGCTTTTGCCTATCACTGGCCACGTCGAAGGGCGTCATTGGCTGCCCATTTAATTGCACGCCATGAAATATGGTGAAATGTCCAAATAAAAGCACCCGCGACCCCCTCGGATCGCGGGTGTGAAGCGCGTACAACCTCAGTAACGCGCGGGGTTCAGCGGCTTACCACCACCACTTGCGCTTGATGTTGCAGCCCCAGTAGCGCTTGACGTAGAAGTGCCCGTTCTTCCAGACGACGGTGGTCTTGCGGTGTTTCCAACCCTTGTGCACCTTGCCTGTGCGGCTGATCCAGATGCACTTGCCCTTGTGGGTCTGATGCTGGACCACCGGAGCCTGGGTGGCGACTTCCGTGGACGCGTTGGCGCCGGTGGCGCCGAAGCCGGCCAGGCTCCCCGCCAGGGCGGTGGCCATCGCGGCGCCGGCGAGGGTGGTTCTGAGCTTCGACATGGCGTCTCCCCCTTGACTGCTGTCGGCTCATCTACTCCAGCGACAATAACCGGACATATCATCACAAACACCTACATTTATGCATAACTTATGCAAATTGGGCTGAGATATCCTGCGGACGTGGAGCAGCCGATTCCTCTGTGGCCGGGCCGCGAGGCCGGTCCCGTCTATGTCCGCTCAACCCCCGAAGGCCCCGCGGAGCAGGCGGTCTTCGTCCACGGCCTGGCCGGGTCGGCCACCAACTGGACCGACCTGATGGGGGAGCTGGCCGACCTCGTCACCGGGCACGCCATCGACCTGCCGGGCAACGGCTACTCACCGGCGCCGCCCGACGGCGACTACTCCATCACCGCCCACGCCCGCGCGGTGATCGGCCTGATGGAGCAGACCGGGCCCGCCCACCTGTTCGGCAACTCGCTGGGCGGCGCGGTCTCGGTGCGGGCCGCCGCGCTCCGCCCGGACCTCGTGCGCTCGCTGACCCTGGTCAGCCCGGCGCTGCCCGACTGGTACCCCCGCTACGGCCCGGTCCGGGTCTTCGCCGCCGCCGCGCCCCGCCTGGGCGAGCTCGGCGCCGCCCTGCTGGGCCGGCTGCCGGCCGAACGCCGGATCGCCGCCTCGCTCGCGATGGTCTACGCCGATCCCGCCGTCGTGCACCCCGAGCGGGTGCGTGCCGCCGTGGAGGAGCTGCGCCGCCGGGACGGCCTGCCGTACTCGGCGGCGGCCATGATCGGCTCGACCCGGGGGATCGTGCGGGAGTACCTCAAGAACACCCTCTGGCGCGAGGCCGCCACCATCACCGCCCCCACCTTGCTCCTGTACGGCAGGCACGACCGCCTGGTGCGCGCGGCGATGGCCCGCAAGGCCGCCCGGTCGTTCCCGAACGCCCGCCTGGTGCTGCTGCCGCACTGCGGGCACTGCGCGCAGATGGAGGCCCCCAAGGTGGTGGCCGCGGAGGCCCGGCGTCTGATCCTTGAGACGCGGTTGGGGAATGCCCCACTGGCCAGCTAGGTTTCTCCAGGAAAGACCCCTGTCCATGGGAGCGTAGAACCGTGTCCTTGCCTCCGCTGGTCGAGCCGGCCGCCGAGCTGACCGTCGACGAAGTCCGCCGTTACTCGCGCCATCTGATCATCCCCGACGTGGGCATGGCGGGGCAGAAGCGGCTCAAGAACGCCAAGGTGCTGTGCGTGGGCGCCGGCGGTCTGGGCTCGCCCGCGCTGATGTACCTGGCCGCGGCGGGTGTCGGCACGCTCGGCATCATCGACTTCGACGTCGTCGACGAGTCCAACCTGCAGCGTCAGATCATCCACGGCCAGTCCGACGTGGGCCGGCTCAAGGCCGAGAGCGCGGCGGCGACGGTGCGGGAGATCAACCCGCTGGTCGACGTCATCGTGCACAACGTGGCCCTGTCCACCGAGAACGTGATGGACATCTTCTCCGGCTACGACCTGATCGTGGACGGCACCGACAACTTCGCCACCCGGTACATGGTGAACGACGCGGCGGTGCTGCTCGGCAAGCCGTACGTGTGGGGGTCGATCTACCGGTTCGACGGCCAGGCCAGCGTCTTCTGGGCCGAGCACGGCCCCTGCTACCGCTGCCTCTACCCCGAGCCCCCGCCCCCCGGCATGGTGCCCTCCTGCGCCGAGGGCGGCGTGCTCGGCGTGCTGTGCGCCTCCATCGGCTCGATCCAGGTCAACGAGGCCATCAAGCTGCTCACCGGCATCGGCGACCCGCTGGTCGGCCGCCTGATGATCTACGACGCCCTGGAGATGAAGTACCGCGACGTCAAGGTCCGCAAGGACCCCGAGTGCGTGCTGTGCGGCAAGAACCCGACCGTCACGCAGCTCCTCGACGACTACGAGGCCTTCTGCGGCACGATCTCCGACGAGGCCGCCCAGGCCGCCTCCGGCTCGACGATCACCGCCGCCGAGCTCAAGGCCATGCAGGACGCCGGCGAGGACATCTTCCTCATCGACGTGCGCGAGCCGAACGAGTACGAGATCGTCTCGATCCCCGGCGCCACGCTGATCCCCAAGGGCGAGTTCCTCAACGGCTCGGCCCTGGAGAAGCTGCCGCAGGACAAGCGGATCGTCCTGCACTGCAAGTCGGGCGCGCGCAGCGCCGAGGCGCTGGCCGTCGTCAAGAGCGCCGGCTTCGCCGACGCGGTGCACGTGGGCGGCGGGGTGCTGAGCTGGGTCAAGACCGTCGACCCGAGCCTGCCGACGTACTGACCGGCTGAGGGACTGACTGGGGCGAACGGGTCATGGCACGCGTTCGCCCCTATTAGTGTCAGGGCCGTGAACCCTCGCCCGTGGCCGCTGATCGTGCTGGCCTGCCTGCTCGCGCTGGCGAGCCTGGCCGGGGGCGGGTTCGCGGCCACCGCGGTCGGCGCGGAGCTCACCCGTGGCCCGACCGAGGGCGAGCTGGTCACCGCCGCCCGCGCCGAGGTCGCCGAACGCTGGCGCAGCCTGCCGGCCGGGCAGGTCTTCCCCGAGAGCATCGAGTACACCGCCGAGCAGGGCGGGCGCGAGCGGGCCCGGCGGATCGGCATCTCGCCGGACACCTCGTGCCAGGCGGCCGCGGACGAGCAGGCCGAGAAGATCCTCACCGCCGCCCAGTGCCGGGCCGTGCTGCGCGCCACCTACCTCGACGCGCTCGGCGGCGTCCTGGTCACCGTCGGCGTCGTGGTGCTGCCCGACGACCTGCACGCCGCCCGCGTCCGATCCGCCTTCCCGCAGGACGGCCGGCCCGCGCCCGGCGTGCGCGCGCTCGCCTTCAAGGGCACGGTCTCCGACCGCTTCACCGACGCGGTACGGCAGGCGTCCTCGGCCCGCTATGCCGGGCCGTACGTGGTGCTGACCACGGCGGGCCAGGTGGACGGCCGGCCCGCGAAGGCGGTCGGCGGCCAGCGGCCGGGCGTCTTCGCCTTCGCCCGCGAGCTGAGCGACCGCATTCTGGGCGTGCTGACCGAGCCCAAACGGCCGGTCTGCGGCACGAAGGAGTGGCGATGCTGAGGGCCCGGCGGCTGCTGCTCGCCCTGGGCGTGCTGGCCCTCCCCGTCTGGTCGGCGGCCCCCGCCTCCGCCGACGACGTGCGCGGCAGCCAGCAGGTGGTGATCGACACCCTGGCGCTGCCGAGGGCCTGGCAGATCACCAAGGGCGCGGGCGTGCTGGTGGCCGTGCTCGACTCCGGCGTCGACCCCCGCCACCGCGACCTGGCCGGTTCGGTGACCGTAGGCAAGGACTTCACCGTGGGCGCCAACCCGCCCGGCGTGGCGCCCAGCCGCCTGCACGGCACCTACATGGCCTCGCTGATCGCCGGGCACGGCCACGGGCCGGGCGGCGGCGACGGGGTGATCGGCGTCGCGCCCGAGGCCCGGTTGCTGTCGGTCCGGGTGATCCTGGAGGACGAGGAGCCGGGCTTCACCACCTTCAACTCCGAGGAGCGCTTCGAGAACGTGGTGGCCAAGGGCATCCGCTACGCGGTCGACCAGGGCGCCGACGTGATCAACATGTCCATCTCCAAGGAGCTGGCGACCAAGGAGGAGCGCGCCGCGGTGCGGTACGCGCTGGCCAAGGGCGTCGTGCTGGTGGCGGCGGCGGGCAACGACGGCGAGGGCAAGAAGGTCGCCCCCTACTCCTACCCGGCGGCCTTCCCCGGCGTCGTGTCGGTGGCCGCGACCGACCGGGGACTGCGCCGGGCCTCCTTCTCCAACGCCAACCCGTCGGTGCTGATCGCCGCGCCGGGCGTGGACATCCTGGGCGCCGGGCCCGGCGACCAGTACTGGGTCGGGCAGGGCACCTCGCAGGCCACCGCGCTGGTCTCGGGCGTCGCGGCGCTCATCAAGGCCGAACATCCGAAGATGTCGCCCGCGCTGGTCGCCCAGGCGCTCACCGCCGGGGCCACCGGCGACGGCTACACCACCAAGACCGGCTTCGGCGTCGTCAACGCCGCCCGCTCCCTCGCCGAGGCGGGCAAGCTGTCCAGGCACACCACGACCGCCAAGGCCGCCGCCCACGACGCCGCCCGCCCGCTGGGACCCGGCGTCGCGGACCCGGTCCAGGTGATCCACCGCGACGAGCGGCACATCCTGGTGCACGGCGCGTTCGGCGTGGGCGCCCTGATCGGCGTGGCCGGCTGCGCGGGCGCCGCCATCTGGCTGGTCAGGCGCTCCGGCCGGCCGGCCCCTGTACTCACCGGGCTCATCGCGCATGATCCGCCTCCTTAGGGGGACGAACTAGGCATAACCTCCGCGGAGCGTGCGAGTGAGCGATCAGCCGATCAAGCCCGGTAGAAGGCCGATGACCCCGGTGCCCCGCACCCGGCGCAACGGCCCCTTCGGCGCGGCCACCGCCCGGCGCACCCGCGTCCGCACCTGGCCCGCCGCCGGCCGGGGGCACGCCGAGGCCGCCCGCCGCCAGGCCGAGACCGCCGCGCTCCAGCAGGGCATCCGCTACCGCGGCATCTTCCTGGCGCTGCTGGCCGCCGTCGTCGCCACCTCCGCCGTGCTGGTCCTGCTCGGCACCGTCGGCCTGGTCGCCGAGACCCGCTCGCGGCCCCTGACCCCGGCCGAGCAGATGCGCTACCAGCAGGAGGAGATCGCCCGCCGCTGGCAGGCCTGGCCGGCCACCGGCGTCTTCCCCGAAGAGGTCAAGTACCTCGGCCTCCAGCGCCTGCCGCAGTACGCCCGCCGGGTCGGCATCGCGCCCGAGGTGAGCTGCGGCCGGGCCGTGGACGCCGCGGTCGCCGACGTGCTCGACCGGCACGGCTGCCTCACCACGCTGCGCGCCACCTACATCGACGAGACCGCCACCTTCGTCTTCACCGTCGGCGTCGCCGTCCTGGAGAGCGAGGAGTCCCGCGTCTCGGCCGCCGAGGAGCTGTCCGGGGACGACCGCGTGGGCGTGCTGCCGGTCGCCTTCCCCGGCACCGTGACCGAGCGCTTCGGCGTGGACCAGCGCCAGCGCAACGCCTGGGTGGGGGCCGGGCCGTACCTCGTCTTCGCCACGGGCGGCTACGTGGACGGCCGCACCCGCGCGGCGGTGCCGCCGGAGGAGATTCTGCACAGCGAGCTGTGGACCACCGCCCGCTCCATCGGCAACCAGATCGCCTACTTCCTGGCCGACCCGCCCAGAGTCCCGCCGTGCACCCAGGGGAACGTGTGCTGACCGCCACCGCCGCCGCCCTCACCGCCACCTTCCTGCTGTACGGCGCAGCAGCCCCGCCCCCGGTGCGCGAGCAGCAGGAATGGGTGCTCGACACGCTCAACCTGGAACGGGCCTGGACGATCACCAAGGGCCGCGGCGTCACCGTCGCGGTGATCGACAGCGGCGTCGACCCGGCGCTCAAGGAACTGCGCGGCCGCGTCGAGCTGGCCGGCGACATGACCACCGCCGACGCCGTGCCGGGCGAGCCGGGCCAGCACGGCACCGCGATGGCCGCGCTCATCGCCGGCTCGGGCGAGGGCAAGGGCATGATCGGCGCGGCTCCCGAGTCCCGCATCCTGTCGCTGCCGATCGCCCTGGAGGAGGAGGCCGGCGGCGGCCTGATCGCCCCGGACGCCGACCAGCTCACCTCGCGGATGAGCCCCGTCGCGCGCGCCATCCGCTACGCCGCCGACCACGGGGCCAAGGTCGTCAGCATGTCCATCGGCACCTACGGCACCGACCGCTCGGAACGCGAGGCGGTCTCCTACGCGCTGCGCCGCGGCGTGGTGCTCGTCGCGGCGGTCGGCAACGACGGCACGAGCGCCTACGCCAAGCAGAACCGCACCTCGTACTGGACCTTCCCGGCCGGTTACTCCGGCGTGATCGGCGTCTCCGCGGTGGACCGGATGGGCCGCGGCGCGCCGTTCAGCAGCGACAACCTCTCGGTCACCGTCGCCGCGCCCGGCATGGGCGTCCCGGTCGCCAAGCGCTCGGGCGGCTACACCACCGCCGACGGCACCAGCCCCTCGGCCGCGCTGGTCGCCGGGGTGGCCGCGCTGATCAAGTCGCGCCATCCCGAGATGCGGCCGGAGATCGTCGCCCAGGCGCTCGTCGCCAGCACCAAGGGCCGGCCGCTCACCGGCTACGACGACAAGATCGGCTTCGGCGTCGTGGACGCCGCCGCGGCCCTGGCCGCCGCGGATCGCCTGGCCGGGCAGCAGCGCTCGGCCACCGTCCCGGCCGGCGCGCACTTCGGCGAGGGCGAGAACTCCCCGGCGCCCTCCCGGCCCGGCCCCGACCCGCTGCGGATGTGGATCTTCGGTCTCGGCGCCGTGCTCGGCCTGGCCGCCTTCGGCTGGGCGGTGGCCACCCTCAGCCAGCGCCGGTAGATCCGGGTCGCGGAATGTCGGGGCCGCCTCCTACCCTGGGCGCGTGGATCAGTTCGCGGAGCGCGTGCTCGACGTGGTCGAGCACATCCCGCCCGGGCGGGTGATGGCCTACGGCGACATCGCCGAATACCTGGGCGAAGGCGGCCCGCGTCAGGTCGGCAGGGTCATGTCGACCTGGGGCGGAGGCGTGCCGTGGTGGCGCGTCGTGCACGCCGACGGCACCCCCGTGCCCGGGCACGAGGTGGAGTGCCGGCAGCGGTGGCGCGAGGAGGGTACCCCGACCCGGGGTGTGACGCCGGGTGTGAAGGTTGATATGCGGCGTGCCCGGTGGGACGGATCGCTGGATTCAGCGGAATTTCAGGAAAATCACTGAGCAGCCGTTATCCACAGGACCCGGACGGCAGAGGCCGGGCGCCCACTACCATAGCCAGAACAACCGGATGGGTTTGCGAAAGGCGGTCCCCCCGATGGCCACCGGCGCTTCAGCCCCGAGCCAGGGCGGCGAGCGCCTGAGGGCTGTCCAAGAGCTCTGCGATCGGGGCGAGCCACTGCCCGCGATCATGCGAGCCGTGGGCGAGGGCGGCCTCGACTCCACCTTCGACGCCGAGGTCCTGAGCGGCCCGCTGGGCGCCCGGATGGATCTGGCGATCAAGCGCGGCGCGGCCCGCCGGCGCGAGCTGGTCGACCAGCTCCGCCCCTACCTCGCCAAGGTCTCCCCGGCGGTCAAGCACGACCTGCCGGTCGCGCGCCGCCTGCTGGTGCACCTGATCGAGAAGCGTCCCGACGAGGAGCTCGTCGACGGCGACGCGCTGGTCAAGGTGGTCACCGCCGCGGCCGAGCCGTCCAAGCGCATCCGCAAGGGCCTGCGCTGGTATGCCGACCTGCCCTATCGCGAGGAGCTGCCGGCCGACCTGTTCCGGCTGCGCAAGTCCGACCTCGTGCCGGTCACCCAGATCGACGACATCCACTGGAAGGGCGGCAAGCTCCACGTCCACGGGCACGCCTACCTGGCGGGCCTGTCGGTGCGGAGCCGCCGGTTCAACCGGGCCACCGTCGTGCTGCGCGGCCCGCGCTGGCTGCCGCCGGTGCGCCTGCGCACCCGCCGCATCTACGCGCCCGAGGCCACCCACGCCGCCCGCGAGGCCGGCTGCAACTACGACTGGTCGGGCTTCACCGCCGAGCTCACCCCCTGGGCGCTGCGCTGGCGCGCCTCGGCGCGGGCGGTGGTCAGCGGCGTGCGCAGGATGCTCCGCCGCCGCCTGGCGGTGCCCGAGACCACCACGTGGCGGGCCGAGATCGTCTTCTGGAGCCGCGGCGCCCGCGCCACCGGCCTGCTGCGCGGCGCCGCCGTCGGCCGCACCGAGCGCCCCGCCGGGCTGCGCGTGCGCGACGGCTGGTGGATCCGCCCGGTCTGGACCTCCGACCGGGCCCTCCAGGTCGTCCTGCAGCCCAACCGGGCCGAGCTGACCGGCGCCGACCTCGACGGCGAGCGCCTGGAGCTCAAGATCATGCTGCCCGGCCGCAGCGTCACCAAGGGCCACGCCCGCCTCGGCGGGCACCGCATCGCCGCCGACTTCACCCCGGTCACCGGCGGCACCCTGGTGACCGTCGCGCTCGCCGTCACCTCGCTGGTCAACGAGAAGGACGGCCGCCGCCTGTGGGTCGAGCCCAAGGGCGACCCGGCGGCCTCCGTGATGCTCTCCGAGGCCGGCGAGACGCGCGCGGTCGTGGGGGATCGCGAGATCACCGTCCTGGGCGACCGGCGCGACCGCGTCGTGGTCTCCGCGCACCGCATCCGGCCGGTGATCACCGGTGTGGCCTGGGAGGACGGCTCGACGCTGATCCTGCGCGGCCACTACCCCGACGCCTCCGGCGCCGACCGGCTCTCGCTGCGGCACCGCTCCGGCCTGATGTACACCGTCCCGTTGGAGCGTGACGGCGAGGAGTTCACCGTCCGGCTGGCGCCGGGCGCGATGGAGCGTTTCGGCGAGTCCGTCCCGCTCTCCTCCGGCACCTGGAACCTCTCGGTCCGGCACCCGTCGGGCGAGATCGTCCCGGCCCGCGTCGACCACGCCGCGCTGCCCACCCTCGACGAGGCGCCCCGCGCCGTCGACAACCGCTCCTACCGGCTCGTGTCCACCCGGTTCGACGTGCCCGTGCTCATGGTGGAGGAGGTCCGGCCCGCCGACGAGAAGGGCGTCGCCGGCACCCACCAGCTCCGCCGCGTCTTCTACCCGGCCCAGCGCGGCGAGCCGCTCACCGACGCCACCGTCTACGTCGTCAACGACGGCCGCCTCTACGCCGACAGCGTCCGCGCCATCTTCGAGGAGCGGCTGCGCCGGGGCGACGACCGGGAGCACGTCTGGATCGTCAAGGACGGCGCGTTCTCGCTGACCGGCATGCTCGGCGACGCGGTCCCCGGCCAGGCCCTGGCCGACGCCGGCGTCCGCCTGGTGCGGGCGGGCAGCCGCGAGCACCACGCGGCTCTGGCCCGCTCCCGTTACGTCGTCACCAACGCCTTCCTGCCCACCTGGTTCCGGGCCCGTGACGAGCAGACGATCGTCCAGACCTGGCACGGCACCCCGGTCAAGCACATCGGCAACGACCAGCCGCACATGACCCGCGAGCCCCGGCCCCCGGTGTGGTACCGCCAGGCCGCCGAGGTCCGCGGCTGGGACGTGCTGCTGTCCCAGTCGCCGTGGGCCACCCCGGTGCTGCGCAAGGCCTTCGGCTACCAGGGCGAGGTGCTGGAGAGCGGCCTGCCGCGCAACGACGTCCTCAGCGCGCCCTCGCCCGAGCGGGAGGCCCGCGCCGCCGAGATCCGCGCCCGCCTGGGCCTCGCCCCCGGGCGCAAGGTCGTGCTCTACGCGCCCACCTGGCGCGACTACGACCGGAAGAACGGCTCGGTCAAGCTCGTCCCCGACGGCTCCTACGACCTGCTCGTCCGGGCGCACCCCATGCAGGCCGTGCCCAACGTCCCGCAGGGGGCCGTCGACGTCACCACCTACCCGGACATCACCGACCTGTTCCTGGTGGCCGACGTGCTGGTGACCGACTACTCCTCGTCGATGTTCGACTTCGTGGCCACCGGCAAGCCGGTGCTGCTGTTCGCCTACGACCTCGACAAGTACGCGGCCAAGCGCGGCCTCTACCTCGACCTTCGCGAGCAGGCCCCCGGCCCGCTGTTCACCACCGCGGCCGAGGTCGCCGAGGCGCTGCGCGACCTGCCCTCGGTGGCCGCGTCCTACGCCGACCGGTACGAATCCTTCCGTGCCACCTTCGCGCCCCGCGACGACGGCAAGGCGACCGCCCGCGTCGTCGACCACCTGTTCACCTGACCGTCTGATCCCTGGTGCGCCCGGGGCCCGCCGCCCCTGCTGACCCGGCCGGAGGCCCCGCACCCATCGCCTGGGATGGGTGGGTTTGGGCGGCGTGTCGAGGGGTGGAAAACGCGGGATCCCCGATACGGTGGCCGAATCGCTTGCCGAGAACGGTCAATGCGGCACGATCTACCCCCGTGGTCTGGTGGAATTGAGTGCTGTGAGTGGTCAGACCTGGCGGTTGGTGCGACGTGGGGGCAGGGGTCCTGTTGCGGCTCCTGTGCTCGACGAGCATCAGCGTGCCGTGGTGGACCACCGGAGCGGCCCCCTGCTGGTCCTCGCAGGTCCGGGCACCGGCAAGACGACCACGATCGTCGAGGCGGTGGTCGACCGGGTCGAGCGGCGCGGGATGGACCCCGAGCGCGTGCTCATCCTCACCTTCAGCCGCAAGGCGGCCGGAGAGCTCCGGGAGCGCATCACCGGCCGGATGCGGCGAACCACCAGGACCCCGCTGGCGCTGACCTTCCACAGCTACGCCTACGCGCTGATCCGGCGCGAGGCGGTGCTGTCCGGCGCCCCGATGCCGCGGCTGCTGAGCGGGCCCGAGCAACTGCTGGAGGTCCGCAGGCTGCTCCACGGCGAGCTGGAGGACGGCGCGCGCGGCTGGCCGGAGTCCCTGCGCGAGGCGCTGAAGACCCGCGGCTTCGCCGAGGAGCTGCGCGACTTCCTGTCGCGGGCGGCCGAACGCGGGCTGGACGGCGAGCAACTCGTCGCGCTGGGCCGCCAGTACGGCCGGGGCGACTGGGTGGCCGCCGGCCGCTTCTCCCTGCGGTACGAGTCGCGCTTCGACCTCGACCCGGAGCCGGCCCTCGACTACGCCGAGCTGATCCGCGAGGCGGGCGGGCTGCTGTCGGATCCGGAGATCAGGCGGCGCGAGCAGGCCGCCTACGACGTGGTGTTCGTGGACGAGTACCAGGACACCGACCCGGCCCAGGAGTACCTGCTGCAGCAACTGGCCGGGAACGGCCGCACGCTGATCTGCGTGGGCGACCCCGACCAGTCGATCTACGGCTTCCGCGGCGCGGACGTGCAGGGCATCCTGCGCTTCCCGGAGCGCTTCCGCGACCGGGAGGGCCGCGAGGCGCCGGTCGTGGCGCTGCGCGTGTGCCGCAGGAGCGGCCCGGCCCTGCTGGAGGCCTCCCGCCGGGTCGCCGCCCGCCTCCCGGTCCCGCCCACCCCCACCGAGCCGGACCTCGCCGAGCCCGACCCCGCTGCGCACGACACCGGCCCGGTGCGGCCCCCGGCGTGGGCGGCGCCGTCCCGCACGCGAGGCCACCGCGAGCTGGCCCCGCTGCCCGAGGCGGAGCCGGGCGAGGTGAAGGTGCTCCTGGCCGACAGCACGAACCAGGAGGCCGCCGTGGTGGCCGACACGCTGCGCCGGGCCCACCTGATCGAGGGCGTCCCGTGGCATCGCATGGCCGTGCTGGTGCGCTCGGCGACCCGCCAGGTCCCGCTGTTGCGCCGCGCGCTGGTGGCGGCCGGGGTGCCCACCCTGGTGGCCGGCGACGAGGTGCCGCTGGCCCAGGAGCCAGGGGTCCGCCCGCTGCTCACCCTGCTGCGCATCGCCCTCAACCCCGCCATGCTCGACGAGAGCGTGGCCGAGGAACTGCTGACCGGCCCGTTCGGCGGCACCGACATGATCGGTGTCCGCCGCCTGCGCCGCGCGCTCAAGATCGCCGAGAACGAGGCCCTGGCCGCCGAGGAGGCCGAGCCCAGCACGCTGCCCACCGAGCCCCGCACCTCGGGCGAGCTGCTGGTGGCCGCGCTGCGCGACGCCCGCGAGCTGACCCCGGTCGAGCCGCACGTCGCCCTCCCCGCCGAACGCGTCGCCAAGCTCCTGGCCGTCGCCAAACAGTCCGTACGGCACGGCGGAACGGCCGAGGACGCCCTGTGGGAGGTCTGGAGCGCCAGCGGCCTGGCCGAGCGCTGGACCGAGCAGAGCATCGCCGGCGGCTCCCGCGGCGCCCAGGCCGACCGCGACCTCGACGCGGTCGTGGCGCTGTTCGACTACGCCGCCAGGTTCGTGGACCGCATGCCCAAGGCCGGCCCCGAGGTCTTCATCGACGACCTGGCCAGCCAGGAGATCCCCGGCGACACCCTGGCAGAACGCGCCCCCGACGGCGACGCCGTACGGGTGCTGACCGCGCACCGGTCCAAGGGCCTGGAGTGGGACGTGGTGGTGGTCGCGGGCGTGCAGGAGGGCGTCTGGCCGGACCTGCGGCTGCGCGGCTCCATGCTGGGCGCCGAGACGCTGGTGGAGCTGGCCGAGGGCAGCGCGATGGACTCGGCGCAGGTCGCCTCGGCCCAGCTCGCGTCCAAGCTCCTGGCCGAGGAGCGCAGGCTGTTCTACGTGGCCGCGACCCGGGCCCGCAAGCGCCTGGTGGTCACCGCGGTGGGCGGCGAGGACACCGAGGAGCGGCCGTCGCGCTTCCTGACCGAGCTGATGCCGGGCGCGGTCGAGGCGGCCGGCGTGGACGACCGGGCGCGCTGGCTGACCATGTCCGCGCTGGTGGCCGACCTGCGCAGCGCGGTGGTGGACCCCACGAAGCCGGCGAAGGTCCGGCAGGAGGCGGCCAGGCAGCTCGCCCGGCTCGCCGCCGCGGGCGTCCAGGGCGCCCACCCCAACGACTGGTACGCCCTCACCACGATGACCGACGACCGGCCGCTCGGCTGGCCCGACAACATCGTGCGCATCTCCCCGTCCGCGGTCGAGAACTTCACCAAGTGCGGCCTGCGCTGGCTGCTGGAGACCGCGGTCGGCGCCGCCGGCACCAGCACCGCCCAGGGCCTGGGCAACGTGATCCACGCCCTGGCCGTGCTCGCCGCCACCGACCTGCCCAGCGAGGACCTGCTCGGCGCCCGCCTGGACGAGATCTGGAACGAGCTCGACTTCGGCGGCGTCTGGTTCAACCGCAAGCAGCGCCAGGTCGCCGAGCAGATGATCAACAAGTTCGTGCAGTGGCACAAGAACAACGAGCGCGACCTGGTCGCCCTGGAGGAGTCGTTCACCGCGATCGTCTCCGAGGGCGTCGAGATCCGCGGCCGGGTGGACCGGGTGGAGCGCGACTCCGAGGGCCGGGCCGTGATCATCGACCTCAAGACCGGCGCGAGCAAGCCCAAGGCCGACGAGCTCGACCGCCACCCCCAACTCGGGGTCTATCAGCTCGCCGTACTCCTGGAGGCCTTCGCCAAGCACGGCCTGACCAAGCCCGGCGGCGCGGCGCTGGTGCAGGTGGGCAAGGCGGCCGGCAAGAACGCCGTGGAGCAGCGCCAGCAGGCCCTCGCCGACGACGGCAACCCCGAGTGGGCCAGGGAACTGGTCGACACGGTGGCGCTCGGCATGTCCGGCCCCTTCTTCCAGGCCAAGGTCAACGACGGCTGCCGCACCTGCGCCGCCAAGAACTCCTGCCCGGTCAACGACAACGGGGGCCAGGTGTGCTGAACCCGGTCGAACTCGCCGAGAAGCTCGGCATCCTTCCCCCGACCCCCGAACAGGCCAAGGTCATCGACGCCCCGCTGGAGCCCATGGTCGTCATGGCCGGCGCGGGCTCCGGCAAGAGCGAGACGATGGCCGGGCGCGTGGTCTGGCTGGTCGCCAACGGCCTGGTGCGTCCCGAGCGGGTGCTGGGCCTCACCTTCACCCGCAAGGCCGCCGCCGAGCTCGCCCACCGGGTGCGGGAGCGGCTCAACGGGCTGGCCGAGGCCGGGCTGGTCGCCCCGGAGGTGCTCGACAACGAGCCGACCGTCTCGACCTACCACGCCTACGCCGCCCGCCTGGTGACCGACCACGCGCTGCGCGAGGCGCTCGAACCCACGCTGCGGCTGGTCACCCCGGCGATCTCCTGGCAGCTCGCCTCCCGCGTGGTCGCCATGTACGACGGGCCGATGGACAAGGTCGAGCTCGGCCCCTCCAGCGTGACCGCCGCCGTGCTGGAGCTGGCCGGGGAGCTGTCGGAGCACCTGCGCGGCGCCGCCGACGTGCGGGAGGTGGGGGAGTGGCTCCAGACCCAGTACGGCAAGCTCCCCGGCCGGATCGTCCAGGCGCAGGCCAAGCCGCTTGCCGTACAGGCGGCCAGGGAGCAGTTGCTCCCCCTGGTGGAGGCCTACCAGCGGGTCAAGCGCAAGCGGGAGGTCATCGACTACGGCGACCAGATGTCGCTGGCCGCGCGGATCGCCGCCAACCACCGCGAGGTGGGCGAGATCGAGCGCGACCGCTACTCGGTGGTCCTGCTGGACGAGTACCAGGACACCAGCCACGCCCAGCTCGTGCTGCTGCGCAGCCTGTTCGGCGGCGGCCACCCGGTCACCGCGGTCGGCGACCCGTGCCAGTCCATCTACGGCTGGCGTGGCGCCTCGGCGGGCAACCTGCGGCGCTTCCCGAGCGACTTCCCGGCAGCCGGCGGCGAGCCCGCGCCGGTGCGCCAGCTCAGCGTCAGCTTCCGCAACGGCGACCGCGTGCTCGATGTGGCCGCGCGGGTGCAGCTCCCGCTCCGCATGGAGGCGCGCGAGGTGCCCGTGCTGGTGCCCGGTCCCAATCGGGTCGAGCGCGGCCGGGTGACCTGCGCCTTCCACGAGACGGCCGAGGACGAGGCGAGGTGGATCGCCGACGGTATCGACAAGCTGCTGCGGATGGAGGTCGCCCCCGATGGCCTGCCGTGGGGCGACGGCGAGCGCAGGAAGCAGAAGACGCCGCAGCTCCAGCCGTCCGACGTGGCGATCCTGGCCCGCAAGCGCTCGCAGTTCCCGGCGCTGCGCCGGGCGCTGGAGGAGCGCGGCATCCCGGTCGAGGTGGTCGGCCTGGGCGGCCTGCTGACCGTGCCCGAGGTCAACGACATCGTGGCGACGTTGCGCGTGCTCTACGACCCCACCGCGGGCGACGCGCTGGTGCGGCTGCTGGCCGGGCCGCGCTGGCGGATCGGGCCGGCCGACCTCAAGCAGCTCGGCGAGTGCGCCCGCGAGCTCAACCGCGAGCTGCGCGAGGGCGGCAAACGGGAGAGCGACCCGCTCAACCAGGTGGTCGCCGACCTGGCCGAGGAACGCGGCAGCCTGGTCGACGCGCTGGACGAGCTGCCCGACCGCGAGGCGTGGCTGGAGCTGTTCTCGCCGCTGGCCGCGACCCGGCTGGTGGCCTACGCCCAGGAGCTGCGCACGTTGCGCGCGCATGCCGGCCAGCCGCTGCCCGACCTGATCACCGAGGTCGAACGCCGGATGGGCCTCGACATCGAGGTGGGCGCGCGGGGCGGCGCGTTCGCCGCGCGGGCCGACCTCGACGCCTTCCAGGACGCCGCCTCCCGCTTCGCCGGTGACTCCGAGGACCCGACGCTCGGCGCCTTCCTGGCCTACCTGCAGGCGGCCGAGAGCGAGGAGTTCGGGCTGGAGGGCGGCCGGGTCGGCGAGAGCAACAGCGTGAAGCTGATGACCGTGCACGCCTCCAAGGGCCTGGAGTGGCCGGTCGTGGTCGTGCCGGGGCTGTCGCAACTGCTCAGCTCCAAGGGCGCGGTGACCACCGGCAGCATCTTCCCGGCCACGCCCGTCACCAACTCCCGCTGGACCGACAACCCGCGCAAGCTGCCCTACCCGCTGCGCGGCGACGCCGGGGACCTGCCGCGCCTGGCCGGGCTGGGCAAGGAGGACCTGGCCGACTTCGAGGAGCAGTGCCGCGAGCGCGACCTGACCGAGGAGCGCCGCCTGGCCTACGTGGCGGTCACCCGCGCCCACTACCACCTGATCGCCTCCGGTTACCGCTGGGGGAGCGCGACCAAGCCGCTGGAGCCCTCGCAGTTCCTGCTGGAGGTGCGTGACACCGCCGACCGGGTGGCCTTCTGGGCGCCCGAGCTGGAGGACGGGGCGAGCAACCCGCTGCTGGCCGAGCCGGCCGAGGCCACGTGGCCGGTGACGCCCGAGGGCCTGCGGTACGAATCGGTGCTCGACGGGGCCCGCCTGGTCGAGGACGCGCTGGCCGGGATCATGGAGGCGGCCGAGGACACCGGCCTGCGCCCCTTCGAGGAGGAGCGGGTCAAGGCCTGGCAGCGCGACACCGACCTGCTGCTGCGCGAGCGCGCCGCCTACCGCGAGCGGGCCGGGCTGGCCGTGGAGCTGCCCTCCAAGCTGACCGTCTCCTCGCTGGTCACGCTGGCCGGCGACCCGGGCGAGCTGGCCCGCCGCATCCGCCGGCCGGTCCCGCGCAAGCCGGCCCCGCTGGCCCGCCGCGGCACGTCCTTCCACCGCTGGCTGGAGTCGCGCTGGGACCAGCAGCGCCTCATCGACGACCTCGACCTGCTGGAGACGGAGCTGGAGGAGGCCGATGTCCGGCTGGCCGAGCTGCAGCTCCGCTTCGAGGAGTCGGAGTGGGCCGGGCGGCGCCCGCTCGACCTGGAGGTGCCGTTCGAGACGATGATCGCCGACCGGCTGGTGCGCGGCCGGATGGACGCCGTCTTCCAGGCGCCCGACGGCAGCTACGAGGTGGTCGACTGGAAGACCGGGCGCAAGCCGGCCGGCAAGGCCGCGCGGGCCGCCTCGGTGCAGCTGGCCGCCTACCGGCTGGCCTGGTCGCACCTGGCGGGCGTGCCCGTCGAGCGGGTCCGCGCGGCCTTCCACTACGTCCGGCTCAACCAGACCGTCCGTCCCGTGGACCTGCTGGACGAGGCCGGCCTGGTGGCGCTGATCGAGGCGGTGCCGACCGCGCCCGCCTCGGGCGTCAAGGCTCCCTGACCAAGCCCTCAGGCTTCCCTGATCAGGCCCGGATCGGTGAGGTCCGGGTCCTCGTCCGCCTCGGCCTGCGGCTCCTGCAGCGGCCGCCCGCTGAGCGGCTCGCGCAGGTTGCGGTTCTTCTGCGGCTCCCGCTTCTCCTTGGAGTCGCGCAGTTGCCGGATGATGTCGTGCCGTACGTCCATCAGCCCGTCGTGCAGGTCGCGGTCGCGCGAGGTGGCGACCAGCTTGGGCCAGCCGGCGATCTCCAGCTCCAGCGTGACCTGCTGGTCGGCGCTGTCGCGGTCCTTGACGCTCAGGTCGAGGACCACCTTCTCCTCGGCGAAGCGCCGCAGGTGCGCCTCCATCGGCTGGAGCAGGCCGACGATCTTCTCGCGCTCGGCGTCCTTGAAGCCGGTGCCGAGCCGCAGTCGTTGTTCGATCATGAATTACCCCCCGGCGACCACCCTAGCCAAACAGGTGGTGGAACGCGGGCCAGGGGTGCATGAGGAAGTCGTGATGGCTGATGTTCCAGGCGTAGGCCCCGGCCATCGCGAAGACCACCACGTCCCCGGTGCGCACCGAGGCCGGGACGCGCCGGGCGAAGACGTCCTTGGGCGTGCAGAGCTGCCCGACCAGCGTCACCGGCTCCTCCGGCCCGTCCGGGCGGTCGCGGCCGGGAAGCACGGTGAAGGGCTGGTCGTGACCCTTGGTCACCGGCGTGCGCAGGTGGTGGGTTCCGCCCTGGAGGATGGCGTACAGCTCGCCGCGGGTGCGCTTCACGTCGAGCACGCGGGTCACGTAGTAGCCGCAGTAGGCGGTCAGCGCCCGGCCCGGCTCCACGCGCAGGGTCTGGCCTGGCCGCCGCAGGGCCGCCAGCCCGGCGCCGTAGGCCGCCCAGTCGAAGCGGCTGTCCGGCGCGGCGTAGTCGACCGCCATGCCGCCGCCCAGGTTGACCTCCTTCGGATGCTGCCCGGCCAGCTCCGCGGCCAGGCCGAGCAACTGGGGAGCCTCCAGCCCGCTGGCCAGGTGCGCGTGGACGCCGCGGAACCGGACCTGGCCGGCGAAGAGCGGCCGGCACTCGGCCACCGCGTCGGCGTCCATGCCGAACGGGCCGCTCATGGCCAGCGCCGCGCCGGCCACCTCCAGGTCGAGGTTGAGCCGCAGCAGCACCTCGGCGGGCCGGCCGAGCCCCAGCAGCCGGCGCAGCTCAGCGGGCGACTCCACGTGCACCCGGTGCGCGCCGGCGGCCAGGCGCAGCTCCTCGTCGGTCTTGCCCGGCCCGCCCAGGGCCAGCCGGGCGTCGGGGAACAACCCGCGCACGTGGGCGAACTCGCCGCCGGAGGAGACCTCGAACCCGTCCACGTGCGGGCGCAGCACCCGCAGCAGCTCGGGGTCGGGGTTGGCCTTGACCGCGTAGTACAGCTCGGTCTCGCCCATCGCCTGCCGTACGGCTGCCGCGTGCTCGTCGAGCGCGGCCAGGTCGTAGAGGTAGGCCGGGAAGGCGGTCAGCCGCTCGGCCGCCTCCCGCACGCGGCCGGGGATCAGGCTCATGCGAACGGGTTCGCGATCGGGACGTACCCGGCGTGCCGGTCGGCGTCGCGGGCCCAGCGGACGGACAGGTTGGCCTTGGCCGGCAGCGGCGACCCGGCCAGCAGGTCCGACAGCGGCAGCGGCCGGCCGACCCGGTCGGCGTACCCGGCGAGCACGTCCCGCGCCACCCGCCACAGCCCGCGCAGCGCCGCCTCGTCGGCGGCGAGGGCGGCGGCGATCTCGGTCAGGTGGTTGACCACCAGGCAGTACACCACCCGCGCCCATCCGCGCTCGGCGTCGTAGCTGAGCGCGGCGGCCACCCTGGGGTCGAGCCCGGTCAGGTCGTGCCGGCCGCCCACCAGCTTGGTGCCCTCCAGGTCGCGGAAGATCGCCTCGCGCGGCCCGCCGGGCCCGATCCCGACCAGCACGTTCTGCAGGTGGGCCTCCAGCACGACCCCGTGCCGGAAGTAGGCGTCGAGGACGGGCAGGGCGACCGCGCTGACGTAGGCCGACCACCAGCCGGCCGGGTCGGCGGTGCGGATCGGCCCGGCGGCCAGCGCCCCGGCGAGCACCGGCGTGGCGTCGCTGACCGCCCACGGGCTCTGCCGCACGATCACGCCGAGCCCTTCGAGCAGCCGCGTCCCGAGCGCCGCCGAGCGGTAGCCGGGCTCGGCCAGCCAGCGCGTGCCGGGGAAGGTCTCGGCCAGCGCGGCGAAGACCGGCCGCAGCCGGGAGGTCAGCTCGACCGCCCCGGCCAGCTCGTACCAGGCGTTCTTCCGCACGCAGTTGGTGATCCGCACGTCCAGGCTGAACTTCAGGCAGACCTCGCCCACCGGGTCGTAGACCGTGCGCACCGAGGAGGTGGGGCTGACCGGCCACGAGCTCTCGCCCAGGTCGACCAGGCGCTCGTCGAAGCCCACGCCGAGCAGGTCGAGCTGCCACGGGTGCGCGGGCAGCAGCGCGTAGCCCTCCGGCGCCCGTCCCAGCACGTCCAGGGCGCTCGCGTCGCCCTCCTCGACCAGCACGTCGCGCCGCACGCCCAGCAGCCGCAGCGGGAACTCCGCGTGCGCCTCCGGCGCGTAACGCAGCCAGCCGTCGCCGCCGCGGGCCTTGGGGCTCGGGTGGAAGGGGTGGCCGTAGACCAGCGCCTGCTCCGAGGCCAGCCACGGGTCGGCGGGAGCCGCCGCCGTCGCCCGCGAGCGCAGGATCTCCGCCATCGCCTCCCGGCTGGCGGCCACCTGCCGGGCGAACTCCGGGTTGCCGCCCGGCAGTTCCGCCTCCACCAGCCGCACCAGCTCGTCGGAGGTCAGGGGCCGCCAGGTCCCGCTCTCCAGGCGCTCGGGCGCGCCCTCGAAGCGCAGCGCCGCCCCGCCGTACGCCCGTGCGCGCAGCAGCGTCCCGCCCACCCGCAGCAGCAGGTACGGCGGAGCGGGCCAGACCAGCCCGCGCACCCCGGCGACCTCGCGCACGCAGCACCTCAGCAGCGCGGCGAGGCTCGCCTCCTCGGCGAGGGCCGCCGTCGGGTCAAGGACCAGGCTTTCCACGTTCACGTACTCCTCGGAGGTAGTTGGGACCGCTGGTGCCGTAGAACTTGTTCACGTCGCGCGCGCCGGTGCGTTCCTTGGCGACGAGGGTCCCGGCGATGACCATGGACTTGCCGGTGAGCCGGTCGGCCTCCAGGGTGCGGGCGCGCAGGATCCTCGCCATGGGGTCGTCGCCGTGCTCGGCGAGCGCGGCGGCGAGGGTGTCGCGCAGCAGGCCGGCGGCCCGCTCGTGGGGGAGGGCGGCGAAGGCCACCGCGGCGGCGGCCAGGTGCAGGGTGATGGTGACGAAGACGTCGGCCAGGGCGTGCGGGTCGTCGGTGCTGAGCCGCTCGTCGAGGAAGTCCGGCGGGGTGAGCCCGGCGGCCTTGAGCCGCGCGGGGCTGACCAGGAGGCCGTCGTTGTCCTTGATCAGCAGCCCGCGGCCCCGGATCAGGGCGAGGTTCTGCTGGTGGGCCTCCAGCGCGACGCCGTAGCGCACGAAGAGCCGGACGTTCCAGCGCAGCAAAAGATCCAGGTAGCCGGCCAGCTCGTCCTCGGTGAGCCCGGCGTGCGGGAAGGCGGCCACCGGGACGATCTCCCCCTCGGGCAGCCGCCGCACCAGCCAGGCGAGGTACTCGTGCCCGGCGTGCGCGTAGGTCTGCTCGTCGGCCACGTGCACGCCCGGCTCGGCCAGCTCCTCCAGCAGCCGCTGGGCCAGCGCGCCGTCGTGCAGCGTGCCGGGCTTGATCGAGCGGCGGTTGCGCAGGCCGAGCGTGCTGGTGGCCAGGGGGAGCTTCAGGTGCGTGCGGGCGTCCACCTCGACCGTGCGCATCGACAGCGTCGGCCGCACGGTCAGGAACGGCTCGGGGGCCAGGACGACGCCCTCGATCCGCCGCACCTGGTCCACCGAGAGCGGATGCACCGGGAAGAGGCTGTGCCCGGCCAGCTCCGGCAGGCCGACCCGGGCGAAACCGGGGAAGAACGCCGGGCGCGGGTGCTCGCCGGGCACCGCCGCCCAGCGCAGCTCGAAGGACGGGGCGAACTCGGGCGCGTAGGCCAGCAGGTCGGCCGCGCTCAGCCCGCTGCGGGCCCGCGAGGTGGGGTAGATCGGGTGGTCGGCCAAGGCGGCGAGGGTCTCGTACTCGATCAGCGAGCGGCCGCGCACCCGGCCGAGGATCTCCTCACGGCGTTCGTCCACCAGGGCCTGGGCCATCGCCGCCTCCGCGCACTCGCGCCGGAAGGCGGCCACCCCGGCGGCGTCGGCCGGATCGGCCACCGACTCCAGCGTGGCCAGCACCTCCTCCAGGCCGACCTGCTCGCCGGGGGCGACCACGAAGTCCTGGAACACCCGGCCCGGCGCCAGCCGTACCGTCCGGCCGCCGGGCAGCGCGAGCGTCACGCCAGCCTTCGTCCGCGACACCCGGCCGCCCAGGCCGCCGTAGTTCTCGCGCAGGAGGGCGTTGAGCACCCGCGTGGCGATCACGACAGCACCCAGGGCCGCGCCGCGCGGAAGGCGGTCACCGCGCGCTCCACCGCCTCCCGCGAGGGGCCGACCGCCCGGATGACGCCGAGGTAGTCACGGTTCGTATGCGTTTGGCGCACCATCTCACCGACACCCCGGATCGGACGATGCCAGAGCCGGACCTCGCCGTCCACCAGCTCCAGCTCGCCGGGCGCCGAGGTGATCGTGCCGGAGCGCTCGGCGACCACGCTGACCGCCGTGCCGTACCCCCGGGCGGCCGGCGGGACGGGCGCGGGCTCGCCCAGGTGCACCCGCAGGATCTGCTCGAACAGCGGCACGCCCAGGATCTCGGCCAGCAGGAAGTCGCAGTGGTCGCCGATGGCGCGGTAGTTGACCTCGATGATCCGCGGCCCGTCCGCCGTCAGCACGTACTCGGTGTGGCAGGCGCCGAAGCCCACGCCGAGCATCCGCAGCGCCCCCAGCACGTGCTCCCGCTCCGGCGGGTCCGCCCAGTCCAGGCGCTCCTCGACGAAGTACGGCAAGGCCCCCAGCGTGGTGCGGAAGCCGCCGAGCACCTGGATCCCGGTGGCGTCCCCCAGCGTCTCCAGCGTGTACAGCGGGCCCTCCAGGAACTCCTCCAGCACGACGGCCTCACCCGGCCGCCTGGCCCTGACCGCCTCGACGTCCGCCTCGCCCCCGGCCAGCACCACGTCCTCGCTGGCCACGCCCTCGCGGGGCTTGACCACCAGCGGGTACGGCAGGCCAGCGGGCACCGGCCGCCCGGGCGGGAGCCGCAGCGCGAAGACCTGTTCCAGCGGGGCGAGCCCGCGGCGCATGAGGTGCTTGTTCTTGGCCGCCAGGCAGGCCCGCCAGTCCTTGCCGGGCAGCCCGAAGTAGTCGGCGGCCAGCGCGGTCTCGGCCTGGAGGTGGTCGGAGTTGGAGAAGATCGCGTCGGGCCGCCCGAGCTCCGCCACGGTGTCGATCAGCGCCCGCGGGTCCTTGACGTCGCAGAGGACGGCGTCAGGGTGCTGCTCCGGCCGGTCGGTGAGGATCGTGACCTCGCAACCCAGCGCGCGGGCCGCGGGCAGGAAACCGTCGGTCACCGAGTCGGTCGGTTTGAGCGCGGTCAGGTAAAGCCGCAACGCAGGGCACCCCCGGGAAGATCAGGTAAGGCTAACCTAACTTCTTGATCCTAGCCTTCTGGAGATCAACTCGCGGCCTGTTCCGGTAACCCGGAGGTCATAGGATTTCATGAGTGGAGCAATTGATCGGGCCGCTCTTGCTGGCTCGCGGCACTGTCGACAGATCTTCGGCCCTGCGCACGGACGCGGCCTGGCTCGAACGGGCCTGGAACAACCCCGACACCCGGGTCCTGCTCATCGACGACGGCCACACGCTGGTGCGCCGGCAGGGCGAGGAGGTCCAGGCCGTCCTCTACACCACCGCGGAGGCGCCGCCCGGCGATCGCTACCTGCTCGGCGTCGAGGGGGAGACGGTCTACTTCGCGGTGGCCGCCGCGCTCACCCACGACGTGGAGGCCTCGCGCCGGGTGACCGTGCCACTGAGCCTGGCCGACGCCCCCGAGGGCGAGATCATCCCGGCCGGGCTCCGCCAGGTCGGCGGCCTGCTCGGCGACCGCGACGCCGGACTCCTGGTCTACGCGGTGGCCCTGGAGGCCTGGCACGCCACCCACCAGCACTGCCCGCGCTGCGGCGCCCGCACCGAGATCGAGCACGGTGGGCACGTGCGGCGCTGCCCGGTCGACGAGAGCCTCAACTTCCCGCGGGTCGACCCCGCGGTCATCATGCTGATCCGCGACGCCGACGACCGCTGTCTGCTCGCCCGCGGCCCGCAGTGGCCCGCCGGCCGGCTCTCGGTCCTGGCCGGCTTCGTGGAACCGGGGGAGTCGCTGGAGAACGCGGTGATCCGCGAGGTCGCCGAGGAGGTCGGCGTGCCGGTGATCAACCCGCGCTACCTCGGCAGCCAGCCCTGGCCCTTCCCGCGCAGCCTCATGCTCGGCTTCTTCGCCGACGCCGTCTCCACCGACCTGCTGCTCGACCAGGAGGAGATCGCCGAGGCCCGCTGGTTCACCCGCGACGAGCTGGCCGAAGCCCTCAAGGAGGGCGAGGTACGGCTGCCGCCGCCGGTCTCGATCGCGCGACGGCTGATCGAGACCTGGTACGGCGAGCATCTGGCCGGCGACTGGTGACCGGCCGGCCGGTCCGCAGGCTCAGGCCTGCTGCAGCAGCGCCTTGACCTCGATCACGCTCGGGTTGGTCCGGACGATCTTGCCCTTGGGCGTCTCGATCACGACGGTCGGAACGACCTGGTTGCCGTTGTTGACGCTCATCACGAACTCGGCCGCGCCGGGGTTGGCCTCGATGTCGATCTCCCGATAGTGGATGCCCTCCCGGCTGAGCTGCGACTTCAGCCGCTTGCAGGGACCACACCAGGTCGTGCTGTAGACCGTGAGCGCCATTTCAGGGGTTCCTTCCTTGTCAAAGGCGCTCACTGCAACAACCGGGGGGTCGTGCGTAATCCCGGGGACCCTAACCGATGCGCTCGAAGATCCACTTCTGGATGCGCTCGGCCACCCCGGGCGCCCGGTACACCGGCGCGCTGTGATCGGCGCCCGGCGTGGTGAACACCGTCATCGGCACCCCGACCTGCCCGAGCATGTTCTTCAGCAGCAGGCTGTGCCGCGGCGGCACGAACTCCTGCTCGCCGTGGACGGTCAGCATCGGCGCGTCACCCCGCGAGGCGTGCCACTGCGTCTCCATGCTGGCCCACACCCGCGCGCACTCCTTGGGCACGCAGCCGCCGGCCAGCTGGATCGCGGCCAGCCCCAGCTTGCGCGCGTTGACCTCGGCCGCGTTCTCGCCGTCGTTGTAGGCCAGCAACGGCGAGATCACCGGGGAGACGCCGACGACGCCCTTGAGCCCCGGCAGCAGCCCGTCGCCGAAGGTGCCGACGCTCGCCGCCAGATGGCCGCCCGCGGAGAAACCCATCACCACGTAGTTCTTGGCGTCGAAGGCCCAGCGGTCGGCGTGCTTGACCGCGGTCTCGATCGCGTCCAGCACGTCGGAGCGCTGCGCGGGCCAGGGGGCCTCGCCGGACAGGCGGTAGTTGACGTTGAAGACGGTGTAGCCCAGCTCGGCGTAGCTCCGCACGATCGAGTTGGTCATCGTCTTGTCGCCGGAGGACCACCAGCCGCCGTGGATGACGAAGATGCCGGGGCGCTTGACGCCGTCGGGGGTCCACCAGACGTCCATGGATTGGTGGTACTGCTTGCCGTACGAGAGGGTCTCTTTGGCGGTGCCGCCGACTCCGTGCGAGTCGGGGGTGGTCTGGACGGTCGGCTCCGGTGTCGGATCCTTCACAGCCGCCTGCGCGGCCGTCGGTGCGAGCACGACGAGAGCGAGCGCAGCTACGGAAACCGCGGTTCGCAAACGGGCCTTCCTTTCCCTCCGCCGCCGTGGCGATGGTCTTGCTGAGGTCCTTCCGCGCCCGATTCTGTCGGGGCGATGGCCTAGCTTTTTGGAGTCGGCGTGACTCTCCCTTGGCGCCTGGAATATTGCCAGGTTGGCAGAGTCCTTCGCCACCTGCTGGGAGGATGGACGAGTGGATGACGTTCTGGCCGGGCTCGACCCGGAACAGCGCGCCGTGGCCGAAGCCGTGCGCGGCCCGGTCTGCGTGCTCGCCGGAGCAGGCACGGGAAAGACGCGGGCCATCACCCACCGCATCGCCCACGCCGTGCGCAGCGGGGTCGTCGAGGCCTCCGGTGTGCTGGCTGTGACTTTCACCACTCGGGCCGCCGGCGAGCTCCGGCAGCGCCTTCGCGCCCTCGGCGCGCCCGGTGTCCAGGCCCGCACCTTCCACGCCGCGGCCCTGCGCCAGCTCACCTACTTCTGGCCCCGCGTCATCGGCGGCTCGGCGCCCTCGGTCATCGAGTCCAAGCTGCCGCTGCTGGTCGAGGCCGCCCGGCTGGTCCGGCGCACCCCCGACCGCGCCGAGCTGCGCGACCTGGCCTCCGAGATCGAGTGGGCCAAGGTCTGCCAGGTCGGCCCGGAGGACTACGTCGCCGCCGCGGGCAAGCACCACCGCAGCCCGCCGATCGAGGCCGAGCAGGTCGCCCGCCTCTACGAGGCCTACGAGCAGATCCGCCGCGAGCGGCACCTGGTCGACTTCGAGACCATCCTGGAGCTCACCGCCGCGGTGATGACCGAGCACCAGGAGGTCGCCACCCAGATCCGGCAGCAGTACCGCTACTTCGTCGTGGACGAGTACCAAGACGTCAACCCGCTGCAGAAGCTCCTGCTCGACACCTGGCTCGGCGGGCGCGACGACCTCTGCGTCGTCGGCGACCCCAACCAGACGATCTACTCCTTCACCGGGGCGAGCCCGCGCTACCTCACCAACTTCGCCGTCGAGCACCCGCGGGCCGCGGTCATCAAGCTCGTGCGCGACTACCGCTCCACCCCGCAGGTCGTCGGGCTGGCCAACCTGGTCCTGGCCAAGAGCCGCAGCCCGCACAAGCTCGAACTCCTCGCCCAGCGCCCCGACGGGCCCAAGCCGGTCTTCGCCGAGTATGACGACGAGCCCGCCGAGGCCATGGCCGTCGCCCAGGCGATCCGCCGCCTCATCGAGCGCGGCGTGCCCGCCCGCGAGATCGCCGTGCTCTTCCGCGTCAACGCCCAGTCGGAGAACTACGAGGAAGCCCTCGCCAAGGCCGACCTTCCCTACGTGCTGCGCGGCGCCGAGCGGTTCTTCGAGCGGCCCGAGGTGCGCCAGGCCGTCGTCCTGCTCCGCGGCGCCGCCCGCTCCGCCGACCCCGGCCAGTCGCTGGCCGCCGAGGTGCACTCCATCCTGTCCGGCATCGGCCTCACCGCCGAGCCGCCCAGCGGCGGCGGCAAGGCGCGGGAGAAGTGGGAGTCGCTCAAGGCCCTGGCCGACCTCGCCGAGGACCTCGCGGCCGAGGGCGGCGACCTGCCCGCCTTCGTCGCCGAACTCGAACGCCGGGCCGCCGAGCAGCACGCCCCGCCCGTCGAGGGCGTCACCCTGGCCTCCCTCCACGCCGCCAAGGGCCTGGAATGGGACGCCGTCTTCCTCGTCGGGCTCACCGACGGGATGATGCCCATCATCTACGCCGAGTCCCCCGAGCAGATCGAGGAGGAGCGGCGGCTGCTCTACGTCGGCGTCACCCGCGCCCGGGCGCACCTCCACCTGTCCTGGTCCCTCGCCCGCGCTCCCGGCGGACGGCGCAGCCGCAAGCCCTCCCGCTTCCTCGACGGCCTCACCGGGCGGCCCTCGACCGGGTCGTCGTCGCGCCCGTCCGGCTCCCGGGCCTCGTCCTCGGGCGGCTCGGCGTCCTCCTCCTCTCGCGAGCGCCGGGCGCCTGCCGGGCCCATCACCTGCCGGGTCTGCGCCAAGACCCTGTCCGGGGCGGCCGAGCAGAAGCTGGGGCGGTGCGCCACCTGCCCGTCCGACTACGACGAGGCCCTGCTGGCCGCGCTCAAGTCCTGGCGGGCCGCCGCCGCCAAGGAAGCCAAGATCCCGTCGTACGTCGTCTTCACCGACGTCACCCTCCAGGCCATCGCCGAACGGGTGCCCACGACGGAGCAGGAACTGCTCTCCATCGCCGGCATCGGCCGCGTCAAACTCGACAAGTACGGCGAAGCCGTCCTGTCCCTGTGCCGCGGCGAGTTTTCGCAGGCGCCCCCCGACCACTTCGACCTCTGACCGCCGGCCGGCGGTCCTGGGCGGGGAAATACCGGACCCCACGTCCAAGCGAGCCTTCCGAGGCGGCACACTGTTCGTGGTGATACATCAGAGTTTGGGGGCGGCGTGAACGAGGCGCTCAAGGAGCTGCTGGACCTGCTCGACCTGGAGCAGATCGAGCTGGACATCTTCCGTGGCAGGAGCCCGGAGGAGCGGATCCAGCGCGTGTTCGGCGGTCAGGTGGCGGCGCAGGCGCTCGTGGCCGCGGGCAGGACGGTCCCGGCGGACCGGTTCGTGCACTCGCTGCACGCCTACTTCATCCGGCCCGGAGACCCGTCGATCCCGATCGTCTACAACGTCGAACGGGTCCGTGACGGCCGGTCGTTCACCACGCGCCGCGTGGTCGCGATCCAGCACGGCAAGGCGATCTTCACCATGTCCGCCTCCTTCCACATCGCGGAGGAAGGCATCGAGCACCACGCCGCCGTCGCCCCGGGAGTGCCGAGCCCGGAGGAGCTGCCCACCTTCCAGGAGCGCATGCGCGAGGTCGTGGGCGACGACCCGACGTGGCAGAGCTGGCTGGAGCGTCCCCGCCCGGTGGACACCCGCTACGCCTCGCCGCTCACCTGGGAGGCGCACAAGGACCCGTCCCTGCGCAGCGCCGAGACGAACGTGTGGTTCCGCTTCGACGCCGAACTGCCCGACGACCCGCTGCTGCACGTGGTGCTGGCCGCCTACGCCTCCGACTTCACCCTCGTCGACACCGTCCTGCTGGCCAACGGGCTGGCCTGGGGCGCGTCCAACGTGATGGGCGCCTCCCTGGACCACGCGATGTGGTTCCACCGCCCGTTCAGGGCCGACGAGTGGTTGCTCTATGCTCAGGAGTCCCCCTGGTCGGGGGGCGCACGCGGCTTGGCGCGCGGGCAGATGTTCACTGAAGCCGGAGACCTGGTGGTGTCCGTGGTTCAGGAAGCGATGATCCGCACGACGAAGTCGTAAAATCGCAGGTAGAAAATATGTTGCCCCTTCCCGGCTTCCCGGTTTAGGGTCATGGTCAAGCGAGTCGGACACTCCTGTCCGACGATCCATGAGTGGAGGTGAGTCCTGGTGATGATCAGCATGAAGCACGTGATGGCCACACAGTGGCTCGCTTCCGCATGCCGTCACTCGGGCCCGGTTCTCGCCGATGGCCCGGCACGCCTGCAGCGGGAGAAGTCTGTCTTCTCCCTGCCCGCCAGCTTCGGAGTCCCGGCCGCCGCCGGCGCTCCGGTGTACGAGCCGACCCAGCAGATCGCCAACAAGGGTGGACTGCGTGGTCCGCATCCCTGGAGGGATAGACCGGTCATAACCTGACCGGCTATCAACCAGCCTCCAGGCCGCGGATCCGCAGACAGGATCCGCGGCCTCTTTGTTTTTCCGCAGACCCCCACCGCCCACGAGGTAGCCCAACCAAAACCATCAGTACGACCCAAGGAGAAACCATGGGGGCGCAGCCGATCATGGACCTGATCGACGAAGCCAAGATCCCGTGCCGTACCGACCCCGACCTCTGGTTCGCCGAGTCGCCGGACGACGTCGAGTTCGCCAAGGCCCTGTGCGGTAGCTGCCCGATCCGGGAGGCCTGCCTGGCCCGCGCGCTGGAGCGCGAGGAGCCGTGGGGCGTCTGGGGCGGCGAGCTCATCCTCCGCGGAACCGTCGTTCCGCGTAAGCGGCCCCGCGGACGTCCGCGGAAGCACCCGGTCGCTGCCTGACCCTCGCACCCCGCGAGCCTGCTGTACCACCGAGAACTTCGAGCAAGAGAGAAGCCATCCGATGACCCTTCACACCGCCCACGGTCTCGAACTGCCGCATCTGTCCCAAGAGCTGGTCAGAGACCGAATACAGAACCTCCACCGGGAGGCGGAGGAGCAGCGGCTGATCGCCCGCCTGGAGCGCGTCCGGCGCGCCCGTCGCGACCTGCGCCGGGCAACCGAACGGCTGCACCGCGCCCTCACCTTCTGAGCCGCTTTCCCGGGCTCACCCACCCCGAGCCGCTTTCCCCGGCTCACCCACCCTGAGCCGCCCTAGCGGGGCTCACCCACCCTGAGCCGCCTAGGGGGCTCGCCCACCTCGAGCCGCCTTGCGTGGCTCACCCACCCTGAGCCGCTTGGCTGGGCTGACCCACCCTGAGCCTCCCCAGGCTCAGGATGGGCGAGCCCTCTCCCAAGGCTCACCCCGCCCCTTGGCCAGGGGCTCGTCCGCCCCTGGCCCCCTTAACGCTGCCTTTTTCTGGAGATTTCCACCATGTCTTTCCCGTATCCCGAGCTCGTCTCCGAACGAATGCACACCATGCACCGTGAGGCCGCCGAGCAACGCCTGCTCAACCGAGTACGCCGTGTGGAGCGTGCCCGCCGCGACCTACGCCGCGCCGCAGACCGCCTCCACCGCGCCCTCACCCACCAGCTCTGACCTCCCCCGCCTCCCGCGGCAGGTCGAACCAATACGCCGAAGGCCGGACGTGTCCCCAAGACACCTCCGGCCTTCGGCGTCTCATCCACCCGCCCGAGCGCCGACCCCTGCCCACTTCCCACTCCCGCCCCTGAGCGGCCCCCAAGGCACCCGAACGCTGAACATGTCCCGCCACACCTGCCACTCCCGCCCTTAAGCGGCCCCCAAGACGCCCGAGCGCTGAGCGTGTCCCGCCGCACCTGCCACTCCCGCCCTTGAGTGGCCCCCAAGACGCCCGAACGCTAAGCGTGTCCCCGCGACACCTGCCACCTTGAGCATCTCCCCACCTGCCCGAATGCGGGGACGTGTAGGCCAAACCCGGCCCAAGGCGCCCCACAACCCGCCCCGCCCATAACCCTTCCCATACGCAGCCCGCTGGAGCCCCAATGCAGCCACCCGACCACCCCCAAGCCACGACCACACCCCACACCCGCGCAACCACCGCAGCCCTGGCAACCGCCACCTCCCTGGGCCTACAAGCCGAAGAGGCCGTCCTCCTCCAAGCCTCGAACAGACTCACCCTCCGCCTGCTCCCCTGCGACACCGTGGCCCGCGTAACCCCCGCATCACACCCACCCACCCCCTACGAACTCGACCTCGCCCTAGAACTGGCCAAGGCCGGCTCCCCAGCCGCCGCCCCCGACCCCCGAGTCACCCCCCAGACCTACGAACACGACGACTTCCTGATCACCCTCTGGACCTACCACCCACCGACCCCACCCCCAGCCCCCTCCCCATCGGCCTACGCCAGAGCCCTCAAGCACCTGCACACCGGCATGCGCCAAATCACCCTCCCCACCCCCCACTTCCTGGACCGAGTCGCCACGGCCCAAGACCTCCTCTCAAACCCCACCCACACGCCAGCCCTCCCCACCGCCGACCGCACCCTCCTCCTTGACACCCTGCGCACCCTGTCCGACCTGATCGTCTCCCGCGGCGCCCCCGAACAACTGCTCCACGGCGAACCCCACCCCGGCAACCTCCTCTCCACCAGCGGGGGATTGCTCTTCATCGACTTCGAGACCTGCTGCCGCGGCCCCATCGAATTCGACCTCGCCCACACCCCCGAGCAGGTCGCCCCTTACTACCCGGACATCGACCCAGTCCTGCTGCAGTACTGCCGGCTCCTCGTCCTCGCCATGATCACCACCTGGCGCTGGGACCGAGACGACCACCTCCCCAACGGCACCCACCTACGCACCACCTGGCTCACCCAACTCCGCCAGGAGCTCACCCACGCCAACCTCCCCCTCTAACCACCCCCGCCCGAACCGGAAACCTTGTCACTCCGAGGCGGCGGGCGTCCGCCCCTCACCAGTACGGCGGGCACCCGCCCCTCAGCCAGTGCAGCTAGCAGCGGGCCTCATCCAGCAGGGGCTCCCCGCCGAGCCGCGGTGCCAGCCCTCCCTCACCCAGTGCGGCTAGCAGTGCCTCATCCAGCAGAGGCTCCCTGCCGAGCCGCGCTGACAGCCCCCTCCCAGAACCGCACTGCCTCCGCACGGATCGACCCCTGATCGGGCCGTGCTGATGAGCCAACCCCAAGGCCATCGCGGAGGCCAACCGCGAGGCCAGGCCACACCGGTGGCCAAGAGCCAGGTCGGTGACGAGGCCAGACCAGCGAGGGTTCAATGGACGGCCAGTGGGCCAGCCGGGGGCCGAGGTGGACGGCGAGCGCGGGCGGAGCCCACCGGGCGGGCCTAGCGCGGGGCGAGCCAGGCTGCGGGCGTGCAGGGCTGGTGGCGTGCAGGGCTGGGCGATCCGGCCGTGGACGAGTCGTGTGCGGGCGAGCCGTGTGCGAGCAGGCTTAACGCAGGGCCAGCCAGGCCAGGGGTAAGCCAGGCTGGGGCGTGCTGGGCCAGGACGAGCCGGGCCAAGGGCAAGTGGTGTACGGACGAGCCGTGTGCGGGCGGTCACCAGGTTGGCGGCACGAGCGGGTGCGCTGGCGAAGGGCCAGCCAGGAGCGAGTCGGGGATGAATGGGAGGCGTAGGTCAGCGAGCGGACCGGGCGCGATCGTGGGGAGTCACCGGGCGGAGCGGGCGTGATGGGGCGGCGCTAGCGGGCGAGACGGGGGCAAGAAGGGCGGGGTCGGCGGGCAGAAAGCAAGAAGGTGGGGCCAGCCGGTAGAGCGGGCGGGAAGGTGAGGGGCGGGTAGCAGAAAGGTGAGGGGCGGGTAGCAGGAAGGCGGGGGCGCGGGGAGGGGTAGGCGGGAAGGCGGGGGTTAGTGGGCGGGGGCGGGTTCGTCGTCGGTGAAGCCGGGGACCCAGCGGATGACCTCGTCGCGGAAGCGGGCCGTGGTGCCGAGCTGGCACAAGACGCCCACCCCAGCCGCATGCACCCGGTGGATGAGGACGTAGGACACCGGAAGGTTGAGCTGGCGGACGACGTTGGTGGGCCGGAGGTCGGTGACGCTGGCGGCCTGCGCCTGGAGCCATTCCCGGCTGAAGGTGAACTCCTCCACGGCAGTGGGTTCGACGTACGGGGCAAGGAAGGCACGCAGGGCGTCGGGGTCGACGTCGATGTGCGGGCGGATGAAGCCCTCGGCCCGGAGGCCCTCGATGACCGTGGCCATGTCGCCCTGGTTGAAGATCCGGGTGAGCTGCCCGAAGACCTTGGGGTACCCGGAGGGCAGCCGGTTGACCGCGCCGAAGTCCAGCACGCCAAGCCGCCCGTCGGGCAGGAGGCGGAAGTTGCCGGGGTGCGGGTCGGCGTGGAGCATGGCGACCCGGGCCGGCGAGCAGAAGAGGAACCGCACGAACAGCAGCCCGGCCCGGTCCCGCTCCTCCTGGGTGCCGGAGGCGATGACCCGGGACAGGGGAGTGCCTTCCATCCACTCGGTGACCAGGATGTGCTCGTTGGCCGCGATGACGTCGGGCACGCAGAAGTCGGGGTCGCCCTTGAACTCCAGCGCGAAGGCATGCTGCGCCTCGGCCTCACGCAGGTAGTCGAGCTCCTCGGCGATCCGCTCCTGAAGCTCGGTGAGGACGGCCTTGATGTCGAGGCCGGGCAGGAGGACGCCGAAGAGCTTGCCCAGCCGGGCGAGCTGCTTGAAGTCGCCGAGCAGGGCCTTGCCGGCGCCCGGGTACTGGATCTTGACGGCCACGGCGCGGCCGTCGTGCCAGACGGCGCGGTGGACCTGGCCGATGGAGGCCGCGGCGGCGGGCTGGTCGTCGAAGGAGCGGAAGTTCTCCCGCCAGTCGTCACCGAGTTCCTCGGACAGGACGCGGTGGACGGTCGCGACGGGCAGGGGCGGGGCGGACTCCTGAAGCTTGGTGAGCGTGGCGCGGTAGGGGGCGACGATCTCCTGGGGGAGGGCGGCCTCGAAGATGGACAGCGCCTGGCCGAGCTTCATCGCTCCGCCCTTGAGCTCGCCCAGGACCTTGAAGATCTGGTCGGCCGTACGCTGCTGGATCTCCTGGGCGACGAGCTCGGCGGGCTTGCCGCCGATGCGCTTGCCGAGGCCGACGGCGGTGCGACCGGCGAAGCTCAGGGGCAGGGCGGCCAGCTTGGCCGAGCGGGTCAACGCCCGCCGCGGCAGATCGCTCGTCGACCCTCGCCCACGGGACTCCCCACCCTCAGACGACCCTCGCCCACGGGACTCCCCACCCTCAGACGATCCCCGCCCACGGGACTCCCCACCCTCAGACGATCCCCGCCCACGGGACTCACCACCCTCAGACGATCCCCGCCCACGGGACTCACCACCCCCGGACGGTCCCCGTCCATGGGTCTCCTCGCCCTCGGACAGGCCCGATCCACGGGTTTCCCCACCCTCGGACGACCCCCGCCCACGGGATTCCCCACCCTCGAACGACCCCTCGTGCTCTGAGCGGCCGGGAAGGGCAGGGTCGGCCACGGGGTCCCCGTCCGTGGTGGCGTGGTCTCGTCGGTCAGGCTCGGTCACAGGTCCCCCTCCATCTGGCGCGTGAGCCGGTCGTGGGTCCGACATGGTCGCTCGACAAGCTCGCTCACCGTGTTGCGCGGAATCTCCTGGAGATACCGCTTCCCCCTTCCCGTGATCGGCCCCGTCAGGTCAGGCCCTCCCGGGCCGACCCGACCATTGTCAGCGAAGCCCGATCGTTTCGGAAGCAACGACATTGCTCGTGAACCCCCACCGATCTGCGCATACACCGCCAATCAGGCATTACGTCCATTGTGCCGTTGGTCACAAGTGAAGCGTCCCCGTCGAGGAAAGCAAGCGCATGTCCGGCCGCGGACGCCGCCACCATCGTGGCCAAGGCGGCCGAGCAGGCCACCTCACCCGGAGGGTATCCGCCGAGCCGGGCGGTCAGCAGAGGCCACCCCGGATCGTGGTCACGCCGGAAGAGATCGAGACAGCTCAGGCAGGCCGTCTCGCCCGGAATCACTAGGGGACCGGCCGTGCCGTACCCCTCGAAGGCGGCGGCCAGCAGGTGCGGAACCCCGACACCGGCCAGCTCGCGCACCAGGAGCAGGTCGAGCGGCCCGACGGGAGCCAGGACGACGAGGTCGGGCAGCGGGGAGCCGTCGCTGAGGTGGGATCCGGCGACCCAGGCGTGGACCGGCCCGGCCCGCCGGGCGACCGCGACGGCGCCCTCGGCCCGGGAAGCGCCCTCCTCGCTCCAGCCGAGCCCGCCCGGCACGAGGTCGGCGGGAGTGGCCAGGCCGGGGTCGGCGACGGAGAGACTGCCCACACCGGAGGCGGCCAGCAACGCCACGACCTGCGCACCCACCCGCCCGGCGCCGTAGACGCGCACCTGCGCCCGCCGCCGCCGGGCGAAGCGGTCACGGCCGCCGTCGGCGCCCCTGGAGGCCACCGCGAGGGCGTCGAGCTCGGGCCGCAGCCGATCGCGCTCGCCCAGCCGCAGCCCAGACAGCACCCGGGGACAGGCCGTCGCATCGTCGACCACCCCCCGCTCCAGGAGCTGGTCGATCAGCGAATGCGCACCGGACTCGTCGAGCCCGGCCCGGGCCGCCGCCCGCACGACCTGGCGCAGGTCGCGAGTGCCGTCGAGCCCGTCGATCCAGCGCCGCACCTCGGGCGCGAGTTCGCTGAGCACGACCGCCCGCCGGGGATGCACGCCGTACTGCAGGGTGCGGTCGTCACGGAGGATGCGCCGCAGCGCCGGTTTCACACGTGGCCTCATGGCCGATGAGGGTGCCAGGCGCGACGAGCCCGCCGGACGCGGAAAGGCCATCCTGTGGATAACCGCGCGCCCCCTCCCGCCGCCTGTGGACAACCTCTACGATCTCGGATCATGAGCGAGCTCCTGGTCGACCGGCGGGACGACGGCGTCGTGATCCTCACCCTCAACCGCCCGGACCGCCGCAACTCGATGACCGAGGGCATGACCGAGCAGTGGCGCGAGACCGTCGCCGAGCTCAACGCCGACCGCGCGGTGCGCTGTGTCGTGGTGACCGGAGCGGGCAGCGCCTTCTCCTCCGGCGGCGACATGTCCTGGCTCGCGGACCGAGGCACGGAAAGCGTCCCCGACCTGCGCGACCGCATGCTCGCCTTCTACCGCACCTGGCTGTCGATCACGGAGCTGGAGGTGCCGACGATCGCCGCCGTCAACGGCGCCGCGGTCGGCGCGGGGCTGTGCGTGGCCCTGGCCTGCGATCTCGTCTACGCCGCCGACGAGGCCAAGCTCCTGGCGCCGTTCACCGGTCTCGGCCTTCATCCCGGTATGGCCGCCACCTATCTGCTGCCGAAGTCGGGCGGACTCCGGCTGGCGCGGGAACTCCTTCTCACCGGCCGCACGATCCTCGGCGCCGAAGCCGCGCAGCGCGGGCTCGTCAATCAGGCATTCCCGCACTCTGATCTTATTTCCGAGGTTCTGAACATCGCCGCAATGATCGCGGGAAACGCGCCGATCGCCACCAAGCTCACGAAAGTCGCGCTGAACCAGGAACATCACGACCTCGAAGCCGCACTCCGCTGGGAGTCGCTCGCACAGCCCGTGACCATGGCTTCCGCCGACATGCGCGAGGGACTGGCCGCGAATCGGGAAAGGCGGCGGCCCAAATTCACCGGGACTTAATCATCTGACCAGGGAAAACAAGATGCACCCCCTGTGGAAATCCACGTGTGTCGGCTACCGTGCATATGTGCCCCCCGAGACAGTCGAGGTCCGACGGAGTTCTCGTCGCGAGCGGACGGTTTCCGCCTACCGTGACGGGGACAAGACGATCGTGCTCATGCCCGCCTCGTTGAGCGGTGAAGTCGCTGATGAATGGGTGAGCCGGATGCTCGAACGGCTGGAGGCCAAGGAGAAGCGCCGCCATCCGAATGATCAGGAGCTATTCGACCGGGCCGTCGAACTGTCCACGAAGTACCTAGGCGGGAAGGCTCGGCCGGAAAGCGTGCGCTGGGTCGACAACCAGCAACACCGATGGGGCTCCTGCACTCCGGAGAACGGCACCATCAGGATCTCGACCCGGATCCGCGGCCTGCCGGAGTGGGTCATCAACTATGTGATCATCCATGAGCTCGTGCATCTGCTGGTGCCCGGCCACGGCCCCAAGTTCTGGAAGCTGGTGAAACAGTACCCCAGAGCGGAGCGGGCGCGCGGCTTTCTCGAAGGCTTCTCCGTCGGTACGCACAACCAGCCGGAGGAGTTTTGACGCGGATCGCCGCAGTCCTGGCGAAACGCCGCCCCGCCCTCGCTGACGATCTCGTCGCCGCCATGGCCGAGGACGTCTACGAGATGGTCGCCGGCCTCGACCTCGTGACCCCCGTGCTGATCACCAGCGTCCCCGAGCTGGAGGAGATCGTCTGGCCCGGCACAGAGGTGCTGCACATCGCCGACGACACCCCGCTCCGCGAGATCTTCGCGCTGCTGCGCGGAGAGCAGGCCGTGATCGTCGGCGCCGACGCGCCCGATCTGCCCCCGCTGCTGATCGGCAAGCTGTTCCGTGAGCTCGGCCGCGCGCCGCTGTCGGTCTGCCCCAGCCAGGACGGCGGAGCCGTCGCACTGGCCGCGCACCTCCCGCTGCCCGCCTGGGCCGACCCCGACCTCGACGACCACGACCCGGTCAAGGCGTTGCGCGCCCAGGCCCCCGGCCCCCGCCAGGTCGCCACCGGCCCCGGCTGGCATCGCGTGCGCTCGGCCGCCGACCTCGCCCGGCTCGACCCCGGCCTGGAGGGCTGGGACAACACCCGGATGCTGCTAGGGCACTGACAACGCCGCGAGGACCGCCCGGTGGTCGGTCCCGCGCACGGTGTGCACGCTGACCTCCCGCACTCCCACCTTCGCGTCCACCAGCACGTGGTCGATCGTGATCACCGGCGCCAGCCGCCGGTTCGCCGGCCAGGTGGGCACCAGCCCCGCCCCCGCCGAGTCGGCCGCGTCCTTGTACCCCCGCCCGACCAGCCGCCGCATCGGCGTGTGGTCGAGGCTCGCGTTGAAGTCGCCGGCCAGCACGCGCACGATGTCCGGTGAGGCGGAGGGCAACGCCTCCAGCGCCGTACGCCAGCCCTCGTAGGACTCGCCGATCGGCGCGAAGGGATGCACGGCGATCACCTCGATCCGCTTGCCGTCGGGCAGCCGCACCACGGCCGCGGGCATCTTGTGCCCGACCGGCGGCATCACGTCCCAGAGCGGGGTCAGCGGGTGCTTGGAGTACAGGCCGCTGCCGCCCGCGCTCCACTCCTCCTGGAGCACCCGGTGCGGCATCAGCGCCTTCAGCCCGGCCGCGTCGAGCGCCTCGACCGCCCCCGGAGTGAGTTCCTGCGTGCTCAGCACGTCCGGCTCCAGGCGCCTGACCAGGGCCAGCACCTCGGCCGGGTCCGCCTTGCCGTACAGCAGGTTGATGGTCAGCACGCGCACCGGCGTGCCGGGCACGCTGTCGGCCCAGCCGATCGCGCGGGGGAGGACGGCCAGCCCGAGGGCGGCGGTGGTGAGCGCGGCGACGGCGGTGACCCCGCGGCGGCGGGTCATGGCCGCCAGCAGGAGCGGCAGGAGCGAGCCCGCCGCCGCGTACGGCGTAGCGGTCATGAGCTGCGTGGCGACCGGCCCGCGTTCCAGCCCGGCCAGCCGGGCGACGGCCCAGGCGGCGAAGGGTGTGACGGCCACCCAGGCCACCCCGGCGCCGGTGATCGCGCGCCGCCTGCGAGACGGGACGACGATCGTGCCGCCGACCATCAGGACCTCAGGAGGTCCCGGCCGCGGCGGGCCAGCCGGCGGGTGGCCTCGTCCGACAACTCCGGGATCTCCTCGACGGGGAACCAGCGCAGGTCGAGCGACTCGTCGCTGATCACCGCCTCGGCCCCGGCCGGCGCCACGGCGGCGTACTCGACGTCGAGGTGCCAGCTGAAGGGCGGATGGCACCACACCTGGTGCCGGTCGAGCGCCAGCGGTCCGGGCAGCAGCACCAGGCCGGGAATCCCGGACTCCTCGGTCGCCTCCCGCAGCGCCACCTCCGCCAGGGTCCGGTCGGTGCTCTCGCAGTGCCCGCCCATCGGCAGCCACATGCCCGCCTTGGGGTGCAGCGTCAGCAGCACCTGCGACCCGTCGTGCGAGAGCACCGCGGTCGTCGCCGTCAGGTGCCCCGGCACGCACTCCCGGAACATCGCGTCCTCGTGCGCGTGCAGGTGCTCCAGGAACTCCTTGCGCGACACCTCCTCCTCCGGAGTGGGCGCGGTCCAGGCGGACAGGACCTCGACCGCGTCCAGGCGCAGCGTCACTCGCCGTCCTCGTCCGGAAGATCGAGCTTGGAGATGTCCCACGCGGAGGACTCGCCGCTGACGAAGCGTTCCGGGGCGTCGAGGTCGTCCGCGGTCGGCATCAGGTCGGGGTGCGCCCAGACGTCGTCGCGTCCCTCGATGCCGCGCGCCTCGGCCAGCGCCGTCCACAGCGCCGCCGCCTCGCGCATCCGCCGGGGCCGCAGCTCCAGGCCGACGAGGGTGCCGAAGGTCTGCTCGGCGGGACCGCCGGTCGCGCGGCGCCGCCGTACCGTCTCCGAGAGCGCGGCCGCGGACGGCAGCTTGCCCTCGGCCGCGGCGTCGACCACGGTGCCGACCCAGCCCTCGACCAGCGCCAGCGAGGTCTCCAGGCGGGCCAGGGCGGCCTTCTGCCGCTCGGTCTCCTCGGGCTTGAGCAGGTTTCCGCCGCTCAGCGCCTCCTGGATGGCTTCGGGGTTGTTGATGTCGAGGCTCCGGATCTGCTCCTCCAGCGCGGAGGTGTCGACCGTGATGCCACGGGCGTACTCCTCGATCGCGCCGAGCAGGTGCGAGCGAAGCCACGGCACGTGCTGGAAGAGCCGGTGATGGGCCGCCTCGCGCAGCGCGAGGTAGAGCCGGATCTCGTCGGCGGGGGTCTCCAGGCCGTTGCTGAAGGTGGCGATGCCGCCGGGCAGCAGCGCCGCGGTGTCGGAGAGCGGCAGGCCGATGTCGGTCGTGCCGACCACCTCGCGGGCCAGCGAGCCGAGGGCCTGGCCGATCTGCTGGCCGACCATCATGCCGCCCATCTGCTTCAGCATGCCCATCAGCGGCCCGGCCATCTGCTGGGCCTCGGGGGGGAGGCCGGAGCCGCCGAGCGTGCCGCTCATCGTCTCGACCATCTTGGCCGCGACCGGCTCGGCGAGCTGGCGCCAGACCGGGACGGTGTTCTCGATCCACTCCGATCTCGACCACGCCTCGGGTTTGGAGACGCCGCTGGGCAGCGCCGTCGCCTCGTTCAGCCAGAGGTCGGCGAGCCGCAGCGCTTCGACGATCTGGCGGCGTTCTCCCTCCGCGACGCTCGGGTCGCCTTCGGCCACGACCGCGTGGCGGGCGATGTTCTTGGCCATGTCCCAGTTGACCGGGCCGGAGCCGGCCGGGGCCGACAGCATGTCGGCGAACTGGCGCATCGCCTGAGCCATCTGCTCAGGGTTGCCGAACATGGCGAACGGGTTCTCGTTTGGGTCGTTTTCGCGACCTGGCAGGTCAGTCACCGCTCTACCTCGTGCAGGATGGAGGAGTCCACATCCGCCACGTTAGTCGTCCCACGGCGGATCAGTGCAAAGTGAGGACCTGGTGCCTACCTCGAAACGACCGCGCCAACCCGTCGTCGCCGTGACCGGCGCCGCCTCGGGAATAGGCCGCGAACTGCTCTCCAGGCTCGCCACCTCCGGGGATTTCCGCAGAGTCGTGGCCATCGACGAGCAGCGAGGCGACGTCCAGGACGTCACGTGGCGGGTGATCGACGTCCGCGATCCGCTCTTGGCGAACCGCATCTCCGACATCGATGTCCTGGTCCACCTGGCCGGTGACTTCGCCGTCGACTCCGACCCCGCCGAGCGCCGGGCCTACAACCTGCGCGCCGCCCAGACCGTGCTCACCGCCTCCGCGGCCGCGCGCGTGCGCCGCGTCGTCCTGGTGACCAGTGCCATGGTGTACGGCGCGGCGCCCGACAACCCGGTGCCGCTGCCGGAGAACTCCGCGGTCGCCGCCGAGCCGGACACCGGCGTGGTGGGCGACTACCTGGAGATCGAGGGCGTGGCGCGGCAGGCCACGCGCAGCCACCCCGGCCTGGAGCTGACCGTGCTACGGCCGGCCGCGGTCGTCGGCCCCGGCGTGGACACCGTGATCACCCGGCACTTCGAGGCGCCACGGCTGCTCACCGTCAAGGGCAGCCTGCCGCGCTGGCAGTTCTGCCATGTGGACGATCTCGTCTCGGCCCTCGAACTCGCCGCCCGCGGCGCGGTCACCGGCGTGGTCGCGGTCGGCTCCGACGGCTGGCTGGAGCAGGAGCAGGTCGAGGAGCTGTCCGGCATCCGCGGCTTCGAGCTGCCCGCCGGGCTCACCTTCGGCACCGCGCAACGGCTGCACCGGCTCGGCATCACCCCGGCGCCGGCGACCGACCTGCACTACGTCGTCTACCCGTGGGTCGTCGACTGCACGGCGCTGCGCGAGGCCGGCTGGAAGCCCGTCTGGACCAACGAGGCGGCGTTGACCCAGCTCCTGGAGCTGCGGGAGAAGCGCACCACCGTGGTCGGCCGGCGGCTGCCGGTCAAGGAGGCGACCCTCACCGCCGCCGGCGCGACCGTCGCGGTCATCGGCACCGCTGCCATCGTCCGCCAGGTGCGCAAGAAGCGCCGCATCTGACCGTACGGCGAAGCCCACCCGGAGGTCGGCGCGCACGGCACGGCGTGCCGTACGCTCTGGTTTGTGGACGTCATCCGCTTGCTCGACATTCGCGACACCCCGCTCTCGGTGGACGAGGTGTTCGCCTCGATGGGCTCGCACGCCGCCGGCGGGACGACGCTGTTCGTCGGCACGGTGCGGGAGCAGGACCACGGCAAGGCGGTGACCCGGCTGTCGTACTCCGCGCACCCCTCGGCCGTCGAGGAACTGCGCCGGGTCGCGGAGAAGGTCGCGGCCGACTACCCGGTGAACGCCCTGGCGGCCGTCCACCGCGTGGGCGACCTGGAGCTCGGCGACATCGCGGTGATCGTCGCGGTGGCCTGCCCGCACCGGGGCGAGGCCTTCGCCGCCTCCCGCCGGTTGATCGACGATCTCAAGTCCGAGGTCCCGATCTGGAAACATCAGCTCTTCGCCGACGGGTCGGCGGAATGGGTCGGCGCCTGCGAATAAGCTCGTTCCCATGTCGCGACGTGCGTTGACCCTGCTGGTGTCGAGCTTTCTGGTGCTCGCGCTCGGTGTCGTCGGAGCGTTCCTCAACGTCCCTTACGTCGTGTTGAGTCCCGGCCCGACCGAGAACACCCTCGGCGAGGTCAACGACAAGCCGGTGATCACCATCACCGGCCGCCAGACGTACACCACCAGCGGCGCGTTGCGCCTGGTCACCGTGGAGTACAAGGGCGGCCCGCACAACCGCATCGACCTGCTCACCGCGCTGCGCGGCTGGATCGATCCCACCGTCGCGGTGGTCCCCGAGGCGACGATCTTCCCGCCCGACCAGACCGCCAAGCAGGTCGAGGAGCAGAACGCCGCCGAGATGACCGGCTCCCAGGACAGCGCCACCGCGGCCGCGCTGACCGAGCTCGGCATCCCGTTCACCGCCGACGTGGTCGCCGCGGCCGTCGAGAAGGACCTGCCGGCCGCCGGCAAGATCAAGGCCGGCGACCAGTTCGTCAGCGTGGACGGCAAGAAGGCGACCAGCACCGAGGTGGTCACCGGCACCGTCCAGGCGCACAAGCCGGGCGAGACGGTCACCTTCGTGGTGCTGCGCGACGGCAAGCAGGTCGAGGTGCCGATCCAGACGGTCGCCTCGCCGGCCGGCAAGGCCATGGTCGGCGTGCAGCTCGGCGTCAAGAAGTACTACTTCCCGTTCACCGTCTCGATCAGCGTCGGCGAGGTCGGCGGCCCTAGCGCGGGCCTGATGTTCTCGCTCGGCATCCTCGACAAGCTCACCCCCGGCGAGCTGACCGGCGGCCACTCCATCGCCGGCACCGGCACCATCACCGCGGAGGGCGACGTCGGCCCGATCGGCGGCATCGCGCAGAAGATGGTCGGCGCCAAGAACGCGGGCGCGACGATCTTCCTCACGCCCGAGGACAACTGCGCGGAGGCCGTGAAAGCCGCCCCCGAGGGGCTGCGGCTGGTCAAGGCGACCACCCTGCATGAAGCGGTAAAGGCGATTGATGCCCTTCGCACCGGAAAGGGCGACGTGCCCAGTTGCGCTGCTGGGTGAAACTTCTCCGGGGCGTCGTGCGTTAGCCGTACGGCTGGCACATCGGTGTAGGTTGCCAGACACGGACCGATAGTTCATCACGACGAGGGGTTGGCCTTGAGCTTCCGGACCCCAGGAGGCGGACGGGCGATGCGTTTGCGCCGCCCCCGACTGCTGCTCCCTGTCGCGATCGCGGTTGTCGCGATCGTGGCCCTTTTCTTCCTTTTCTCCGGCTTCTATACCGACTACCTGTGGTTCGACAACGTCGACTACACGTCGGTCTTCTCCGGAATGTTGCTGACCCAGATCATCTTGTTCCTGGTCGGGGCGCTGCTCATGGTGGGCATCGTCGGCGGCAACATGTTGCTGGCCTTCCGCACGCGGCCCATGTTCGGGCCCGCGATGTTCGGCGGAGCCAGCGGAGCCGACCGCTACCGCATGGCGCTCGACCCGCACCGCAAACTGATCTTCATTGTCGGCATGGCCGTGCTCGCGCTCTTCTCCGGCTCGCAGATCGCGGGGCAGTGGAAGACGTGGATGCAGTTCGTGAACGGGACCGACTTCGGGAAGCGCGACGAAGAGTTCGGGTACGACATCTCGTTCTTCGTCTTCGACTACCCGTTCATCCGGATGGTCCTCAACTTCCTGTTCACCGCGGTGGTCATCTCGATCATCCTCGCGGCGATCACGCACTACCTCTACGGCGGATTCCGCCTGCAGTCGCCGGGCGTCCACGCCTCGCGCGCCGCCCGGGTGCACCTGTCGGTGCTGCTGGGCGTCTTCGTGCTGCTCAAGGCGATCGCCTACTGGATCGACCGCTTCGGACTCGTCTTCTCCGAGCGGGGCAAGGTCTTCGGCGCCTCCTACACCGACCTCAACGCGGTGTTGCCGGCCAAGACGATCCTGGCGATCATCGCGCTGATCTGCGCCGTGCTGTTCTTCGCGGGCATCTTCCGCCCCGGCGGCATGCTGCCGGGCGTCTCCTTCGGCCTCCTGGTGCTCTCGGCCGTGCTGATCGGCGGCGTCTACCCGGCGCTGGTCGAGCAGTTCCAGGTCAAGCCCAACCAGCAGGCCAAGGAGCAGGTCTCCATCCAGCGCAACATCCAGGCGACCCGTGACGCGTACAAGGTCAGCGACCAGCACGTCAAGGTCACCCCGTACGCGCCCAAGACCGACGCGGACGCGACGGTGCTCCAGCAGGAGGCCAGCGCCATCCCCGGCCTGCGCCTGCTCGACCCGAGCATCCTGTCGCCGACCTTCCAGCAGCTCCAGCAGATCAAGGGCTACTACCAGTTCCCCGAGCAGCTCGACATCGACCGCTACCCGGACGCCTCCGGCAAGCTCCGTGACACCGTGATCTCCGTCCGGGACATCGGCGAGCCGGAGCAGAGCCAGCGCAACTGGATCAACAGCCACGTGGTCTACACCCACGGCTTCGGCGCGGTCGCGGCTCCCGGCAACCGGGTCGCCCCCGGCGGTCTGCCCAGCTTCAGCGAGAAGGACATCCCGCCGACCGGCGAGCTCGGCAAGTACGAGCCGCGCGTCTACTTCGGCGAGAACTCGCCCGACTACTCGATCGTCGGCGGCCCCAACCCCGGCTCCGGCCAGGGCAACGAGCTCGACTACCCGATCGAGGGCGGCAACGGCCAGCAGAACAACACCTACGGCGGCAAGGGCGGCGTGCCCATCGGCAACTTCTTCACGAAGCTCGCCTACGCCGCCAAGTACGGCGAGACCAACCTGCTGCTGTCGTCCTACGTCAACGACCACTCGCGGATCATGTACACGCGCCGCCCGCTGGAGCGCGTGCAGAAGGTGGCTCCCTTCCTCACCCTGGACAAGGACCCCTACCCCGCGGTGATCGACGGCCGGATCGTCTGGATCGTCGACGGCTACACCACGACCGACAGCTACCCCTACTCCGAGCGCAAGAGCTGGGAAGACCTCACCACCGACGTCCGTACGGCCCGCCTTCCCGGCGCCCAGGCCGTGCAGCCGCGCGACGAGATCAACTACCTGCGCAACTCGGTCAAGGCCACGGTCGACGCCTACGACGGCACCGTCACCCTCTACGCCTGGGACGACGCCGACCCGCTGCTGAAGACCTGGCAGAAGGCCTTCGGCACGATCGTCAAGCCCAAGGCCGAGATCCCGTCGGCGCTCCGCAGTCACCTGCGCTACCCGGCCGACATGTTCAAGGCCCAGCGCGAGATCCTGGCCCAGTACCACGTGACCAACGCCGGCGCCTTCTTCGGCGGCCAGGACTTCTGGAAGGTCCCGGTCGACCCGGCCTCCAAGAAGGACAAGCAGCCCCCGTACTACGTGACCATGAAGATGCCCGGTGGCAAGGAGACCTTCTCCCTCACCACCGCCTTCGTGCCGGTCAGCCGGCAGAACATGGCCGCGTACATGGCGGTGGACGCCTCGGCGGACGTCGCGGACGCCAAGCTGGAGATCCTCCAGTTGCCCAGTGCGACGACCATCCAAGGTCCACCACAGGCCCAGAACACCTTCCTGTCCACGCCACGGGTGTCCAATGCGCTCAACCTGCTGGCCACCGGCGGCAACCTGGACGTGATCTACGGCAACCTGCTGACCCTGCCCTTCGGCGGCGGCCTGCTCTACATCGAGCCGGTCTACGTGCAGCCGAAGGCGGAGTCCTCGGGCCGCTACCCGACGCTCAACAAGGTGATGGTGCTCTACGGGGCCAAGGTCGGCTTCGGCGACACCCTGGAGGCGGCGCTCAAGGAGGTCTTCGGGGACGCGCCCCAGATCACCAACCCGGGCACCAACCAGCCGGGCACCGAGCAGCCGGCGGCCAACACCGAGTTGTCCAAGGCCATCCAGGAGGTCCAGACCGCCTACAACGAGGGGCAGAAGGCGCTCCAGGCCACCCCGCCGGACTGGGTGAAGTACGGCGAGGCCCAGACCCGCCTCGAGGCCGCACTGCGCCGCCTCGAAGGGTTGGGCGCCGCACCCGCGCAGTCCACGCCGGCGGCGACGCCGACCCCGAGTGCCACTCCGACAGGGACACCTGCGGCGACACCGTCACCTACTCCTACCGGGTAGCGGTTCGCTGATTTGCGCCCACCCCGCGCTGCCGATAGTGTTTAGCCATACACACCGACGCGGGGTGGAGCAGTTCGGTAGCTCGCTGGGCTCATAACCCAGAGGTCGCAGGTTCAAATCCTGTCCCCGCTACTCAAGTGGAAAGCCCTCCCGGGAGATTCTCCCGGGAGGGCTTTCTCGTTTCCCGCAGCAGGCCGCCGGGGTCGTTCACCCCCCGTGGTAGACCATCGGGCCGGACGCCTTGTAGGCGGCGTTCGCCGCGTCCTTCAGCCACTTGTCCGCGCTGGGCGAGCTGGTGAGGTTGGTGTAGACGGCCAGGGTGCGGATCACGTAGCGGCCGGACTGGCCGGTCCACGAGTACAGCCGGGCGTTGAGCCAGTTCGTCGTGTGGCAGATGCCCGATGAGCCAGGACCGGTCCGCGGGCAGCGGATGCCCCAGTCCTCCACGTACACGTTCTTGAGCTTGGAGTAGGCGGTGCTGGCCCGGTCGGCGCTCTTCAGCGGGATGACCCAGACCGACACCATGATCCGCTCGTTCTTGCCGCCCGTGCTGAGGTAGACGCCCACGGCCATCTCGTCGCAGCGGGCGTTGCGGAGGGCGGACTTGACGTTGGTGTCCGGCCACGGGCCGGGGCAGCCCTCCATCGCGCCTGCCTTGTAGTTGTAGAGGACGCCCTTGGAGGTGGTGAAGGACTGGGGGAGCAGGGCCTCGGCCGTGACGGGGGTCGGGTCGGTGCTCTCCTTGTCGAGGTCGGCGTAGTCGAACGGCTTCTCGGTGGGTTCCTCGGACGGGGTCTCCGTGGAGGTGTCCGACGGGGTGTCGGAGGGGGTCGGGTCGGGGGTCACGGTGACGACCGGGTACGAGCTGGTCTCGGGGCTGGTGGTCAGGGCGTCGCGCACGGTGTTCTTGACCACGGCTCGCACGCCCACCACCAGGAGGACCAGGACGATCGCGCTGATCCCGGCCGCCAGGCCGAACTTCACGGGGCGGTTGCTCTTGGGGGCTAGGGTCTGGTGCGCCGGGTTGGGCCCCGACCATCCACCCGGTCCCTGATTCGGCGGGCCCTGGTGGAGCGGGCCCATGGGGTGGGGCGGACCCATCGGCTGGGGCGGCCCCTGACCGTAGGGCTGCGGTTGGCCGTAGGGCTGAGGCTGGGGGTGGCCGTGGGGTTGCGGTCCCGACCAGCCAGGGGGCGGGCCGGTCCAGTGCGGCTGCTGGGGACCGTACTGCTCGGCCTCCGGCATGACCTTCGTGGCCGGCGGCGGTTCCGCCACCAGGGTGGCCAGCGGCGGGGGCGGGTCGTCTCCGGTGAGCCGGCGCAGCAGACCGGCCGCGGTGGGCCGATCCGCCGGGTTCTTCGACAGGCTCGCCGCCAACGCCGGCCGCAACTCCGCCGGCACCGCCGACAGATCCGGCTCCTGCGTCAGGATGGCGTGCATGAGCGCCGGAAACGTCTCCCCGGAGAACGCCGACCGCCCCGTCGCCGCGAAGATCATCGACGACGCCCAGCTGAACAGGTCGGCCGCCGGGGTGATCACGCCGCCCTCGAACTGCTCCGGCGCCATGAACGCGGGCGTGCCCATGATGGTGTGCGTCGCGGTGTTGGCGGTGACCCGGGCGATCCCGAAGTCGATCACCACCGGCCCTTCCGGACCCATGATCACGTTGTTGGGCTTGAAGTCGCGGTGCACGATGCCGGCCCGGTGGATGGCCGCCAGCGCGGTGAGCGTGGCCACCGCCAGCCGTTCCAGCCCGCTGCCCGTCCGCGGCCCCGAGGCGGTGACCAGTTGGTCCAGCGACGGTCCGGCGATGTGCTCGCTGACGATGTACGGCCGGTCGTTCACCAGACCGGTGTCCAGGACGCGTGCCGTACAGAAAGGGGCCACCTGGCGGGCCGCCTCGGCTTCGCGCAGGAAGCGGCGGCGTGCGTTCTCGTCGGCGGCGGCCTCGCTGTGGAGCACCTTGACCGCCACCTGCTCGCTGGACGGCCCCTCGCCCAGGTAGACCGTCCCCTGGCCGCCCTGTCCGAGCACACCAGTGAGGCGGTAGGGGCCGATCTGACGTAAATCGTCTGGCTTGAGGGGTTGCACAAGATCTCACCTTAGCGTTCGCTGTCAAAGGCCTCAGCGGTGACGAAAAGGAGTGTCGGTGGCGGGCTCACGGGGGCCGGTGGTCGGGCTTGGACTGGCTGTCCTGCTGTTCGCCGGGGCGATCGTCACGCTCGTGCTCACGGCGTTGCCGTCACCGGACCGCCCGCCGCTCCCCACCCCGGCGGCGACCAGCGAGCGCCGATAGGCAGGTGGCTCAGGGCGTGTACTGGAACGGCGTGGTGACCGTCAGCGCGGCGAAACCGAGCCGTTCGAGGATGGGCCGGCTGTCGTCGGAGGCGTCCACCTGGAGGTAGCGGTATCCGCGCTCGGCGGCGTAGCGCGCGCGGTGGGCCACGAGCGAGCGGTAGATGCCGCGGCCACGCCACTCGGGCACGGTGCCGCCGCTCCACAAGCTGGCGAAATCGGTGCCCTCGTGCAGCAGCACCCGCCCGGCGCTCACCGGCAGGTCGCCGTGCATCGCGACGACCGCGGCGAAGCGGTCGCCCAGCTCGGCCATCTGGTTCAGCACCCAGTGCCGGAGCCGGCCGCTGTCGGTGCCGAAGGCCTGCTCGTGGACCCGCATCATCAGATCCACCCCGTCGGCGTCGAGCACCGGCCGCAGCGTGATGCCCGCCGGCACCGGGACCTCCACGGCCTGGGCGGCGCTCTCGCCGATCACGAGGGTCTCCCGCGGCTCGGCCACGAAGCCGGCGGCCAGCAGCCGCTGCGGCAGGTCGGCGGGCTGGTCGTGGGCGTAGTGCTTCCACTCGAAGCCGAGGCCATGCGCGGTGAAATGCGCGATCTGCTGGGCGATGACCGCGTCGGCGGTCTCCTCCCGCAGATCCGACCAGAGCACCCCGTTCCACCCGCTGGCCGTGCTGGTCTGGCGGACCACGTCGCCGGTGAACTCGACGGTGCTCTGGCTGTCATCCGGCGGGGCGTTACGGCGTAGCTGCTGGTCGAAGGCGCTCAGGACGGCCGCGGTGTTCATCATCCGGCCAGGATGTCACCGGACGAACCGCGCGAGCCTCTCCTTTTCCGCCGCGCTCAGCATCGGGTCCCGCATCCGTGCCGCCGCGGCGTCGGCGATCCTGGGTCCCGGGTCGGTACGGCTGGCGCCGACCAGTACGCGGACGAACAGGCGACGGCCGAGGCGGGCGGCCAGCGCGGGCACGTCACCGGTGGACAGCAGGACGACCGTGGTGGCCAGATCGACGGCGGGGGAGCCGGCGCGGGCGTTGCACCAGTCGATCACCATCGGGCCGCCGGGGGTGAGGATGACGTTGCCGGGATGCAGGTCCAGGTGGAGCACGCGGTCGCCGCCGTCGAAACGCGGCAACCAGCCGGGCGCGGGGACGGTGTGCAGGCGGTCGTGCAGCTCGGCCAACTGCCTGCCGTACCGGAAGAGGAGCCACGGGCGGCGCGTGAGCGCGTCGAGCATCGTCGGGCCGGGCAGGCGGTCAAGGACCAGGTCGGTGTCGGTGCAGTCGTGGACGGCCGGGACCGGGAAGCCGTGCGCGCGGACGTGCTCCATGATGCGCGCTTCGGCGCGGGCGGTGGTGTTGGCGCGGTAGCGGCGCAGCACGCGACACTCGTCCAGGGCGTAGACGTCCGCGGTGCGACCGGCGCCGATCAGTTCCACGGGGGGAGCGTAACCGCGCGTCGACTCAGCGGTCCTCGTCGTCCTCGAGGATCTCGCTGAGGGTTTCCGGCTCCTTAAGCGGATCGGGACGGGTGTCGTTCTCGCGAGGATCCTCCTCGTTCACCCAGTGGAAGATGCCCCGGCTGGCTTCGTCGTCTATCTCCTGGATGCGGTGCCGCTCCGGGTAGGTGTCGCGATAGAGCGCCGCCTCGGAGACCTGCTCGTCGTCGCCGAGGTCGCTGTTGACGTTGTACGGCTGGTCGGTCATCTGATCATGACCATCGTCTTCTGCACCGCCCACCCGGCGAGGAACAGGCCGAAAGCGGCCTGCGCGAGCCGTACCCACATACCCGCGGTGTCGGTCGCGAAGAGGACGACCCCGAGCCAGATCAGCCCGAAGCCGCCGACCAGGGCGATAGCCGCCCAGTTCAACCCCCGATGCCACATAAGCGCAGTGTTACAGCCGGTTCGCCAAGCCCGGGTGATGGCGAGGTGTTGCCCAGGTCTTGGTTGTCCGCCCGCGCCGGCCCCTCACCGGGCGGCCGGCTAGCGGGGCAACGAGCGGCTGGTGCCGACGCAGGTCCGGGTGCGCGAGCTGCGGGGCCGCCCCGGCGGGTTCTGCTCCAGGCACGCCAGCAGAGCCTCCGCCGCCCGCGCGTCGGACAGGATCCGGTGTACGGCGTCGCCGTCGAGCGGGAGCTGGCCGCGCTCGGCCAGTTCGTGCTTGAGGAAGGCGAGGGGGTCCGGGGCGCCGACCATCTCCGCGGCCACCGTCGCCCGCGCGGCGGTGAGCAGGCGGAGGTAATAGGAGCGCAGCGCGGCCTCGCGCAGGCGGGCGCGCTCCAGGTCGTCGATGAGATCGCGGGCGACGCTCAGCAGGTCGCCGGCGTGGGTGGTCTCATCGGCGACGTAGGCGCGGATGTCATCGAACTCCGAGCGGGACATGGCGGACACCTCCGGGGGAGCAGACTGCTCGCGTCTACTTCGTATCCCGGGGCGATTGCGGATGACTTGCTGTCCGCTTGCCATCGGGGACGCCGCTTCGGGCAGGTTCGTGGCTCCCCGGTGGTTTAGGCCCTCCCGGTGGAGGGAAAGATCTCGTGAATGCCTCCGGTGGTGTGGAGAGCTGCTACAGTTGCAGAGCGCAGACGAGCTCTGCGCAGATCCCACTTCCTGCAGGTTTGTCCGGTTGGTTTGCATCTGTCCGGATCGCCTGGTAAGTTAGAGGGGTTGCCCCGGAGACGGGGCGGTCTGAATTCCCGCAGATTTCGCCGGGCCGGTCAATTTGACTCGGAACGGACGGTCTGAAAGAATAA
>NZ_JBFAKP010000016.1:0-195171 GCF_040655795.1 Nonomuraea sp. NPDC050310 | reverse complement strand
CTGTCCGGCCTGCTCACCGACCCGGCCGCGACCCGCGTGGCGATGGAGAACGAGGTCAACCTCGCCGCCATCGCCGAGCACCGCCTCGGCGCCGGCGCGGAGCAGCAGCCGTTCGAGCAGCCCGGACCGCCGCCGTTCGAGCAGCAGGGCCCCCCGCCGTTCGAGCACCAAGGGCCCCCGCCGTTCGAGCAGCAGGGTCCGCCGCAGCCGCACTTCGAGCACGGGCCGCCGCCGTTCGAGCCGGGTGCGCCCTTCGACCACCACCCGCCCGGCAACGGCGCCGGCCCGGAGGGCGAGCAGCACCACGGCGCCCACTCGGGCCCGCAGGAGCAGCACGCCGACGGCCAGAACCTGGTCTACGGGGTGGACTGCAAGAACGACCACTTCAACGACCCCCGCCTGCCGTACTGCGCCTCCTGCGGGGTGGCGCTGGTGCAGCGGACGCTGGTGCCGTACAAGGGGCCGCGCCCGCCGCTGGGCATGCTGATCCTCGACGACGGCACCGCGCTGCCGCTGGAGAGCGACTACCTGCTCGGCCGCGATCCCGACCGCGCGCCCGAGGTGACCGGCGGCACCGCCCGCCCGGCCAAGGTGACCAGCCCCGACGGCTCGGTCTCGCGCAGGCACCTGCGGGTGGCGCTCGACGGCTGGGACGTCAACCTGGTCGACCTCGGCTCGGTGAACGGCACGCAGATCCAGCCGCCCGGCGACCCCAACTTCTACGACATCCCGCCGAACGAGCCGGTCACCATCACGCCGGGCACCACCGTGCGCATCGGCGTCTCGCGCACGATGCGCTTCGAGGCCCGCCGCTCCTGACCGCCTCCGCCGAGGCGGGGGTTCAGCGGAACGCCTGGACGCCGCGGAGCATCCGCACCGCGGCCTCCAGGCCACGCGCCGCCTCCAGCGCGCGCCCGCCTGCCGTGGCCAGCCGGCCCAGCAGGTGCTCGTCGCCGTCGTCGAAGGCCCGTCCGGCGGCCCACAGGTAGGCCTGCCCGCGCGTGGCCATCGGCACCGGCACCGCCAGGAAGCCCGGCTCCCCGAACTCCGGCTCGTACGGCAGGCGGACCCCGCCCTCGGCGCCGGCCAGCACCTTGAGCGTCACCGACTCGGCCAGCCAGGCCCGCACCCGCAGCGGATCGCCCGGCGGCGCCTGCACCCGCACCGGCCAGGCGCACTCGCGCAGGGCGTCCACCTCCACCAGCCCCGCGCACCCCGTGCCGGCCAGCGCGGCGGCCGAGCGGACGAGGCGGTCCAGCACCTCGTCCGCGTCGAGCCGGCGCAGGGCCGCGACCAGGTCGTGGACAGGCGAGCAGGCGGGCATGGCCATAGGGGAACCCCCGAGGTGATCACGGGACACTCATGGGCGGTGACCCAGAGTCTTACCCGCCGCGCCCGCTTTGGCCAGACCTGATCCGGAAATCCGGATTTCTCGGGCGGTCAGGAGCGCAGCCGCAACCAGAGCACGTCGTCGGTCCGCGTCCCGTCCGGCCGCGGGAACAGCTCGCGCTCCACGCCCACCCGCTCGAACCCGGCCCGTTCCAGCACCCGCTGCGACGCCTCGTTGGCCACGTCGGTGCCCGCGACGATGCGGTGCAGCGCGGTCTCGCGGAAGGCCCAGTCCACCAGCAGCCCGAGCGCCCGGCCCATGTACCCGCGCCCGCGGAAGGCCGGGACGAGGGAGTAGCCCACCATGGCCTGGTCGAGCGGCTGCACGACCTGCGCGAGCTGGATCTGCCCGGCGAACTCCCCGGTGGCCGCGTCCCGGATGGCCAGCTCGACCCGCTGGCCGGTGGCCCACCAGAACTCGGTGGTACGGCAGCGCCGCAGGAGCTGGTCCATCGGCGGGACCGGGTTGACCGAGTACCGGACCGTGAGCGGGTCGCTGAGCAGGGCGTGGAAGTCCGCCGCGTCGCCGGCGTCGATCGGCGTCAGCCGTACCACCCCGTCGGTCAGCTCGTCGAAGCGCGGCAGGTAGCGCGAGGCGGGCTCGCCGGGGTCACCCGGCAGCCGGGAGAAGAGCGCGTGGTCGGCGCGGCGCCCGTCGCGCAGCACCCGCAGGTCGCGCAGGACGCCCTCCAGGGAGAAGCCGGCCGACAGGGCGGCCCGCACGCTGGCGAGGTTCTCCACGTTGGCCGACAGCTCCATCCGGGCGACGCCGCGGTCGAAGGCCCAGTCCGTGACCGCACGGGCCGCCCGCGCCGCGATGCCCTGCCCGCGGGCCCAGGGGGCCACCAGGTAGCCGATCTGGCACGTCCCCCACCTGTCGGGCCCGGTGACCCCGACGGCGCCCTGGTAGCCGCCCTCAGGCCCGGAGATCACGAACTGGGTGCCCTCCCCGGCCTTCTTGATCCAGGCGTGGGCGTCCTCCAGCGTGTACGGCGAAGGCAGCAGGGGGAGGAAGTGGGCGGTCACCGGATCGTTGGCCGCACGCATGATCGCCTCGGCGTCGTGCTCGGTCGGGGGCCGCAACACCAGGGGGCCGGTGGAGATCGTTTCACGGGGAAGCATGGGTCCATTGCTATCAAACCGCACCCGGACTGAGCCCCCCGATTTGGCCCTAGCCTTGTCCGCATGGGTTTTCGCAGGCACGGGCCGTTCCAGCCCGGGGATCAGGTGCAGCTCACCGATCCCAAGAACAAGCGCCACACGATCACGTTGAAGGAAGAGGGGATCTTCCACACCCACAAGGGCGCGATCCCGCACTCCGACCTGATCGGGCAGCCTGAGGGCTCCGTGGTGCGCTCGTCGGGCGGCACGCAGTACCTGGCCTTCCGCCACCTGCTCCAGGACTACACCCTGGCGATGCCGCGCGGCGCGGCGGTGATCTACCCCAAGGACGCGGCGCAGATCGTCGGCATGGCCGACATCTTCCCAGGCGCCCGCGTGATCGAGGCCGGCGTCGGCTCGGGCGCGCTGACCTGCTCGCTGCTGCGCGCGGTCGGGCCCGAGGGGCACGTCACCTCCTACGAGCGCCGCCAGGACTTCGCCGACATCGCGCGCTCCAACGTGGAGAAGTTCTTCGGCGGGCCGCTGGAGTCGTGGCGCCTGGTCGTCGGCGATCTGGTCGAGTCGATCGACGAGGGTGACGTCGACCGGGTCATCCTCGACATGCTCGCGCCGTGGGAGTGCGTGGACGCGGTCGCGAAGGCGCTCACGCCCGGCGGCGTGATCTGCGTATACGTGGCCACAACCACCCAGATGTCGAAGACCGTCGAGACGATTCGGGATCATGGGAGTTTCACCGAGCCCCACGCGTGGGAGACCCTGAGTCGCGACTGGCATGTCGAGGGACTCGCGGTCCGGCCCGATCACCGGATGATCGGCCACACCGGTTTCCTGGTCATGGCCCGCCGCATGGCCGACGGGGTCACCCCGCCGCCACGCCGACGCCGTCCGAAGGGGACCACCGAGGAACTATGACAATTCGGCCACGAGAGCGTGCGGGCGCGGCAAGAGGGAACAGATCATCACACCTCTACGCTGCAAGGACTAAACGCTCTTATGGGGATTAATTACCGAATACTTAGTGTCATTGGACGAATACTGCCCGGCCAGGTTACGGAGGGGCCCGAGATAGGTAAGGTCCTTAGTAGTCGCCCTCGACTGGGAAGGAGGTGACGGGGCGTGGCAGCTCGCGATGATGAGGCTAGGCACGCGCAGCGCGATCGGGAGGTCGCTGACCTCAACACACAGGTCTCCTTCCTCCAAGAGGAGATCACCGCGCTGAGGCGGAAGCTCGCGGAATCACCCCGTCAGGCCAGGATTCTCGAAGAGCGTCTTCACGAGGCACAGGCGAACCTCGCTGCGGTCACATCGCAGAACGAGCGCCTGGTGTCGACGCTCAAGGAAGCCAGAGACCAGATCGTCGCCCTCAAGGAGGAAGTCGACCGGCTGGCGCAGCCGCCGTCCGGCTTCGGCGTCTTCCTCGAGGCCCGGGAAGACGGCACCGTGGAGGTGTTCACCGGCGGCCGCAAGCTCCGCGTGAACGTCAGCCCCGCCGTCGACGTCGACACCCTCAGGCGTGGCCAGGAGGTCATGCTCAACGAGGCGCTCAACGTGGTCGAGGCCCTCGGCTACGAGGAGCTCGGCGAGATCGTGATGCTCAAGGAACTCCTGGAGGACGGCCAGCGCGCCCTGGTCATCTCCCACGCCGACGAAGAGCGGGTCGTCCGCCTGGCCGAGTCCCTGCTCGACCAGCCGATCCGCGCCGGCGACTCGTTGCTGCTGGAGCCCCGCTCCGGCTACGTCTACGAGCGCATCCCCAAGTCCGAGGTCGAGGAGCTGGTGCTGGAGGAGGTCCCCGACATCTCCTACGAGGAGATCGGCGGCCTCATGCGGCAGATCGAGCAGATCAGGGACGCCATCGAGCTGCCCTACCTGCACGCCGACCTGTTCCGCGAGCACAAGCTCCGTCCCCCGAAGGGCGTGCTGCTGTACGGCCCGCCCGGCTGCGGCAAGACGCTCATCGCCAAGGCCGTGGCCAACTCCCTGGCCAAGCAGGTCGCGGAGAAGACCGGCCAGTCCGGCAAGAGCTTCTTCCTCAACATCAAGGGCCCCGAGCTGCTCAACAAGTACGTCGGCGAGACCGAGCGGCACATCCGCCTGGTCTTCCAGCGTGCTCGGGAGAAGGCCTCCGAGGGCACCCCGGTGATCGTGTTCTTCGACGAGATGGACTCGATCTTCCGCACCCGTGGCTCGGGCGTCTCCTCCGACGTCGAGAACACCATCGTCCCGCAGCTCCTCAGCGAGATCGACGGTGTCGAGGGCCTGGAGAACGTCATCGTCATCGGCGCCTCCAACCGCGAGGACATGATCGACCCGGCGATCCTGCGGCCCGGCCGCCTGGACGTCAAGATCAAGATCGAGCGGCCGGACGCCGAGGCGGCCAAGGACATCTTCTCCAAGTACCTCATCTCCGACCTGCCCCTGCACCCCGACGACCTCGCCGAGCACGCCGGCTCCCGCGAATCCACCATTCACGGGATGATCCAGAGCGTCGTCGAGCGCATGTACACCGAGAGCGAGGAGAACCGCTTCCTGGAGGTCACCTACGCCAACGGTGACAAGGAGGTCCTGTACTTCAAGGACTTCAACTCCGGCGCGATGATCCAGAACATCGTCGACCGGGCCAAGAAGATGGCGATCAAGCAGTTCCTCGACAGCGGCACGAAGGGCCTGCGGGTGCAGCACCTGCTGGCGGCCTGCGTGGACGAGTTCTCCGAGAACGAGGACCTGCCCAACACCACCAACCCCGACGACTGGGCCCGCATCTCCGGCAAGAAGGGCGAGCGGATCGTCTACATCCGCACCCTCGTGTCGGGCAAGCAGGGCACCGAGGCCGGCCGCTCCATCGACACGGTGGCCAACACCGGCCAGTACCTCTAAGCACCACCCGCGAAAGGCCCGCACCGCCCGGTGCGGGCCTTTCCGCTGTCTACGGGGTACGGCAGGCGTCCTGCCACCGAGCGCACGCGTCACTGTCGCCAAAGCTGTCACATGCGTCTCAAAGTGGAAATAAGGTGTCACACGGGACTTCCCCCACGCCAGCCACACGCTTCCCAGGGATGGACACCGGTGACACCCCCTCCCCGCCTGCGCGAACTCGACGCGTTGCGCTTCCTGGCCGCGTTCGCGGTGATGGCCTTCCACTACCTGGCCGCGTTCAAGTCGATCTGGGTGACCGAGCCGAACCACATCTTCGCCCCGGTCGCGCCGGTGGCCACCCTGGGCATCCTCGGCGTCGAGCTCTTCTTCCTCATCAGCGGCTTCGTCATCCTGATGAGCGCCTGGGGCCGCGGCGTGGGCGCCTTCGCCGTCTCCCGCTTCGCCCGGCTCTACCCGGCCTACTGGTTCACCGTGCTGGGCATCTGGGCGCTCTACACCTTCACCAGCGTCCAGGGCTTCCGCCCCAAGTTCGACGTGGGCGACTACCTCTGGAACCTCACGATGGTCCAGGCGCTGGCCAAGGTCGGGCACGCCTCCGGCGTGTTCTGGTCGCTCTGGGCCGAGCTGCGGTTCTACGTGCTGATGGCGATCTTCGTGGTGGTCGGCATCACCCTCAAGCGCTGCTACGCCTTCATGGGCCTGTGGACCCTCGGCGCGCTGGCCGCGGAGTTCACCGCCAAGCAGTGGCTGCACCTGCCCGAGCTGAACGAGTGGCTCACCCTGTTCTTCATGCCGCGCCAGGCGCCCTACTTCATCGCCGGTATGGCCTTCTTCCTGCTGTGGCGCTTCGGGCACTCGTTCCTGTCGTGGTTCTTCGTCGCGCTCAGCTTCGGGCCGTCGGTCTACGCCGCGCTGGAGCGGGTCGGCAGCCGGGTGAAGTCGAAGGGCTTCGAGAACTTCCCGGCCTCCGAGATCGGCGTCTGGATCGCGATCATCCTCATCTACGTGCTCGTCGCCGCGGTCGCCCTGGGCTGGCTGCGCTGGATGACGTGGAAGGGCCTGACGATCCTGGGCGCGCTCACCTATCCGATCTACCTGGTCCACCAGACGCTCGCCGCGGTCGTCATCCCGCCGCTCAAGGACGGCATGAACCCCTGGCTCCTGGCCGGGCTCACGATGCTGATCTCGATCGCCGTGTCCTACCTGGTGTACATCCTGGTGGACAAGCCCGGCCAGGCGCTCCTGCGCCGCCTGATGCCCCGTGACAAGGGCAAAGGCCGGCGCCGCCGTACCCCGTCGGAGCCCATCCAGGAACTGGCCCCGCGAACGCATCAGGCATCTGTGCCATAACGGAGTGCTGGCCGGGCATCAAGAAAGGGCTAGGCTCGGGAGAGCAGGCAGACCGCTAGACATGGGGTGCGCATGACGGTGCGTCGAGTGATGGGCATCGAGACCGAGTACGGGATCTCCGTACCGGGCCAGCCGGGCGCCAACCAGATGGTGACCTCCTCACAGGTCGTCAACGCCTACCTGGCCGCCTCGGCGGCCCGGGCGCGCCGGGCTCGCTGGGACTTCGAGGAGGAGAACCCGCTGCGCGACGCGCGCGGCTTCGACCTGGCCCGGGAGGTGGCCGACCAGAGCCAGCTCACCGACGAGGACCTCGGCCTGGCCAATGTCATCCTGACCAACGGCGCGCGGCTCTACGTCGACCACGCCCACCCGGAGTACTCCACGCCGGAGTGCACCAACCCGCGGGCGGCGGTCATCTGGGACAAGGCCGGCGAGCGCGTCATGTACGACGCGGCGGTGCGCGCCTCGGCCGTGCCGACCAACGCGCCGATCCAGCTCTACAAGAACAACACCGACGCCAAGGGCGCCTCCTACGGCTGCCACGAGAACTACCTCATGCGCCGGGCCACCCCCTTCGCCGACATCGTCCGGCACCTGACGCCCTTCTTCGTCTCGCGCCAGGTCGTCGTCGGCGCCGGCAAGGTCGGCATCGGCCAGGACTCGCGCAGTGAGGGCTTCCAGATCAGCCAGCGCGCCGACTTCTTCGAGGTCGAGGTGGGCCTGGAGACCACCCTCAAGCGGCCGATCATCAACACCCGCGACGAGCCGCACGCCGACCCGGAGAAGTACCGGCGGCTGCACGTCATCATCGGCGACGCCAACATGTCGGAGATCTCCACCTACCTGAAGCTCGGCACCACCGCGCTGGTCCTGGCGATGATCGAGGACAACTTCCTCACCCGCGACCTGACCGTGGACAACCCCGTCCAGGCGCTGCGGGCCGTCTCGCACGACCCGACCTGCCGCTACGAGATCTCCATGCGCGACGGGCGCAAGCTCACCGCGATCCAGCTCCAGATGGAGTACCTGGAGCAGGCCCGCAAGTACGTCGAGGAGCGCGGCGCGGCCCAGGAGGAGATGACCAAGGACGTCCTCGACCGCTGGGAGTCGGTGCTCACCCGGCTGGCCGACGACCCGATGCAGCTCTCCCGCGAGCTCGACTGGGTCGCCAAGCTGGAGCTCCTGGAGGGCTACCGCAGCCGCGACGGCCTCGCCTGGTCGCACCCGCGCCTGCAGCTCGTCGATCTTCAATACTCCGACATCCGCCCCGACCGGGGCCTGTACAACCGCCTGGTGGCCCGCGGGCGCATGCAGCGCCTGGTGACCGAGGAGGCCGTGCAGCGGGCCGTGGAGAACCCGCCCACCGACACCCGGGCCTACTTCCGCGGCCGGTGCCTGGCCCAGTACAGCGAGTCCGTCGCGGCGGCCTCCTGGGACTCGGTCATCTTCGACATCCCGGGCCGGGAGTCGCTGCAGCGGGTGCCCACGCTGGAGCCGCTGCGGGGCACCAAGGCCCACGTGGGCGAGCTTTTCGACCGCTGCCGCACCGCGGCCGACCTCGTGGCCGCGCTGACCGGCGGCGAATGACTCCTTCTCCTGCCCGGACACGCTCCGAAGATCGCGGCGCCATCCGCGCGCAAGGTCGGCCGGTTCGGGGAAAGATAAGGACAGACGAGTCCCCCATGCGGAGGTAGACATGGCAGCGAAGGACACCGGCGGCCAGAAGCAGGCCGGCAAGCGCGAGGGTGAGGTCGAGGAGACCGAGGCCAGCGCAGGCTCCGACGTCCAGGAGCGGCACGAGAAGCTCACCGACGACGTCGACGCGATCCTGGACGAGATCGACGAGGTGCTGGAAGAGAACGCGGAAGAGTTCATCAGGGGATATGTGCAAAAGGGCGGCGAGTAGGGCGTAACCGTCCGGCGTCGCCCGCCGGGGACCCGACGACACGCGACACGACGACGACACGACACCACACGACGACATGACGACTGGGTGCGCGCGCCCGCCCGTCCAGGGCGGGCCCCGCGCCCCCCTTAGCGCCGGCCGTACGGGCTGCTAGCCGGGCAGGTCGGCGAACTCGACGCCGACGCCGAGCAGGCGGACCGGCCGGCTGAGGTCGAAGCGGTCCAGGAGCGCCAGGGCCGTGGCCTCGACGAGGCCGGGGTCGGTGGTGGCGGCAGCCAGCTTCGACTGCCGCGTCAGGGTGAGGAAGGGGCGCAGCCGTACCTTCACCGTCACCCGGACGATCTCCCGGCCGGCGGCCCGCGCCTCATCGGCCAGGCGGACGGCGAAGGCGGAGACGTGCCCGGCGATCTCGCCGGGATCGGTCAGGTCACGGGGAAAGGTCGTCTCGTGGCTGTGGCCGCGAGGGACCCACGGAGTGTCGGTGACGGTGGTCTCGCCCTTGCCCAGGGCCAGATAACGCAGCCAGGGGCCGTTGGTGGGCCCGAAACGGGCGGCCAGCTCGGCCGGATCGGCCGCGGCGAGCTCGGCGACGGTCCGCAGGCCGAGGGCGTCGAGCTTGGCGGCGGTGCGGGCGCCGATGCCCCACAGCGCGGTCACCGGCCGCTCGCCCATGACCTCCGCCCAGTCCTCGCCGGTGAGGCGCGAGATCCCGGCGGGTTTGCGGAACTGCGCGGCGAGTTTCGCCTGGTGCTTGTTGTCGCCGATGCCGATCGAGCAGCTCAGGCCGGTGCGGTCGAGGACCGCCCGCTGGATCGAGCGGGCCAGCGCCTCGGGGTCGTCGCCGCGGTAACTCAGGAAGGCCTCGTCCAGCCCCCACACCTCGACCGTCACCGCGAACTCCCGCAGCACGGCCATGACCTGCGCGGAGGCGCGCTCGTAGGCGGGCAGGTCCACGGGCAGGAAGACCGCCTCGGGGCTCTTGCGGTGCGCGGTGCGCAGGGGCATGCCGGAGTGCACGCCGTGCTCGCGGGCCTCGTAGGAGGCGGTGGCCACGACCGTGCGGGGGCGGGCGGGGTCGCCGTCGCCGCCGACCACGACCGGCCGGCCACGCAGGCCCGGGTCGCGCAGGATCTCGACGGCGGCCATGAAGGCGTCGAGGTCGAGGTGGAGGATCCAGTCCCGCATCCCTCCAGTGTCCAGGACGCCGCTCAGCCGGCGACGTTGGCGGGGCCGCCGACCAGCGTTTCGAGGGTGCGCTGGTAGGACTCGGCGGCGTGGCCGGGGGAGCGGCCGGCCACGACGGCGGCCACGGCCTCCCGCAGGGCGTCGGCGACCCTCGGGTACAGGCTCACCGGCGGCGGGAAGGCGGTGAGCGGCAGCGCCTGCTCGGCGGCGAAGCGCAGCATCGGATCGGCGGCCAGGACGCGGGCGTTGACGTCGCGGCGCGGGGTCGGGCGGGGCCGGCCGGCGAGTTCGGCCTCGACGGCCGAGGCCGAGTGCAGGAAGGTCAGCAGCTTCCAGGCGGCGGCGCGGTCGCGGGTGGCCGGGTTGAGGACGCGGAGGGTGCCGGTGGAGAGGCTGACGTGGTCCTGGCCGCGCAGCCCGCCGCCGGGGCGCTGGGCGGGCAGCAGGGCGTACCCGACGGCGGCCTCACGGCCGGGCAGGGGCCGGGTGCCGCGGGCCGGGTCGAGGACGGTGTGCCAGAGGGCGTCGGTGTCCAGATGGATGGCGCTCTTGCCGGCGGCGAACCGCGACCGGGCGAGGTCCGGGGTGTCCAGGCGCTCGGCGAGGCGCTCGCCGTACACCTGGTCGTAGAGGCCGAGGACGTCCTTCACCGCCCGGGAGGCGCCCGCCCACCTGCGGTCGGCCAGGAGTTCGGTGCCGGTGCCGGCCAGCAGGGGCAGCAGGCCGTCCAGCGCGGCCGTCTCACCGGTGGGCAGGTGCAGGGGGTACGGCACGCCGGCCGCCTTGAGCTTGCGCGCTGCCTCCAGCAACTCGGCCCAGGAGGCGGGCCGCCAGGGGTCCGGCAGCCCGACGCGGCGCAGCAGGGCGCGGTTGTAGAACAGCAGCCGCGCGTCGACCGTGCGCGGGATGCCGTAGCGGCGGCCCTCGAAGACGGCCAGGCCCTGGACGGCCTGCGGGATCTGCGCCCACCCGGTCCAGCCGTCGGCGCCCGGTCCCGCGGTCTCGGCCAGGGGCTTGAGCCGCCCGGCACGGGCCAGGTCGCCGAGCCAGCGGCCGTCGAGTTCGATGATGTCCGCGCCGCGCCCGGCCTGGAGCTCGGCGCCGAGCGCGGCCTGATCGGCCGGGGCGGGACGGACGCCGACCTTGATCCCGGGGTTGGCGCGCTCGAACTCCGGCACCGCCCAGCGGGTCAGCCACTCCCCGGAGCCGGCGACCGTCAGGGTCAGCGGGCCGGTGGCCTCCGGGCCCGCCCCGCACCCGCCCGCGAGCGTGAGCAGCGGAGAGAGCAGCGCTGTGAACAGGGCCGCGGCCAGGGTCGGACGTCGCACATCGGCCTCCCGGGCGGACGGACGTGCGGGGCACCCCGACCATCGCACGCGCCCGGCGGGCCGTAAAGGACACCCGGCGTCACCGGATGTGACGGAGGTGACAGGAATGAACGATCAACGCCTCCCGGCCGGTTCGCCGCGAGCTGATCGGGGGAAGTGCATGCTGCGACGGAAGATGAGTAGGGTCAAGCCTGTCGGATCTATTGTTTGGAGGGAGCCGGAGTGGCATCGCACAAGGATCTGCCCGCCGGATTGACGAACCACCTTTTCAGCAACACCGGCAGCTCCTCGTTCACCGAGTTCCTCGGCGGCTACGCCCCACAGCTGCTGCCCGTGCGCGAGCCGCTGGCCGTGCCGATCGGTGATCAGGTCCCGCACGCGACCACGATCGTGGCCGCCACCTTCGCCGGGGGCGTGGTGATGGCCGGCGACCGGCGCTCGACCTCGGGCAACATCATCGCCCAGCGCGACATCGAGAAGGTCTTCCGCACCGACGACTACTCCTGCATGGGCATCGCCGGCACCGCCTCGACCGGCATCGAGATGGCGCGGCTCTACCGGGTGGAGCTTGAGCACTACGAGAAGATGGAGGGCCGCACGCTGTCGGTGGCCGGCAAGGCCAACCGGCTGGCGACGATGATCCGCGGCAACCTCGGCATGGCGATGCAGGGCCTGGTCGTGGTCCCGCTGTTCGCCGCCTACGACCCCGAGCGTGACGGCGGCCGGATCTTCGGCTACGACGTGGCCGGCGGGCCGTACGAGAAGGAGCGTTACGACGCCATCGGCTCGGGCTCGCTGTTCGCCAAGGGCTCGCTGAAGAAGCTCTACCGCGAGGGCGCGTCCAAGCAGGACGTCGTCACGATGCTCATCCAGGCCCTCTACGACGCCGCCGACGACGACTCGGCGACCGGCGGGCCGGACGTGACGCGCAAGATCTGGCCGGTGGTCGCGGTGATCGACGCCGACGGTTTCCGCCGCCTGTCCGAGGAGGAGGTGTCCGAGGTCGTGCAGGGCATGCTCGACGAACGGATGATCTCCCCCGACGGTCCCATCGCCCCGCTGCGCTAGAAAGGATCACCGAAGGTGACCATGCCTTTTGGATACGCCTCTCCCGAGCAGATCATGCGGGACAAGGCGGACTACGCGCGCAAGGGCATCGCGCGCGGCCGTTCGGTCGTGGTGCTGCAGTACCAGGACGGCATCCTGTTCGTCGCGCCCAACCCGTCGCGGGCGCTGCACAAGATCAGCGAGATCTACGACAAGATCGGCTTCGCCGCGGTCGGGCGGTACAACGAGTTCGAGGAGCTGCGGCTCGGCGGCATCCGCTACGCCGACATCAACGGCTACACCTACGACCGTTCCGACGTGACCGGCCGGGGCCTGGCCAACCTGTACGCCTCCAACCTCGGGCGCATCTTCACCGAGTCGATCAAGTCGCTGGAGGTCGAGGTGGTCGTCGCCGAGGTGGGCGACACGCCCGACGGTGACGCGATCTACCGGCTGACCTTTGACGGCTCGGTCTTCGACGAGCACGGCTTCACCGTCATGGGCGGTCAGGCCGAGGCGGTCTCCGGGCGGCTCAAGGAGCACTACCGCGAGGGCATGCCGCTGGCCGGCGCGCTGGGCGCGGCGCTGAGCGCGCTGACCGAGCCCGGCGGGGAGCGGCCGGCGGTGGGGCAGCTCGAGGTGGCCGTGCTCGACCGCAACCGGGAGCACCGCAAGTTCCAGCGGCTGACCGGGCCGCGGCTGGAGCGCCTGGTGAGCGCCGAGTCCGGGGCCGCGACCCCTGCCGCCCCGGCGGCCGGGACCGGCGAGGAGGAGCCGCCCACGGCTCCCGAGGGCGCCATGGACGACGGGTCCTGACCCGCCGTCCGCCGATCGCCGTCGCAAGCCCCCGGGAGTGGTCTCCCGGGGGTTGCGTTTTGCCCGGGATGCCGGCCGTACCCCGATATTCGCCGGAGCGGAACGCCCGCTCAGCGCACGGGTGGCGCCGCCGGAAGGAAATCGCTCTTCAAGATCTCTCCCTTTGCCCCCGGCAGGGAACTAGTGTGAGGTGATGGATCGTCGCATCTTCGGGCTGGAGAACGAGTACGGCGTGACGTGCACGTTCCGGGGGCAGCGCAGGCTGTCGCCGGACGAGGTCGCGCGTTACTTGTTCCGGCGAGTGGTGTCCTGGGGCCGATCGAGCAACGTCTTCCTCCGCAACGGCGCACGTCTGTACCTCGACGTGGGCAGCCATCCCGAGTACGCAACCCCCGAGTGTGACAACGTCATCGAGCTGGTGACCCACGACAAGGCGGGTGAGCGGATCCTCGAAGGCCTCCTGGTCGACGCGGAGAAGCGGCTGCGCGAAGAGGGCATCGCGGGGGACATCTACCTGTTCAAGAACAACACCGACTCAGCCGGCAACTCCTACGGCTGTCACGAGAACTACCTGGTCGGGCGGCACGGCGAGTTCGGCCGCCTGGCCGACGTGCTGATCCCGTTCCTGGTCACCCGGCAGATCATCTGCGGCGCGGGCAAGGTGCTGCAGACGCCGAGGGGCGCGGTCTACTGCGTCTCGCAGCGCGCCGAGCACATCTGGGAGGGCGTGTCGAGCGCGACCACCCGGTCCAGGCCGATCATCAACACCCGCGACGAGCCGCACGCCGACGCCGAGCGCTTCCGCCGCCTGCACGTCATCGTGGGCGACTCCAACATGAGCGAGACCACGATGCTGCTCAAGGTCGGCGCCACCGACCTGGTGCTGCGCATGATCGAGGCGGGCACGGTCCTGCGCGACCTGAGCCTGGAGAACCCGATCCGGGCCATCCGCGAGGTCTCGCACGACATGACCGGCCGGCGGCGGGTCCGGCTGGCCAACGGCCGGGAGGCCTCCAGCCTGGAGATCCAGCAGGAGTACCTGTCGAAGGCCAAGGACTTCGTCGACCGCCGCGGCGGCGACGCGGTGGCCCGGCGGGTGCTGGAGCTGTGGGAGCGCACGCTGCGCGCGGTCGAGACGGGCAACCTCGACCTGGTCAGCCGCGAGATCGACTGGGTGACGAAATACCAGCTCATCGAGCGCTACCGCAAGAAGTACGACCTGCCGCTGTCCTCGCCGCGGGTGGCGCAGCTCGACCTCGCCTACCACGACGTGCACCGCCGGCGCGGCCTGTTCTACCTGCTGCAGAAGCGCGGCGCGGTCGAGCGGGTGGCCTCCGACCTCAAGATCTTCGAGGCCAAGTCGGTGCCGCCGCAGACCACGCGGGCGCGGCTGCGCGGCGAGTTCATCCGCAAGGCGCAGGAGAAGCGCCGCGACTTCACCGTCGACTGGGTGCATCTCAAGCTCAACGATCAGGCGCAGCGCACCGTGCTCTGCAAGGACCCGTTCCGGAGCGTCGACGAGAGGGTGGACAAACTCATAGCGGGGATGTAGCGGCGTTTATCCGGGGCTGACACGGGTGTCCGGTAGGGTACGCGGGACTGACGCCGACCCTTTCCGAGGATGACACCCATGCGCCGCCGCCTGGCCGTACTGGCCGCTCTGCCGTTGCTTTTCGCCGCCGCCTGCGGCGGCTCAGGATCGTCTGACTCGCTGCAGGTGAGCGGTGCGCTGGGCGCCAAGCCCGCGGCCACGTTCCCGGCGGGCGACCCGGCGAAGGCCTCGTCCTACCAGATCCTCAACCCGGGCAACGGCGCGGCGCTGCAAAAGGGCGACACCGTGATGACCCACTACACGATCTGGAACTGGGACGGCAAGGAGAACAAGGAGGAGGTCTCCTCCTACACCTCCAAGTCGCCGGCGCCGATCAAGATCGACGACAACCTGCCCAAGGTGCTGGTCGAGGGGTTCACCAAGAGCAAGCCGGGTGGCCGTTTCCTCGCCGTGGTCGCGCCGGACGCGCTGACCAAGGAGGAGGCCGAGGAGGCCAAGAAGCAGGGCAAGGACCCGTCGCTGACGCAGGTGTTCGTCTTCGACCCGATCGGCCTCATGCCCAAGGCGGCCTCCGGCACCGAGACCAAGGAGACGGCCGACGGCGTGACCGTGGTCAACCCCGGCGGTGACCAGGCGCCGAAGCTGACCACCAAGACCGACCTGCCCGCGCCGAAGGAACTGCTCGTCCGGACGATCATCAAGGGCAACGGCGCCAAGGTCACCGAGACCGACCAGATCATCGCGCACTACATCGGCAAGCTCTGGGGCTCCGACAAGCAGTTCGACTCGAGCTGGGACCGCGGCCAGCCGCTGGAGATGGGCCTCGACCAGCTCGTTCCCGGCTGGAAGGCCGGTCTGAAGGACGTGCCGATCGGCAGCCGCGTGCTGCTCGTGCTGCCGCCGGACCTCGGCTACGGCGCGCAGGCGCGGGAGGGCATCCCGGCCAACAGCACCCTCGTCTTCCTGATCGACGTGCTCTACGCGGGCTGAGCCTGAGGCGTGCTCAACGCGGGCCGGGCCTGCTCTACGCGGGCTGAGCTCGGTCTTCGCGGGCTGAGCCGCGGGCGGATATGATCACGGGCCATGCGTCGCCGCGGGCCCGTGATCGTCGTTCTCCTGCTGGTGCTCGCGGCTTGTGCCGCGAGCCCGCCGGCCGGGGAGTTACGGGTGAGCGGCGCGTTCGGCGCCGTCCCGACGGTCGTCTTCCCCTCCGGCGGCCCCGCCGGGCAGGCCCGCTCCGGTCTCGTCTCCGAGGGGTACGGCAGGCCGGTCGCCGCCGGTGAGACGGCGATCGTGCACTTCACCGCGCACACCTGGGACGAGCTGGGCGCCCGCGTGGCCGACTCCAGCTTCCGCCGGGGCGTCCCGGCCGTCTTCCCGCTCGGCGAGCTGCTGCCCGGCCTGGAGGCCGCGCTGCTGGGCCGGCGGGTGGGCAGCCGCGTCACCGCCCTGATCCCGGCCGCCGAGGCCGCCGCCGTCACCTCCGCCGGCGCGACGCCGACCGCCGGGAGCACCGGGAGCACCGAGGGGGCCGAGGACGACGACGCCACGCTCCGGCCCGGCCCGGAGCTCTTCTACGTGATCGACATTCTCGGAGTGCACGGCCCGGGCGAGACGGTGATCGGGGCGCCGGGCGGCCGGCTGGGCGGGGTCACCGTCGCACCTGGGACGCCGCCCGAGCTGAGCATCCCGGCCGCTCCCGCCCCCGGGTTCGCCACCGCGGTGCTCGGCCGGGGCAGCGGGCCCAGGGTCGAGGCCGGGCAGCTCGTCGTCACCCACTACAGCGGGGCTGTCTGGCGCGACGGGCGCCCCTTCGAGTCCACCTGGACGCGCAGCCGCCCCAAGGCGGTCACCATCGGGGTCGGCAACGTGATCGCCGGCTGGGACCGCGCCCTGCTGGGAGTCCCGGTCGGCAGCCGGGTGCTGGTGATCGTGCCGCCCGCCCTCGGGTACGGCACCGCCGGCCTGCCGGCGCAGGGCGTGCGAGGCGACGACACGCTGGTCTTCGTCATGGACGTGCTGGCCGCCTATTGACCGTTCGCGGGCCGAACCTTGGTCCGCGCTGCCGCCTGACCGCCTCCAGGTGGGCAGGGATAGGGCAATGACCGCCAATCCGCGCGAGACCCCGGCCGAGAGCCGGGCGACCGCCGCGTTCATCCGCAGGCGCCTGGCCGAACTGCGCACCCGCATGCGCGGCGAGGCGGCCACCGCCGGGGCCATCGCGCACCTGGCGGCCAGGACCGACGTGCTGCCCGCCGAGGCCGAGGCGCAACTCGTCCGGCTGTCGCTGGAGAGCGGCATGGACGTGGTCGAGGTGGCGAAAACCCTGGAGGGCGAGATGGGCCCGCCGCCGCACGCTCCGCAGCAGGACGTGCCGCGCTGGCTGCTGGCCGCCCTGCAGGCCGTGCACGTGTCGGCCGCCTACCTGACCCCGGTGCGCGACCCGGCCGAGCGGGTGGTGGACTTCGTGGTCGCCGGGACCAACGACGTGGCCACCGACGTCACCGGCCGGGGGCGCGACTACCTGATCGGCGGGCGCGTCCTGGACCTCAACCCCGGGCTGGCCCGCTCCGGGCTGTTCGACGAGTACCTGCGGGTCTACGCCACCGGTGAGCGGCTGCGCCGGGGACCGTTCGAGTACGTGGAGGTACGCGACGGGCTGCTGTGGCCCGCCTCGATCACCGTGCGGGCGGTCCGCGTCGAGGACGGCCTGCTGGTCGCCTGGGACACCCACGACGACGAGGAGCGCCTGGTGGCCGGCTGGGAGCGCGCCCAGCGCATCGCCGAGCTCGGCTGGGCCGAGTGGAACCTGGCCACCGGCCGGGCGCTGTGGACGCCGCAGATCTACGAGATGTTCGGCCGCGAGCCGGAGGAGGGCCCGCTGTCGCTGGACGAGCTGCCCGCCCGGGTGGTCGCCGAGGACCAGCCGCTGGTGGAGGAGCAGATGCGCACCCTGCTGGAGGACCGCGAGGCGATCGAGACCGAGTACCGCCTGCAGCAGCGGCACGGGGTGCGGCACCTGCGCCTGGTCAGCGAGCCGGTGCTCGACGAGCACGGGCTGCCGGTCGCTATCCGGATCATGGCCCAGGACGTCACCGGCATCCGCCGCCGCGAGCGCGCCCTGGCCGTCGCGCACGAGCGGGCCGACCTGGCCAAGCGCCGGGCCGAGGAGGAGCACCGGGTGGCCGCGCGGCTCCAGGACGTGCTGCTGCCGGTGCGCCGCGGCGTCATCGACCTGCCGGGGTTGCGGATCGCGTTGCGCTACCACCCGGGCGAGGAGGCCGACCGGCTCGGCGGCGACTGGTTCAAGGCCCGGCCGCTGCCCGACGGGCGGGTGCTGGTGGCCGTGGGCGACGCGATGGGGCACGGGCTGGCCGCCGCCGGGCTGATGGCGACCATGCGCAGCGGCCTGGCGGGGCTGGCCTACACCGGCGCGCCCGCCGACCAGCTCGCCACCTGGCTCAACGAGCTGATGTACCACGCCAACCCGGGGGTCACCGCGACCGGCACCGCGATCATCGGGCATTTCGACCCGGCCTGCCGTACGCTCGCGTGGGCCGACGCCGGCCATCCCAACCCGGTGCTGGTACGGCGGGGCCGCGCGGGCCTGCTGGAGGCCGAGCGCGGCACCATGCTCGGCGCCTTCGAGAGCACCGAGTACAGCCTGCGCTGCACCCAGCTCGAAGCGGGCGACCTGCTGCTGCTCTACACCGACGGCATCGTCGAGCGCCGCGGGCGCGACGTGGAGGAGGGCATGCGGGCGCTGGTCAAGGCCGCCGCCGCGGCCGAGGGCCTGGTGGGCGCCGACCCCGAGCACGGCATCGACTACGTGCTGCGCGAACTGGACGCCGACAGCGCCGAGGACGACGTCTGCCTGCTGGCCCTGATGGTGCTCTAGCCTCGTAGACTCCCGCTGTGAGCGGCGACGACGACCTGCGGAGCCTGGCCTCCCTGCACGACGAGGTACGGCGGAGCCTGTACGAGCTGGTGGCGGCCAGCGGCGGCGAGGTGGGCCGCGCCGAGGCGGCCGAGGCGGTGGGCGTCTCCCGCACCCTGGCCGCCTTCCACCTGGACAAGCTGGTCGAGGCCGGCCTGCTGGAGAGCGGTTTCCGCGCCCCCGAGCGCAAGGGGCCGGGCAGCGGGCGCCCGGCCAAGGTCTACCGCCGTGCCCGCGCCGAGCGGGTGGTCAGCCTGCCGCCGCGCGACTACGGGATCCTCGCCGACCTGCTGGCCGAGACGCTGATGGAGCTGGACGGCGAGGAGCGCGCCGAGCGGGTGGCCGGACGCTTCGGCGAGCGGCTCGGCCGGGCCGCGGCGGGCCGGCCGGTGGAGGAGGTGTTGCGCGAGCGCGGCTACGAGCCCTACGCCGACGGCGAACGGGTACGGCTGCGCAACTGCCCCTTCCACGTGGCCGCCGAGGCCCATCCGCTGCTGGTCTGCTCGGTGAATCTGGCGCTCTGCCGCGGCCTGCTGACCGGCCTGGGCGAGGACCCGGAGCGCGCGGTGCTGGATCCGAGACCGGGGGAGTGCTGCGTGGGACTTTCTAAAACAAACGAAAATTGACATAGTAGGCGGCATGCATCTCGCCCAGCTCAACGTCGCGCGCCTGCGCTACCCCATCGACCGGCCCGAGATGGCCGACTTCGTCAACAACCTGGAGACCATCAACGGCCTGGCCGAGCGCGACCCCGGCTTCGTCTGGCGGCTGAAGGGCAGCGAGGAGGACCCCACCGCCCTGGTCGAGCACGACCTCGGCGACTTCGCGGTCACCTACTCCATCTGGACCTCGCGCGAGGCGCTCTGGAACTACATCTACAAGAGCGCCCACCTCGCCTTCCTGCGCCGCCGCCGCGAGTGGTTCGAGCACGCCGGCGGCGGGGCCAACGCGGTGCTCTGGTGGGTGCCCGAAGGCGTGATCCCCTCCCTGGCGGAGGGGATCGCCCGGCTGGAGCACCTGCGCGCCCACGGCCCCGGGCCGCTCGCCTTCACCTACAAGGACTTCCACGACGCCGCCGACCTCGGCGACTCCTGGGAACTGCCGGCCGCCGCCCCGGCCTAGCGGCTCAGGCGGCCGGCTTGCCCGCGGAGGTCACCAGGATGCCCAGGCACATCTCGTCCTGTGTGCCCTCGCCCCAGACCACGTAGCGCGGCGGCAGCTTGCTGAGCAGGGGGAGCTGGGCGCGCAGGCCGGCGTCGTGGGTGCAGGTGACCCGGATGGTGTCGCCCTTGCCGACGGCCACCGGCTCGGGCAGGGGCTGGATGGCCTGGTTGTCGAAGTTGTACTCCGGCACGTCGAGCAGGGTGCGGCCGTCGGGCTTGCCGGGGTTGAGCTCCACCTTGATCGAACGCCCGAGCAGGTGCATGTGCCCGGCCAGCGCGTGGATCCTCATCGGCCGCTCGAACGGCAGGTCGCAGGCCTGGACGGGGCCGGACTTGGGCTTGCCGCCGTCGCAGATGTGGCTGAGGAAGCCGACCCGGTCGGCGGCGTCGGCGCCGAACCGCTTGCCCACGTCGGCGACGGCCGCCTCGCGCTCGCACAGCGGGCCCTTCTCCTGCGCGGTGCACGGCAGCTCGATCGGGGCCGGGTAGGTCTCGGTGTGCAGCGCGGTGCGGGCGCCGGTGGCCAGGCGCATCCGCACGCTGGAGCGGTCGGGGCCGGGCTCGGCGCCGGCCATGGCCAGGGTGCTGTAGTGGATCTGCATCACCAGGGCGCTGCCCGGCTTGAGCGGGTAGCCGAGGCTGGGGTCGAGGAGCACCTCGTTCGTGCCGGGCGCCCAGTGGCCGATCCAGTCGCTCTCGTTCAGCCCGGCGTCGCCGAAGCAGGTCCAGCCCTCGCCGGGGCTCTTGGCGTCCAGGGCGCGGGCGGGGCCGGTCTTGGCGGGGTCGAGGCTGAAGAAGATCGCGTGGTGCACGATCGCGGTGTTGCCGGGCACGAACTGGGTGCCGGTCAGGTAGGTGTCCGGCGCGGTCACGCCGGGGTCCACCAGGAAGCAGCGGTACTCGTCGGTGCCGCCGCCGGGCGGCTTGGGGGTGTGGGCGACGGGCATGCTGAGCGTCTGGAACCGCTCGCCCGCGCGCAGGGGCTCGGCGGCCGGGGTGGCCGCCGGCGTCGTCCCGTGCAGTCCGCCGTGCCCGGCCTGGCCGCTCTGCGCGGGCTGCCCGGCGGGCCGGCTCGCCTGGCCGGCCTTCTGGCCGGGGGCGGTCGTACCGCAGGCGGCCGCGAGCGTCAGGGCCAGCCCGGTGGCGGTCGCGAGGATGATCCGTCTCATGGACCCACGATCTCCCGGCGGGGTGGGGGATGTCGTCGGGCGAAGGGATGGACCGTCTCAGACCTGAGGAGGACCTGTCCCCTCACCCCAAGGTGCCGCCCGCCTCAGCCTGCCCGCCCGCCTGCCTGCCGCCTCAGCGTGTCCGCCTCAGCCTGCTGCCGGCCTCAGGCTTGCGGTCGGGGGAGGAGGCCGGCGGCGAGGCGGCCGGCGGCGGCGGAGGCCAGGAAGTAGGCCTCGTCCCCGTCCAGCCCCCGCCCCATCGTGGACAACCGCACCGGGGCCGCCTCCAGCGCCTCGCGCAGCCCGTCCACCGGCACCGGGACCAGGTCGTGCCGCTCGCCCAGCGCAGCCGCCTGGGCCGCCACCCGCGCCCCGAACTCCCCGCCCAGCTCCGGCACCGCCACCCGCGCCCGGGCCAGCGCCACCCGCCCGTAGGAGGTCAGCGAGTGGTGCGAAACCCCCTGGTGCCGCTCCCGCGCGTCACCCTCGCTGACCCGCAGCGCCGCCACCGGCCGCCCGCCGAGCACCGCCGCCGCGTTGACCGCCTCGCCCGCCGAGACTCCCGAGAACCCCCACCGGGTGCCGGAGCCGAGGTTGCCCGGCCCCTGCGTGACGATGGCCACGTCCGCGTTCAGCACGTGCCGGGCGGCCAGCAGGCCGGTGTGCGTGGTGACCGTCTCCAGGTCGCCGCCGAACGACTGCCCCACGGTGACCGTGGCCGCCAGCCAGCCCGCCTCCTTGAGCTGCGCGCACGACATCGAGAACCACGCCGGCAGCGCGCCGCCGTCCAGCATCACGTACACGGCGCGAGCCGTACGCGGCAGTCCGGCCAGGATCGCCGGCAGCGCCGAGTGCAGGTCGGCGACCACCACGGGCATCCCGTCGAGCGAATCGGCCTCGCGCAGGACCTCGTGGTGGGGCGAGTCCTGCTCGTCCGCGCCGAGCACCGTGGCCTGCAACGGGGTGTACCGGGCCTTCACCAGGTGGCCCGGACCGGATGGATCTTCCGGCAAACGGTTCGGCAGGGCCACCACCATGGCGTAACCTCCCGTACCGAGACCCATCGCGAGCGCGGTCGTGTTGAGCAGCACTTCGTCACCGGGTTCGGGGCGGCCCACCAGAGCCGGATAGGCGAGGGCCCGCACCGGCCCGTCCGCCGTGCCGGCCACGAGCTCCACCGCTCCCGGCCACTCGCGCCGGATCTCCACGACCTCGCCTCTGCGCCATCTGATCACGCAGGGCAGGGTAGCGTCACTGGCGAAGGAGGGGGCGGATGTCGCGGCGGAAGACCGAGAGGTTGCTGAACCTGGTGATCTGCCTGCTGGCCACCAGGCGTCCCCTGTCGGCCGAGCAGATCCGCCAGGCCGTGCCGGGCTACGACCGCGAGAGCGACGAGGCCTTCCAGCGGATGTTCGAGCGGGACAAGAACGAGCTGCGCGAGATCGGCATCCCGATCGACGTGCTGCGCGATCCGTGGGAGGACGAGCCCGGCTACCGGATCGAACGGCAGGCCTACGAGCTGCCCGAGATCACCCTGGAGCCCGACGAGGCGGCGGTGCTGGGCCTGGCGGCGCAGGTGTGGCAGCGGGCAAGCCTGGCCGAGGCGGCCTCCGGCGCCCTGCTGAAGCTGCGGGCCGGCGGCGTCCAGACCGAGCAGGCCCTCGGCGGCGCGCTGGAGTTGCGCGTCGACACCAAGGACCCGGCCTTCCCGGCGCTGTGGGAGGCGGTGCGCGACCGCAAGGTGGTGCGCTTCGACTACCGCGGCTCCGGCAGCGAGAACGTCCGCACGCGCACGGTCGAGCCGTGGGGCGTGGTCTCCCGGCGCGGCCGCTGGTACCTCGCCGGCTTCGACCGCGACCGGCAGGCGCCGCGCGCCTTCCGGCTCTCGCGCATCCTGGGCGAGGTCGCCACGCTGCGCGGGCCGAGCGTGAGCGTGCCCGAGGGGGTGGACCTGCGCGAGCTGGTCGGCTTCCCCGACGAGCCGATGGAGGAGCGCACCGCCGTCCTGCTGGTACGGGGGGGCACCTGCGAGGGCCTGCGCCAGGTGGCGCGAGCCGTACACGAGAACGCCGACGGATGGGATCGCGTGGAGCTGCGTTTCGGTGACCCCGAGCGGCTGGCCGGCTGGCTGGCCAGCCTGGGCGCGGACGTGCGGGTGGCCGAGCCGCCCGACGCGCGCGACGCGGTGATCCGCCGGTTGAAGGGAGCCCTGGCATGAGCGGCGCGGCCGACCGGCTGCCCAGGCTGCTGGCGCTGGTGCCGTACCTGATGTCCCATCCCGGGGCGCAGGTCGGCGAGGTGGCGGAGGTCTTCGGGCTCAGCGAGAAGCAGCTCATCGACGACCTGCAACTGGTGTGGATGTGCGGCCTGCCCGGGCACACGCCCGGCGACCTGATCGACGTGTCGTGGGACGGCGGCGAGATCGTCATCGACAACGCCGACACCATCGCCCGGCCGCTGCGGCTGGGCATCGACGAGGCCAGCGCGCTGCTGGTGGCGCTGCGCATGCTCGCGGCCACCCCGGTGATCGGGCCCGGCCTCGAAGGCGACGCGCTGCCGCGCGTGGTGGCCAAGCTGGAGCAGGCGGCCGGCGCGGGCGCGGCGGCGGTCAGCAGCCAGGTCGCGGTCGACGTGGAGGCGGCGCCCGACGCGCTGCCCAGGGTGCGCGAGGCGCTGGTGCGCGGGCGGCGGCTGTCGCTGCGCTACTACGTGCCCGGCCGCGACGAGGTGACGCCGCGCGAGGTGGACCCGACCCGGCTGGTCATGGCCGACGGCCGCAGCTACCTGGAGGGCTGGTGTTACCGCGCCGAGGGCATGCGGCTGTTCCGGCTCGACCGCATGCTGGGCGTGGAGGTGCTTGACACCCCCGCCGACCCGCCCGCCGAGGCCGAGCCGATCGACGTCACCCAGGGCGTCTTCCGTCCCTCGCCCACCGACGAACTGGTCGAGCTGGAGGTCACCGCCGCCGGACGCTGGGTCGCGGAGTACTACCCCTACGAAGAGGTCGCCGAGCTGGGGGAGGGGCGGCTGCGGATCACGCTGCGCGCCCGCGACGAGGAGTGGGTGCTGCGCCTGGCCCTGCGCCTGGGCGACACCGGCCGGGTGGTCTCGCCGGAGAGCCTGGCCGCCAAGGTGCGCGGCGAGGCCGAGCGGGCGCTGGCCCTGTACTCTTCTGCCCCATGATCTGGATCCTCGCCGGCTGCGCCCTGGCCGGGATGGCGGTGCTGGGCGTGCTCGGAGCCCGCGTGCTGGTTGCGGCACGGGGCCTGAACAGGGAAATCGCCGCGGCTGGTGAGAGAATTAGGACAAACAGGCCAGCAGAGGGATGAGAGCACGGCCTGGGCAGCGTACGATCGGGGCTGGGAAAGCCAATCTGAACGCAAGGACATCGCATGAACCTCGGAGCTCCGGAAATCATCCTGATCCTGGTGGCTCTGGTGCTGCTGTTTGGCGCCAAGAAGCTGCCCGACCTGGCGCGTGGCGTCGGGCGCTCCCTGCGCATCTTCAAGGCCGAGACCAGCAAGATGACCGACGACGACGATGACAAGCACACCGTCGTCCAGGCGCAGCCCTACACCGCGCCGGTCCCGCCGCAGCCGATCGCCGCTCCGGCTCCGGTGAACGCCGAGGAGCAGGCCGCCCGGCTCGAGGCCGAGGCCGCCCGGCTTCGCGCCGCGTCCAAGGCTGACAACCAGGCCTAAGCCGATCACCAGGCCCTAGAGGACTCGAACCCGATGGCGTTGCTCAAGCGGACGAGCAAGAAGACCGACACGCCCCCCGACGCCGAGGGGCGCATGCCCCTGATGGACCACCTGCGCGAGTTGCGGAACCGCATCCTCATCTCGCTGCTGGCGATCCTGGTGGGCATCATCATCGGCTGGATCTTCTTCGATCCGATCTGGGCGGTGCTCAAGGAGCCGTACTGCTCCACCGCCCAGGCCAAGCAGCTCACCGGTGAGTGCGCGCTCACCTATTCGGGCATCTTCCAGTCCTTCTTCATCACGCTGAAGGTCTCGGCGATGGTGGGCATCGTGCTGGGCTCGCCGGTCTGGCTCTACCAGATCTGGGGCTTCGTCACCCCGGCGCTCTACCGCAACGAGAAGCGTTACGCGATCAGCTTCCTGGGCCTGGCCGTCCCGCTCTTCCTGCTGGGCGCCTTCCTGGCCTACTTCATCATGGACACCAGCCTCGGGTTCCTGCTGAGCTTCTCGCTCGACGGCACGGTGGCCACGATCGGGATCGAGGACTACCTCGACTACATCCTGATCATGATCGTGATCTTCGGTGTCTCCTTCGAGCTGCCGCTGATCCTGGTCTTCCTCAACATCATCGGGGTGCTGCAGCACGCCACCGTCTCCAAGCACCGGCGGATGATCATCTTCTTGATGTTCGTCTTCGGCGCGGTGGTGACCCCCGGTGGTGATCCGCTGGCCATGATGGCGCTGGCCGCGCCGATGATCCTGCTCTTCGCCGGAGCGGAGCTGTTCATGTACGTGCGGGAGCGCCGCTCGCGTGGATCCGACGAGTTCGCCGGGCTCGACGACGACGAGGCCTCGCCGCTCGACCTCTCCCACGATCCCGCCGACGACCTGGCCGACGACCGGCCGCTGGATCCGGAGCACGACAGCCGATAGGTTTCGGGCGTGTCCCCCCATATCGTGCTGCTGGTCAATCCCACTGCTCGCAACGGCGGAGCGATGCGCCTGCTGGAGCCGGTGGTACGTCATCTGCGCCCGCGGGGCGCCGAGGTGAGCGTCATCGTGGGTGAGAGCGCCGCCGACGCGCTCGACCGGGCCTGTACGGCGGTCGCCGAGCGGCCCGACGCGCTGGTCGCCTTCGGCGGTGACGGGCTGGTGCATCTGGCGGTCCAGGCGGTGGCCGGGAGCGAGGTGCCGCTGGGCATCATCCCGGCGGGCACCGGCAACGACATCGCCACGGCCTTCGGCCTGCCGTACCGTGACCCGATCGCGGCGGCCGAGGTGGTGCTGGGCGGGCGGGCGCGCACGGTGGACGCGGCCCGCGTCGAGGCGGGCGGCGAGAGCGAGTGGTTCGCCGGCGTGGTGTGCTGCGGCTTCGACTCGCGGGTCAACGAGCGGGCCAACCGGCTCACCTGGCCGCGCGGCATGGCCAAGTACCTGCTGGCACTGGCCCAGGAGCTGCGCGAGTTCCAGCCGATCCCGTTCCGGGTCGAACTGGACGACGGGGCCGAGGTGCTGGAGCTGGAGGCCATGCTGGTCGCGGTGGGTAACACCAGCTCCTACGGCGCGGGGATGAAGGTCTGCCCGGACGCGCGGTTCGACGACGGGCTGCTGGACGTGACGATCCTCGGGGCGGTGCCGAAGGGCGCGTTCGTGCGGGCCTTCCCGCGCGTCTACCGGGGTACGCACACCACCCATCCGGCGGTGACCACGCGGCGGGCCAAGCGGGTGCTGCTGGAGGCGCCGGACGTGGTGGCCTACGCCGACGGCGAGCGCGTGGGGCCGGGGCCGATCTTGTGCGAGGCCGTTCCGGCAGCTCTCAGCGTACTTACTTTGTAAAGGCGCCCGCGTCGGTCAGGCCGTGATCCCGATATCGGTAGGCTGGAACGCATGAGCACACCAGCGGAACGGTACGCGGCCTTCCGTGAGAAGTTCGGGGACGACGGCGCCGCACTGAGTTCGTTCCGGAGGCTCTACGACTTCGAGCTGGACGAGTTCCAGCTCGACGCCTGCCGCGCGGTCGAGGCCGGCGACGGCGTCCTGGTGGCCGCCCCCACCGGCTCGGGCAAGACGGTCGTCGGCGAGTTCGCCGTCCACCTGGCCCTGGAGCAGGGCAAGAAGTGCTTCTACACCACGCCGATCAAGGCGCTGTCCAACCAGAAGTACAACGACCTGGTGAAGCGGTACGGCACGGCCAAGGTGGGCCTGCTGACCGGCGACAACAGCGTCAACGGCGAGGCGCCGATCGTGGTCATGACCACCGAGGTGCTGCGCAACATGCTCTACGCCGGCTCGGCGACGCTGAGCAACCTGGCCTTCGTGGTCATGGACGAGGTCCACTACCTCGCCGACCGCTTCCGCGGCGCGGTGTGGGAAGAGGTCATCATCCACCTGCCCGACTCGGTGCGCATCGTGGCGCTGTCGGCCACGGTCAGCAACGCCGAGGAGTTCGGCGAGTGGCTCGGCACCGTGCGCGGCGACACCACCGTCATCGTCGACGAGCACCGGCCGGTGCCGCTGTGGCAGCACATGATGGTCGGCAACCGCATCTACGACCTGTTCACCGCCGACAGCGCCGACGGGCTCAAGCACATCAACCCCACGCTGATGCGCATCGCCCGCGACGAGGAGCGGCTGGCGGGCAAGGGCAGGCGCGGGTACGGCAGGCCGCAGCGCAACCGCCCGCCCGACCGGGCCGCGATCATCGAGAAGCTCGACTCCGAGGGCCTGCTGCCCGCGATCACCTTCATCTTCTCCCGCGCCGGCTGCGACGCCGCGGTCATGCAGTGCCTGTACGCGGGCATCCGGCTGACCACCGAGCGCGAGAAGCACGAGATCCGGCAGATCGTCGACGAGCGCACCGCCCACCTGCCGGACGAGGACCTGGCGATCCTGGGCTACCTGGAGTGGCGCGACTGCCTGGAGCGCGGCCTGGCCGCCCACCACGCCGGCATGCTCCCGGCCTTCAAGGAGGTCGTCGAGGAGCTGTTCGTGCGCGGCCTGGTCAAGGCGGTCTTCGCTACCGAGACGCTGGCGCTGGGCATCAACATGCCCGCCCGCACGGTGGTGATCGAGAAGCTCGACAAGTGGAACGGCGAGATGCACGCCGACCTCACCCCGGGCGAGTACACCCAGCTCACCGGCCGGGCCGGGCGGCGCGGCATCGACGTCGAGGGCCACGCGGTGGTGCTGTGGCAGCCGGGCATGGACCCGCTGTCGGTCGCCGGGCTGGCCGGCACCCGCACCTACCCGCTGCGCTCGTCCTTCCAGCCGTCCTACAACATGGCGGTCAACCTCGTCGGCCAGTTCGGCCGTGAGCGGGCCCGCACCCTGCTGGAGGCGTCCTTCGCCCAGTTCCAGGCCGACCGGGCCGTGGTGGGGCTGGCGCGGCAGCTCCGCAAGCACGAGGAGGCGCTGGCCGGCTACCAGGACGCGATGACCTGCCACCTGGGCGACTTCCCGGAGTACGCCGCGCTGCGCCGCAAGCTGTCCGACCGGGAGGCCGAGCTGTCCAAGCAGCGCGGCCACGCCCGCCGGGCCGCCGCGTTGCGCTCGCTGGAGGCGCTCAAGCCCGGCGACGTCATCCGGGTGCCGGGCGGCCGTCGCGCCGGGCTGGCCATCGTGCTCGACCCCGGACTCACCCCGCGTGGCGACGGCCCGCGCCCGCTGGTGCTGACCATCGGCAAGCAGGTCAAGAAGCTCGACTCCGCCGACTTCCCGGTGCCGGTCGAGCCGATCGAGACGTTGCGCATCCCGAAGAACTTCAACGCCCGCGCGCCCAAGGAACGGGCCAACCTGGTCTCCACCCTGCTGGCCAAGATCGGCGACCGCGACCTCGGCAAGCCCGACCGGGCCCGTGACCACGCGGTGGAGGACGACGAGATCCTCGAGTTGCGCCGGCAGATCCGCCAGCACCCCTGCCACGGCTGCGACGAGCGCGAGGACCACGCCCGCTGGGCCGAGCGCTACTACAAGCTGCAGCGCGAGACCGAAGGGCTGCGCCGCCGGGTCGAGGGCCGCTCGCACGTCATCGCGCGCACCTTCGACCGGGTCTGCGGGGTGCTCGACCAGCTCGGCTACCTCGACGACGAGACCGTCACCGACGAGGGCCGCCGCCTGGGCCGGCTGTACACCGAGCTCGACCTGCTGACCGCCGAGTGCCTGCGCTCGGGCCTGTGGGAGAAGCTCGACGCCCCCGAGCTGGCCGCGTGCGTGTCGGCGCTGGTCTTCGAGTCCCGCCAGTCCGACGACGCCCGCCGGCCCAAGATCCCGGCCGGGCGGGCGCAAGACGCGCTCACCGCGATGGTCCGGCTGTGGGGCGAACTGGAGGGCATCGAGCGCGACAACGGCGTGTCCATCATCCGCGAACCCGACCTGGGCTTCGCCTGGGCGGCCTTCCGCTGGACGAAGGGCCACTCGCTGGACGCGGTGCTCATGGACGGCATCAACGGCAACGAGCTGGCCGCGGGCGACTTTGTGCGCTGGGTCAAGCAGCTCATGGACCTGCTGTCGCAGCTCGGCTCCGCCGCCCCGCCCGGAAGCAGCGTCAAGCAGACCGCCTCGAAGGCGATCGACGCGATGCGCCGCGGCGTGGTGGCCTACTCCTCGATGGTGTAGTGCGGGTGGCTGACCGCCCGGTCAAGGTGGTGTGATCGTGAGTTCACTCAACGTCACCTGGCGGTCAGTTTCCCTGGTGATCGCAGCGGAAATCCCCCTGTCGAAGCACCAGCCGCCGGACGTTTCCGCCTGAGGCCGCCGCGTCCGCCACCCCTCGGAGGTTGCCGATGTTCGCTCTTCTCGCCGCCCTGCTCTTCGTTCTCGCCCTCGTCTTCGAGATCGCCGGCGTCGCCGTCGGCAGCGTGGTCACCGTCGCCACCCTCGGCACGGCCGGCCTGCTCTGCGTCGCCCTGCACCTCATGGGGGTGGGGGCGGGGTGGAGCCTGCTGAAGAAGTAGCCGTCGTCCCCAAGGCCGCGTCCCGCCCGGACGCGGCCTTGGCCCATGTCCGGGCCGGGGCGAAGCGGGCCCTCAGGCCAGGGTGAAGCGGACCTCGCGGGTGGCAGGGTCGGCCTGGGCCAGCCGTACGGTGACCGGTTCGCCCAGGGGGAGGGCGCCGGTGCAGCGGGCGATGACGGCGGGGTCGAGGAGCTGCACCAGGCCGCCGGAGCGGCGCTCGTCGACGTCGATGACGAAGGCGTCGAAGCTCTGGCCGACCCGCTCGCGCAGCAGGAAGGCCTCGACCAGGTCGACGCAGGCGCGCTCGACGGCACCGGCGCGGCGGCCGGTGGTGGACATGATCTCCGGGATGTCCGGCAGCGCCTCCTGGATGTCGTCGGGGACGGGCTCGCCGGCGGCGATGGCCAGGCAGATCTCGGTGGCGTAGCGGTCGGCCAGGCGGCGCAGCGGCGCGGTGACGTGCGCGTACGGCGCGGCCACGGCGGAGTGCTCGGCCAGCGACGGGGGAGCGCCGTTGAAGGCGACGTAGCCGGAGCCGCGCAGCAGCACCTTCGACTCCTGCAGGAAGGCGGCCTGCTGGGGCTTGCTGGGGTCGAGGCCGTGCACGACGTCGCCGTAGCCGGCGCCCTCGGGCCAGGGCACGTCGAGGGCGGCGGCGACGCGGCGGACCTTGGCCAGGTCGTCGGGGTGCGGCGGCGGGAGCACGCGCAGCAGGCCGAGTTCGGCGTCGAGCATCATCGCGGCGGCGGCCATGCCGGTGAGCAGGGAGATCTGGGCGTTCCACGCCTCGGCCGGCAGCGGGATGCGGTACTCCAGCCGGTAGTCGTCCGAGCCCAGGGCGACGATCTCCTGCTCGGGTGTGGGCAGGGTGACGCCGCCGCGCTCGCGCTCCAGCCGCAGCCGTAGCTCGCCCACCTCGGCCAGCAGGCTCAGCACGCCGTCGGCGGTGCCGGTGTCGACGGCGGCCTGCACGTAGTCGTAGTCGAGCCGCTCGCGGCTGCGCACCAGCGCGCGTTGCACGTCGGCGCCGACCGTTTTGCCCTCGGCGTCCAGGTCGATCTGCCAGACGGCGGCCGGGCGGTCGGCGCCGGGCAGCAGGCTGGCCGCGCCCTCCGACAGCACCGGCGGATGCAGCGGGATGCGCCCGTCCGGCATGTAGATCGTCTCGCCGCGCAGCCGCGCCTCGGCGTCGATCGCGCCGCCCGGCCGGACGAACGCGCCGACGTCGGCGATGGCGTACCAGACGCGGTAGCCCTCGCCCAGGCGCTCGATGTACATCGCCTGGTCCAGGTCCATCGAGCCGGGCGGGTCGATGGTGATGAAGGGCAGTTCGGTCAGGTCGCGGCGGGTGTGCTCGGGGGAGGTGGCCATCCACTCGGCCTCGTCGAGCACCGCGCGCGGGAAGGCGTCGGGCAGTTTCTGCTCACGTCTGATGCGCTCCAGGCCGTCGCTCAGCTTGGGGTGGGGCTCGCCGGGCACGCGGATGCTCGTCATGTGATCAACCTATCGGGAAAGAAGTCGGGTGATGTCGTGACTACCCCGGTCAGCGCCGGGGTGGCGGGACAAGTCAAGATCTTTCGCTTCCGGGGCCGTCTTGATAGACCACGATATGACTGGCTATCTGACTGGAAGGTGGGACAGTGCTTGACATAGGGCCTTTAGCGAGGCGGGTGGCGATGGTGGCCGCCGCGCTGGCGCTGGTGGCGAGTGGGGCGACGCCCGCGCACGCCAGCGACGGCAGCGTCTTCACCGGCAACCGCAGCGGCGGCGCCTGGTTCGACGACGGTCTCGCCACCGAGACGATCTACATCCACGACTACGAGCCCGACGGGTACGGCGTCCGGGTCAAGGTGTGGCAGTACGGCAGCTACTACGGCACCTACGACTACACCGGCGGCGCCGGCACCGGCGACGACTACTACGCCTCCTTCTACGAGGGCGAGCAGGTCGAGCTCCAGGCGTGCAGCAGGGACTCGGTCTCGGGCGGCGTCCGGGTCTTCAACTGCGGCTCGAAGGGAGTCTTCTATGCCTGACCCCGAGCAGCTCTCCGCCCCGGCCCGACGCGGCCGGCCGTGGCGCACGGCTCTGGCGGGAGCCGCGGCGGTCTGCGTCGTGGTGGCGGGAGCCACCTGGCTGGCCCGCCCCGGCGCGCCCGCCGCCCTGGTCCCGGCCCAGCCGGTACGGCAGGCGGAGGACCCTCTCCAGGAGGCGGCCGCGGTCTGGCCGCAGGCGGTCAGGCGGATCCCCGCGACCCTCCCCGACGGCCGCCGCTTCCACCCCCAAGCCCTGCTGGACGACGGGACCCTGCTGGTCACCACCGAGTCGAGCTTCGAGAAGTCCGACTCCCTGTGGCGCTACGACCTGGCCGGCGGCCCGCCCACCAAGGTGGCCGACGTCGTCACCCCCCGCCGGGCGGTCCTGTTCGCCGGGGACTTCACCGTCGGCGACGGCAAGGTCGCCTGGTGGACCGCACGCAAGGCGGCCGGCGGCGAGCTCGTCGAGATCTGGACGGTTCCCGTCACCGGCGGCACCCCGGCGGTGGCGGTCGCCTTCCCGGCGCGGGACCGGGCGCAGCGTCCCTCCGAACTGGCCCTGGCCGACGGCGGGATCGTCTACTCCGCCGGAGCGGGCGGCCTGTACCGGGCCGAGCCAGGCGCAGGCCCCCAGCTCGTCGCGGGCACCGAGGGGCAGCACCTGCTGGCCTGGCCGTGGATCGGCAGCCCCGGTCGCCGTCCCTTCGGCGACGGGACCTTCGCCTCGGTCCGCAACCTCAAGACCGGCCAGGCCCGGCAGGCCGCGAGCGGATCGGGCCGGTTGCTCGGCTGCGGCGCCACACGCTGCCTGCACGCGGACGCGGGCGGGCAGTCCGCCGCCCTGGTCGCCGCCGACGGCACCAGCCGCCCGGTGCCGTACGCGGTCGCCGGGCCGCCGGAGCCGCTGGTGCGTGACCGCTTCCGGGCCGGTGTCGTGTCCGAGGCCACCGGCCGGCACCGGCCCGTGCTGCAGGACGCCGAACGCGGCCTGATCGCGGCGCTCGGTCCGGCGGCCCCGCCGGGCCAGGGACTGCGCCTGCCGCGCGTGCTGTCCGACGGCCGCACCGTGGTGCAGTGGCTCGGCCAGCAGTGGCTCGTCGTGGACCTGGCCGCCATCCCCTGAGCCGCCAACCCTTGAGCCGCCATCCCCTGAGCCGTCATCGTCTGACCCCCCATCGCCTGACCCGCCACGGTTCTCACCGGGCCGCGGGCGCCGGCTCGTCCCAGTCGAGGTGGTGGTCGTAGATCCAGCGGCTGGGGTCGTGGCCGGTGCGGGCCAGGTGCTTCAGTGCCAGGCGCATGACCAGGTCGCGGGTCAGCCGGGCGGCCGGGCCGAGGGTCTTCCAGGTGTCGGTGCGCCGGCCGTGCGCGACGACGCGCTCCACCCGGTCGCGGCGCTGCCGTTCGTAGGCCGCGAAGGCAGGGCCGATGCCGGGCGTGTCGCGCAGGCACTTGGCCAGCACGACGGCGTCCTCCAGGGCGAGGGCGGCGCCCTGGCCGGCGGAGGGGACGGTCGCGTGGGCGGCGTCGCCGACGATGACCAGGTGGTCGCGGTGCCACCTCGGCACGGAGGGGACGTCATAGGTGGTCCAGCCGGTGACCAGGGTCTCGGTCGCCTCGATGAGGGCCAGAGCCGGGCTGTGGTCGCGACGGAAGGCGTCGGTGAGGTCGGCCCGCCATCGCGGCCCGGAGATCGCGGCCAGGTCCGCGGGGGTGGGCTCGACGGGCCGCATCAGGTTCGCCGCCCACAGGACCTGGCCGTCGGGCTGCGCGGCGTAGGCGAAGAAGGCGCGGCGGCCGAAGACGGCGTGCATCGTGCCCGGCTCGCCGGCCCGGACGCCCCGCGCGCAGCCGCCCACGTTCACCATCCCGCCGTAGCGGGCGCCGGGGGCGTCGGGGTCGATGATCCGGCGGGTGCGGGAGCGCACGCCGTCGGCGCCGATCAGCAGGCCGGCCTCGGCGGTGCTGCCGTCGGCGAACCGGGCCCGGACGCCGCCGCCGGTGCTCACCGCGTCGGTGAGCCGCTTGCCGTACTCGATGCGGATGCCTCTGGCGAGGGCCTGCTCCCGCAGGGCCCGGTAGAGCTCGGCCCGCTTGACGCTACGGCTGACCGTCCCGTCCGGGAGCCGGGGGCCGTGCGGCAGGTCCCCGATCCGCCGGCCGGAGCCGCTGGTGAGGGTGATGCGCGGGGTCTCGAAGCCGAGGCGGGTGACGTCGAAGCCGAGGGCGCGTAAGGCGTCGAGGGCGTTGACCGCGAGGGTGAGGAAGGCCCCGACGTCGTCGGCCGGCCGGTCGTACGCCTCGTGGACGACCGCCTCGATCCCGGCCTTGTGCAGCGCGATCGCGCTCGCCGTGCCCGCGATGCCGCCACCGATGACCAGTGCTGTATATGCCATATACCTAATCTATGCCATATACTCGACGGGACGGCAAGCCTCGTTGCTATGTGGGGACATCAGATGAACGGCGACCTTCCGCCCGGGCTGCGCAGCCTCTGGGAGCGGCTCGACCGGCCGGAGCCGGAACCCAGGCCCGGCCTGAGCCAGGCCCGCATTGTGGCGGCGGCGGTCGAGGCGGCCGACGCCGAAGGGCTCGAGGCCGTGTCCATGGCCAAGCTCGCCGACCGGCTCGGCTACACGCCGATGTCGCTCTACCGCTACGTCAAGAGCAAGAACGAGCTGCTGCTGATGATGCTCGACGCGGTCGCGGCGGTGCCCGCCGAACTCGGCGAACCCGCCGGGGACTGGCGGACCGGGCTGGAGCGCTGGAGCGCGGCCCAGTGGCGAATGTTGCGCGCGCACGCCTGGATCGTGCACCTGCCCATCACCGGGCCGCCCGTCACGCCCAACCAGCTCGCCTGGACCGAGCACGCCCTGGCCGCCCTGCGCGGCACCGGACTCGCCGAGGCCGACAAGGTCGAGGTCGTGCTGCTGGTCGCCAACTACCTGCACGCCACCGCCCGGCTGGCGGCCGAGGTGGGGCAGGCCGCCAGGGACGAGTCGGTGGCCGCCTACAGCACGCTGCTCGCGCGCCTGGTCGACGCGCGGCGCTTCCCGGCCCTGCGTGCCGCGATCGACGCCGGGGCGTACGCCTATCCGGCCGAGCTGCCGCCGGAGGAGCGGCGGCTGGACTACGGCTTCGGGCTGGCCCGCATCCTGGACGGCGTCGAGGCCCTGATCCAGGAACGCGGGGCCGCCACCTGAAGCCGTCCGCCAAAAGCCTAGAGCTGGAGGGCGTTGAGGAGGCGGTTGAGCGGGCTGGTCAGGTCGTAGCGGTCGGCGAGCCGTACCAGCTCGTCGGGGTGGGCCGGCGCGGCCGGGAGGGTGAGGTCGGCGGCCGGGAGCGGCGCGTCGGCGGCGACCTCGACGACGGCGGGCGCGACGCGCAGATAGTCGCGCGCGGCGGCGAGCTTGATGCGGGCCCCGGCCGGGAAGCCGGCGCTCTCACCCGCGTCGAGGGCCTCCAGCAGCGCGGTCAGCGAGCCGAAGCGGGTGATGAGCGCGGCGGCGGTCTTCTCGCCGACGCCGGGCACGCCGGGCAGGCCGTCGCTGGGGTCGCCGCGCAGGGTGGCGAAGTCGGCGTAGGAGCGGCCGGGAATGCCGTACTTGGCGGTGACGAAGGCCTCGTCGACGAGCTGGAGGTTGCGGATGCCGCGCGCGGTGTACAGGACGCGCACGGGCCGGCTGTCGTCGACGAGCTGGAACAGGTCGCGGTCACCGGTGACGATGTCGACCGCGCCCTTGGCACGGTGGGTGAGGGTGCCGATGACGTCGTCGGCCTCGTAGCCGGCGCACTCCAGGCGCGCGATGCCGAGCGCGTCGAGCACCTGCTCGATGACCGGGATCTGCGGCACCAGCGTGTCGGGCACCTCCTCGACCTCGCCGTGGGCCACGCGGTGCGCCTTGTAGGTGGGGATGGCCTCCACCCGGAAGGCGGGCCGCCAGTCGGCGTCCATGGTCGCGGCCAGCTCGCTCGGGCGGTGGGTGCGCACCAGGGTGGCGATCATGTCGATCAGCCCGCGCACGGCGTTGACCGGCATGCCGTCGGGCGCGGTCATCGACTCGGGGATCCCGTAGAAGGCGCGGAAGTACAGCGACGGGGTGTCCAGCAGCATCAGCACGGACTCAACCTAGCCGAGGATACCGACAGCCAGCAGGCAGGCGTCGTCCTCGGGGTTGGGGCCGCCGATGCGCTCCAGCAGCCGGTCGAGCCCGGCCTCCAGGTCGAGCGGCGGCAGCTCGCTCGCCGCGGCCAGGGCCAGGGCGAGGCCCGCGTCGAGGTCGCGGGTGCGCCGCTCGACGAGGCCGTCGGTGAACAGCAGCAGCACGTCGCCGGCCTCCAGCCGGGTGCTGGCCAGCCGGTACGGCTGATCGCAGGTCGCGCCGAGCAGCACGCCCTTCGGCGCGATGAGCTGCTGGGCCCGCCCCCCGCGCACCAGGATGGGCGCCAGGTGCCCGGCCTGCCCCCAGGTGAAGACGCGGCTGACCGGGTCGAGGTGGCCGAGCACCGTGGTGGCGGTGGTGCCGTCGAGCCGGTGCATGACCAGCTCGTTGAGCCAGCCGAGCAGCCGGTCGGCCGGTTCGCCGGTCATGGTCAGGCCGACCAGAGCGTGCCGGAGCTGGGCCATGTGCGCGATGGCGGGCAGGCCGTGCCCGGAGACGTCGCCGATGGCCAGCAGGACGCGCCCGTCGGGCAGCCCGGCGGCCTCGAACCAGTCGCCGCCCAGCGAGGCGGTCTTCTCCGCCGGGACGTAGCGCACGGCCACGTTGGTGCGGGGGAGGGCCAGGCAGGGCGTCTCGGCGGGCAGGATGGCCTCGCGCATGGCCAGCATGATCGTCCGGTCGACGGCGGCCTTCTCCCGCTCCTCCAGGAGCTGGCGGCGCGACTCGGACATGAGGCGTTCGGCGCGGCGGCGGCCGGTGATGTCCTGGATGACCCCGTGCACGCCGGGCACCCCGGAGCCGCCCGGCCCGCCGGACACGCCGGACACGCCGTCGGCGGCGGGCAGCGGTTCGAGGACCATGCGGACGTTGCGCACCTCGCCGGCCCGGCGGATGCGGAACTCGGCCTGGATCGGGCTCACGCCCGCCTCCACCGCGTCGAGCAGCCGGTCGAGCGCGGCGGCGTCGGCCGGGTCGATGTAGGCCGCCAGGTCCGCCAGCGCGGCGGGACCGCGCTCGCGGTCGCGCCCGAAGATCACGTAGACGTGCTCCGACCAGGTGATCTCGCCGCTGCGCAGGTCCCAGCGCGCCCAGCCCATGTTCCCCAGCCGCTGAGCGTGCGCGAGCTGGATGGAGAGCATGGCGGCCTCACGCTCGGCGGCCTGCTGGTCGGTGAGCTGGCGTACGAGCTCCTCCGCGGTCAGCGGGCGGCGGTCTTGCGACGAGGAGGGAACGACGCCGACCATATGTCTCACTCTCAGACCTCAACGGAACAGGACAATTACCCCCACAGTATGTGATCGTCCTTGAACGGAGTGTAGCGATAGCTTGCCGTGTTGTGAGAGCTTTTCGTGGATTTTGCCGGGCTGCGCCGGAGTAGATTAGCGAGCGTGACCTCAACCGACCTTTATCCGGTGTCCCGGCTTTCCGCAGTTCAGCAGGCCACCGCCCGGGCGGGCCTGGACGCCCTCCTGCTCACCCCCGGCCCGGACCTGCGCTACGTCAGCGGCTATGAGGCCCTGCCGCTGGAGCGGCTGACCTGCCTGGTCGTGCCGGCTTCCGGAGAGTCTTTCATGATGGTGCCACGCCTGGAGCTGCCCGCGGCGCAGGCCTCGCCCGCCGCGCGCCTCGGCCTGGACTTCGTGGCGTGGGACGAGACCGACGACCCCTACGCGGTGGTCGCCGCCCGCCTGGGTCAGGTGCGCAAGGTCGGCCTGGCCGACCGGATGTGGGCGATGGCCTCGTTGCGCTTCAGGGCGGCGATGCCGCAGGCCGAGCAGGTGCTGGCCGGGAGCGTGCTGCGCGAGCTGCGGATGCGCAAGTCGGCCGTCGAGGTGGCGGCGCTGCGCGAGGCGGGGGCGGCCATCGACGCCGTGCACCGCCAGGTGCCGCAGTTCCTCAAGGCCGGGCGGACCGAGCGCGAGGTCGGCCGCGACATCCACGACGCCATCCTGGCCGCCGGGCACGCCGTCGTGGACTTCGTCATCGTCGCCTCAGGGCCGAACGGCGCCAGCCCGCACCACGAGCTGTCCGACCGGGTGATCCAGCCGGGCGAGCCGGTCGTCGTCGACATCGGCGGCCAGTTCCACAGCGGCTACTGCTCCGACTCCACCCGGATGTACTGCGTGGGCGAGCCGCCCGCCGAGTTCGCCGAGTACTACGCGGTGCTGCAGCGCGCCCAGGAAGCCGCCTGCCAGGCGGTACGGCCGGGCGTGTCGTGCGAGTCGATCGACGCCGCGGCCCGCGAGGTGATCGCCGAGGCCGGATACGGGGAGTACTTCATCCACCGCACCGGGCACGGCATCGGCATCGAGACGCACGAGGAGCCCTACATCGTGGCGGGCAACGGCGAGCTGCTGGAGCCGGGCTTCGCCTTCTCCGTCGAGCCGGGCATCTACCTGCCCGGCCGGCACGGCGCCCGGATCGAGGACATCGTGGTCTGCACCGCCGACGGCGGCGAGCGGCTCAACCGCACCACCCGCGACCTGGTGATCGTCTGATCGGCTCAGCGCGCTGACGACGGCCCCCGCGACGGCTCGACCGCGCGGGGGCCGTCGCGTGTCCGGCGCCCCTGCTCAGCGGAGGTGGCCGGGCGTGAGGATGTCGGCCACGAGCCGCGCGTTGCCCGCGGTGAGACCGCCGTCGACCCGCAGCGTGGTCCCGGTGATCCAGGCGGCCTCCGGCGAGGCGAGGAAGAGCACGGCGGCGGCGACGTCCGCGGGTGAGCCGATGCGGCCGAGCGGGTACCAGCCGGCCAGGCGCGCCATGAGCGCCGGGTCGCGGCTCAGCCGGGCGTCCCAGATGGGGGTGCGGATGGTGGCCGGGGCCACCAGGTTCACCCGGATGCCGCGCGGGCCGTACCGCACGGCCAGGCCCCGGGTGAGGCTCTCGAGACCGGCCTTGGCGGCGCTGTAGGCGTCGTTGCCGAAGAAGGCGGCGGCGTTGACGGAGCCGATGTTGACCACGCTGCCGCCGGCCGGCATGCGCGGCAGCAGGGTCCGGCACATCAGGAACGGGCCCTTGAGCACCGAGGCGAGGTCGGCGTCCCACTCCTCGCCGCTGAGCTCGGGGAACGGCGTGTCGGTGCAGGTGGCGGCGTTGTTGACCAGGACGTCCGGCGCCAGGTCGAGGGCGGAGACGGCGCGCTCGTCGGTGACGTCCAGCTCCAGCGGGGTCGCGCCCAACTCCCGCGCGGCGGCCGAGGGGTCGAGGTCGGCCACGGTGACGGCGGCGCCCTCGGCGCTCAGGCGGCGGGCGATCTCGAGGCCGATGCCCGAGCCGCCGCCGGTGACGAGGGCCGTGCGGCCCTGGAATCGGGACATGACCGCTCCTTTCGACGGGGATGGCTTGATCCTAGGAGGCGGTGGCATCGGTTGCGCAAGCGATTGCCGCAATTTCCATCGCGGTCTTGTAGGGGGCTGTATCGATGGGATAGAAAGTGTGCGCAACCGCTTGCACACCGGAGGGACGGCATGACGCGATACGCACTCGTCGGCGCCCGGCTGCCCGCCGGGGGGACGCGGGCCGTCCTGGTGCGGGACGGCGTGATCGAGGCGATGCCGCCCGCCGCCGAGGTGCCGGGCGGGGTGACGCGGGTGGACGTCTCCGGGCTGCTGCTGACGCCCGGGCTGATCGACCTGCACGCGCACGGGGCCGCCGGGCACGGGTTCGACGAGCCGTCCGCCGCCGGGTACGAGGCCGTGCTGGCCGCGCACGCCCGGTTCGGGGTGGCGACGCTCCAGGCTTCGCTGGCCACCGCCGAGCTCGACCGGATGGCCGAGACCCTGGCCTTCGCCACCCGCCGGCCGGGCACGGCACCCGAGCGAGGGGCACGGCTGGCCGGGGTGCATCTGGAAGGGCCCTTCCTGGCTCCCGAGCAGGCCGGGGCGCACGATCCGGGGCTGCTGCGGCACCCGTCGGCCGCGCTCGTCGAGCGGTTGCTGGCGGCGGGCCCGCCCACGATGGTCACCCTCGCCCCCGAACTGCCCGGCGGCCTGGAGGCGGTGCGGCGGTTCGCGGCGGCGGGCACGGTGGTCGCCATCGGCCACAGCCAGGCGCACGGCCCCCTCTTCGCCGCCGCGGTCGAGGCCGGGGTGCGGCATCTGACCCATCTGTGGAGCGGCCAGTCGGGCCTGCGCCGCGAAGGGCCCTGGCGGGTGCCGGGGCTGCTGGAGGAGTCGCTGGCCTCGACCGGGCTGACCGCCGAGGTGATCGCCGACGGCCGCCACCTGCCTCCGGCGTTGCTGCGCATCGCCTTCCGGTGCCTGGGCGGGGACCTGGCCGTGGTCTCCGACGCCACCCCCGGTGCGGGGCTGCCGGACGGCTCGCCGTACCGGCTGGGGGCCCTGGACTGCGTGGTGGCCGGCGGGGTCGGCGTGCTGCCCGGGACGGGGAGCTTCGCCGGTGGGGTCACCGGGCTGGACGGCATGCTGCGGCATCTGCACCGCGACCTCGGGCTGCCGCTCGGCGAGGCGGTGGCCGCGGCGACCGAGGTGCCCGCGCGGGTGCTCGGGCTGCGCGACCGGGGCGCGCTGCGGCCCGGCCTGGCGGCCGACCTGGCGTTGTTCGACGAGGAGTTCACCGCGGTCGCCACCATCGTGGCCGGCCGCTGGGCGGTCGACCTGACCGGGATCGGGGAGCCGGTCCATGGCTGAGCACGAGCGGGATCGGGGCGGGGCGATGACCAAGGACGTGCTGGTATTGAGGCCGGAGGACGACGTGGCCGTGGCGCTGCGCGATCTGGTGGCGGGGGAGCGGATCGGTTCCCTCACCGTCGCCGGGCCGGTGCCGCGCGGGCACAAGCTCGCCCTGCGCCCGGTGCCCGCCGGGACCTGGCTGCGCAAGTACGGCCAGCCCATCGGCACCGCGAGCCGCCCGATCGTCCCCGGCGAGCACGTGCACACCCACAACCTGGAGTTCGCCGAGCACGGCGGAACGGCCGCCGCCCCGGCCTCCGCGACACCCGCCGAGCCCACGCTCTCGGGCACCTTCGACGGCTACCGCCGCCCGGGCGGCCGGGCCGGAACCCGGAACTACCTGGGCATCCTGACCTCGGTCAACTGCTCGGCCACCGTCGCCAAGCTGGTCGCCCAGCGCTTCGACCAGGAGGCCCGCGAGGCCGGCACCGACGGCGTGCTCGCGCTCACCCACGGCACCGGCTGCGGCCTGGCCGACGACGGCGAGGGCCTGGCCATCCTGCGCCGCACCCTGGAGGGCTACGCGCGCCACCCCAACTTCGCCGGCCTGGTCATGATCGGGCTCGGCTGCGAGGTCAACCAGATCTCCGCCCTCGATTTGCCCATCCCCACGCTCACCATCCAGGAGTCCGGCGGCACCGCCGCCACCGTCGCGGCCGCCACCGCCGCCCTGCGCGAACTGCTGCCCGAGGCCGCGCGCTCCCGGCGCACGCCGGTGCCGCTGGCCGAGCTCGTCCTGGGCCTGCAGTGCGGCGGCTCGGACGGCTACTCGGGGCTCAGCGCCAACCCGGCGCTCGGCGTGGCCGCCGACCTGCTCGTCGCGCACGGCGGCACCGCGGTGCTGGGCGAGACGCCGGAGATCTACGGCGCCGAGCACCTGCTGGCCGCGCGGGCCGCGTCACCCGAGGTGGCCGCCCGGCTGCTGGCCCGGATCGACTGGTGGCGCGGCTACGTCGCCCGGCACGGCGGCAGCCTCGACCACAACCCCTCCCCGGGCAACCGCGCGGGCGGCATCACCACGATCCTGGAGAAATCCCTCGGCGCGGTCACCAAGGGCGGCTCCAGCCCGCTGACCGCCGTCTACGAGTACGGCGAGGCCGTCACCGAGCGCGGCCTGGTCTTCATGGACACCCCCGGCTACGACCCGGTCTCCGCCACCGGCATGGTCGCCGGCGGCGCGCAGCTCATCTGCTTCACCACCGGCCGAGGCTCGGTGTACGGCTGCCGCCCCGTCCCCAGCGTGAAGGTCGCCACCAACACCGAGCTGTTCCGCCGGCTCGGCGACGACATGGACCTCGACTGCGGCACCGTCGCCGACGGCCTGGAGGACGTCGAGCAGGCCGGGCGGCGGCTGTTCGGCCTGCTGGTCGAGACCGCCTCCGGCCGCCGCACCCGCAGTGAGGAGCTCGGCTTCGGCGCCGAGGAGTTCGTGCCGTGGCAGCTCGGGGCGGTGATGTGATGCCCTCCGTGGTCCATGTCGGCCTCGGCGCCTTCCACCGCGCGCACCAGGCCGTCTACACCCAGGACTCGCCCGGCTGGCGGATCCGGGCGATCGCCCCGAGGTCGGGCACGGTGGCCGGGGCGTTACGAGCCCAGGGGCACCGCTACCACGTGCTGGTGCGCGAGCACGGCCGGGCCGAGGCGGTGCCGGTGAGCGCGATCACCGAGACGCTGCACGCGCCCACGCAGCGGGCCGAGGCGGTCGCGGCCCTCGCCGATCCCGACACCCGGGTGGTGACCCTGACCGTCACCGAGAAGGCCTACACCCCGGCGGGTGACGTGCTCGGGCTGCTGGTGGACGGGCTCGCCGCCCGGCGGGCCGCCGAGGCCGGGCCGCTGGCCGTGGTGTGCTGCGACAACCTGCCGGGCAACGGCCCCACGCTCGCCCGGCTCGTGCTCGCCGCCTGCGCCGCTCGGGACGAGGGGCTGGCCGGGTGGGTGGAGTCCGGGGTCGCCTTCCCGGCCACCGTCGTGGACCGGATCGTGCCCGCGGCCACCGAGGCCGACCACACGCTGGTCGAGGCGCTGACCGGCGAGCGCGATCGGGCGGCGGTGGTGGCGGAGCCGTACCGGCAGTGGGTGCTGCAGGACCGCTTCCCCGGCGGCCGGCCGGCCTGGCCCGGCGCGGTGTTCACCGCCGACGTCACCCCGTACGAGCGCGCCAAGATCCGCGTGCTGAACGGCGTGCACAGCGCCCTGGCCTACACCGGCGCCCTGACCGGCCACGAACGCATCGACCAGGCCCTGGCCGACCCGGCGCTGGGCCGGCTGGCCGAGCGGCTGGCACTTGAGGACGTGCTGCCCACGCTCACCCCGCCGGACGGCGTGGACCTGCGGGAGTACACCGCGACCGTGCTGGGCCGCATGCGCAACCCCGCGCTGCGGCACCGCTGCGCCCAGGTGGCCGCCGACGGCTCGCTCAAGGTGCCGATCCGGCTGCTCGGCACCGTACGCGACCGGCTGGCCGCCGGGGCGGTGCCGCGCTGGGCGGTCCTGGCCGTCGCCGCCTGGCTGCGGCACGTCACCGTCGGGCTCGACGACGCCGGCCGGCCGGTCGAGGCCGCCGACCCCGGAGCCGCCCGGCTGGCCCGGCGCGCCGCCGGCAACCCGGCCGCCAACCTGGGCCGGCTGCTCGGCGAGCGCGCCGTCTTCGGCGACGACCTGCCCGGCCACCGCGGCTTCACCGACCTGCTCCACGCCGACCTGCGCGACCTGGCCCGGCACGGCGCCGGAACCGTCATCAGAAGGGAAACCACACCGTGAACCACCGCTTCGAGGCGGGGCTGCTGGCCGTCCACGTCCACCGGGACCAGGCCGAGCTCGCCGAGGCCGCCGCCCGGCACACCGCCGAGGTGCTGCGCGAGCGCGTCGCCGCGAGCGGCTCGGCCCGCGTGGTGATCGCCACCGGCAACTCCCAGCTCGGCTTCGTCCGCGCCCTGCGCGAGGAGCGGGTGCCGTGGGAGGCGGTGACCGTCTTCCACATGGACGAGTACGCGGGCCTGCCCGCCGGGCACCCGGCCGGGTTCCGGCGCTGGATCAGGGAGAACGTCGAGGAGCCGCTGCGCCCGGCGGCGGTGCGCTACCTGGCGGGCGACGCGGCCGACCCCGAGGCCGAGTGCCGCCGCTACGAGGACCTGCTGCGCGCCGCGCCGCTCGACCTGGTCTGCCTGGGCATCGGGGAGAACGGTCACCTGGCCTTCAACGAGCCCCACCAGGCCGACCGGCACGACCCGCGCTGGGTGAAGACGATCACGCTCACCCCGGAGTCGCGCCGCCAGCAGGTGGGCGAGGGGCACTTCCCCGACCTGGCCTCGGTCCCGGCGACCGCGCTCACGCTGACCGTGCCCGCGCTGCTCAGCGCCGCCGTCGTGCAGGCCGTCGTGCCCGAGGGGCGCAAGGCGGCAGCCGTACAGGAGAGCCTGTGCGGCCCGGTCGGCGCGCACTGCCCGGCCACGTGGCTGCGTGAGCAGGCCGGGGCGCGGCTCTTCCTCGACCGTGACTCCGCGGCGCTGGTGCCGGCCGATGCGTCCTGAACGCACCCGCTACGCGCTGTCGGGGCTGAGCGCGCGCGGGATGTCGGTCTTCGCCCGGCCGCTGCTGGGCGAGTACGCCGGGCGCGGCGAGCTGGTCGCCGTGCTCGACCCCGACCGCGAGCGGGTGCGGGCCTTCGACGAGCGCCTGGCGTGGTACGCGCCGGACGACTTCGAGCGCATGGTCCTGGAGACCGCCCCCGACGTGCTGCTGGTGGCCGGGCCCGACCACACCCACGCCGGCGCGATCCTGACCGGGCTGCGGCACGGGCTCCGGGTCGTCTCCGAGAAGCCCATGGTCACCACCGCCGCCGACGCCGGCCGCGTCCTGGCCGCCTCGGCGCCCGGGCAGGTCCGGGTGACGCACAACCTGCGTTACGCGCCCCGCCACCGGCTGATCCGGCGGCTGCTCGACGAGGGCGCGATCGGCCGGGTGCTCGGCGTCGAGCTGGTCTGGAACGTGGAGTCGCTGCACGGCGCGAGCTACTTCCAGCGCTGGAACCGGCGGGCGGCGCTGTCGGGCGGGCTGGCGGTGCACAAGAGCTGCCACCACTTCGACCTGGTCGGCTGGTGGCTGCGCGACACGCCGCAGCAGGTCTACGCGGCCGGCTCGCTGGCCTACTTCGGCGCCGCCAGCCCGCACAACCCGGGCGCGGCGCTGCCGGTGGCCGAGCAGCGCCGCCGCTGCCCGTTCAACGCGCGCTGGCGCGAGGAGGGCGTGGAACTGCCCGCCCTGCGCGGCCGGCAGTACGGCGGGCAGGAGCGGTACCTCTACGACGCCGAGATCGACATCGAGGACAACTACGCCGCCCTGGTCCGTTACCGTGGCGGCGCGCACCTGTCGTACTCCATCCAGTTCGCCGCCCCCTGGGAGGGCTACCGCCTGGGCGTCAACGGCACGCACGGCCGCCTCGAGACCAGCCTGGAGTACGGCAGGCAGGCCGCCGGCCCGCAGCCGCCCGTGGTGGTCCACCCGATGTTCGGCGAGCGCCGCGCGTACGAGGTGCCGGGCGAGCACGGCGGCCATCTGGGCGCCGACGGGCCGATGGTGGCCGACCTGTTCGGCGACGGTCCGGGCGACCTGGCTCCCGCCGCCGACGCCGCGCGCGCGGTGGTGCTGGGCGAGGCGGTGCGGCGCTCCATCCGCACCGGCCAGGCGGTCGACGTGGACGCGCTGCTCGCCGTCGCGGGCGGCGCCGATCCGGCGGGACCGCTCGGGTGAGTGTGGGAAGCTTCCGGCAAGCGGTTGCGAACTCGAAGGGGAGGTGGCCATGACCGTCACGCTGGCCGAGGTGGCCGAGGCGTGCGGCCTGTCGCCGTCCACGGTCTCCAGGGCGCTGTCGGACCCGGGCCGGGTCAGCGCGCAGACCCGCGACAAGGTGCAGCGGGTCGCCCGCGAGCTGGGCTACACGCCCAACCGGGTGGCGCGCTCGCTGTCGATGGGCCGCACCGGCACCATCGGGCTGATCGTGCCGGACGTCGCCAACCCGTTCTTCCCGCCGATCATCAAGGCCGTGCAGGCGCGGGCGGCGCGCAAGGACCTGGCGGTCGTGCTGGCCGACACCGACGAGCGGGCCGCAGACGAGCTCGACCGGGCCCGCGTGCTGGCCAAGCAGGTCGACGGGCTGATCATGGTCTCGCCGCGGTCCAGCGAGGCGCGGATCGCCGAGATCGTCCGGCTCGGACCGGTCGTGTTCGTCAACCGGCAGGTGCCCGAGGCGCCGACGGTGATCATCGACAACGCGGACGGCATCCGGCAGGCGGTCGAGCACCTCGTGGCCCTCGGCCACCGGCACATCGGCTACCTGGCCGGGCCGCGGCGCTCGTGGTCCAACCAGCAGCGCACCGCGGCCATCGAGGAGGCGTGCGCGCAACTCGGGACCGAGCTGACCGTCTTCGGGCCGTTCGAGCCGCAGGTGCAGGCCGGGGTGCAGGCGGCCGACCTGCTGCACGGCAGCCCGGTCACCGCGGTCATCGCCTACGACGACCTGATCGCGCTCGGGGTGATGGCGCGGCTGGCCGAGCGCGGGCAGAGCGTCGGGCGCGACCTCAGCGTGATCGGCATCGACGACAGCCCGCTGTCGGGGGTGGCCTATCCGACGCTCACCTCCATCCACGTGCCCGGCGCCGAGGCGGGGGCGACCGCGGTGGACCTGCTGCTGGACGTCATCGACGGCACCCACGAGGGGGGCGGCACGCCGCTGGCCGAGCTGGAGACCTACCTCGTGGTGCGCAGCTCCACCGGGCCGGCGCCGGAGCGGCGGTGAGCTTCGGGCCGCACCTGGGCGGGCGCTTCGACGTCTCGCACGACCTGCAGGCGCACGTCTACCGGCGGACCCTGGCCGAGCTGCGCCGCTGGCACGCCGTCAACGACGCCCTCGCCACGCCGGAGGACGTGCGGGCCCGCCAGGCGGCCATCCGCGCCCAGGTCCTCGCCTCTTTAGGCGGCCTCCCCGACGTCACCGGCGCCCCGCCATCCGTCGACCTGCCTGATGAGCGCGGGGTGGCGGTCGAGGCCGAGGAGTGCGGGGTGATCGACCTCGGCGACATCGTCGTCGAGAAACTCCTCCTGACCACCGCCCCCGGAGTGGTGGTGCCGGCCAACCTGTGGCGCCCCGCCGAGGTGCGCGAGCCGGCGGGCGCGGTGCTGTTCGCCTGCGGGCACGGTCCCGAGGCCAAGGCCCACCCCACCTACCAGGCCGTCTGCGCCCGCCTGGCCAGAGCCGGCCTGATCGCGCTGGCGACGGACCCGTTCGGCCAGGGCGAACGCGCCGCGACCGCCCGCACCGACGGGGGCGTCTCCGAGCACACCGACGCGGGCGTGCAGTGCTGGTGGCTGGGCCACTCGGTGGCCCGCTACTTCGTGCACGACGCCCGCCGCGCCATCGACTACCTCTCGGCCCGCCCCGACGTCGACCCGGCCCGCATCGGCATGACCGGCAACAGCGGCGGCGGCACGATCACCACCCTGCTGATGGCGCTGGAGCCGCGCCTGGCCGCCGCCGCGCCCGGCACGTTCGTCACCGGCCGCGAGGCCTACCTGTGGTCGGGCCAGGCCCAGGACGCCGAACAGGTGCTGCCCGGCGCGACCCTGGGCGGCGTCGACCACGAGGACTTCCTCCTGGCCATGGCGCCCAGGCCCACGCTCGTGCTCGCCGCCGACTACGACTTCTTCCCGATCGAGGGCACCGTCCGCAGCGTCCGCCGCGCGCGCCGCGCCTTCGGCCTGCTCGGCGCGGCCGACCGGCTGCGGCTCGTGCGCTCCGAGGTCGGGCACGGCTTCTTCCCCGAGCTGGCGCGCGCCGCGACCGCCTTCCTCGCCGAGCACCTCGGCGGCCGGGTCACCGACGAGCGCGAGCCGGAACCGCTGCCCGAGCACCTCCTGCGCTGCACCGCCAAGGGGATCTTCGCCGACCGCCCGGACACCCGCCACCCCCGCGACCTGAACCTCGCCCACTTGCCCGACGCGGGCCGGGACTGGACCGGGTGGCTGGCCGAGCGGGTGCACGCGCACCGCACGCCGCCGGAGGAGTTCTTCCCCCGCTGGTTCGACCGGCACGTCTTCTGGCGCTCCGAGGCCGACCTGTGGAACTGCGGCGTGCTGCACGGCGACCCGGAGGGCGCCCGCGAGCTGGTCATCGCGCTCGGCGAGCCGCCCGAGCCCGGCCCCGGCCGGCTGGTGCTCGCCATCGACGTGCGCGGCACCGGGGCGCTGGCTCCCGCGCCGGTCAACGCGCGAGCGCCGGGGTACTTCGACACCACCTTCAAGCTGGCCACCGACCTGCTGTGGCTGGGCGACAGCCTGGCCGCCGGGCGGGTGTTCGACGTCCTGCGGGCGGTCGGGTTCGCCTGGCGGGACGAGCGGCTGGCCGCCTGCCGTACCGGCCTGGTGCTGTACGGCGCGGGGCCGGAGGAGGCGCTGCTGGTCACGCTGGCCGCCCGCCTGGAGCCGCGGGTGCGCGCGGTGGAGGGCGCCGCGCCGCTCGACCCGCGCGCCGCCGTCGCGGCCGGGGTCGGCGAGCCCGCGTACGGCTGGCAGGCGGTGATCCCGGGCCTGGCCGCGCGCCTGGCGCCCGGCGAGCTCAGGGGATGAACAACCGCCCGGTCCCGCTGGCCGGGTCCCACAGGTCGAGGGCTCGCAGGAGGCCGCGGGCCAGGGCCCGGTGACCGTACTCGTTGGGGTGGCAGTCGTCGGCCATCCAGTGCGCGATCGGCCGGTCGCCCCACTCGGCGTGGTGGTCGACCAGCAGTGCGCCGGTGTCGGCGGCGACCTTGCGCGCCACCTCCGCGTAGGCCCCGAGGTGCTCGATCCGCTCCGGCAGCGCGCCGGGCAGGACCCGGTTGGGCGTGTGCACCACCGCCCGCGCCCCGGCACGCTGGATGCGCGCCACGGCCTCGGCGTAGGCGGCGTGGAAGCCGTCGAGCCCGCGCGTCCCGTCCAGGCAGTCGTTCATGCCGAACATCAGCGAGACCACGTCCGGCTCGAACCGCGCGAGGTCCGGCTGGGTGAACCGCGCGCCGCTCACCGCGGTGTTCACCACCACGTCGCCGGGCCGCTCCAGCTCGAAGCGGACCCGCTCGGCGAAGAGCTGGGTGTAGTCGCGGAAGCCGAAGGTGTGGAGCGCCCCCTGGGTCACGCTGTCGCCGCAGAACAACCAGAGCACGTTCATCCCTTCACCGCACCGACCAGGACGCCCTTCGCGAAGTGCCGCTGCAGGAAAGGATAGACGAGCAAGATCGGCACCAGTGAGACGACCAGGACGGCCATCTGCATGGCCTGCTGCGGCGGCGGCAGCTCGCCGGTCAGCGCCGCGTTGTCCACGCCCATGGTCGAGCCGTCCACCACGTAGGTGCGCAGCACGAGCTGGAGCGGCCAGTCGGCCGAGTCGTTGAGGTAGAGCTGGGCGGCGAAGAAGCTGTTCCAGTAGGAGACCGCGTAGAACAGCCCGACCACGGCCAGCACCGCCTTCGACAGCGGCAGCACGATCTGCCACAACACGCGCAGCTCGCCCGCGCCGTCCATGCGCGCCGAGTCGAGCAGGTCGCGCGGCAGGTCCAGGAAGAACGACCGGATGACGATCACGTTGAACCCGTTGATCAGCACCGGCAGGATCAGCGACCAGTGCGACTCCAGCAGCCCGAGCTGCCGGACCACCAGGTAGAGCGGGATGATGCCGGGCGAGAACAGCAGCGTGAACAGCACGAGCATCAGCAGCGGCCGCGAGCCGAGGCTGCCCGGCCGCGACAGCGCGTAGGCCAGCAGCGTGCTGCAGCCCAGGCTGAGCACCGTGCCGACGACGGTGACGAGGAGCGAGATCACCAGCGCCCGCGAGACCACCCCGCCGGCGAAGATCGCCCGGTAGGCGTCGAAGGTGACCGGCGAGGGCCACAGCACGTAGCCGCCCGCGGCGTTGATCTGCGCCTGCCCGGCCAGGCTGGTGGCGACCACCGCGGCGAACGGCAGTACCACCACCGCGCAGCACAGCAGCAGGAGCACGCCCTTGGCGGCCCGCACGGGCGGGGAAGGGGTGAAGGTGTTCATCGGGAGTAGACGCCCCTTTCGCCGAACAGGTGGGCCAGCTTGTTGGCGCCGAGCACCAGCGCGACCCCGATCACGCCCTTGACCAGGCCGACCGCGGCCGACGTCCCCCAGCCCCCGTTGATCACGCCGTTGTTGTAGACGTAGGTGTCCAGCACCTCCGAGGCGTCCACGCCGACCGCGCGCTGCTGGAGCAGGATCTGCTCGAAGCCGACGGTGAGCGCGTCGCCGAGCTTGAGGATGAGCAGCAGCACGATCACGCCGCGGATGGAGGGCAGCGTGATGTGCCAGAGCTGGCGCAGCCGCGAGGCCCCGTCCACCGCCGCCGCCTCGTAGAGCTCGACGTCCACCCGGGAGAGCGCGGCCAGGAACAGGATGGTGCCCCAGCCGGTGTCCTTCCAGACGACCTGGCTGGTGATCAGCACCTTGAACAGCTCGGGGTCGCCGATGATCGAGAAGCCCTCCATGCCCTTGCTGCGCAGCCACGCGTTGAGCAGGCCGCCGTTGCCCAGCATGTGCTGGAACAGCGCGACGACGATCACCCAGGACATGAAGTGCGGCAGGTAGAGCACCGACTGCACGAGGCGCTTGAGCCGTTCCGACAGCAGCGAGTTGAGCAGCAGCGCCAGCGCGATCGGGACCGGGAAGACGAAGACCACCTGCAGGAAGGCGATGATCAGCGTGTTGCTCAGCGCGGTCAGGAACAGCGGGTCGAGGGTGAGGATGACCCCGAAGTTGTCCCAGCCGACCCAAGGGGAGCCGGCGATGCCGAGGTAGGGCTGGTAGTCCTTGAAGGCGATCACGTTGCCCAGCAGCGGCAGGTACTGGAAGACGACGATCACCGCCATGCCGGGGACGGCCAGCAGGAGCAGGAAGCCGTCCCGCCGCAGCCGCTCACGCATGGAAGCTCGCCGAGGCGGTGCGCGCGTACGGCAGGCACTGGGCCAGCGCCCCGTCCGGGTACGGGTCGAGTGCCTCGAACTCCACCGCCCCGAACCGCTCCAGGTGTTCCAGCCGCGCCAGCAGCCCGCCGTAGCGCCGGTCGATGACGTCCCAGCCGAACGGCTTGTTGTCGCCGCACCACACCTCGCGGTGCCGTTCGCGGAGCTCCCGCACCTGCTCCGCCAGGCCCGGTACGGCCCGGCGCTCCCGGTGCAGCACGACCTTGGCGGCCAAGGTCTCGGCCAGCGCCCGCGGGAAGGCCAGCCGTACGTCGCCGGGCAGCGGCCCCTCCAGCCGGGCGGCCAGCTCCGCGTAGTGCCCGGCCAGCCAGCCGGGCAGGCCGGCGGTCAGGAAGCTGAGCACCGGGTCGTGCCAGAGCAGCCACTTGGCCGGGTTGCCCCGCCAGCGCGCCGGATCGCCCGCCCCCGGCAGGTAGTCGAGCTCGGCGGCGGCCAGCCACGCCTCCAAGGTGGCGTCGCAGGAGCCGCGGAAGTCGGCCGCCAGCCGCGCGGAGGGCCGTAGCGGGTCGCGTTCCGGCTCGGCGCCGTAGGCGAGCGCGGTGAAGGCCTGGACGGCCGGGAGCGCGGAGAACAGGTCGCACTCGGTCCCGTCGTTGCCCCACATGGTGATCGCCGCCTCGGTGAGCCCCTCGGCGCGTGCGGCGGTCATCCCGGCGGTCAGCGTCGCCAGGGCGCGGGGCAGGGCGGCCCACAGCCGGTGGTGGGTCCAGCCGCTCGCCGCGAAGACGGGCGTCTTGCCCAGGTCGCGGCGGTGGCGGCCGATCCAGCCGGCGTAGAAGGCGGCGTCGCCGTGCTCGTAGTCCCAGTAGACCAGCTCGGCCTCGGCCGGGATCTGCCCGGCCACCCAGGAGGGGATCTCGGTGGCCGGGTCGTAGTAGTCGCCGGTGGCCGAGCCGAGCCGGAAGTACATGTCGCTCCAGATCATCGGCGCCAGGCCGTGCTCGCGGCACAGGCCGAGCACGTTCTTCAGGTGCGCCGAGAGGATTTCGAAGGGCGGCCGGTCGCCGAAGCGCCGGCGGTAGCCGCCGGTGCCGACGCCGTGCGCCTCGTCGAGGCCGACGTGCACCCGCCGGCTGCGGAAGCAGGAGGCGACCGTGGCCAGCATGCGGCCGATCAGCGCGTAGCCCTCGGCCGCCTCGGCCATGAGCACCCGTTCGGTGTCGCGCAGCGGCCAGTAGGCCGGCCACTGCAGGATCTGCTCGAAGTGGCCGAGCGTCTGCACGCACGGGATCACCTCGATGCCGAGCCGGTGCGCGGTGTCGTCGATGGCCCGCAGCTCCTCGGGGGTGTAGGGGCCGCGGGCGTAGCCGAGCACGGGCTCCCCGGCCACCTGGTAGGTGTCCTCCATGTAGAGCCAGAGCGTGTCGATGCCCATGAGCGCGCACTTGCGCAGGTAGGAGGCCACGGCCTCGGGGCGCATGACGGCGTTGCGCGAGGTGTCGAGCATCACCGCCAGGCTGGTGAACGGGCTGGACTCGGCGCGCTCGGCGGCCTCGCCGAGGAGCGCGCCGAGCGCCCGGTAGGCGTCGCGCGGGCGGGCGTAGCCGATGCGCCAGCCGTACTCCTCGGCGGTGGTCGAGAAGCCCGCGACGGCGGGGTCGGGTTCGAGGCGGACCTCGGGGCCGTGGCCGAACCGCCGGGGGTGCTCGGCGGCGAGCTCGGCCAGGCCGCCGCTCAGCTCGCCGGGTGCGGACAGGCGCATCGGGGCGACCTCCTAGGAACGGGTGAGGATCAGGCCGGAGTTGGGCGCCAGGGTGACCTGGCCGGTGTGCGCGGCGCCGTGGCTGTCGGTCCAGGTGCCGGCGGGCAGCGGCAGTGTCGAGGTGGCGGTGGAGGAGGGGTTCACCACGGTGCGCCCGCGCTGGTAGTCGCGGTACCACAGGCCGCCGGCGTGCTGCGCCGGGGCGGCCGTGGGGGCGCCGAGGTCGAGGTCCAGCTCGGGCCGGTCGACGAAGTAGCCGTAGTCGAACCGGCCGACCAGCGCGAGCATCGTGGCCGGCTCGCGGACCAGCAGGTAGTTGGCGATGATCCAGTCGATCTGGCTCTGGCTCGCGGTGGCCAGCGCCCCGGTGGTCATGCCGACGCTGACGACCGGCTTGGCGGGCACGACCGAGCGGTAGAGGGCGAAGGTCTGCGCCCACTCGCCGTCGAGGATGTTGCTGTCGCGGGCCCGGGTGAAGCCGCCCTCGTGCAGCCACAGGTCGACGATGCGCACGGCCTTGGCGGACTTGTCGCGCTGGAAGGCGTTGACGCCGAGCGGGCTGATGTTGCCGGCCAGGCCCACGTCGTACTTGTGCAGCTTGTTGCGCAGCCAGCACAGCCAGTCGAGGAAGACCTGGGCGTAGGCGGGGTCGTCCAGGCCGCTGTACTGCTGCACCCAGGCGCCGGAGGCGTCGTAGTGGCCGGCCGCGGCGGTCCAGTTCCACGGCACGACGTTGTCGAGGGCGATCCAGCGGTAGCCGGCCTGGATGTTCGGCAGCACCAGGGTGGTGAAGTAGAACTCGCGCACGGCGGGGTTGGCCACGTCGAGGGTGACGATGGGCGAGCTGCCGCCCTGGATCACCGGGCTGGTCCGGTCGGCCTGGTACATGATCCAGTCCGGGTGGTTGGCCTGGTACCACGACAGCGGCCGGGCCGGGCCGTTGTCGCGGATGGCCGGCAGGTAGCGGCTGGGCACCACGTCCGGCGGCTGCGCGTCCAGCGGGTAGGCGCCCCACACGAACGGCACGCGGCCCTGGTAGACCGAGCTGTCGGGCATGCGGTTGTCGAAGACCTGGCCGCGGGAGATGCCGTGGGCCTGGGTGCGCGGCTGGAGCAGGTCGGCCCGGCGCCCGGCGCCCGCGCTGGTGGCGGTGCCGGCGACGAGGACGGCCGCTAAGGCGGTGAGGGTGAGCAGGCGGCGCATCATGGGTCAGTTCCTCCCGGTCTTCTGCAACGAGTCGGCGTACTCGGCGCGGATCCTGTCCCCGCCGCCGGACCTCCACGCGGCCACGCCCTCGGCCCAGGCGGAGACGGGCTTGCGGCCCTGGATGATGTCGGCCTGCAGGTCCTTCATGCGTTTGTCGAGCGCTGCGCCCTGGGCCTGGTCGGTGGGGGAGTACAGGCCGCCGGTCGGCCAGGCCTCCCGGGTGGCGAGAGCGGTCTTCTCGGCCTCGTACTCGTTCCTGGTGATGTCGGGGAAGCCCGGTGTGTAGTGCACCACCGGCGAGGCGGCGATGTAGAGCGTCGGCACGGTGGTCTCGGACTTGCCGACGTCGGTGTGGAGGGGGTCGCTGCCCTTGAGGGTGAAGTCCCAGTCCTTGACGCCGTAGACGCGCTGGCGGTGCTCGGCGGTGCCGAAGGGGGAGACCAGCCAGTCGAGCACCCGCAGCACCTCCTGGATGCGTTCCTTGGGAGCCTTCTTCAGTCCGGTGATGGAGAAGACGGCGGGACCGAGGTAGGTGGCCGCCTGGCCGCCGCCGTCGAACTTCGGCGCGGCGATGGCCTTGATCTCGGCCTTCGGGTCGGCCGCGCGGGCCGCGACGGCGATGTTCGACCAGGTCGAGGCGCCGATGTGGATCTTGGTGGCGCCCGAGGACATCCAGGCGACCTTCTGCGCGCCGGTGGCGGTGAAGGCGTCGGGGTGGAAGGCCTGCTCGGCCCACATCCTGGCGACGAGTTCGAGGGCCTTCGCGAACCGCGGGTCCTCGTAGTTCTTGGTGAAGCGGCCGCCCTCGACCCGCCAGTTGTTGGCGATCCCGAGCATCGAGCCGACGTACTCCAGGGTGGACAGCGGCTCGTCGATGGCCCACTTGTTGGCGGCCGGCTCGCTCAGCGCGCGGCACAGCTCCAGGAACTCCGCGCCGGTCTTGACGTCGAGGTCGAGCCCCTTGGCGGCGATCAGGTCGGCGCGGGCCGAGGCGGCCAGCCGTACCGCGGGCAGGTGGATGGGGATGCCGTAGATGCCGCCGTTGTAGACGGTGGACTGCCAGCTCACCGTGGGGATGTTGGCCAGGCCCGGATAGTCCTTGATCCGGTCGCCGGACACGAACTCCGACAGCTCCTGGAACCTGGCCTCCAGCAGGCCGGGCAGTTGCGGGGTGTTGGCCCGGACCTCCATGGTGTCGGGCAGGTCGCCGCCGGCCATCAGCGTCTGGAACTTGTTGACGTAGTCGGCCGTCGGCGCGCCGGTGACCTTGAGCTCGGCGCCGAGCGCGGTGTTGAGCGCCTGCCAGTAGCGGTTGCCGGGCAGCGGGGTGGGCGGGGTGTTCATGGTGCACAGCGCGTGGATCGTGCCGCCGCGGGCCGGCGTGCCGGTGGTGAAGCGGACCGGGTCGGCCGGGTAGGCGAAGAAGGCCGGGAGCGCCCCTTCCGGCGTGCCGGGCAGGTCGGGCTCGAGCCCGGTGTAGGGCAGGTGGTCGGGCAACCGTACGGCGGCGCGGGAGGTCTGGGCGCCAGGTCCGGAGCCTGGTCCGCCGCCTGGTCCGCCGCCTGATCCGGAGCCGCAGGCGGCCAGCGCGCCCAGCGCGGCGAACCCGAGCGCACCCTTGATCACCTGCCGTCGAGGCACGGGGGAGTGGTCCATCGCGGGACACGTCCTTTCATGACCGGGGGTGGGCACAAGAGTGCAAGCGCTTGCGTTCCTTGTCAATACATGGCCACAATGCTCACGAAAACCGCACATTCAATCGTGGCAAGCGGTTGTCGCAACGAATGGAAACCGGGCCATGCCATGGGTGGGCTGCACAACCGCCTGACCAGGTTTCCTGACCATGCGAGTCAAGTGAAGAAAGTTCAAATTGCGGCGAATGGGTCTTGAGGGGCGTCAGGAGCGTTGCTACATTCTTGACACTCTCCTGACACGGGGTGGTGAGCGATGGACCGCTTGCGGCCGCCAGTCGCGATCAAGATCTTGATCGCGGGCGGATTCGGCGCGGGCAAGACCACGATGGTCGGGGCGGTCTCGGAAACCCGCCCGGTACGCACGGAGGAACGCATCAGCGGCTTCTCCGGCGTGGAAGGCAAGTCCACGACCACGGTGGCCATGGACTACGGCCGCATCACCATCCGCGACCAGTACCTTCTGTACCTGTTCGGCACCCCCGGCCAGGCCCGCTTCTGGTTCGTCTGGGACGAGCTGGCCTCCGGCGCGGTCGGCGCGGTGGTGCTGGCCGACGTCCGCCGCCTGGCCGACAGCTTCCCGGCCATCGACTACTTCGAGCAGCACCGCACGCCCTTCGTGGTCGCGCTCAACCGCTTCGAGGGCGCCGGCGAGCTGCCTCTGCACGCGGTACGGCAGGCGCTCGACCTGGACATCGACGTCCCCATGGTGACCTGCGACGCCCGGCGCCGGGAATCGGGCAAGGAGGTGCTCATCGCCCTGCTCCAGCACGCGGCCGGGCGGGCGGGCATCCACGCATGATGAGGCGGTCGGCCGGAACCGCTACCTTTGTCCGATGGAGGAGATCGACCGCCGCATCGTCACGCTCCTGGCCGCCGACGGCCGGATGAGCTTCACCGACCTGGCCAAGGAGACCGGCCTGTCGGTCTCGGCGGTGCACCAGCGGGTGCGCCGGCTGGAGAAGCGCGGCGTTCTGCGCGGCTACACCGCGCTGGTCGACCACGAGGCGATCGGGTTGCCGCTGACCGCGTTCGTGTCCATCAAGCCGATCGACCCCGCCGCTCCCGACGACGCCCCCGACCGGCTGGCCCACCTCGTCGAGATCGAGGCGTGCCACAGCGTGGCCGGGGACGAGAGCTACATCCTGAAGGTGCGGGTGGGCTCGCCGCACGCGCTGGAGGACCTGCTCCAGCGCATCCGCGCGGCGGCCAACGTCTCCACCCGCACCACCGTGGTGCTGAGCACCCCGTTCGAGCACCGCCCGCCGACCATCGGCGAGGCGCCCGCGGCCGAGTAGGGCCTAACGGCTCGCCTGGAAGTGGGCGCGCAGCCGGGCCTTCGCGGTCTCGCCCGCACCCAGGTGCTCCAGGCCCAGCAGCGCCGCCCCCGCCAGCGGCGGCAGGTCGGCCACCACCGGCTTGGCCTGCGGCGCGCGCCGGGCGAACTCCTCCTCCAGCCGCGCCTCCAGCAACGGGTGCCGCGCGGCCAGCACGCCGCCGCCCAGCACCACCTCGGCCGGCGTGTCGAGCAGGTCGAGCCGGCGCAGGCAGACCTCCGCCATCGCCACCACCTCGGCCGCCTGCCGGCCCACGATGGAGCGTGCCACCGCGTCCCCGGCCTGGGCCACCTCGAACAACCCCGGCGCGAGCACCTGCAGTCCCGCGCACTCGATCCGCCCGGCGTGCAGCTCCAGCACCACCTCCAGGACGGTGGCCACGCCGAACCGCTCCTTGACCAGCTCGGTCAGCACCGTGTCCGGGCCGCGCCCGTCCTCGGCCCTGACCGCGTGCCACAGCACGTCCGTGCCCAGGTCCAGGCCGCCGCCCCAGTCGCCGCTCAGCGCGCCCAGGGCCGGGAAGCGCGCCACCTGGCCGGTGGGGGAGACCCCCACCGCGTTCATGCCCGCCCCGCACACCACGGCCACCCCCCACGGGTTGGCCGCACCCGCGCGCAGCAGGGCGAAGGTGTCGTTGCCGACCGTCACGGAACCGGCCAGGCCGCGCCCGGCCAGCTCCGCGGCGATCGCCGCCTCCTCCTCGGGGAAGTCGGCGTTGGCCAGGTAGGCGGCCACATGCCCGGCGTACGGCGGCGCCGCACCGGGACCGGCCGCCCGCCGTACCGCCTCCTCCAGCCGGTCCACGGCCGGCGCCAAGCCGGTCTGGCCCGGATCGAACCCGCCGCCCCGCACGGTGGCCAGGACACTGCCGTCCATCGCCACCAGCGCCACGTCGGTCTTGCTGTTGCCCCCGTCGACGGCCAGCAGCCGCCCTGCGGTGTTCACCCCTTGACTCCCGTCAGCGTGACTCCCTCGATGAAGACCCGCTGGGCCAGGAAGAAGACGATGATCACCGGTGCGGTGACCAGGAGGGTGGCGGCCATAGTGAGGTTCCACTGCACGCTGTGGAAGGCCTTGAAGGTCGCCAGCCCCAGGGAGAGCGTCCAGCCGCTCTGGTCACCGGGGTCGGTGTAGAGCAACGGGCCGTAGTAGTCGTTCCAGCAGTAGAAGAAGGAGAACATCGCCACCGCGGCGATCGCCGGACGGGCCATCGGCAGCACGACCTTGACCAGGGTGCGGAAGTCGGAGCAGCCGTCCACCTGCGCGGCGTCGAAGTAGTCGCGCGGGATGCTGACCAGGAACTGGCGCAGCAGGAAGATGGAGAAGCAGTCGCCGAGCAGCATGGGCAGGATCAGCGGCCACAGCGAGCCGGTGAGGCCGAGGTTGACCCAGATGGTGAAGACCGGGATCGCGACCACCTGCGGCGGCAGCATCATCCAGGCGATGACCAGCAGCAGCATGAACCGCCGGCCGCGGAAGCGGAAGCGGGCCAGGGCGTAGGCGGCCGGGATGGACGACAGCAGCATGAAGACGGTCGCCAGACCGGCGTACAGGAAGCTGTTGACCATCCAGGTCATGAGCTGGGAGTCGGCGAAGACGGTGACGAAGTTGCCCCAGTGCCAGTCCTGGGGCCACAACTGGCTGGTCAGCGCCTGCTCGTCGGTCATCAGGGCGGTCAGCCCGACGAAGACGACGGGCGCGAGGAACATGATCGCCAGGGCCACGGCTATGGCGTGGACGGCGATCCAGTGCAGGGCACGGCGCCGGCGGGCCGTACCGCGGGCGGCCCGGGCGGCCGCGCGCGGTGCGACGGGGCGGGGCGGAGCGGCGACGCTCATGAGGCCTCCTCGGCGAAGCGGAAGCGGCGCAGCAGGAACAGGGTGAAGACCATCGCGGTCAGGAAGAGCGCCAGCGCCAGCACGCAGGCGTAACCGAGCTCGTAGTCGCGAAAGCCGGAGTGGAACAGATGCTGCGGCAGGGTGAGCAGGGAGCCCTCGGGGTAGCCGGGGGTGAAGGTGGACCCGGCCGAGTCGGTCGCGCCGGAGGCCACCCGGGAGGCGATCATCGCCTGGGTGAAGTACTGGAGCGCGTAGATGACCCCGGTGATGGCCGTGAACATCAGCACCGGCGAGATGGTCGGCAGCGTGATGCTCCTGAACTGCCGCCAGGCCCCGGCGCCGTCGATGGAGGCCGCCTCGTACAGGTGCTTGGGCACGTCGAGCAGGGCGGCCAGGAAGATCACCATCGTGTTGCCCGCGCCCCACATGCCGAGCAGCGTGAGGCTCGGCTTGGACCAGGCCGGGTCGCCGAACCAGTCGGGACCGGCGACGCCGAGCAGCGACAGCAGGTTGTTGACCGGACCGGTGGCCGGGTTGAGCAGGAAGACGAAGGCGACCGTGCCGGCCACCATGGGCACCAGCGAGGGCAGGTAGAAGATGGTGCGGAAGACGCCCGCCCCGGCCTTGATCCGGGTGACGAGCTGCGCCAGCGCCAGGGCGAAGGCGAGCTGGGCGGGCACCATGAAGACGACCAGCCAGAGCGTGTTGCGGGCCGACTGCCAGACCCGCTCGTCGGAGAGCAGGTACTCGTAGTTGGCGAGCCCGACGAACTCCAGGGTGTAGAGGTCGTAGCGGTGGAAGGAGTAGAAGACCGTCGCGAGCAGCGGGTAGACGAGGAAGATCGCCAGACCGGCCAGCAGGGGCGAGAGCCAGACCAGGGCACGCAGGCCCTGGCCGCGCCGCCGGACGGGCGGCGCGGCGAGGGAGGAAGCCACGATCAGCCTCCGGACAGCTTCAGCTTGTCGTTGATCCGCTTGTCGACGTCCTTGAGCCCGGCGTCCAGGTCCTTGACGGAGCCCTTCTCCCACGAGGTGAGGAAGGTGCTGAAGGCGTCCTGGTTGAAGACGCTGTTGACGTTGGCGGGCAGCGTCGAGGTCTTCGGGTGGGCGAAGATGTCGAGGAAGGTCTTGAAGTTGGCGTCGTTGGCCAGCTTCGGCGACTCGGCCGCGGCCTTCGTGGTGGGCACGTTGCGCAGCGCGTTGGACAGGGTCACCAGCGAGTCGGTGTCGGTGGTGAGGTACTTGACCAGTTCCCAGGCGTGCTGCGGGTTCTTGGCGCCCTTCGGCACGCCGACGACGGTGCCGGCGGTGAAGCCGCTGCCGTACAGGTCGGGCTTGTCGTCGGCGACCGGCAGCGGGGCGGTGCCGTAGTCGAGGGTCTTGGCCTTGGGGTCGTTGGCGATCATGGCGTTGCGCCACTCGCCGTCGACGATCATGGCGACCTTGCCCTTGAAGAACGGGTGCTCGGCGCCCCACTCGTCGCCCAGGCTCTTACGGAACTTCTCCAGGTTGGCGTAGCCGTACCAGTCGACCAGTTCCTTCTGCCAGGTGAGGAGCTGCTTCCAGGCGGGGTCGGAGCCGATGGCCGAGGTGCCGTCCTCGTTGTACCACTTCGCGCCGGTCATCGGGCCGAGGTGGGAGGGGGAGTTCTCGTAGTACTGGAAGCTCGGGATGAAGCCGGCGACCTTGATGGTGCCGTCGGCGTCGCGCACGGTGAGCTTCTTGGTCAGCTCGGTCAGCTCGCTCAGCGTCTTGGGCGGCTCGCTGCCCTTCATCAGGGCCTTGTTGTAGTACAGGCCGTAGGCGTCGGCCAGCAGCGGCATGGTGCAGCGCTTGCCCTCGAACTCGGTGTAGGAGCGCGAGGCGGCCGGCAGCACCGACAGGTCGATGCCGTCCTGCTGGATGACCGGGGTGAGGTCCTGGAACGCTCCGCTCTTGCACCACTGGGCGACGTTGTCGGTGGTGAAGGAGGCGGCCACGTCGGGCGCCTTGCCGCTGCGGATGGCCGAGGTGATCTGGTCGTCCTGGATGCCCTTCTTGGCGACGACCTTGATCTGCGGGAACTTCTTGTTGAAGCCGGCGATGGCGTCCTCGAAGGCCTTGACCTCGGCGTCGGTGGAGAAGCCGTGCCACAGTTCCAGCGAGGCCGGAGGCAGGGCGGCGGCGGCCGGCTCGGTGCCGGCCGCGCTGGGCTTGGGCTGGGCGCCGAGGGTGGGCGGCGCCTCCCGGGTGGCGGTGCAGGCGGTCAGGGCCAGAAGCCCGGCGACCGCGAGGGGGATCAAACGCACGGGGGGTGCCTCCTGATCGGTTTAGGGAAAGACCTCTTCACGGGTGGCGTCCAGGGCGAGGCCGAGGGCTCCGGCCAGGACGGGGTTGCCTTCGACGCTCGACAGCCGCACCTGCGGCCGCGGGATGGTCTGGGCGTGCAGTTCGTGTTCGATGAGCTCGCGCAGCGTCTCGCCGCCCGCGCTCAGCACTCCGCCGGTCAGCACGATCAGCGCCGGGTCCAGGACGGAGGTGATGGCGGCCAGGCCGACCGCCAGCCGAGCGGCCACGTCGCGCAGTCCCGCCCTGGCGTCGTCCGAGCGGGGGCTGAGCCGGACCGCGTTGGTGATCGCCTGGCGGAAGTCGGCGCCGCGCACGCCGTACGACCTGAGCAGTTTGTGGATCGCCCGGCCACCGGTGAGCGCCTGGTAGCCGTGGTCGCCGGTGCGCCCGGTCTCCCGGGCGGTGGGCGCGCCCGGAGTGGGCATGTAGCCGACCTCGCCCGCGCCGCCGGTCGCGCCGCGGTGCAGCCGGCCGCCGAGCACGACCGCAGAGCCCAGGCCCTCGTCGGCCCAGAGCAGCACGAAGTCGCCGTGGCCGCGGGCCGCGCCGTGCGCCTGTTCGGCGAGCGCGACCAGGTTGACGTTGTTCTCCACGTCGACCGGGACGCCCAGGCCCTTGCCGAGGGTGGGCACCAGGTCGGGGATCTGCCAGCCGGGCATGTCCTTGGCGGTGGCGTAGCCCAGCTTGCCGGTGCTGGGGTCGACCGCCGCCTGCACGCCGATGACGACGTGGCGCAGCCCCGGGGGCGGGTTGGCCCCGGCCAGCGCGCTCTTGAGCCGCTCGACCAGGCCCCCGGTGGGCCGGCGCGGCGTCTCCAGCGTGTGCTCGCCGACGACCGTGCCGGTCAGGTCGGCCACGCGCACCTCGATCCGGTCGGGGGTGACGTCGAGCGCGGCGGCGTAGGCGGCCTCCGGGTTGATGCGGTAGACCTCGGCGGTCCGGCCCGGCAGGCCTTCCCGGATGCCGTCGAGCACCACCAGCCCCGCCTCCTGGAGGCGGGAGAGCAGCTGGGAGGCTGTGGGCTTCGACAAACCGGTCAAAGTACCGATTTCCGGGCGTGTCAGGGGACCGCGCTCCAAGAGCGCCTCCAAGGCTGCGCGGTCGTTGATCGCGCGCAGCAGGCTCGGGGTCCCAGGCTTCACATCGGCTCCTCGTTGTGGGTTAGGAAACTTTCCTAACTAGCTCTGACCATAGGGAACTCGGACCGTCCGGGTCAAGCGGCGCAACCAAGCCGTGACCCTCGCTGCGGCATACTTGATAGTCGTCTTCACAGCGGGAGTGCCCTATTTCGACTCATTCCGAGCTCGCCAGGGAGCAAAACTACGTCACGCGCCTGTACGAGCGCCTCGACGTACTGCGCGAGCGAACCCAGCGGCAACTCAAGGACGTCCTGGCCACGGGCGCGGTCGGCACGCAACAGAACCGCTCCGAGCGTGACAGCTTCGCCGGCATGTACGCCGCCCGGCTGGCGCGCCTGTGGGCGGTCGAGCGCGGCCTGGCCTTCGGCCGGCTCGACCAGGCCGACGGCGACCGCTTCTACATCGGCAAGATCGGCCTGACCGACGACGAGCAGGAACGGCTGCTCATCGACTGGCGGGCCCCCGTGGCGCAGCCGTTCTACCGCGCCACGCCCGCCGCGCCGATGGGCGTCACCGTACGGCGGCACATCCAGACCCGCGGCCGTACCGTCACCGGCGTCGACGACGACCTGCTCGACCTCGACAACCTGGCCGACGCCGACCGCGCCACGCTGAACGGCGAGGCCGCGCTGCTGGCCGCGCTCGGCGAGCAGCGCACCGGCCGCATGCGCGACATCGTCGCGACCATCCAGGGCGAGCAGGACCGCGTCATCCGCTCCGACCTCAACGGCGTCCTGGTGGTCCAGGGCGGCCCCGGCACCGGCAAGACCGTCGTCGCGCTGCACCGCGCCGCCTACCTGCTGTACTCGCACCGCGAGCGGCTGGAGCGGCGCGGCGTGCTCATCCTCGGGCCCAACCCGACCTTCCTGCGCTACATCGAGCAGGTCCTGCCCTCGCTGGGCGAGACCGACGTGCTGCTGTCCACCGTCGGCGAGCTCTACCCGGGCGTCACCGGCCTGGCCCGCGAGCGGCCAGAGACCGCCGCGCTCAAGGGCAGCCTGCGGATGACCGAGGTGCTCACGCGGGCCGTACGCGAGCGGCAGCGGGTGCCGCGCAGCACGGTCGAGCTGCCGCTGGGCCGCTACACGCTGACCATCGACGGCCGCATGCTCGACGCCGCCCGCAGCAAGGCGATCAAGTCGCGCCGCCCGCACAACGCCGCCCGCGCGGTCTTCGTCCGCTCCCTGCTCAACGCGCTGGCCCGCCAGGCGGGCAAGAAGCTCGGCAAGGGGCTGCTCGACGACGACGAGCTCGCCGACCTGCGCGAGGACCTGCGCACAGAACCGGTCGTCCGCAGCGCGCTCAACCGCTGGTGGCCCTACCTCACGCCGCAGCGGCTGCTCATCTCCCTGTACGGCTCGCCCGACCGCCTGGCCGCGGCCGGGCTGACCCCGCAGGAGGCGGAGCTGCTGGCCCGCACCGGCGGCGACTGGACCGAGGCCGACGTCCCCCTGCTCGACGAGGCGGCCGAGCTGCTCGGCGAGATCGACGAGCAGGTCCTGCGCGCCTCGGCCGCGCACGCCGAGGAGGAACTGCTGGCCGCCCGGCTGGCCGAGGAGCGCGAGCGCGAGTCCGAGCTCGCCTACGCGCGCGAGGTGCTGGAGCTGACCGGCCTGTCGGACGTCATGGAGGCCGAGCGCCTGGCCGAGCGCCAGCGCGGCGAGGGCCCCTACCTCACCACCGCCGAGCGGGCCGCCGCCGACCGCACCTGGGCCTTCGGCCACGTCATCGTGGACGAGGCGCAGGAGCTGTCGCCGATGGCCTGGCGCGCGGTGATGCGGCGGGTGCCGACCCGGTCGATGACCATCGTCGGCGACATCGCCCAGACCGGCTCGGCGGCCGGCGCCCGCTCCTGGGGCGAGGTGCTCGACCCCTACGTCGCCGGCCGCTGGCGGCAGGAGGAGCTGACGGTCAACTACCGCACGCCCGTCGAGCTCATGGCGGTCGCCGCCGACGTGCTGGCCGCCATCGGGCCGGAGCTGCGCCCGCCGCTGTCGGTGCGCGAGAGCGGCTTCCAGCCGTGGTCCGCGCCGCTGGCCGAACTGCCCGCCCTGGTCAAGGCCTCGGCCGAGGCCGGGGGCAAGACGGTGGTGATCGCCCCGGAGTCGATGCTGGCGACGCTCAGCCTCGGCGACGCGGTCGTGGTACGGCCCGGCGAGCGGGCCGGCGCCGAGGCGCTCGACGCCCCGGTGGCGGTCATGGGCGTCGGCGACACCAAGGGACTGGAGTTCGACTCGGTGATCGTCGTGGAGCCGGCGGGCATCGTGGCGGAGTCACCGCGAGGCTTGAGCGATCTTTACGTAGCTTTGACCCGGGCCACGCAACGGCTCGGCGTCGTGCACGACTTGCCCCTTCCGTCCAGCCTGTCCCGCCTGGGAAATGTCCCGACAACGGGTCATTGAGCAGTGCGCCAAGCATGTCCTAGCTGCGAAAACTTGATGTTGCCGCTGATCGGGACACGGTTGACATCATCGCCAGAGTCGGTAGTTTGCTGCCCAGTCCAGCACGGGACTTGGCCGGTTGGCCGTCTCTGACATCGACAGATCCTGCGTCCGTGACGAAGCCGATGGTTTCGTCCACACAGCCAGGTGCAGGGCCGTCGGTCCGTCGAGTCGGGGCACCCCAACCGGACGGGGGGTTGGACCCGGGACGGGCCCGGCAGCCCAGTAGACAACGGAACTCCGCGCTCGCCGCCGACGGGACGGATCCGGTCCGAAGGGTTGCCGGGCCCTCTTCCCGTTCCCGTGCTCCCGGACTCACCGCGAGAGCGCCGGGCGGTCCCACGACGGTGGGACCGCCCGGCCCTGTCCGGCCTGCCTCGCGAGGGCGGTAGCGTTTGTCCCAGCACGTCCTATCGCGAGGAGAAGCACGGCCGTGGCGCAGGACCTTTCCGAGACCGCCGGCGCGGCACGCACCGACACCCCGCGCGCCGGGGCGCCCCTCCTCGCCAGAGTGGCCGCCGCCGCCCTGGGCGGCCTCGCGCTCTTCCTCGCCTTCCCGCCGCTCGACTGGTGGTGGGCCGCCCCGCTCGGCCTCGCGCTGATCGCCGGCAGCCTGTACGGCACGCGGCCCCGCCGGGCGGCCTGGCTGGGCTACCTCGCGGCCCTGGTCTTTTTGCTCCCCGCACTCGCCTGGGTCCGGCCCATCGGCTATGACGCCTGGCTGGCCCTGGTTGCCCTGGAGAGCGCCTTCTACGCCGCCCTGGCTGCCGGGGCCGCCCTGCTCTTCCGCTTGCGTCTGTGGCCGTTGTGGTTCGCGGCACTGTGGGTGGGGATGGAGTGGGCCAGGGGACTCTTCCCGATCGGCGGCTTCCCGTGGGCTCGGGTGGCTTTCAGCCAGGGCGAGTCGCTGTTCACCCGGTATGCCGCGCTCGGCGGGGTGCCGTTCGTCTCCTTCGTCGTCGCCCTGTGCGGCGCGCTCCTGGCCGCGGCGGTCCTGCGGCTGGCGGCCCCCCGGACGGCACCGGGGCTTCCGGGACGGCGGCCGGTCGCGCTCCTGGCCGGCGGCGCGCTGCTCCTCCCGTTGCTCGGCCTCGCCGTACCGCGCTTCGGCGACGAGGGACGCACCGTCAACATCGGCCTCGTCCAGGGCAACGTGCCCGGCGAGGGCATGGCGATCTTCGGCGACGAGCCCGCCGTCGTGCTGCGCAACCACGCCGACACCACCCACGCCCTGGCCGCCGCCGTGCGCGCGGGGAAGCTGCCCAAGCCGGACCTGGTCGTGCTGCCGGAGAACTCCACCGACATCGACCCGTACGCCGACCCCACCGCCAGGAAGATCATCGATGACTCGGTCAAGGACGTCGGCGTCCCCACCCTGGTCGGCGCGGTGGTCGGCCTCGGCACCGACGAGCGCGCCACCCGCAGCCTGGTCTGGGACCCGGTCACCGGCCCCGGCGCCTACTACGACAAGCAGCAGCTCGTGCCCTTCGGCGAGTACACGCCGATGAAGGAGATCTTCCTGGCCCTGTTCGAGCGGGCCGCCCTGGTCGGCCGCCAGTCGGTCGCGGGGGACCGGCCCGGCGACCTGAAGATGGGGCCGGTCACCGTCGGCGCGGTCAACTGCTACGAGGTGGCCTTCGACGGCATCGTCCGCGAGACCGTCCGCACCGGCGCGACGCCCCTGGTCGTGCAGACCAACAACGCCAGCTACGCGCTGTCCAACCTGCCGCCGCAGCAGCTCGCCATGTCGAAGCTGCGCGCCGTCGAGCACAACCGGGCCGTCGTCACCGCCGCCACCACCGGCATCTCCGCCTACGTCACCCCCGACGGCAAGGTCGCCTGGAGCACCGCCGAGCGGGTGCGGGACATGACCGTGGTCACCGTCCCGGTCCGAACCGCCGGCACCCTGGCCACCCGGCTCGGCCCGGCGCCCGAGTGGGCGCTCGTGCTGGCCGGAGCCGCCGCCGTCGCCCTGGGCTGGCGCCGCCGCCGCGAACCGGTGGCCTAGCCGCGCCCCGGACGGGCAGGCGACACGGGGTGACACGGGCCGGCCGGTCAAGAGCATGCCTATGGCCCGAACTGGTCTACCCTTGCCACAAACGGCAGAGTCGGAAGGGCACTGGATGAACTCGGTTGACGACCCGGACGTCACGGGCAGAGCCCCGGCCGACGGCTCGATCGGGAAGGTCCTCGTGGTCGTCCCGACCTACAACGAGCGTGACAACCTGCCCCGCATCGTCGCCCGGCTGCGCGCGGCCCTTCCCGAGGCGCACGTCCTGATCGCCGACGACAACAGCCCCGACGGCACCGGCCGCATCGCCGACGAGCTCGCCGCCGAGGACGAGCAGCTCCACGTCCTGCACCGCACCGCCAAGGAAGGACTGGGCGCCGCCTACATCGCCGGCTTCCGCTGGGGCCTGGCCGAAGGCTTCGACGTGCTGGTCGAGATCGACGCCGACGGCTCCCACCAGCCCGAGGAGCTGCCCAAGCTGCTGCGCGCGCTCAGCGAGGGCGCCGACCTGGCCATCGGCTCGCGCTGGGTGCCCGGCGGCAAGGTGGTCAACTGGCCCGCCCGCCGCGAGTTCCTCTCCCGCGGCGCCAACGTCTACACCCGGCTCATGCTCGGCCTGCCGGTCCGCGACGCCACCGCCGGATTCCGCGCCTACCGCGCCTCCACCCTGGAGAAGATCGGCCTGTCCGACGTCGACTCCCAGGGCTACTGCTTCCAGGTCGACCTCACCCTCCGCACCGACCGCAACGGCCTGCGCATCGTCGAGGTGCCCATCACCTTCGTCGAACGCACCGTCGGCACCAGCAAGATGAGCGGCAAGGTCATCAACGAGGCGCTGTGGCGGGTCACCGTCTGGGGGCTCACCGGCCTGCCGCGCCGCTTCCGCCGCCACCGCCACTGACCTCCGCGGTTCGCTCACGGTGGAGGCCGGAACGTGACCGCCTCCCCGGACGTTGACCCTTCTGTACGGCTGACGCGCGAATGAGGACGACGATGAGGCTTCTGCTCTTCCTGGCCTTCCTGGTGGTCCCGGTCCTGGAGATCTGGCTGCTCATCCAGGTCGGCTCGGTGATCGGCGGCTGGCCCACGGTGGCCCTGCTGATCGCCGACAGCCTGCTGGGCGCCTGGCTGGTCCGGCGCGAGGGCCGCAAGGCCTGGCGCAACCTCCAGGGCGCGCTCGGCTCCGGCCGCATGCCCGACCGCGAACTGGCCGACGGCGGGCTCATCCTGGTGGGCGGCGCGCTGCTGCTCACGCCGGGGTTCCTGACGGACGTGCTCGGGTTCCTGTGCATCCTGCCGTTCACCCGGCCGATGATGCGGCGGGTGGCGGGGTGGTTCTTCGCGCGGCGGGTCAAGGCCATGACGGCGGCCTCGCCGTACGCCAACCTCGGCTTCCGCCTCGACCCCGACGCCCGCCCCCAGCCCCAGCCGGGCTCCAAGGTCGTCCACGGCGAGGTCGTCGACGAGGACGACCGCTAGCCGATCCTCCGGCACCCTCGGACGCCCGGGATGCCCGGCCCTCTCTCCGGGAGACGAGCACCCCGTACGGCCCGGCTCTCTCCGGGAGACGAGCACCCCGTGCGGCCGGCCCACCCCCGAAAGACGAGCACCCCGTACGGCCCGGCCGCCCCCCTTTTCCCCAAGAGACGAGCACCCCCTCCGGACGCCCGCTCGCCACTACGGTGGCCAGGCATGCAAAACCCCCGGTCACCCATAAGGGGCCGGGGGCTCCACGTCACACCGTGAGGTCGTCAGGCGCTCTTCCGCCGCTGGGCCCGAAGGACGGCCAGCCGCTCGTTGAGCACCTCTTCCAGGTCTTCGATCGAACGCCGCTCCAGGAGCATGTCCCAGTGCGTCCTCGGGGGCTTGGACTTCTTGGCCTCCGGCAACTCGCCGTCCACTCGCCAGGCGGTGGCGCCGCACATGCGGCACTCCCAGGTCGCGGGGACCTCGGCCTCAGCGGCAAGCGGGACCTCGAAAGTATGGCCCTTGGAGCAGGTGTAGGACACGTCCTGGCGCGGTGCCAGATCCGTGTTACGGTCGTTCTCGTAGCTGGTTGCCCCGAGCCGGGTGCCACGAAGCGCGCGCTCGCCCATGTCTTAATGCCTCCTACAGGGCCCCCATCGTGGGGGTCTGTCTCCCACGGTGTCTAACGCTTGATACCGTGAAGGGATTCCCACCCTGCGGGTGATCCAATCGCGCATTTTCCGGCTTTCGGATCTGGGTTGTCACAAACCCCTGTGACCAGGGAGACCACGCGACGCCCAGCACCCCCTCCCGATCCGGTCCTGTCGGGCGAGATCCGGCTGGGCTCTGGGCCGGTCAGCCGTCGGCTGCCCACCCGTGCGAGCTCCGCAGCCGCGCGGCGACGCGCTGGAAACGTTCGCGGTGCAACACCGCGCCCTCCCGCCGGATGTCGTCCTCGTCCAGCACGAAGACCCGGTCCAGCCGCAGGTAGGACACACGCCCGTCGCCGTCCCAGGAGCCGAGCTCCAGCCACTCCGGCCCGTCGTCGCCCCTGCTGGACAGCATCATCGCCAGCAGCCGTCGCCCGGTCCGGCCCACCACCAGGAGCGGCCGGTCCTTGCCGCGGGCGGGGTTCTCTTCGTACGGCACCCACGCCCAGACGATCTCCCCCGGATCGGCCAGACCGTCCAGGTCGGGGGAGTACGCCAGCGTGGCGGCCCGGTCGATGCTGTAGATCTCGCGCACCGCACCGCGCGCCGGACGAGGGTCATCTCCGAACAAATCCACGAAGCAGAGCGTACGGTGATCACCACCCCCAAATCCACCACCCCTCCCAGAGCCAGTGGCTCAACCGGAGGGCGGGCCAGATCTGTGGGGCCGGTTGACCGGAGCGGTCCGCAGGCAACCACTCAGCTCGAGGTCGGTTTAGGTCCGCAGTGGGTCGGTCGGCTGGACCGCGGGTTTGGGATCGCAGGCAACCGCTCAACCGGAGTGCGGGTGGTCCGCGGGCGGCCGCGAGGCCGGGCTGCGGGTTAGGCTCGCGGGGGGCCGGTCGGCCGGAGCGCGGGATGGGTCTGCGGGTGGTCACTCGGTTGGATCGCGGGTTGGGTTCGTTCGGCGATCAGGTGGGTCAGGGCCGCCACCCGCCGGTACGGGTCGGTGGTTGCGGCCCGTTCCTCGCAGGCCAGCAGCGCCGCCAGCTCCCGCTTGTCCGGCAGCCCGGCATCGTCGGGTGCGACGTCGGTGAACAGGCGCACCCCGTACCAGGCGCGCACCGACAGCCCCCGGCCGGCCAGCGAGGCGACCAGGTCGTCCACCCGGTCAGCCCGGGCCGCAACCCCGAGCCGGTTGCCGTACGACACGTGGTCGAACGCCCGCAGCGCCGAGTCCCAGTCGCCGAGCAGCCCAGCCCGCATCGCCAGCGCGTCCCCGTTGCGCACCAGCAGCGAAACCATGCCCCCGGGTGCCACGACCCGCGCCAGGCCGTCCAGCAGCGGTCCCGGATCGGCGAAGTACATCAGCACCCCATGACACAGCACGACCTCGAAGCTCCCAGGCTCGAACACCCCGGCGAGATCGCGCGCGTCCCCCTGAACCACCCGCACCCGCGCTCGAACCTCGTCCGGTTCACCCGCCAGATCCCGCCGAAGATCACCGAGCAACGTCGCCGAGGAGTCCAGCCCGGTCACCTCATGCCCGAGCCGCGCCAGCCGTACGAGCTGGGTGCCCTGACCACAGCCCACATCCAGCACCCGCTGCGGCCCCGCACCGGCAAGGTGACCCGCCAGTTGCCGGGCCACCAGCTCCTGCCGGACGACCTGCCGAAGCGTGCTCAGCCGAGCCCGCCACTGCTGCTCACCCGCCACGAAACCGGACGTCATGGAACCTCGCTCCGTCATCGCTCAGCCCCCAGTAGGCGGCGCAGGGCGGCGGGGGTGTGGCCGACGTGCTGCCTGGTCGTGCGCGTCAGGTGGGCCTGGTCGGCGAATCCCAGCTCCACCGCCAGCCCGGCCAGGTCGCTCTCGCCCTGTTCGAGGCGGTCGAGGGCCCCGGCCACCCGCACCCGGTTGCGGTAGTGGGTGAGGGAGACGCCCATCTCGCGGGTGAAGGCCCGGCTGAGCTGGAACGGCGAGACCTCCAGCAGGGCGGCCAGGGTGAGCAGACCCCCGGCGGCGGGGTGCCCGGCGGCGATGGCCTCCCGTGCCGACGAGACCAGGCCAGGGCCGCTGTCGCCCTTCACCTTGCGCCGCGCGCCGCCCGGGCCGGTCCGCGCCGGTCCGCTCGCCTTCCCGCCGACCGCCCCGGGATGCCGGTGGTGCCCAGGAGGGCGCCCGGACGCGGGGCACGGGGCGAGGGGAGCGGTCGAGGCCGCAGGCGGCGGCGACTGGGCGAGAGCGGCACGCAGGAGGTCCAGCAGGGACTCGGCCACCGCGAAACCGGCATCACCCGAGCGAGTGGCCCGCAGGAGCCGGCGATGGGCCAGGTCGAGACGGCCGTCGACGTAGAGCGTCGGGCGGAGCGGACGGCCGCCGGTGAGGCGGTGCCAGAGGGGGCCGGTGAGGGCGAGGGAGGTGCAGAGATCACCGCCGGAGGGGTGCGCGAAGTGCTCCTCCTCGCCGGGCAGCCCGAGATAGGCCAGCGTGGGGTCGAGGTCGGCGGTATGACCTCGCGACCTGCGGCGGAAGCGGCCCCGGCGGACCAGGACGATCAGGTGATGGTCACCGGCCTGCTGCGCCGACCAGTCGCGGTGGTCGTCGAGGCAGGTCACCGCGTCGGCGGTGAACCCGTCGCCGGTGGCGAGGCGGACAGAGGTGCGCACGCTGGAGAAGGTACGCCCCGCCTCCGACAGTTTCGGCGGGCGCAAGGATGTTCAAGACCGGGGCCCGGCGGCCGGGCGAGGCTTGGCCCCATGAACAAGATTTCCGCGATCGTCATCGACTGCGCCAGCCCCACGGAGCTGGCCGGTTTCTACCAGAAGGTGCTCGGGGGCGAGATCGGCTACAGCGACGCCGACTTCGCGAGCCTGCAGGGCGGGCCGGTCACCCTCAGCTTCCAGCGGGTCCCCGGCTACAGCCCGCCCGCCTGGCCGGGGGAGGCGGGCAAGCACGCGCACCTCGACCTGGCCGTGGAGGACGTGGAGCGGACGGTGAAGGAGCTGCAGGAGCTCGGCGCGACCCTGCCGGAACACCAGCCGGGCGACGGGAACTGGACGGTGGTCCGGGACCCGGAGGGCCACCTGTTCTGCCTGTCCGCCGCCTGACCCAAGCGCCAGGTCCGCCGCCTGACCCAAGCGCCGGGTCCGCTGCTTGACCAAGAGGCCAGGCCCGCCGCCTGGCCCGTGCGCCAGGGGAGTCCCGCAGGAGAGCCGGAGTCACTAGAATATCGTTCTGTGACTGCCTTCTTCACCCTCAAGGCGGGCGAGTTCGTCCCCGCCCCCCACGCGCGCGGCCCCTGGTCGCCGGAGATGCTGCACGGACGGCTGCTCGGCGGGCTGGCGGCACGGGCGGCCGAACTGGAGCACGCCGAGCCGGGGCTGCGGGCCGCGCGGCTGACAGTCGACCTGTTCCGGAACGCGGCCCTGCTGCCGCTGGCCGTGGAGACGGTCCGGGTGCGTGACGGGCGCCGCATCCGGGTCGCCGACGTGACCATCAGCTCGGCGCAGGGGGCGCTCGGGCGGGCGAGCGTGGTGTTCCTGCGGGAGGGCGAGCAGCCGCCCGGGCATGTCGCGCCGACGCCCGCCTGGGCGGAGCCGCCGCCGGAGGGGCCCGCGCCGCGGATGGGGGAGTTCCCGCCGTTCGAGATGTGGCCGCTCACCGAGTGGACCGGCACCGGTCCCAAGCGGGCCTGGATGCGCGAGCTGTACCCGCTGGTGGCGGAGGAGCCGCTGTCGCCGCTGGTGCGGGCCGCGCTGGCCGCCGACTTCGCCAGCCCGCTGGCCAACAGCGGCAGCGCCGGGCTGCACTTCATCAACGCCGACTACACCCTGACGCTCAGCCGGACGCCGAGCACGCCCGAGCTGGGGCTGGAGTCCAGCGGGCACCTCAGCGCCGACGGCATCGCCACGGGCCACTGCACGCTGCACGATCTGCACGGGCCGGTCGGCTACTGCCTGGTCACCGCGGTCGCCAATCCCGGCGGCGGGCTGATGACCCGGCCGCCGAGCTGACACCCGGGGCAGGGCTCAGGGCTGAGGGGAGCAGGGGGCCGTGACGATGCTCCAGGTGATCCGGCAGGCGGCGGAGGCGCTGGTCCAGTGGGCGGCGTGGGGGCGCTCGCCGCTGTCGCCGACCACCCAGGCGGCGCCGGTGGGCCGGCCGTCGCGGAGCAGGACGGCCGCACCGGCACTGTCCACGGCCACCCGCCAGACGGCCGGGCCGGCGATCGGCCCGGCGAGCACGCGGGTCCAGCCGGAGGAGCCTTTCACGATCGCCCAGACGCCGTCCGGCTGTACGGCGAGCATGAGGCGTTTCGCGCCGTTGGCCACCTTGACACCCAGGCACACCCCGCGGCCGGTCGCCGGGTCGAGCCGGGCGCCGCGTGTCACCTCGCCCCGGAACTCGACGCCGAAGTCGCAGCGCGCGATCGGCTGCGACACCGAGGCCGGGCCGCTGAGCCGTACCTCCTCGGTCCAGGCCGCGAGGACCTCCGCGGCCTCTGCGGGGCCGGTGCACCGCGGCGGCCCGGGGTTGGCCGGCAGGCGCAGCCGCGCCCCGGTTTCCGGCTGTACGGCGACGCCGTCCCGCACCACGAACCGCGCCGGGCCCTCGGCGGCGAGCAGGTGCCGGCCGGTGGACAGCTCGACGGGGCCGGCGCCCACGGTGAGCAGGAAGTGCCGGGGGAGCAGCTCCGGCCGGTGCAGGCCGGTGAAGACCCGGGTGACGTCGAGGCGGGCCAGCTTGATCGCGGTCTGGTTGTGCTCCCAGACCACCACGAACCGGCCGGGCGCCTCCTCGTCGGCGCTGGCGTAGACGTCCCAGCCGCGCGCCGCCCCGGTGGTCAGCCGGGGGCCGTCGGCGAACAGCCGCCCCGGGCTCCACGGCCGGCCGGGCTCCTTGACCTTGACGTGCAGCACCTCGCGGTGCCGGTCGGGCCGCTCGCCCTGGAACGGGCCGCCGAGAGTGTTGTAGACGGCGACGTAGCGACCGTCGGCGTCGCGGGTGAAAAAGCCCTTCACGTAGAAATTCGGCAGGTTGCGGTCGAGCGTCATCGGTGACCAGGTGGCTCCGCCGTCCGTGCTGGTCGCGGTGAGGGAGTAACAGGCGTGCCGGCGGTAGTGCGCGTCCTTCTCCGCCGGCGTGCTGCCGCCGGACAGGTCGAGGGTCCGGGCGACCATGAGCAGGGTGCCGGGATCGTCCTGGGAGACGACGACCTGTGGCTCTTCGACCCCCATGCCGCGCGGGGCGCGGGCCAGGCCGCCGCGCCGCCAGGTGCGCAGGTCCGCCGAGCGCAGCACGCCCGCGCCGCCCTGCTGCCAGTACGGCAGGAGCCAGTCCCCCCGGTGGCGCAGGGGGCGGGCCGCCAGGACGACGCCACGGCCGTTGGGCGGCACGTCGGTCTCGACGGGGAAGTCCGTCCAGGTGGCCCCCGCGTCAGTGCTGCGCTTGGCCACCAGCTCGACCGGGAACCCGTCGACGTTCCCGGCGGGGTCGCGGTCCCGGGCCACGGTGATGCGGCCCAGGAAGGCGTGCACGACGCCGGCGTCGTGCAGGAGGATCACGTAGTGGTAGCGGTGCTGGGCGCTCGCCTTCGCCAGGACGCCGACGGTCCAGGTGCGGCCGTCGTCGGACGAGCGGCCGACCAGGATCGAGCCCTGGTCGGCCGGGGCCGGGTCCACGGGGTCGGGGACGCCGGCCCGCCAGGCGACCACCAGCCTGCCGCCGCCCAGCACGGCCACGTCCGGGACCCGGTTGCCCTCGTGCGACAGCTCGCCGGTGGGGCGTTTCGCCACTTGCTCGTACACGGTGACCGCGTTGTCCACGGGGCCAGCGAAGGGCAGGCGGGCTCCGTGGGCAACCGGTTTCACCCGATGTTCACCGGGCTGACCTGAGCCGGGGCTCAGGCGGGGTACTCCCGGTGGTCGCCGGACCAGTCGGTGTGGAAGGCGCCCTCGCGGTCGACCCGCTGGTAGGTGTGCGCGCCGAAGTAGTCGCGCAGGCCCTGCACCAGCGCGGCCGGGAGGCGCTCGCGCCGGAGCGCGTCGTAGTAGGCCAGCGCGGAGGAGAAGCCGGGCACCGGCACGCCGATGGACACCGCGGTGGTGACCACCCGCCGCCACGCGTCCTGCGCGAGTGCCAGGGCGCCGGCGAAGTACGGCGCGGCCAGCAGGGTCGGCAGGTCGGGCTGGGCGTCGTAGGCCTCGCGGATCCGGTCGAGGAAGCGGGCCCGGATGATGCAGCCGCCTCGCCAGATCGTGGCCATGGCGCCCAGGTCGACGTCCCAGCCGTACTCCTTCGACGCCGCGGCCATCTGGTCGAAGCCCTGGGCGTAGGCGACGATCTTCGAGGCGTACAGCGCCTGCCGTACGTCCTCGATCAGCTCGCGCCCGGCCACGCCGGTCAGCTCCGGCCCCTCCAGCGGCCGGGCGGCGGCGCGCTGCTCGGGGTGGCCGGACAGCGCTCGGGCGAAGACCGCCTCGGCGATGCCGGTGACCGGGATGCCCAGGTCGAGGGCGCTCTGCACGGTCCAGCGGCCGGTGCCCTTCTGCTCGGCGCGGTCGAGTACGACGTCCACGAAGGGCTTGCCGGTCTCGGCGTCCACCTGGGCGAGCACCTCGCCGGTGATCTCGATCAGGTAGGACCCCAGATCGCCCTGGTTCCACTCGCGGAAGACGCCGGACAGCTCCTCGGGCGAGGCGCCCAGGGCCTGGCGCAGCAGGTCGTACGCCTCGGCGATGAGCTGCATGTCGGCATATTCGATGCCGTTGTGCACCATCTTCACGAAATGTCCGGCACCGTCCGGGCCGACGTACGTCGCACACGGCACGCCGTCCACCTTGGCCGAGATGTCCTCCAGGATCGGCCCGAGCGCCTTGTACGACTCGGGCGAGCCGCCCGGCATGATGCTCGGCCCGTTGAGCGCGCCCTCCTCGCCGCCCGAGATGCCCGCGCCGACGAAGTGGATGCCGCGATCGCGCAACGCCGCCTCGCGTCGCCGGGTGTCGGAGTACAGCGCGTTGCCGCCGTCGACGATCATGTCGCCGGGCTCCATCACCGCGGCGAGCTCCTCGATCACCGCGTCGGTGGGCGCGCCCGCCTTCACCATGATGATCGCCCGGCGGGGGCGGCTCAGCGACTCCACAAAGCTCCGCACATCCCGCGACGGCAGGAACGTGCCCTCAGACCCGTACTGCTCCACAAGGTGGTCGGTCCGGCTGTTGCTCCGGTTGTGCACCGCCACGGCGTACCCGTGCCGGGCCAGGTTGCGCGCCAGATTGCGCCCCATGGTCGCCAAACCCGTCACACCGATGTCCGCAAGGTCCATATCTGCTCCTACGCAAAGGACCGGGCCGCGGTTCGGCCCGGCGTCGGGGGCCCTTGGCATCCTGTCACGCGGTGTGCCGCTTCGGTGGCTCGCCGTGCCAGGGTGCCTGGATCGTCCCCTTCGGGAGCAACCGCGCGAGCCCCGCCGTACTTCCCGACCGGGAGCAACCATGCGCGTCCCGCCGTGTCTCTGGCCGAGAGCGACCCTGCGGCCCCTCGTGCTTCCGGGCTCATCGGGCTTCCCGGCCCATCGTGCTTCCCGACCCCTCGTGCTTCCCCGCCCTCGTGCTTCCCGTCCGATCGTGCTTCCGGCCCTCCGGGCGGGGTTTTACCGCGGCCGGGGCTTGTGGCGGGCCGGGGCCGGAAATCTCGCCCCCTGTGACCCAGCACCCAGACGACCAGCCGCCGCCGGGCGTCCCGATCGGCGACCTCGCCCGCCGCGCCGACCAGGTGCAGCAGGGCGGGGCACGGGCGGCGGTGCTGGGCGTCAACGACGGCCTGGTCAGCGTGCTGTGCCTGATCCTCGGCGTGGCCGGCGCCGGCTCCTCTCCCACGGCGGTACGGCTGGCCGGCCTGGCCGGGCTGCTGGCCGGGGCGGTGTCCATGGCCGCGGGGGAGTGGATCTCCGTCACCGCCCAGGTCGAGCTGTTCAAGGGGGTGCTGAAGGAACTGCGGGGCTTCGTCCGCTCGGCCCCGGACGCGCTCGCCTCGATGCTCGCCGCCTCGCTCCGCAAGGCCGGTTTCTCCGGCGAGACCGCGCAAGCCGCCGCCCGGGAGGCCGCCGCGACCGAGGAGAGCCTGTTCGCCGTCTCCGCGCGGCGGATCGTCGGCATCGACCCCGGCGAACTCGGCTCGCCCTGGACGGCGGCCATCTCGTCGTTCGCGCTGTTCACGGTCGGTGGTCTGGTGCCGGTGCTGCCCTGGTTCTTCGCCGGTGGCACCGGGGCGGTGATCGCCTCCATCGCCGGGACCGGGCTGGCCGGGCTGGGCGTGGGCGCCGTCGTGGCGCGGTCGAGCGGGCGGAACATCGTCTTCGGGGCGTTGCGGCAACTCCTCATCGTCCTGCTCGCCGCCGTCGTCACCTACTACGCCGGGACCCTGGTCGGCTGATCGCTCCGGGTGCCGATACTTCACGACTCCGCGCTGATTCGTCCCGGGGTGCCGATATTCCACAGCTCTGCGCTGATCCGTCCCCGGTGCCCATATTCCACACCTGTGAGCCGATCGTCCCGAGTGCTGATATTTCACAACTCTGATAGGAATGGCCGACATGCGCCGCTCGCCAGCCCTCCTCGGCCTTCCGCTGCTCGCCGCCGCCGTCCTCGCCAGTGGCAGCCCCGCTCACGCCGTGTCCGTGGCGCCGCCCCGGGTGCCGCCGGGGACGACCGCGGGCTACGTGGTCTTCGACCGGCAGAGCGGGAAGATCGTGGCCCACCGCAACGCCCGCCGCCAGTTCCGCTCCGCCTCGGTGATCAAGATCCTGCTTGCGGTCGACTTTCTGGAGCGGACGAAGAAGGTGAGCGCTGGTGACCTCGAACTCCTCAAGGTCATGCTCCGCTCCAGCGACGACGACGCCGCCTCGGCCTTCTGGAACCGCGGAGGCAAGGGGCAGATCGTGGTGCGGATGGCGCGCAAGCTCGGCCTGACCGAGACCACCCCGCCGCCCGCGGCCAAGCCCGGCTTCTGGGGGTACGTCTCCTTCAGTGCCCGGGATGTGGTGACCACCTACCGCTACCTCCTCGACACCGCCCGCCCCGACATCCGGCAGCTCGTCCTCGGCCACCTTCGTGCCGCCACCCCGTGCGGGACCGACGGCTTCGACCAGACCTTCGGCATCCCCTCCGCCGTCCCACGGCCTTGGGCGGTCAAGCAGGGGTGGTCGGGCTTCGGCACGGTGCCCCCGGTCAAGTGCAAGGCCACCCGAAGCACCACCCACTCCCTCACCCCCGCCACCCAACGCACCACCCCGCAGCCCCCTTCCACCAAGACCCAGCGCACCTCCCCGCAGCCCCAGCCCGCCACCGGCCAGCCCGCCACCACCCAGTCCCAGCCGCTGCCCGCCGCTCAGCCGGTGGCACCCGCCGTAGCGGCGGCCCACATCGTCGCCCCTCGGAAGGGCGGTGCCGGCCAGCTGACGCAGTGGACGGCCAGTGTCGGCGAGCTGACGGGGCGGACGGCCAGCGGCGGGGAGCTGGCGGGGCGGACGGCTAGCGGTGGCGAGTTGGCGGGGCGGACGGCCAGCGTGCCGGATCTCGGGCGGCCGGTGCTGCATACCACCGGCCTGGTGGGGCCGGGGGAGCGCTACATCCTGGTCCTGCTCACCGCCCACCCGGCGGGCGGCACCTGGACCGACTCGGTGAAGAGGATCAACCGCCTCACCGCCGCCCTCTACCGATCCCTCCTCTGACCCCGGCCTCCGCCCAACACCCAGGTACGGGCCTTTACCGGGTCGCCTAGGCCCTCCCTCGGCAGAAGCGCCGGCCGCCTGCGCCCAGCGCCGCCCGCAGATCCCCGGCTGGGCCAGGATGGGGCTCTAACCGCGGCTCCAACCGACCGCCCCGGTGGAGACGGCAGCCTCCAACTGGGGCGCGGGCGCGGGGTCGGATGGACGTGCTGGGGCCTGTCGCAGTGCGCGGTCGCACGGGAGCCCTCTAGCGGGAGCGCTCTAGAGGCAGCGCTCGAGCGGGAGCGCTCGAGCGGCAGCGCTCCAGGGGCAGCGCTCCAGCGGGAGCCTCTAGTGGGAGTCCTCGGTGGCTTCGGACCAGACGCCCAATTCGTTGCCGCTGGGGTCGGTGAAGTGGAAGCGGCGGCCGCCCGGGAACGGGTAGGGGCCGTTGACCACGGTGCCGCCGGCCTTGGTGACGGCCTCGACCGACCGGTCGAGGTCGGTGGAGAACAAGAGGACCAGCGGGCCGCCCTGCTTGACCGTCTCGTCGGCGCGCAGGCCGCCGACCTCCCCGGTCCCGTCGGCGGAACGGATGCCGGCATAGCCCGGGCCGTAGTCGTTGAACTCCCAGCCGAAGGCCTCGCCGTAGAAGCGCTTGTCGCGCTCCAGGTCGAGGCTGCCGAGCTCGATGTAGTCGATGGTGTGGTGCCGATGGCTCATATCGATGCAATCCTTCCCTCAGCGGACGCAGGCCCGCGGTCAACGGTCATGTCTGCGGCACCGGACGACCCTGGTCGTCGATCAGTACCCGGATCTTCTTGGGCACGCACATCCGCCACGCCTCGACGACCAGTTCGCGCATCTCCTGCTCGTCGAGGGCGCTCATCCGGGCGTGGACCCAGTGGAAGCGCATGTCGGACTCGCCGGGCAGCATGAACTTGTCCGGTTCGGCCGCCACCAGGGCCTCGCGCTCCTCCTTGGGGAAGCCGAAGCCCATGATGGTCTCGTCGCGGGAGAAGGCGACGTAGACGATGCTGCCCACGCGGAACTTGACCCGGTCGCGGATCAGGTGCTCGGAGGAGCGGGGCAGGGTGACGGCGAGACGCCGGACATCCTCGACGGTGACCATGGCGCGACTCTAGCGACGGCCACCGACAGTCCCGCACTCCACGAAAAACCGGTCCCGACGGCAGCCACGGACCCCCGGAAGGCGGCTCCCAGCGCGGGCACCGAACTCCCCGGAAGGCGGCTCCCAGCGGGTCGCGAGCTCCCCGAAGGCGGCTCTCACCGCGGGCCCCGAACTGGCCGACGGCGGCTCTCACCGTCGGCCGCGGACGCCCTGGAAGGCCGCCGCCGCCGGGGGTCCCCCACTCCCCAAAAGGGCGCTTCCACAGCAGGCCCGTACTCCGCCAAAAGACCGGTCACGCCGCAGCCGGTGGGAGTAGCGCGGGCCGGTGTGGGCAGGCGACAGGCATGAGAGTGGTGGTGGTCGGAGCGACCGGAAACGTCGGAACGAGCCTGGTCAAGGCCCTGGAGCGCGACCCGTCGGTGACGGAGGTGCTGGGCCTGGCCCGGCGGCTGCCGTCCTGGAACCCGGGCGGCAAGACCAAGTGGCGCCAGGCCGAGGTGGCCAGCTCGGACCTGGCCGAGATCTTCCAGGGCGCGGACGCGGTGGTCCACCTGGCGTGGCTGCTGCAGCCCACCCGCGACGCGGTGGTGACCTGGCGGGCGAACGCGCTGGGCAGCGCGCGCGTGATCGACGCCGTGGCCAAGGCGGGCGTGCCCACCCTGGTCGTCGCCTCCTCGGTGGGCGCGTACTCGCCGGGCCCGGAGGGCCGCGAGGTGGACGAGTCGTGGCCCACCCACGGCTGGCCCAACTCGGCCTACTCCCGGGAGAAGGCCTACGTCGAGCGGCTGCTGGACATCTTCGAGCGCGACCACCCGCAGGCCAGGGTGGTGCGGATGCGGCCGGGGTTCATCTTCAAGCGGGAGGCCGCCAGCCACCAGCGGCGGCTGTTCGCCGGGCCGTTCCTGCCGGGCGGGCTGGTGAAGGCGGTGCCGGTGTTGCCGGACATCCCGGGCCTGCGGGTCCAGGCCGTGCACGCCGACGACGTCGCCGAGGCCTACCGGCTGGCGCTCGGGAGTGACGTGCGCGGGGCGTTCAACCTGGCCGCCGATCCGGTGCTGACGCCGGCGGACCTGGCCGAGATCCTCGGGGCCAAGCTGGTGCCGCTCCCGGCGTGGGCGGCTCGGCAGGGTGTCGCGGCGGCCTGGCGGGCGCGGCTGGTGCCGGCGTCGCCGGGGATGTTCGAGATGTTGATGAACATCCCGGTCATGTCGATCACGCGGGCGCATGACGAGCTGGGGTGGCGGGCTCGCCGTAGCTCGATGGAGACGGTGGGCGAGCTGGTGGACGGGCTGGCGGGCGGCGCGGGCATGAACACCCCGCCGTTGGAGGCCCACCCGAGCCGCCTGAGCGAGCTCAGCACCGGCGTCGGCGCCCGCCCGTAGACCGGCACGACAAAACGGCCCCAAACGCACGGCCCCAAACGCACGGCCCCAACGCACGGCCCAAAACGCACGGCGGATGAGAGCAGGCGCACGAAAGAGGGCGGGCCCGGAAGCCCGCCCTCTTGTCAATGTCCGTCACGGTGTCAAGAGCACCTTGATGGCCCCGTCCTGCTTGCGCTGGAACATCGAGTACGCCTCAGGAGCCCGCGACAGCGGCAGCCGGTGCGTGGCCAGGTCCATGACGCCGAGCGGGTCCGACTCCTCCAGCACGAGCGGCATGAGCGCCGGGATCCACCGCCTGACCTGCGCCTGCCCCATCCGCAGCGTGATCCCCTTGTCGAACAGCCGCAACATCGGCATCGGGTCGGCCATCCCGGCGTAGACGCCGACGATCGAGATCGTCCCGCCCCGCCGTACCGCCTCGATGGCCTCCATCAGCGCGGCCAGCCGGTCGACGCCGGCGTTGCGCATGAGCGGGGCGGCCAGGGCGTCGGGCAGCAGGCCGGTGACGGCCTGCCCGAGCTTGGCGACGGGCGAGCCGTGCGCCTCCATGCCGACCGCGTCGATCACGGAGTCGGTGCCGCGCCCGCCGGTGAGGTCGCGCACCCGGTCGGCGACCGAGCCCTCGCGGGCGTCGATGACCTCGGCGCCGTAGCGGCGGGCCAGCGCGAGCCGCTCGGGCACCCCGTCGGTGGCGATGACGCGGTGGCCGAGGTGGCGGGCGATGCGCACGCTCATCTGGCCGATCGGGCCGAGCCCGAAGACGGTGACGCTGCCGCCCTCGGCGGGCAGGTCGGCGTACTGCACGGCCTGCCAGGCGGTGGGCAGCACGTCGGACAGGTACACGAAGCGCTCGTCCGGCCCTTCGGCGGGCAGCGGGACCGGCCCGAACTGGGCCTGCGGGACGCGCACGTACTCGGCCTGGCCGCCGGGCACCTGCCCGTACAGCCGGGTGTAGCCGAACAGCGCGGCGCCCGAGCCGTGCTCCTTGACCTGCGTGGTCTCGCACTGGGTGTAGAGCTCGCGCTGGCACATGAAGCAGTGCCCGCAGGAGATGACGAACGGCACGACCACGCGGTCACCGGGCTTGATGTGGCCGACGTCGGAGCCGACCTCCTCGACGATGCCCATCGCCTCGTGCCCGAGGATGTCGCCCTCGCCCAGGAACGGGCCGAGCAGCTCGTACAGGTGCAGGTCGGAGCCGCAGATCGCGGTCGTCGTGACCTTGACGATGGCGTCGGTGGGCTCCTTGATCTGCGGGTCGGGGACCTCCTCGACCCGCACGTCGCGCTTGCCGTGCCAGGTGAGCGCCTTCATCATGTCGCCTTTCGCAGGGACCGGGCCAGCGTCACCCCGTAGACGAGGTGGCCGGCGATCATGACCGCCTGGCGGCCGGGCCGGTCGCGGTGGGCCGGTGGCATCGCGCCGATGGCGGGCAGCCAGCCCTGGTAGGAGGCGGCCCAGATGCCCAGGCCGTAGGCGGCGCCGAGCCAGCCGGGCACGCTGCGGCCGCGGCTGAGCAGGCTCAGGAGCGCCCCGGCGCCCGCGCCGAAGCCGAAATGGCCCGCGATCGCGGCGGCGTCGCTGGCCTTGCCGCCCCGGACGCGGCGGACGATCCGTTTCGGCGGCTGTTCTCCCATCAGGCCCAGCCGGTCTCCGGCGAGCATGACCGTGCTCATCGCGGTGGTGGCCATGCTGCCGGCGGCGGCGCCTCGGAGCAGGTTCCTCATCATCTGCTCGCCCCTTCCCGCCACCTACGAGCCGAAACGGGTCTGACCGCTCGTCGCGCCAGGACCGCCGTACGGCAGCACGGAGGGGTGGTTGAAGGCGCGCCGGGAGCCGGGGCGGTGGGATTCTGGCGCGCGTGAGCTTCACCGCCGCCCTGCTCGTGGTCGTGACGCTGGCCTTTCCCTCCGCGCCGGCGGGTCCCCGCACCACGGTCGTGTCGTACGGCACGCAGTCCATGGACGTGCTCCCCGGCGCGAGCGGCCGCCGCCCCGGGATCTTCCTGGTGCACGGCGGCTGGTGGTCCGAGGGCGACAAGAGCGCCCTGGCCGCGGTGGCCGCCCGCTTCGCCGACCTCGGCTACGCCGTGTTCAACCTGAACTACCGCCTGTCCGGCGCCGCCCGCTGGCCCGCGCAGCGTGACGACACGCTGCGGGCCGTCGCCTACGCCCGCCGGCACGCGGCCCGCTTCCGCTTCGACCCCGGCCGCTACGCGCTGGTGGGCTTCTCGGCCGGCGGCCACATCGCCGCCTCGGCCGCGGTGCACCGCTCGGGGCCGCGGGGCCTGCGCGGCGTGCTCGCCTTCTCGCCGGTCACCTCGCCGCACCTCGCCTTCGATGCCGGCGGCCGGCTGGGCCGCTCGGCGGTGGCGCTGGCCGGCTGCCGCCCGCGCCGCTGCCCGTGGGTCTGGCGGAGCATGGAGGTCGCCGCGCACGCCGGCCCCGGCAGCCCGCCGATGGTCTTCTACCACTCCGCCCGCGAGTTCGTGCCGCCCGAGCACAGCCTGCCGCTACAGCCGTTCGCCGAGGTGCGGGTGGTGCCCGGCACCGCGCACAGCACCCGCCTGTACGGCAGGCCGAGCGTGGCCCGATCAGCGGAGGAATGGCTGGCGTCCATCATGTAAGACGATATTTCCCGAAATATGGGACATGCACTAGCGTGATCGTCATGACCTACACCCACGGCCACCACGAATCGGTCCTGCGCTCCCACCGCTGGCGCACCGCCGCGAACTCCGCCGCCTACCTGCTGCCGCACCTGTCCCCGGAGCACACCCTGCTCGACATCGGCAGCGGCCCCGGCACCATCACCGCCGACCTGGCCGGCCACGTCGCCCGGGTGACCGCCTCCGAGGTCAAGCCCGAAGCGCTCGACCTGGCCCGAGCCGAGGTGGAGCGGCGCGGCCTGACCAACGTGGACTTCGCCGTGGCCGACGTGCACGCCCTCGACTTCGCCGACGACAGTTTCGACGTGGTCCACGCCCACCAGGTGCTGCAGCACGTCGCCGACCCGGTGGGCGCGCTGCGCGAGATGCGCCGCGTCTCGCGCGGCGTGGTGGCCGCCCGCGACAGCGACTACGCGGCCTTCGCGTGGTACCCGCTGCTGCCCGAGCTGGACGAGTGGCTGGCGCTCTACCAGAAGGTCGCCCGCAGCAACGGCGGCGAGCCGGACGCGGGCCGCCGCCTGCTCTCCTGGGCGCGCGAGGCCGGCTTCGGCAGCGTCGAGCCGAGCGCCTCGGTGTGGTGTTACGCCGACGAGGGCGACCGAGCCTGGTGGGGCGGGATGTGGGCCGAGCGTGTCCTCAGCTCGGACATGGCCGCCCAGGCCCTGGCCACCGGCGCCGCCACCGAGGCCGACCTGCGGCGCATCTCCGCCGGCTGGGCGGCCTGGGCGCAGGAGCCGGACGGCTGGCTGGCCATCCTGCACGGCGAGGTCATCTGCCGCGACTGACGCCGGGCAGGCCGGCTCAGGCTCCGGGCAGGCCGCCTCAGCCGCCGGGCAGGCCGCGTCAGCCGCTGAGCGTGCGCGCCCGCTGCCAGCTCGGGTCGCGGTAGAGGAAGGTCGGCACGTCGTCGACCAGCTCGTCGGGCGCCGAGACCATCACGATCTCGCCCCAGAACTGGAGCTGCAGCAGGATGTCGCGGACCCGGGGCCCGACCGGAAGCCGCCCGGCCGGCAGCCCGAGCCCGGACCGGACCGCGTCGGCGATCTCGGACAGCCGGAAGCTGCCCTCGTACCCGGAGATCACCGACCGCACCAGCGGCACGGTGATGAGCTGCTCGGCCTCGGTGTGCGCGAGCTGCCAGGTGATCTGCTCGCGGCGCCGCCCGGTGCCGGCGCACGCCGAGCAGCCGCGCACCAGCCCGGGGGCCAGCTCCTCGCGGGCGCTGCCCAGGCAGACGGTGCACAGCTGGTTCTCGGCGGCGTGGAGCTCGGCGGGCATCCGGCCGGACAGCGTGGCACCGCACTCGCAGCCGAAGACCTCGCCCAGGACGGCGTCAGCGCGCGGGAAGATGAGGTGCATGGGGCCTCACCCTACCCCTCGGCCAGACCGCGGGCGCGGCGCAGGGCCTTGCGGGCGGCGGCCACCACGGCCGGGTCGGGGTGGCCCTCCACGAGGGTGAGCAGCACGCGCTCGGTCTCGGCGTGGCCGCCGAAGGGCAGGATCGCGATGGTCTCGACCTGCTCGCCGGGGTTCATGCCCATGGCCATCGCGGCGACCACCTGCTCGCTGTCGCCGCCGTACTCCAGCAGCGAGGCGGCCATGTCGACCAGCACCCAGGCGATCTCCTCGGCGGCGGAGTCGCGCTCCACGCCCAGCCGGGCGGCGGCCAGCGCGCCGACCTTGGACGAGGGCAGCAGGCTCCGCAGCGCCTCGACGCCCTCCTCGCCGAGCTCGGCGTGCAGGAGTTGCAGCCCGACCGTGCGGGCCAGCGGGCTGACGTCGGCCAGGACGGTGGCGATGGCCTGGGCGGCCTTGGCCGGGTCGCGGCCCTCCAGCCAGCCGCGGACCTCCTCGCGCCGCTCGTCCTCGGAGTAGGACCGCAGGCCGTACAGCAGGGTGGGTGCGTCGCGGTCGGCGAGCGAGCCGAAGACCGGCACGGTCTGGCCGGTGAGGCTGGCGAAGACGCGGCGGCCGGCCCACTGCCCGAGCGGGGTGAGCCCGCCGCCGGGTGTGACCAGGCCGAGCCCGGCCAGCACCTCGCCCGGCGGCTCGGTCGAGCTGCCGAGCAGGAACAGCTCGGCCAGGGTGACCGCGTCCTGCTCGGTGCCGAGCTCGGCCGGGTGCACGGCGACGAAGCTCACCTCCGACCAGAGCCGCAGGACCTCCTCCGGCGCCCCGTCGCGCAGCACCTCCAGCTCGCCGCCGGGCCCGCCTTCCGCCTCCAGCAGGCCGGTGCGCAGGGCCAGCTCGCGCGGGCCCTCCAGCTCCAGCAGGGCGCGGGCCAGCGGTGTCCGGCGTACGGCATCGGCCAGCTCGGCGGCCGGCGGCAGGTGCAGGGGCGCGAGCAGTCGGAAAGTGTCCACGGCTCCATCTTGGCGGATGCCGGCGGCTCAGGCGTCCTGTCGCCGGTCGTTGCGGAGCGAGAGGAAGATCAGCACGCCGCCGATGTAGGTGCACAGCCGCACCGCGTCGGGGATGCCGTTCCAGGTGCCGTTCATCCACATGCCGAACCACTCGCCGCCGATGGCCTGGAAGCCGAAGAACCACAGCAGCAGGCCGAGGGTGCAGCCGGCCACGCCCCAGCGCTTGGCGGCGTGGAAGGCGGCGTCGTCCTTGCCGATGGCCCTGGCCTGCTGCCAGGCCGAGACCAGGCAGGTGACCATGATGAGCGCCTCGGTGACGATGACGCCGATGTAGGCGGCGTGGTGCGCCCACGTCCACGGGATGGAGCGGTAGTTGATCTGGCTGACCGCGGCCAGCTCCGGCTTCTGCGCGTCCATGGCCAGCACGTGCCGGACGAACTCGAAGTTGGTGCCGTAGTCGGTCAGGTTGCCGAAGACCACCAGGAGGGCGAAACCGCCCACGGTGAAGGTCAGCAGAGCCTTGGCGGTGCGGAGCACGGCGATCGTGTCGAATCGCGGGACCATCGTCATTCCTTTGAACCTTGGTGCGAACAGGCACGGGCCGCCAAGGAACGAGAAATGGTCGAAGGGGGCCCGCGAGAGCCCGGCGCTAAGGACGCGCCGAGCTGTCCCACTGGCTCCGTCACTGGAGGTGACGTCGCGGGCCCCTTAAGCCTGAGGTGGAACGGCTGTATGGTACCCGCCGCACGCCTGGTGGCGAAAACCGGACGTCGTGCACCCTTCGTCACCGATCGAAACATCGGCCCGCTAGCGTGCCCCTATGAATCAGGTTGCCGAAAGGACGGACCGGCGCGCGCTGCTCGCGGCCGGGGTCACCGTGGTGTTGTGGGCCTCGGCCTTCGTGAGCATCCGCGTCGCGGTCGAGTCCTACTCGCCCGGCGCGCTGGCGCTCGGGCGGCTGCTGGCGGGCACGGTGACGCTCGTGGTCATCCTCCTGCTGCGCCGCGAGGGCTGGCCACCGCGCGCGGCGTGGCCGGGCATCCTGGTCTCGGGCGTGCTCTGGTTCGGCGTCTACATGGTCGCGCTCAACTGGGGCGAGGAACTGGTGGACGCGGGCACCGCCGCGATGGTGGTGAACATCGGCCCGCTGCTGATCGCGTTGCTGGCCGGGTGGTTCCTCAAGGAGGGCTTCCCCGGCAAGCTCCTGGCCGGCATGGCCGTCTCCTTCGCCGGCGCGGTCGTGGTCGGCGTCTCCAAGTCGGGCGGCGCGGACTCCTCGGTGCTCGGTGTGGTGCTGTGCCTGGTCGCCGCGGCGTCCTGGGCGGTGGCGGTGCTGGCGCAGAAGCCCGCGCTGCGGGTCGCCTCGGCGCTGCAGGTGACCACCTTCGGCTGCCTCGTCGGCACGGTCGCCTGCCTGCCGTTCACCGGGCAGCTCGTCGAGGAGGCGGCCAAGGCGCCGCTGTCGGCGACGCTCAACCTGGTCTACCTCGGCGTGTTCCCGACCGCCGTGGCCTTCACCACCTGGGCCTACGCGCTGGCCCGCACCACCGCCGGGAAGATGGGCGCCACCACCTACGTGGTGCCCGCCCTGGTGGTGGCGATGTCGTGGGTGGTGCTGGCCGAGGTGCCGGGCTGGCTCACCTTCGCCGGCGGCGCGCTGTGCCTGGCCGGTGTGGCCATCTCGCGCCGCAAATAGGCGCGGTCCCGTACGGCGGGCGGCCGACGGGGGCGAGCCTCAGCGGCGGGCGCCGGTCATGCCGGCGATCCAGTCGGTCAGCCGGGGCGCGGCCCAGCTCTGCCCGAGGAAGAGCCGGAGCATGAACGGCAACTGCGTGCGCGAGCGCCCCCGCCGGGTGGCGTTCACCAGCGCCCGGGCCACCTGCTCCGGCGTCACCTCGGGGATGAGCGCGGCGATGCGCGGGATGCGCTCCTCCGAGCCGGGGTTGGCCAGGAAGTAGTCGCTCGACACCTTGCCCGGGATCACCTCGGTCACCCCGACGCCGGTGCCGCGCAGGTCCGCCTCCAGGGCGCGGACCAGGCCGCGCAGCGCCCAGCGGGCCCCGGCGTAGCCGAACGCGCCGGGCCAGGCGATGCGCGAGACGGGGGAGTTCACCACCACGATCCGGCCGCTGCCCCGCCGTACCATGTCGCCGGCGAAGGCGGTGGTCACGTAGCCCGCGGCGAGGTACGGCACGGCGGCCAGCTCGCGGAACTGGTGCGGCGTGGTCTCGTCCACGAACAGCCATGCCCCCGCCCCGGCGTTGTTGACGATCACGTCAGGCACGCCGAGCTCGGCCCGCACCCGCTTGGCCAGCTCGACGACCGAGTCCGGGTCGGACAGGTCGGCGGGATAGACGTAGGCCGGCTCGCCGATCTCCATGGCCAGGGACTTGAGCCGGTCCTCGCGCCGGGCGACGAGGGCGACCTTGGCCCCGGCGCGGGCGAACTCGCGCGCCGTGGCCTCGCCGATGCCCGAGGAGGCGCCGGTCACGAGCACCACTTTGTTCCACAGCTCCATGGCCACCCCCGCAAGACATGATATTTCCGTCATGTTATCGGGGGCGTGGCCCTCCCGCCGCCCGCCGCGCCCGCATCGGGGCTGGTTGCCGCGCCGCCCGGCGAATCCGGTGTTTCACGGTCAACGTTCGGGCATATAAAGGGCTGACATTCGCCCAGATCGATCCGTAGTATCCGAAATACCCGGAACGTTGGGGGCTGCACGTGGCGGGACGTGGCTCGAGCGTGGTAGTGAACCCGGAGGTGCCTCCGGAAGTAGCGGCAGTGCTGCGTGCGAACGCGCCCCTGTTAGCCAGGATGCGCAACGGCTGGGAGCCGGTGCGCGACCGGAGACGGGCCGTGGCCCGCACGGGATGGAAGGTGGCGCGGGTCATCGCCGCGCTGGGCGCGCTGTTCATGGCGCTGGTGCTGTTCGACGCGACGATCCTGGCGCCCTTCGCGCTGGTGATGCTCGGCCTGTCGTTGCTGTTCTTCGGCTCGCTGGTCAAGGGCGACCCGGTGAGCGAGGCCGACAGACGCGCCGAGGCCGAGTGGAAGGTCTACGAGCAGGCCCGCGAGCACCGCGGCGGCTACGTCCTGCTGGACCGTTTCGACGAACCCTCGATCCGGCTGATGCGCCGCGCGCAGGTGGCCGTCGACTCCGTCATGAACTCCCAGGTCAACGAGGAAGGCCTGCTCGACGACGCGCGCAACGCGGTGATGCTCCCGGCGCAGGAGTGGGAGATCGCCCGGCTGCTGGGCAAGCTGTCGGGGCTGCGCACCGAGCACCGCGAGCTGGTGTCGGGGGAGGTGACCGCCGAGGTGGCCGCGGTCGCCGAGCCCCTGTCGCGAGCCCTGGACAGCAGCGAGGCCGCCGTCGTGGCGCGGGTGGAGGCGTTGGAACGCTACGCCCGGCACGTCGCCGAGGCCGAACGGGCCTACCGGGCCCAGCACCAGATCGAGGCGCTGCGCGCCAAGCTGCCCCGCTACGAGGAACTGCTGGCCGAGACCGGCGCCCAGGACTACATCGAGCCGGAGATCGCCCGGCTGTCGGAGGACGCCGACCGGCTGGAGCAGGCGCTCCGCCGCAGCGTCCGGTCGGCCAGGGACGCCTTCCGCTATCTGGAGAGGTGACCTCCATGGACGTCGTCATCGACCCGCTCGTCCCCGCCGAGGACGCCCGGCTCCTGCGGGAGCACACCGAGCTGCTGGCTCGCATGCGGGCCGGCTGGCGGCCCCGGCCGCGCTCGCGCCGGGTGGGCCTGGCCGGCGCGCTGATCATGGGGTTACTGGGCTTCCTCGCGGTCAGCACGCTGATGATCTTCATCGGGCTGGCCAGAACCGGCCCGGGCCTGACCATCCTCGGCTTCATCGGCTTCATCATCTTCACCGCCGCCTTCATCAACCAGCCCATCGACGACGAGGACGTCGAGGCGTGCGCCGACCGCGCGGTCTACGAGCGGGCCCGGGTGCACGAGGGCCGCTACGTGCTGGCCACCGACCTCGACGAGCCCGCGCTGCGCGTTCTGCACCGGGCCAGGGTGGCCGTGCGCTCGGTCACCTTCTCGCAGGTCAACGCCGAAGGGCTGCTGGACGGCCCGCGCAACGCGGTCACCCTGCCCGCCCAGGAGTGGGAGATCGCCCGGCTGCTGGCCAAGCTCTCCGCGCTGCGGGTCAAGCACGAACGCACCCTGGCCGCGGGCACCGTCCCCGAGGTGGCCGCCGTCGCCGAGCCGCTCGGCCGGGTGCTGGAGAGCAGCGACGCCGCCGTGGTGGCCCGCGTGGAGGCCCTGGAACGGTACGCCGAGCGGGTCGCCGAGGCCGAGCGCGCCTTCCACGCCCACCGGCAGGTCGAGGAACTGCGCAGCCGGCTGCCGCAGTACGAGGAACTGGTCGCCGAGGTCGGGGCCGGGAACGTCCCCGAACTGGAGCGCCTGGCCGACGACGCCGGACAGCTCGATCGGGTGCTCCGGCGCACCCTGGACTCCGCGAAGGACGCCTTTCGCTACCTGGACGGCTGACATCGCGCTCGATACCGCCATAGGATCGCTCGGTAATGGATGTCGTGATTGATCCAGGAGTGCCAGAGGACGACGCGCGGCTGCTCCGGGAGAACGGGGAGCTGTTAGCGAGGTTCCGCACGGGCTGGGTGCCGGAGGGGCGGCGCAAACGGCTGGTCGGCAGGGTGCCCGACCTGGCCGTCGTCGCGCTCGTCTGCGGGCTGCTGGTCCTGGCCGGGATGGCGATCAACGGCTCCATGATCGTGGTGATCATCGCGCTCGCCGTCTTCCTCGGCTACTTCGCCCGCCAGTCGGTGCAGGAGGAGGCCGAGCAGCACCGGCACGTCTACGACCAGGCGCGCTGGTACGAAGGCCGCTACGTACTCGGCTCCGACCTCGACGAATCGGCCCGGCGGCTGCTGCAGCGGGCCCGCTGGGCGGTGGTGTCCATCACCGACTCCGAGGTCAACCGGGAGGGCCTGCTCGACTCGGTGCGCAACTCGGTGATGCTGCCCGCCCAGGAGTGGGAGATCGCGCGGCTGCTGGCCAAGCTGTCGGACCTGCGCGGCAAGCATCGCGACACCGTCTCCCAGGGCATGACCGCCGAGCTCGCCGCGGTCGCCGAACCGCTGGCCCGCGCGCTGGACAGCAGCGAGGAGGCGGTGGTGGCCCGGGTGGAGGCGCTGGAACGCTACGCCGAGCACGTCGCCGAGGCCGAGGCCGCCTTCCACGCCCATCGGCAGGTCGAGGAACTGCGCAGCCGGCTGCCGGAGTACGAGGAGCTGGTCGCCGAGGCCGGGGCGGGAGCCGTACCGGAACTGGACCGGCTCGCCGACGACGCCGGCGACCTGGAGCAGGCCCTGAGGCGGAGCGTGAGCTCCGCCCGCGAGGCCTTCGGCTACCTCGAGCCCGGCGCCTGAGGCCCGCCCGCCGCGTGCGCGGCGGGTGCCGGCGGAAGCTGCGCGGCGTCGAGCAGGAGCTGGGCCAGGGCGTCGGCCGCGTCCACCCGGCCGAGCGCCCGCGCGGCGTTGCCCATCGAGGCGCGCAGCTCCGGGTCGGCCAGCAGCGGCATGAGCTCGGCCAGCAGCAGGTCGGCGCTCGGCTTCGGCTCCAGCAGCGCCCGGGCCGCGCCCGCCTCGGCCAGGTAGGCGGCGTTCTTGCGCTGCTCGTCGCCGCCGGTCGGGATCAGCGGGATCAGCACGGAGGGCTTGCCGATCGCGGTCAGCTCCGACACCGTGCCGGCCCCGCTGCGCGAGATCACCACGTCGGCCGCCGCGAACAGGTCGGGCAGCTCGGAGCCCACGTACGGCAGCGGGTGGTAGCGCTCGGCCAGCTCCGGCGGCAGCTCGACCGCGCGCATGCGGTCGATCCAGGCAGGGCCGCACTGGTGCACGACCTGCGCGTGCGGCAGCAGCCGGGGCAGCAGCTCGGCGATGAGCGTGTTGATCTGCAGGCTTCCCGTCGCGCCGCCGGTCACGTAGATGACCGGCACCTCGAAGGTCAGCCCAAAGTGGTCGTAGGCCGCCGCCCGGTCGCCGCGCAGCAGCTCGGGACGGACCGGGTTGCCGGTGACCACCACCCGGTCGCGCACCGAGGCCGGCAGGTGCTCGACCGACGACTGGTGGCTCAGCGCGATGCGGGTGGCGAAGCGGGCCAGGATGCGGTTGGCCAGCCCGACCACGGTGGTCTGCTCGTGCATGACCAGCGGCCGCCGGATGATCTTCGCGGCCAGGCCGATCGGCACCGCCACATACCCGCCGGTGGACAGCACCACGTCCGGCAGGTAGCGGGCGCAGTGGCCGATGGCCTGGCTGACGCCGAGCGGGATGCGGAACAGGTCGGCCAGGTTGGTGCCCAGCTCGCGCAGGTTGGGCCGGCGGCGCAGCTTCCCGGTGGTGATCGCCTTGAACGGGATGCCGTGCTCGGCGGTGATCCTGGCCTCCAGGCCGTTGGCCGTGCCCACCCAGAGCACGTCGTGCGGGACGCCTCGCTTCTGGAGAGCGGACAGGGTGGTCAGCGCCGGATAGGTGTGTCCTCCGGTGCCCCCGCCGGTGATGAGCAATCGCATGCGATCAGACTATGGCCGCGCGCCGGGGTGTCGGGACTGCCGGTGGGGGTAGTCGTGCCCTATGTCTGCCAAGTCCTTGCCGCGGGCCTCCCTTCCGGCGTCGGTACGGCTCGCCGCCCAGGTCATGGCACCCCCACTGCTGCAGGGAGTGATCCTGCGACGCCGGAGCGGAGTGTGGCTGGCGGCCCTCGCCGACGCCGACGGGCGCGCGACCAGGCTGCTGCGGCGGATGCGCGCGCGGTACGGTGACGGCCCCCTCGTGGTGCCCCTCCCGGGGCGCGGTCCGCTGATCCTGCCGCTGGCCGCCGCCGACGTCGAGCGCGTGCTGGCCGACCCGGCCCACCACCCGGCGACCAGGGAGAAGACCGGCGCGCTCGCGCACTTCCAGCCCGACGGGGTGCTGGCCACCCGCGATCCCGGGCTTCGCGCCCGCCGCCGGGCCTTCAACGAGCGGGTCCTGGCCGCGTCCGATCCGGGCGTGCTGGGCGAGATCGCCCGCCAGGAGCTGCGCACGCTGCCCCGGTACGGCCGGCTGACCTGGGACGCCTTCTCCGCGGTGCACTGGCGCATCGCGCGCCGGGTCGTGCTCGGCGACGGCGCCCGCGACGACGAGGCGCTGACCTGGATGCTGAACCGGCTGCGCGGCGACGCCAACTGGTCCTACCTGCGCGGCCACCGCACCGACGTGCGGTCCCGCTTCGAGCGCCGGCTGCGCACGCACCTGGAGCGCGCCGAGCCCGGCAGCCTCGCCGCCCGCGCCGCAGCCACCCCGGCCGACCCCGAACTGCACGCCGAGGGCCAGGTCCCGCACTGGCTGTTCGCCATGGACGCGGTCGGCATCGCCGCCTACCGCGCCCTGGCCCTGCTAGCCGCCCACCCCGGCGCCCCGATCCGGGAGAGCGTGCTGGAGTCCGTGCGCCTGTGGCCGACCACGCCGATCATCCTGCGCACGGCGCCCGACGGCGCGACGGTCGCCGTGCACGTCCCCTACGTCAACCGGGAGGCCGGCGGCGACCGCTTCGCCCCCGGCGCCCCGACCGGCGTGCCCTTCAGCGCCGGGCACGCCGCCTGCCCCGGCCGCGACCTCGCGACCGAGCTGGCCACCGCCGAACTGACCGAGCTGCTGCGCGAGCGCCAGTTCGCCGGCCCCCGCCTGCCTGCCGTCCTGCCTGGGAGTTTGGACCACTTCGCCCTCACTTTCGCAGTACGGCAGGCGGGGCGATAGCGTGCCGCCATGCGACTAGGGGTCCTGGACATCGGCTCGAACACGGTTCACCTGCTCGTGGTGGACGCCCACCGCGGGGCCAGGCCCCTGCCCGCCTACTCGCACAAGGCCGAGCTGCGCCTGTCGGAGCTGCTGGAGGACGGCAACCGGCTGGCCGCGGCCGCCGTGCAGCGGCTGGGGGAGTTCGTGGCCGAGGCCCAGCAGATCGCCGAGGACAAGGGCGTGGAGGACTTCATGGCCTTCGCCACCTCCGCGGTGCGCGAGGCGGCCAACGGCGAGGAGGCGCTCGCCGAGATCAACGAGCGCTGCGACCTGGACATCCAGGTGCTGTCCGGGCAGGACGAGGCGCGGCTGACCTTCCTGGCGGTGCGGCGCTGGTTCGGCTGGTCGTCGGGGCGGCTGCTGGCCTTCGACATCGGCGGCGGCTCCCTGGAGATCGCCGCGGGCGTCGACGAGCAGCCGGACGTGGCGGTGTCGTTGCCGCTGGGCGCGGGGCGGCTGACCCGTGACTGGTTCACCGCGGACCCGCCGCCGGCCGAGGAGGTGCGCAAGCTGCGCAAGCACGTGCGGGCCGAGATCGCCCGCACGGTCGGCGGGGTGGCGCGCTACGGGCAGCCGGACCGGGTGGTGGCGACGTCCAAGACCTTCAAGCAGCTCGCCAGGATCGCCGGGGCGGCCCCCTCGCACGAGGGGCAGTACGTGCCGCGCTCGCTGACGCGCGAAAGCGTCGCCGAGTGGGCGGTCAAGCTGGTCGGGCTGGGGTCGCGGGAGCGGGCGGAGCTGTCGGGCGTGTCGGCGGGCCGGGCCGCGCAGCTCGCGGCGGGGGCGATCGTGGCCGACGCGGCGATGGACCTGTTCGAGGTGGACCGGCTGGACCTGTGCCCGTGGGCGCTGCGCGAGGGCGTGATCCTGCGCCGCCTGGACGGCCTGCCCGACTGACCGGGCGGCCGCGAGGGGGTCGGGCCGCGAGGGGGTCGGGCCGCGAGGGATTCGGGCTCAGCCGGCCTTGAGCGGGGCGTCGGGCAGGAAGCTCAGCCGTTTCTCCAGGCAGACGATGGCGCCGTGCTCGCGCCGGTTGTCGAAGCGCACGTCGTCGGCGAGGGCACGCATGATCTGCACCCCGCGCCCGCCCTCGGCCCCGGGAGCGGCCTCACGCAGCCGGTGCGGGTCGAAGCCGTCGCCGGTGTCGATCACCCGGATCACGCACAGCGCGTTGTGCACGGTCGCGCTCACCGTGTACTCGTCGCTCGGGTCGGCGTGTTTGATCACGTTCGAGCACGCCTCGGTCAACATCAGCTCGATGTCGTCTCGGATATCGGGAACGACGCCGAGCGAGCGAAGCGCGGCGTCGAGCATCTGTCGGATCAGGGGAACGCTGGCCGCGTCTCTCGGCAGCCTCAGCGCGATTGTCGCCTCCACGGGCCTCCCCTGCCCGCTGGAGGGGGGTCCCAACCACCTCCAGCCCCACTCGTGTCAGGCGGGCGGCAGCCGGAAGAGCCGGTCGAGCGCGGTCGTGTGCAGCAGATGCCGCAGGTAGGGGGTGAGCGCGGTCACCTGGAAGACGGCGTGCGCCTCCTCGGCCTGGTGGTAGAGCCGGATCAGGGCGGCCAGCCCGGAGGAGTCGATGAAGTCGAGGCCCGACAGGTCCACGTCGAGCCGGTGAAGACCGTCGGCCAGCGTGAGATCGGAGAGCTCGCTCACGGAGGTGAAGTCGAGGTCGCCGCTCAACGCCAGCCGTACGGTCGTGGTGTCCGGATTGCCGACTTCGATGCGCAGCACGCCACCGATGCTACCGGGCGTGACGGCGGGACAGGATAGCACCCCCGAAAACCAGAGGCGGATCAACCAGGACGATGGGCACAATCACCGGCATGGATACCTATCAGTTCCGCAGGCCGCGGCCCGAGGACGCCGAAGCCGTCTTCGACCTCATCCGCGACTGCGACGTCCGCGTCATCGGCTTCGTGGACGCCACCGTCGAGGACGTCGCCGACGAACTCGACGAGCCGGGCTTCGACCGCGAGCGCGACGGCTGGCTCGTGCACGACGCGGCCGGCACGCTCGTCGGCTGGGCCTGGGCCCGCCGCAAGGGCGCCAGCGACCAGATCGACCTGGACGTGGTCGTGCGGCCGGGCTCCGAGGAGCTCACCGACCGGCTCTGGGCCATGGTCCTGGACCGTGCCAAGGAGATCACCACCGAGCTCGGCCACGAGGGCGCCACGCTCGACATCGGCGTCTACCGCGCCGACGAGGCCAAGCGGGAGGTGGTCCGCCGGCACGGGTTCGAGTCCGGGACCAGCTTCCACCGCATGCGCATCGACTTCGCCGACGCCGCCCCCGGCGGGCGGGTCGCCGCGCCCGAGGCCCCGGCCGGCGTCACGCTGCACCGGGGCACCACCGACGAGGTGCGCCGGCGGATCCACCAGGTGCACCAGGACTCCTTCGCCGACCACTTCGGCTTCGCCAAGGTGGACTTCGACGACTGGTTCGCCCGGCGCGACGGCTCCAGCGCCAACGACTGGGAGCAGGCCGTGCTGGCCGAGGTCGACGGGCAGCCGGCGGCGGTGTTGCTGTCCAACAACCAGTTCGCCCCCGACGAGCAGTGCGGCTACGTCGCCACGCTCGGCGTGCTCCCGGCCTTCCGCGGCCTGGGCCTGGGCCGCTACCTGCTCCGCACGGCCTTCGCCGAGGACGCCGCGCGTGGCAGGAAGGGCACGATCCTGCACGTCGACTCCAACAACACCACCCCGGCGCTCGGCCTGTACACCTCGGCCGGCATGCGGCCCATCCTGGTGATCGACGTCTGGCGCCGCCGGATCTGATCCGCGCCACCCCAGGAGCCGGGCGCACCGGCCCGGCCCGCGAGGTGGTGGATCTGTGTCCCGGCCCGGGTCAGCTCGGCCGGGTCGCCCTGTTCGGGGTGAGGCTGGAGGTGGCCTGCGCGCACAGCCGCCCCTCGCCGTCGGTCACGGTGGCGCGGGTCAGCAGCCGGGTGCGGCCCCGATGCTCCACCCAGCCGGTCACCGTGTGCGGCTCACCTGCCTGCACCGGGCGCAGGTAGTCGACGTTGAGGTTCATGGTCAGGTGCAGCGTGGGCCGGTCGGCCGCGCTCCCGCAGGCCATGCCGCAGGCGTCGTCCAGGGCGGTGGCGATGTACCCGCCGTGCACGACCCCCGAGCGGTTGGTCAGCTCCGCGCCGGGCAGCCAGCCGAGCACCACGCGCCCCGGTTCGACCGAGGTCAGGCGCAGTCCGAGGTGGCGCAGGTGGGGGGAGGACTCGACGGTCCCCTCGGCGATGGCCCGCAGGAAGTCGGCTCCGGTCGTCGTCATCCGGCACAGCGTAATAGAACCTTGTTCGGCAAGCACTTGCCGGGGTCGCCGCTCACCGTTTATACGTATAAGCATGAATCCGTACCAGGATCCCGGCCGCCCCGTGGCGGCCAGGGTCGACGACCTGATCAGCCGGATGACGCCGCAGGAGAAGGCGGGCCAGCTCTTCCACACCATCGCCCTGTGCGGCCGGCCGGTGGAGCTGATCGGCGACCAGCTCATGAGCCACTTCAACGTGCTCGGCGGCGCCGCGCCCCGCGAGATGGCCGAGTGGCACAACGCCGCCCAGGAGCAGGCCCTGGCCACCCGGCTCGGCATCCCGGTGACCTTCTCCACCGACCCGCGCCACTCCTTCTCCCACAACCCGGGCGCCGCCATCCTCGCCGGGCCCTTCTCGCAGTGGCCCGAGTCCACCGGCCTGGCCGCCATCGGCGAGGAGGACCTGGTCGAGACCTTCGCCGGCATCGCCCGCCGGGAGTACCTCGCGGTCGGCATCCGGGTGGCGCTGCACCCGCAGATCGACCTGGCCACCGAGCCCCGCTGGGCGCGCGTCAACGCCACCTTCGGCCAGGACGCCGAGCTCACCTCGCGCCTGGTGCGCGCCTACATCCGCGGCTTCCAGGGCGAGCGGCTCGGCCCGGACAGCGTCGCCTGCATGACCAAGCACTTCCCCGGCGGCGGCCCGCAGAAGGACGGCGAGGACCCGCACTTCCCCTACGGCCGCGAGCAGGTCTACCCCGGCGGCCGCTTCGACTACCACCTCAAGCCCTTCGAAGCCGCCTTCGAGGCCGGCACCAGCCAGATCATGCCCTACTACGGCATGCCGGTCGGCACCGGGCACGAGGAGGTCGGCTTCGGCTTCAACCACGGCGTCATCACCGGCCTGCTGCGCGAGCGCTACGGCTTCGACGGCATCGTCTGCACCGACTGGGGGCTGCTGACCGACGCCGAGATCATGGGACAGGCCATGCCCGCCCGCGCCTGGGGCGTGGAGCACCTGACGCCCCCGGAGCGCGCGCTCAAGGCCCTGGACGCCGGGGTCGACCAGTTCGGCGGTGAGGCCTGCCCCGAGCTGATCGTGGAGCTCCTGGAGTCGGGCCGGATATCTGAGGCGCGGATCGACGTCTCGCTGCGGCGGATCCTGCGCGAGAAGTTCGTGCTCGGCCTGTTCGACCACCGGTTCGTCGACCCGGACCGGGCCGAGGAGATCGTCGGCCGGCCCGACTTCGCCGCCGCCGGGCTGGACGCGCAGCGGGCCTCGCTGACGCTGCTCAAGAACGGGCCGCTGCCGCTGGCCGAGGGGGTGCGGCTCTACGTCGAGGGCGTGGACGCGCAGGCCGCCTCGGCCTACGGCAAGGTCGTGGAACGGCCGGGCGAGGCCGACGTCGCCCTCGTCCGGCTGGCCGCGCCGTACGAGCCCCGCGAGGGCGGGTTCGAGGCGTTCTTCCACGCCGGCAGCCTCGCCTTCCCCGAGGCCGAGATCGCCCGGCTGCGGGCCGTCCAGGACGCCGTGCCGACCGTGGTCGGGATCTACCTGGAACGGCCCGCGGTCTTCCCGGAGATCGACGCCGCGAGCGCCGCGGTGCTGGGCGACTACGGGGCGAGCGACGAGGCCTTCCTCGACGTGGTGTTCGGGCGGGCCGCGCCACGGGGACGCCTGCCGTACGAGCTGCCGCGCTCGATGGCCGCGGTCGAGGCGAGCCGCTCGGACGTGCCGGGCGACACCGAGGACCCGCTCTACCCCTTCGGCCACGGCCTCGGCTACTAGGCGGCCACCGCCCGCAGCCAGGTGCGGTCCTCGGTCAGGAACCGGTCGAGGACCAGGCCGGCCCGCGCCAGCTCGGCGGCGAGCTCCTCGTCGGTGAACTGCCGCGACTCGAACGACTGCGTCCACGCCCGATCGCGGTGCGTGTAGCGCATGGTCACCGCGAGCCGGTCGGGCCGGACCCGCTCCACCCGGGCCATGCTCACGGTGATCTCGCCGTCGGTGCGCGAGTGGCCGTGGGCCTCCCACCGCTCGTGCGCCTCGTAGGGCTGCCACTCGGCCAGCAGCGAGCCGCCCGGCGCCAGGTGCCGGGCGCAGGCGCCCAGGAAGTCCTGCCGCAACGCGTCGTCCGGGGTGTTGAGCAGGAACGAGGCCAGGACCACGCCGTCGAACCGCTCGCCGAGGTCGAGCTCCTGCACGCGCGCCTCGACCGTGCGCGCCCCGCGCACGTGCGCGAGCATCTCGGGGGACTCGTCCACCGCCACCACGTCGAAACCGCGCTCGACCAGGGAGTGGGTGACGCGCCCGACGCCGCAGCCGAGCTCCAGCAGGCGGCCGCCGGGCGGGACCACCCCGGCGATCACCTCCGCCTCGTGCCTGGCGTCCAGCAACAGGTAGAACTCCACGGGGGAACCGTCGGGGGTGATCGCTCCAGGGCCGGTGCCGTTGCTCATGATTCGAATCTACGTCCGCCTCGTTATCCTGACCAGATGATCAGCGGACGCAGCCCCGACCGGCGCAGATCCCTGCTGGACGCGGCCGACCGGGTCATCCTGCGCGACGGGCACGAGGTCTCCATGGCGGCCATCGCCGCCGAGGCGGGGATCACCAAGCCGATCCTCTACCGGCACTTCGGCGACAAGAGCGGCCTGTACGAGGCGCTCGCCGACCGGCACGTCCGGACCGTCCTGGGGCTGCTGCGGCCCGAGCTCGCCCGGCCCGGTTCGTCGTTGCGCGAGCGGACCCGCGAGGCGATCGGCGTCTACCTCGGGCTGATCTCGGCCAACCACACGCTCTACCGCTTCCTGTTCCACCGGGCCGGCGCGGAGGACCCGCGGACCCGCTCGCACATGAGCGCCCTGGTCCGCGGGCTCGGCGAGGAGCTGGCCGCGCTGCTGGCCGCCGAGGGGGTGGTGGCCGATCCGGTGCGGGCGCAGGTGCTCGGGCACGCCTTCGTCGGCATGGTGCAGACGACCGGCGACTGGTGGCTCGACCACCAGGAGGTCGAGCGGACCGCGGTCGCCGAGGCCCTGTCCGCCGCGATCGCCGCCGCCCTGCCCGCCTGATCCCGGCCCGCTTGACCCCTGCCCGCCTGATCCTGGCCCGCCTGATCCCGGCCCGCACGAGCTCAGGACAGCAGGTCCCACTCCGTCTCGCAGACCCGGCGGCCGATCGCGGCCAGCTCCACCGAGGGGCTCGCGCCGCTCAGGTGCCGCATCGCCTGCATGACGCAGATGATCCCCCACTTCAGCGTGCCGAAGCGCTCCCACCAGGCCAGCGCCGCGCGGTCCACCGGGCCGCCTCCGGCCCGCTCGTAGGCGGCGACCAGCTCGTCGTAGCCGCCGAACCCGCCCACCGGCGGGCCGGCCCCGAACCGCCACGCCTTCACGCACAACCAGCCCAGGTCCTCCAGCGGGTCGCCGGGGTGGGCCAGCTCCCAGTCCAGGACCGCGCGCAGGCCCTCCGGGCCGACGATCAGGTTGCCGTTGCGGAAGTCGCCGTGCACCAGCGTCGTGCGGCCCCGCGGCGGCCGGGTCTCGGCCAGGCGGCGGAAGGCCAGCTCGAAGGCGGGATGCGGCTGGCCGGTCAGGTCGAGCACGTCGCGCCACTGCCGCAGCGGGTCGTCCTGCTCCATCGCGGGCGCGCTCTCCGGCGGCATGCGGTGGATCGCGGCCAGCACCTGGCCGCACTGGGCGGCCAGCACCTTCCGTGCGGGGGCGTAGGCCTCCTCGCGCAGGATCCTCCGGGGGATGGTCTCGCCCTCCACCCGCTCCATCAGGATGTACGGCCGGCCGCCCTGCGGGGTGGCGCCGGTGGCGTGCACGCGGGGCACGGGGACTCCGGTGGCGGCGGCGGTGCGCAGGAGGGTCGCCTCGGCGAACAGGTCGGCGCCCGGCCCGAGGGTGAGCGCGGGGGTGTCCAGCCGCAGGACGAGCTCGTGGCGGGTCCCGGACGGCTCGGCGACGTCCAGCGCCCAGGTCTCCCGGGAGGCGCCGCCGGACAGCTGGACGGCCCGCTCGACGGTGGCCGAGCCGCCGAAGACCTCGCCGGCCACCGCCTCGACGACTGACTCCGCGACCGCGCTCACCCGGCGAACTCCCAGCTCCCGCCCGCCGCGTAGGCGCCCAGCAGGCGCCGCCCGACCGAGTCCACGTGCACCTCGTCCGGCCCGTCGTAGATGCGGCCGGCCCGGGCGTGCCGGTACATCCGGTCCAGGGGCGTGTCGGGCGTCAGGCCCGCCGCGCCGTACACCTGGATGGCCCGGTCGATGACGTTGTGCAGCATCCGCGCCCCGACGACCTTGATCGCGCCGATCTCGACCCGCGCGTCGGAGCCGGCGTCGATGGCGTGCGCGGCCTGCAGCGTGAGCAGCCGCGCGGCCTGGATCTCGGTGTAGGAGTCGAAGACGTGCTGGCGCATGAGCTGCTTGGCGCCGAGCGGCTGGCCGAAGGCGGTGCGGTCGTGCAGCCGGCGGCACATCAGGTCGAAGGCCCGCTGGGCCTGCCCGAGCCAGCGCATGCAGTGGAAGATGCGCCCGGGCCCGAGCCGCCGCTGGGCGATGACGAAGCCCTCCCCGCGCGGGCCGAGCAGGTTGCCGGCCGGCACCCGCACGTCCTCGTAACGCACCTCGCAGTGCCCGCCGGACAGCCCGAGCACCGGCGTCTCGCGCACGATGCGGTAGCCGGGGGTGTCGGTCGGCACGAGGATCATCGAGAAGGAGCGGTGGGGCGGCGCGTCCTGCTCGGTGCGGCACATGACCGTCGTGTACGCGGCCCGCGAGGCGCCGGTGGTGAACCACTTGTGCCCGTTGATCACCCATTCGTCCCCGTCGAGGACCGCCTCGGTGCGGAGCTGGGTGGGGTCGCTGCTGGAGACGGCCGGTTCGGTCATCGCGAAGCTGGGCCAGATGTCGCCGCGCACCAGCGGCCCCAGGTAGCGCTCGCGCTGCTCGGCCGAGGCGTGCTCGTGCAGCATCAGCGAGTCCTGGAGGGTGAAGGTGCCCAGGGCGAGCTGGCCGTACTCGCTGCGGCCCTGCACCTCGTTGACGTAGACGTAGTCGAGGAAGCCCAGCCCGCCGCCGCCCAGCTCGCGAGGGTGGCCGAGGGCCCACAGGCCCTCCTTCTTGGCCGCCTCCTGCAGCTCGCGCAGCGTGTCGGCGTCGGCGGCGTGCAGGGCGGGTTCGGCGGGTTCGACGCGTTCGGTCACGAAGCCCAGCACCGCCTCGCGGACGGGCCGGACACGGTCGGGGACGGAGAAGCTCATGTGCGGATCTCACGCCAGATCCGTTGCGAGGTCAACGGGAATTGGAACAATCTTCGGTATGACGCCTCACGACGCCCCCACCGCCGCCGAGCTCGTGGCCGCGGTGCGCGACTTCCTCGGCAGCGACGTCCTGCCCGCCGTCGAGGGCCGGGTGCGCTTCCACACCCGGGTCGCGATCAACGTGCTCGCCATGGTCGAGCGCGAGCTGCTGCTGGGCCCGGAACAGGCGGCCGAGCACGCCGTCCGGCTGGCCGCGCTGGGCGTGGCCGACGACGCCGGGCTGGCCGCCGCGATCCGCTCCGGCGAGCTCGACGGTCCCGAGGTCACCGAGCTGGTACGGCGGGCGGTCCGGGCCAAGCTGGAGGTCGCCAACCCCGGCTACCTGGCCTGACCGCCTGCCGTACCGGCTGAGGACCAGGGGTCAGTCAGCTCGTCGCCTTCGGGTGCGGCCGGCCCTCGGAGCTCGGAGCCGACAGGTCGAGGTCCTTGACCCGCGGGTCGCCCTCGTCGGCGAAGTACTCGTCGCGCTTGGTGGCGTCGACGCCGTCGGCCACGTTGAGCGCGCGCAGCACCACGGTGACCAGCGCGGCCACGATCAGGTTGACGGCGAGCGCCAGGATGCCGGCGTAGACCGTCGTCTTGGTGTCGAAGCCGAGGGTGCCCAGCGAGAAGGCCGAGCCGCCGAAGTGCTGCTTGCCGCTGGCCGGGTTCGGGATCGTGTAGAGCATCCACAGGCCGGAGCCGAGCCCGAGCGCCCAGCCGGCCAGCAGGCCGCCCTTGTGGAACCAGCGGGTGTAGAGCCCGAGCGCCACGGCCGGGAGCGTCTGGAGCATGATGACGCCGCCGATGAGCTGCAGGTCGATGGAGAACTGCGGGTCGAGCAGGAGGATGCACAGCACCGCGCCGACTTTGACCACCAGCGACACCAGCTTGGAGACCTTGGCCTCCTGGGCGTCGGTGGCGTCCTTGTTGAGGTACTCGCGGTAGATGTTGCGGGTGAACAGGTTGGCCGCCGCGATCGACATGATCGCCGCGGGCACGAGCGCGCCGATGCCGATGGCGGCGAAGGCCACGCCGGCGAACCAGTCGGGGAACATCTGGTCGAACAGGTTCGGGACGATGGTGTTGCCGACCGGCTTGCCGTCCACGACCGTCGGCTTGACCCCGGCCGCGATGGCCATGTAGCCGAGCAGCGCGATCAGGCCGAGCAGCAGGCTGTAGGCGGGCAGCGCGGACATGTTCCGCTTGATCACGTTGCGGTTCTTGGCCGCCAGCACACCGGTGAGGCTGTGCGGGTAGAGGAAGAGCGCCAGTGCCGAGCCGAAGGCCAGGGTGATGTACTGGAGCTGGTTGCCGGCGTTGAGCAGGATGCCGTCACCGGGCGCGGGGGAGGCCTCGAACTTCTTGGCCGCGGCGCCGAAGATCTCGCCCCAGCCGCCCAGCTTGATCGGGATGTAGATCACCGCGACCAGGATCACGATGTAGATCAGGCTGTCCTTGACGAAGGCGATGAGCGCCGGGGCGCGCAGGCCCGACTGGTAGGTGTAGGCGGCCAGGATGGCGAAGGCGATGATGATCGGCAGGTGGCTCCAGAAGCCGGTGCCGGTCAGGCCCATCGACTGCAGCACGGCCTCGATGCCGACGAGCTGCAGCGCGATGTAGGGCATCGTCGCGATCAGGCCGGTGATCGCGATCACCAGGGCCAGCAGCGGCGAGCCGAAGCGGGCGCGCACGAAGTCGGCCGGGGTCACGAAGCCGTGCACGTGCGAGACCGACCACAGGCGGGTCAGCACCACGAACACCATCGGGTAGATCACGACCGTGTACGGCACGGCGTAGAAGCCGAGCGCGCCCGCGCCGAAGACCAGGGCCGGGACGGCGACGAAGGTGTAGGCGGTGTAGAGGTCGCCGCCCACCAGGAACCAGGTGATCCACGAGCCGAAGTTGCGCCCGCCCAGGCCCCACTCGTTGAGGCTCTCGATGTTCTCGGGCTTGCGCCAGCGCGCCGCCACGAAGCCCATGCCGCTCACCACCGCGAACAGCAGCACGAAGATGACGAGCTCGGTGCTGATCATTTGGTCTTCCTGTAGACGATCGTGGTGACGGTCACGCCGAGGGCGATGAAGGCGAGCTGCAGCCAGTAGAAGAGCGGGAAGCCGAACAGGCGGGGCTCGTCGGCGTTGAACAGGAACGTCAGCAGCGGGACCACGATCGGCAGGAACAACAGCCAGTTCCATGGACTGCGATCGGTCCGGGTTTCCCGGGGGGTCATCGAGTCTCCGAAAGACGGGGGCAGGGGCCCGGTGCAGGGCCCCTGCCAGGGGGGATCGTTCGGAGCAGAGTAACGTTCGGGAGATTTAATCCCTAGTGTCGGGAATATTACGGTTTGGACTAATTTGTCCCATCAGGTGGAACCGGACAGGTCGAGATCCTTGATCCGCGGGTCGCCCTCGTCGGCGGTGTAGTGGTCGGGCCGCGTGCCGTCCGGCCCGTCCGGGACCTTCAACGCGCGCGCCAGCCAGGTGCCCAGCACGGCCACGACCAGGTTGACGATGATCGCCAGGAAGCCGGCGTAGATCGTCATCTTGGTGTCGAGGCCCAGCTTCTCCAGCGGGAAGGCCGAGCCGCCGAAGTGCGCGTGGTCGATGGCCGGGTTGGAGATGTTGTAGAGCAGCACCATGCCCGTGCCCATGCCGGCCACCCACCCGGCGATCAGCCCGGCCTTGTGGAACCAGCGGGTGAACAGGCCGATCGCCACGCTCGGCAGCGTCTGCAGGATGATCACGCCGCCGATGAGCTGCAGGTCGATGGAGAACTGCGGGTCGATCAGCAGGATGAACAGGACCGCGCCCACCTTGACCACCAGCGAGGTGATCTTGCTGACGTTCGCCTCCTGGGCGTCGGTGGCGTCCTTGTTCAGGTACTCCCGGTAGATGTTGCGGGTGAACAGGTTGGCCGCCGCGATCGACATGATCGCCGCGGGCACCAGCGCGCCGATGCCGACCGCGGCGAAGGCCACGCCGGCGAACCAGTCGGGGAAGACCGCGTCGAACAGGTTCGGCACCACCGTGTTGGTCAGCGGCTTGCCGTTCTCGCCCACACTCGGCTTGACCCCGGCCGCGATGGCCATGTAGCCGAGCAGCGCGATCAGGCCCAGCAGCAGGCTGTAGGCGGGCAGCGCCGACATGTTCCGCTTGATCACGTTGCGGTTCTTGGCCGCGAGCACGCCGGTGATGCTGTGCGGGTACAGGAACAGCGCCAGGGCCGAGCCCAGCGCGAGGGTGATGTAGTTGAGCTGGTTGCCGGCGTTGAGCAGGATGCCGTCGCCGGGCGCGGGCGAGGCGGCGAACTTCTCCTGCGCCCGGCCGAAGATGACGTCCCAGCCGCCGAGCCGCGCCGGGATGTAGATCACCGCGACCAGGATCACGATGTAGATCAGCACGTCCTTGACGAAGGCGATCAGCGCCGGGGCGCGCAGGCCCGACTGGTAGGTGTAGGCGGCCAGGATCACGAAGGCGATGATCAGCGGCAGGTCGCTGAGGAAGCCCGCGCCCTGCACGCCCATCGTGGTCAGCACCGCCTCGATGCCGACGAGCTGGAGCGCGATGTAGGGCATCGTCGCCACGATCCCGGTGATCGCCACCAGCAGCGCCAGCGTCGGCGAGCCGAAGCGCACCCGCACGAAGTCGGCCGGCGTGACCAGGCTGTGCACGTGCGAGACCGACCAGAGCCGGATCAGCACCAGGAACACCAGCGGGTAGACGATCACCGTGTACGGCACGGCGAAGAACCCGGTGGCGCCCGCCCCGAACAGCAGCGCCGGCACGGCGACGAAGGTGTAGGCGGTGTAGAGGTCGCCGCCGACCAGGAACCAGGTGATCCACGAGCCGAAGTTGCGCCCGCCCAGGCCCCACTCGTTGAGGCTGGCCAGGTCGGCGGGCCTGCGCCAGCGCGCGGCCACGAAGCCCATGGCGCTGACCAGCACGAACAGCGCGGTGAAGATGACGATCTCGACGATGTGCTCGCTCATCGCGTCATCCGGTAGACGAGGGTGGTCGAGACCACGCCCAGCAGGATGAAGGCGAGCTGGAGCCAGTAGAACAGCGGGAAGCCCAGGAGGCGGGGCTCGTCCGCGTTGTACAGGAACGGCAGCAGGGGGACGGCGATCGGCAGGAGAAGCAGCCAGTTCCACGGGCTGCGGTCGCTCCTGACCGGTGGTTTCTCACTGGTCATGCGCACTCCTCACGGCGGGCCGGACCTGGCCACTGTAGGGACGCGCACGTTTCGGACGGGTCACCGATCGCCGAACGGTCTACTCTCCGCGGCGAACGGCGTCAGGGTCTGCGGTCAACGGTCGCGGCTCACCCCACGACCGGCAGCAGGAGCGCCGACGGGTGCTCCGGCGAGCGCGAGATCTCCACGTCGGCCGGGACCATCCCCTCCGACGACCAGCCGCCGGTGCCGAAGTTGCGGGCGATGGTGGGATAGGCCCCGCCGGCCACGTGCACCCGCAGCCGGTGGCCGCGCCGGAACCGGTGCCCGATCGGCCACAGCTCCACCTCGACCCGCCGCCAGCCGTCGGCGTCGGCCGGTTCGGCCGGGGTCAGCCGGCGCACGCCCTCGCACACGTTCAGCGAGGCGCCGTCCGGCTGCACGTCGCACAGCCGCACCACCAGGTCCACGTACGGCGTGCTCGACCGCACCCACACCTGCGCGCTCACCGGCCCGATCGCCTCCAGGTCGGCGCGCAGCGCCCGGCTGCTGTAGACCAGCACGTCCCGCCGCGCCTCCAGCCGCCGCTGGTCGCGCGGGAGCGAGGCGACCAGCAGCACCGGCCCGCCGATCACCGGCGTCGGGTGCGCCGGATGGTAGCGGTAGCGGTCGGTCCCGTCCTGCTGCGGCGCCTCAGGGCCCAGCCCGAACCCCTCCCGCAGGTGCCAGCGCTCGGCCCGCATGCCCGGCACCGGCCAGTCGGGGTAGTCGCGCCACTCGCCCGCGCCGGTGATGTGCAGCCGCACCGGCTGCTCCCGCAGCCCGGACGGGTCGCCCAGCAGATGGGCGCGGAACCAGGCCAGCGCGTCGAGCATCGACACCCGGCCGTGCCGCATGTCCACGTGGTACCACGGGCCGATGGTGAGCTGCGGCCGGTGCCCGGCCGCCCGCAGCGCCAGGTAGTCGCGCAACTGCCAGGGGATGAACACGTCGTACCACCCGCCGACCAGGGTGACCGGCGCGCTCACCTCGCCCACCCGCGCGGAGAAGTCCCGCTTGTCCCAGTACGGCACGGCCGGGTCGGCGTGATGGCCGAGCAGGTCACGGTAGAACGCCAGTGGCTGCCCCGCCGAGACCAGGTCGAGCTCCTCCACCGGCCGGCCCGACAGCACCGCGCGCCGGGCCAGCCGCGGCGCGGTGAAGATCGCCGTCGCGCCGAACCGGCGGGCCATCGCGTTGGTCAGCGTGGTCCAGCTCAGCGTCGACTCCAGCGCGAAGGCCCCGCCCAGGTAGGCGGCGTCGCGGAACTGCGAGGCGCTGATCTGCACCGCCATCGCCTTCAGCTCCGGGCCGGCGTAGGGCGCGATGGCCCACTGGGTGTAGCCGAGGTAGGAGGGGCCGAAGGTGGCGAAGGCTCCGCCGTACCAGCTCTGCCGGCGCAGCCACTCGACGGTGGCCAGCCCGTCGTCGTGCTCGTCGCCCAGCGGGTCGAGCCGGCCGCCTGAGCCGAAGCTGCCCCGGCAGCTCTGCATCACGACCTGGAAGCCGTTGCGGGCGAAGCCGCGGCCGAAGGCCCAGCCGAACGCGCCTCGCCTGCCGTACGGGGAGCGGATGAGGATCACCGGCGCGCGCTCGGCGCCGACCGGCACGTAGCGGTCGGCCAGCAGGGTGACGCCGTCGGGCATCGGCACCGGCAGGTCTCGATGGACTCGCACACGGTAACGCATTCCCTACAGGTAACAGATCGCGCCGAAGGCCCGATAGGCCGGGGTCCCCGGACGTCTGGGCGCTTTATTACGGTCGCGTAGGGTGTGGCCTCCTTGGCAAACTATCCGGTCATGGGACGAATCACCTCTTACATCGCCCTAGGGGACAGCTTCACCGAAGGGCTCGACGACGGCGGGCCCGACCGCTTCCGCGGCTGGGCCGACCGGCTCGCCGAGCACATCGAGGCGGCGCAACCGGGCCTGCGCTACGCCAACCTCGCCGTCCGCGGCAAGCTCATCGAGGAGATCGTGCGCGAGCAGGTGCCGCCCGCGGTCACCGCCGGCGCCGACCTGGTCTCGCTCTGCGCGGGCGGCAACGACATCATCCGGCCGGGCGTCCGGGTGGAACAGGTCGCCCGATGGCTGGAGCAGGGCGTCGCCGCCCTGCGCGAGGCCGGCTCGCAGGTGCTGCTGTTCACCGGCTTCGACCTGCGGCACGTGCCGGTCATGCGGCTCGCGCACAGCAAGATCGAGCTGTACAACCTGCACATCCACGACATCGCCCGGCGCTACGACACCCTGCTGGTCGACCTGTGGCCGATGACCGTCTTCCGCGACCAGCGCGCCTGGAGCGAGGACCGGCTGCACCTCAGCCCCGACGGCCACCGCCGCGTCGCCCTGCGCGCCGCCGAGGTCGTGGGCCTGGAGGTGGCGGAGGACTGGCGGCTGCCCTACCCCTACCTGCCGCCCCGCCAGTGGACGCACGCCCGCCGCGCCGACCTGGAGTGGGCCCGCATGCACCTGACCCCGTGGATCACCCGCCGGCTCAACGGCCGCTCCTCGGGCGACGGCGTCGACCCCAAACGTCCCGAGCTGTCGCCGATCTCCGGCGGATGACGCCCCGGCCCCGGCGTAGCCTCGTTGCGGGCGGGGCGCCGCCGGGGCTAGTCTTGGCGCATGCGAATCCGACCGCAGAGTCAGTGGTGGCGCCGCTCCTAGGCGGCGCGAGACATTCGCATTCACGACGGACGGCCGCCCCGGATGGCGGCCTTTCCTGTGCCTGCCCCCGGGGCTTTATCGGTGAATAGGGGCAGATGGTGGAGACGAGCGGATATACCACCGCCGGGGGCGTGCGGGTCGAACGCCAGGCGCGTGAGGTCCCGGAGGCGGCGCTCGAGGAGATCGTGACCGCGCTGGGGACGCGGCGCGGCGGGGCGTTCTCCTCGGGCATGGACTACCCGGGCCGCTACAGCCGCTGGGCCTTCGGCTACGTCGACCCCTGCCTGGAGCTGGTGGCCAAGGGCCGGCGCATCCACGCCAGGGCGCTCAACGAGCGCGGCAAGGTGGTGCTCCCGGTGGTGGCCTCCTGCCTGCTGGCCGCCGGCAAGCCGGTCTCGGAGCCCACCGACACCTTCGTCGAGGTGCACGTGCCGGAGTCGGAGGAGCTGCTGCCCGAGGAGATGCGCAGCCGCCGCCCGACCGTCTTCAGCGCGTTGCGCGAGGTGCTGGCCGCCTTCAAGGGCGACGACCCGCACCTCGGGCTCTACGGCGCCTTCGGCTACGACCTGGCCTTCCAGTTCGAGCCGATCCGGCACGAGCTGGAGCGCCCCGCCGACCAGCGCGACCTGGTGCTCCACCTGCCCGACCGGCTGGTCGTCATCGACCGCCAGCGCGAGACCAGCGTCGAGTACCGCTACGAGTTCACCGTCGACGGCCGCGCCACCAGCGGCCTGCCCCGCGACGGCGACAGCGCCGAGCCCGTCGTGCCCGCCGAGGTCCCGCCGAACCCGGTGCGCGGCACCTACGCCACCGTCGTGGCCGCGGCCAAGGAGAAGTTCAAGCGCGGCGACCTGTTCGAGGTCGTCCCCGGCCAGGTCTTCCACGGCCTCTGCGCCGACCCGTCGGCCTTCTACCGCTCGCTGCGCGTCTCCAACCCGGCGCCCTACGAGTTCATCATCTCGCTGGGCGAGGGCGAGCACCTCGTCGGCGCCTCGCCCGAGATGTACGTCCGCGTCAGCGGCGACCGCGTCGAGACCTGCCCCATCTCCGGCACCATCGCCCGTGGCAGCAACCCGGTCGAGGACGCCGAGGCCATCCGCACCCTCCTGTCCAGCGTGAAGGAGGAGTCGGAGCTGACCATGTGCACCGACGTGGACCGCAACGACAAGTCGCGCATCTGCGTCCCCGGCAGCGTCCAGGTCATCGGCCGCCGCCAGATCGAGCTCTACTCCCGGCTGATCCACACCGTCGACCACATCGAGGGCCGGCTGCGCCCCGAGTTCGACGCCCTCGACGCCTTCCTCACCCACATGTGGGCGGTCACCGTCACCGGCGCGCCCAAGACCTGGGCCATGCAGTTCATCGAGGACCACGAGGAGACCACCCGCCGCTGGTACGGCGGAGCCATCGGCTTCATCGGCTTCGACGGCTCCATGAACACCGGCCTGACCCTGCGCACCGCCCAGATCAAGGACGGCGTGGCCACCGTACGCGCCGGGGCGACGCTGCTGTTCGACTCCGACCCCGAGGCCGAGGAGCGCGAGACCGAGCTCAAGGCCAGCGCCCTGCTGGCCGCGCTCGAAGCGGTCAACCACCCGGCCGCCGTCGCCGAGCCGGTCGTCGCCGAGCGGCCGGGGCTCGGCATGAAGGTGCTGCTCGTCGACCACGAGGACTCCTTCGTCAACACGCTGGCCGACTACTTCCGCCAGCAGGGCGCCGAGGTCACCACGCTGCGGCACGGCTTCCCGCCCGACCTGCTCGACTCCCTCGCGCCCGACCTGGTGGTCCTGTCGCCCGGCCCCGGCTGGCCGACCGACTTCGGCATGGCCGCGCTGATCGACGAGGTCTACCGGCGCGAGCTGCCCGTCTTCGGCGTCTGCCTCGGCCTGCAGGCCATGGTCGAGCACGCCGGCGGCACGCTCGACCTGCTCGACTACCCCGAGCACGGCAAGCGCGGCCAGGTCTCCCGGCTGGGCGACTCGGCGCTGCTCGACGGCCTGCCCGCCGAGTTCGTCGCCGCCCGCTACCACTCCGTGCACGCCAAGGAGCACGGCGTGCGGGGCTTCACCCCCACCGCCTTCACCCCGGACGGGAACGTCATGGCCATCGAGGACGCCGCCAACCGGCGCTTCGGCGTGCAGTTCCACCCCGAGTCCATCCTCACCGCCGAGGGCGGCGCGGGCGCCAAGATCATCGCCAACGTGCTGCGGCTGACCCGCCGCTGAACGCGGACCGGCCCGGTCCCGCCTGAGCGGTGACCGGGCCGGCCCGAGCTGCGGCGCGGCTCAGCCGAGCAGCACCGCGGCCCGCTCCTCGACCATGTCGAGGATCAGCTCGCACACCGGCACCCCGGTCGCCTGCTCGGTGGCCACCAGGCCGGGCGAGCAGTTGACCTCCAGCACCAGCGGCCCCTCGGCGGCGCGGATGACGTCCACGCCGGCCACGTCCAGCCCGAGGGTGGCCGCGGCCAGCACGGCCAGGTCCACCTCGGCGTCGGTGGGCTCGACCGGGACCGCGGTCGCGCCCTGGGCCACGTTGCTGCGCCACTCACCGGCCGCGGCGCGGCGCTGCATGCACGCCACCACCCGGCCGCCGACGACGACCAGCCGCAGGCTGGCCCACGCTTCCGGCACCATGCGCTGGGCCACGCCCAGCCACTGGCCGGCCAGGGCCTTCTCGACCAGCAGCGCGCCCAGCGCCGCGGCCTCGTCGGCCTTGACCACCCCGCCGCCGCCCAGCCCGGCGTCGGGTTTGAGGACGAGCGGGAAGCCGAGCAGCGCACCCAGCTCGGCGGGATCGGCGAAAGGCGTGATCACACAGGTCTGCGGGTGAGGCAGGCCGTGCTCGGTGAAGATCGCCGCCTGGCGCGCCTTGCTGACGGCGCTCTCCACGGCGGCGGCGGGGTTGACCACCGGGATGCCCCGGCGTTCGAGCTGGCGTTGCAGGTAGAGCAGGTGGACCAGGTCGCCTTCGGTGCCCAGGATCCTGCTGTAGACGACGTCGGGGGTGGTGGCGGGGGTGGCGCCGACCTGGGTGATCGTGGCGGGGTCGCCGACGATCTGCACGTCCCAGCCGCGGGTGCGGGCGGTCTGGGCGATCCGGCTGGCGGTGGCGCTGAGCCGGGTTCTGCTGACAAGTGCGAGACGCATCACGTGCTTTCGCGACAAAGGGGTGTGGAGGGAAACATCCCAGCCCAGCGGGCATTTTCGCGGGTGGGAGCGCTCACTGTATCGGAGATCACCGCAAAGCGCGCGACCCTCGTGGCGAGGTCCGGAGGGTGGGCAAGCGGTGGCATATTACTTCTCCATGAGAACGCTCTACCCACCGATCGAACCCCATGACGCCGGCCTGCTCCAGACCGGCGACGGCAACGAGATCTACTGGGAGGTGTGCGGCAATCCCGAGGGCAAGCCGGTCGTGATGGTGCACGGCGGGCCGGGCGGCGGCTGCGGCCCCGGCCACCGCCGGCAGTTCGACCCGGAGCGCTACCGGATCATCCTGTTCGACCAGCGCAACTGCGGCCGCAGCCGGCCGCACGCCAGCGACCCGGCGGTCTCGCTGGAGCACAACACCACCTGGAACCTGGTCGCCGACATGGAGTCGCTCCGCGAGGAGCTCGAGGTCGAGCGCTGGCAGGTCTTCGGCGGCTCCTGGGGCAGCGCGCTCTCCCTCGCCTACGCCCAGACCCACCCGGACCGCGTCACCGAGCTGGTGCTGCGCGGCATCTTCATGCTGCGCCCGTTCGAGCTGCACTGGTTCTACGAGGAGGGCGCCTCGCTGGTCTACCCGGACCTGTGGGAGCGCTACCTGGAGCCGATCCCGGAGGAGGAGCGGCACGACCTGCTGTCGGCCTTCCACCGCCGGCTCAACGACCCCGACCCCGCGGTACGGCTGCCCGCCGCCCGGGCGTGGAGCGTGTGGGAGGGCTCGACGATCACCCTGGTGCCCGACCCCGACCTCATCGCCACCTACCAGGACGACGACTACGCCGTCTCCTTCGCGCGCATCGAGAACCACTACTTCGTCAACGGCGGCTTCTTCGAGGACGAGCAGCTCCTGCGCGACATCGACAAGATCCGGCACATCCCCGCCGTGATCGTCCAGGGCCGCTACGACATGTGCACCCCGGTGGCCACCGCCTGGGACCTGCACCGGGCCTGGCCGGAGGCGGAGTTCCACCTCATCGCCGACGCCGGGCACGCCTACGTCGAGCCGGGGATCACCGACGCCCTGGTCACCGCGACCGACCGGTTCGCCGGCAAGGAGTGACTCGCAAGTCGTTTCCAAGCCGAACGTCCCACTATTAGCCGTTATGACGGAGATTGTGGACGCGTTCCAGCCCGCTCCCCGGCCGGGACACGACCCCGGCCGGGCCGGCAAGGTCATCCTCGTGCTGCTCTGGGTGGTGCTCGTCGTCGCGCCGCTCGTGCTCGGCTGGAGCGAACTGCAGCTCGCCCGCGGGCTCACCGGCACGCCCGGCACCCTCACCGTGCTGTCCTGCCAGGCCCTGGGGCAGGGACGCTACGACTGCAAGGGCTCCTTCCAGCCTGCCGGGGGCGGTCCCGCCGTGGCGGTGGACGCCTCCCCGGACAGCGAGGCGGGCGAGAGCTTCCCCGCCCAGCTCGCGCCCGAGGGCGACCGGGCCGTCAAGGCCGGGGTTGCCGGGGTGCTCGGCGCGCTCACCGTGCCGGCCACCGGGGTGCTGTGCGGGGGCTTCCTGCCGTACGTGCTGGCCTACTGGCTCGGCTCGCGGCGGCGGCGCGCGTGGGCGGCCTTCGGCTGGGTGGTGACCGTGGCGGGCGGGCTCCTCGTCATCGCCGGGCTGGCCTCGGTCTGACCGGCCCCGCACCCGCCGCGTGACCGAAAGGTACGGCATGCTCCGCCGTACCCCAAGATCGGCCCGAACGCAGATCGGGACAGTCCGGGAAGGCGGCGGCGCCCGGCGGGGACAGCCCCTAGAGTCGGGCGCATGCTCCCCGTAGACCTGCCCGACGCGGTGCGTGACGCCCTCCTGGCACCACTGGTCGATCACCACTGCCACGGGGTGCGCCGGGACGACCTGACCCGCGCCCAGTTCGAGCTGCAGATCACCGAGGCCGCCAGCCCCGCGCCGCCCGGCACCACCCACTTCGACACCCCGATCGGCGTGGCGATCCGCCGCTGGTGCGCCCCGGTCCTGGGCCTGGAGCCGCACGCCTCGCCCGCGGTCTACCTGGCCCGCCGCGCCGAGCTCGGCGCGAGCGAGGTCAACCGGCGGCTGCTGGAGGCGGCCGGGGTGGTGGCCTTCCTGGTCGACACCGGTGTGGAGGAGCCCGACCTGCTGACCGCCGCCGAGATGGGCCGGCACGGCGGCGCCGCGGCCGACGAGATCGTGCGCGTCGAGCAGATCGAGCAGGACGTCGCCGAGGCGGCGGCGCTCGCGGTCGACTACATGGACGGCCTGGCCGAGGAGCTGTCGGCCCGCGCCGCCCGCGCGGTGGCGCTCAAGACGGTCATCGCCTACCGCCACGGCCTCGACTTCGACCCCGCCCGGCCCAGCCGCGGCGCGGTGATCGCCGCCGCCAACCGCCGCCTGGCCGACCCGGCGGCCCGGCTGACCGACCCGGTGCTGCTGCGCCACCTGCTCTGGGCCGCGGTCGACGTGGCCCGCGAGCGAGGGCTGCCGCTGCAGTTCCACACCGGCTTCGGCGACCCCGACGTGGAGCTGCACCGCGCCGACCCGGCCAGGATGACCGTCTTCGTCCGCGCGCTGCAGCCGCTCAACGTGCCGATCGTGCTGCTGCACTGCTACCCCTTCCACCGCCAGGCCGCCTACCTGGCCGCCGTCTACCCGCACGTCTACGTCGACCTCGGGCTCGCGCTCACCTACACCGCCGGCGGCAGCGCCCGGGTGATCGAGGAGATGCTGGAGCTGGTGCCCTTCCACAAGCAGATGTTCAGCTCCGACTGCTACGGCGTCGCCGAGAACTGCCACCTGGGCGCGCTCTACTTCCGCCGGGGACTGGCCAGGGCGGTGCACCGGCGGCTGGCCGAGGGTGAGTGGGCCGTCGCCGACGCCGCCCGGGTGGCGCACATGATCGGCTCGGGCAACGCCCGCCGCGTCTACCGGTTGTGATCTCCTCCGTCTGGAGGAGGCGCCCGCCCGACCTTTCGCGAATAATCGGGCGCACCATGAGCGCGATCGAGATCACGAACCTGGCCAAGACCTTCGGGGCGGTCAAGGCGGTCGACGATGTGAGCTTCACCGTGCAGCCGGGCACGATCACCGGCTACCTCGGCCCCAACGGCGCCGGCAAGACCACCACCCTGCGCTGCCTGCTCGGCCTGGTCCGGGCCGACTCCGGCGCCGCCCTGGTCGGCGGCCGCCGCTACGCCGACCTCAAGGACCCGCTCACCGAGGTGGGCGCGGTGCTGGAGGCGACCAACTTCCACCCCGGCCGCTCGGCGGCCAACCACCTCAAGGTCATCTGCACCGCCGCCGGCCTGCCCCTCGCCCGCGCGCAGGAGGCCCTGGAACAGGTCGGCCTCGCCGACGTGGCGGGCAAGCGCGTCGGCGGCTTCTCCATGGGCATGCGCCAGCGCCTCGGCCTGGCCACCGCGCTGCTCGGCCGGCCCAAGGTCTACATCCTCGACGAGCCCGCCAACGGCCTCGACCCCTCCGGCATCCAGTGGCTGCGCGGCTTCCTGCGATTCCTCGCGCACGAGCAGGGCGCCGCCGTGCTGGTCTCCAGCCACGTGCTGGCCGAGGTGGAGCAGACCGTCGACAACGTGGTCATCATCGCCCGCGGCCGGCTGGTCCGCCAGGGCAGCCTCGCCGAGCTCACCGCCGAGGGCGACGAGGCGCCGCTCCGCGTGCGCGCGCTCGACCCCGGCCCCTTCGCCGCCGCGCTCGAAGCGGCCGGCGGGCGCGTCGAGCCCGACGGCGACGGCCTGCTGCGGGTGCGCGGGCTGGACGCCGAGACGGTCGGCCGCACCGCCCTGGAAGCGCGCGCCGTCGTCACCGAGTTGCTCCGCGAGCGGAGCGACCTGCAGAAGGTCTTCCTGGAACTGACCGAGGAGCGGCCGTGAAGCTCGTCCGGGCCGAATTGCTCAAGCTCTTCACCACCCGGCTGTGGTGGATCATGCTACTGGTGGTGCTGCTCTATCTGAGCATCTCGCTCGGCGCGGTGATCGGCTTCGCGGGGGTCTCGCCCGAGGAGGGCGCCCCGCCGGTCTTCCCCGCCCGTGACACCCCCGCCTTCCAGCGCCTCGCCTGGGGGCAGGCGGTCACCGGCTCGATCATCGTCGCCATCCTGGGCGCGACCATGGTCACCACCGAGTACCGCTACCAGACGATCACCACCACGCTGCTCACCACGCCGAGACGCGAACGGGTCGTGGCCGCCAAGCTCGGCGCGGGCGTGCTGGTCGGCCTGCTGTTCGGGGTGGCGATCCTGCTGCTGTTCGCGCTCGGGATCATCCCGGCGGTGCTGCTGTCCGGCGGCGAACTCCACCTGCTCGACGAGGGCGTGCCCCGGGTGATCGGCGGCGGCCTGGCCGCACTGGCGCTCTACACCCTGCTCGGCATCGGCGTCGGCTCGCTCATGCGCAACCAGATCGCCGCCATCGTCTCCCTCGCCGTCTGGATCTACGTCATCGAGCAGCTCGTCAACGCCATCCCGCTGCTGCAGCCGATCGGCCGCTGGACCCCGCAGGGCGCCGCCTCCGCCCTCACCAACCCCGGTATCGACCCCGGCTCCATGATCGACCTCGGCTACCTGCTGCCCGCCTGGGCCGGAGCCCTGCTGCTGCTCGGCTACGCGCTGCTGTTCGGCCTGCTCGCCTCGCTCACCACCCTGCGCCGCGACATCACCTGAACCCGGTGCCGGCACGGATTCCCGGCCGGCCCGGGCGCTGCCATCATCGGGGCATGAGGCTCGCGCGGCCGGCCGCCGCCGTCCTGCTTCCCCTGCTCGTGGCCCTCGCCGCGGGCCTGGCGCTGCGCGCCTGGGCCCAGGGGTTCCGGTACGGCGGGGACAACCCGTTCTTCGTCGGCTCGCTGGCCGTCGCCACCCTGCTCGCCGCCCGGTCCGGCACCCGGCTGGTACGGCGGGGCGAGCGCCGGGTCGGCCGGTGGCTGCTGGCGACCGCCGGCTCGCTGCTGGCCTACCTGGTCTCGACCGCCCTGGCGGTGGAGTTCGGCGGCCTGCGCGGCCTGCGCGACCCGCTCACCCAGCTCGTGGTGATCGCGCACACCGCCGGGTACATCCTGCCGGTCGCGCTGCTCCAGGTCTGCCTCATCGCCGCCGGGGCACGCCTCGGGGTGGTCGGGCGGCGCGGCGTGCTGGCCGGGCGGGTGCTGCTCGGCTACTCGGCGGCCTTCACCGTGCTGGCCGGGCTCCTGCTGCCGGTCGGCGAGCCGTACCAGGACCTGCGGCCGGTGTGGCCGGCCGGCGAGGACTGGGGCTGGATGTTGCCGGTGCCGTGGATGGCCGGGGCGGTGGCCGGACCGGTGATCATGTGGCGGGCGGTGCGGCGGGCCCGCGGCGAGGCGCGCTCGAGGGCGCTCATGGTGGCGGTGGTCGCGCTCGCGCCGATCGGCACGATCCTGTTCTGCGTGCTGTCCGGGCTCATGGCCTACTGGTCGGGCGTGCTCGGCGCCGAGGTGGCCGAGGCGGGGCTGGCGGTGCTGTTCAGCCTGCCGTTCGTGCTGGCCGCGCTGGGCCTGGCCGAGGCCTTCGGCGGCCCGGCCCGGCGGCCGGTCGCCGAACGCTGGACCCGGCTGCTGGCCGTGCTGGTCGGCCTGCCGTTCGCGGTGGTGGTGGTCGCGGCCAGCGCCATCGTCGGCGGCGAACTGGACGCGGTGCTGCCCGTGGTGCTGGCCACCCTGCTGATCGCCGCCGCGCTGACCCCGCTGCGCCGCCGGCTCCTGCGCGAGCTGCTGTTACGCGCCGACCCGGTCCGGGCGCGGACCGCCCGGCTGGTTCGGGAGCGTGGCGACGGGCTGAGCCCGGCCCGCAGCGCGCAGGAGATCCTGCGCGAGGCCCTCGACGAGCCGGACCTGCGGCTGCTGCTCCGCCTCCCGGAGCAACGCGGCTGGGCCGACGTCGACGGCGCCCCACAGCCGGAGGCGGGCGTGCCCTTGGGGGAGTCGGCCCGAGTGGTCGGTGAGTCGGTCGGCGGGTCGGCCCGGGTGCTGGGCGGGTCGGCTGAGCTGGCTGGCGAGCCGACTCGGGTGCTGGGCGGGCCGGCTCGGGTCCTCGGAGATTCGGCCCTGGCCCTCGGTGTTGGGGTCGCCGACCTGGACGGTTGCCTGGCCGAGCTCGGGCCGCTGATCGACCGGGCCGTGCTGGAGGTGGCGGTGCGCGACCAGGCCGCCCGCGTCGAGGCGGCGGTCACCGAGGAGCGCACTCGCCTCGAACGCGACCTGCACGACGGCGTGCAGGGCCGGCTGCTGGCGTTGGCGCTCGACCTGAAGATGGCCGAGCAGACCGTCGGCGGCGAGGCCAGGCTGCTGCTCACCGACGCCGCCGAGAGCCTGACCGCGGCCATCGGCGAACTGCGCGCCCTGGCCGGAGGCTCGGCGCCCGATTTGCTCAGCCGCCGCGGCCTGCGGGCGGCACTCACCGACCTGACCGGCCGCATCCCCCTGCCGATCCGGCTCGACGTCCCCGAGGCGCGGCTGCCTGCCGCGGTGGAGACCGTCGCCTACCTGGTCATCTGCGAGGCGGTCACCAACGCCCTCAAGCACGCGGCGGCCGACAACGTCAGCGTCGAGGTGAGCGTCGAGGCCGGACGCGCGACGGTGACCGTCCAGGACGACGGGCGCGGCGGCGCGGACCTGCGAGCCGGGACCGGGCTGCGCGGACTGGCCGAACGAGTCCGGAGCGCGGGCGGCCACCTGGTCGTCAGCGACCGCGACCCGCGCGGCACCCTCCTGGAGGTGACGCTCCCATGCCCGCCGTGACCACCCCAACCCCAACCGTGAAGGAGCTGGTGCCGTCGTGCGGGTCGTGATCGCCGAGGATCTGGTGCTGCTCCGGCAGTCCATCGCCCGCCTGCTGGCCCAGCACGGCATGGAGGTGGTGGCCGAGGCGGGTGACGCGGGCGGGCTCATCGACGCGGTCGTCGCCCACCGGCCCGACCTGGTGATCGCCGACGTGCGGATGCCGCCGACCTTCACCGACGAGGGCGCCGCCGCGGTGCTGGTGCTGCGTCGCCGCTTCCCCGACCTGGCCGTCGTCGTGCTCTCGCACATCGTCGAACCGGTGCTGGCCCTCAAGCTCGCCGCCGACCGACCGGCCCGCTTCGGGTACCTGCTCAAGGACCGGGTGCTGGAACTGGCCGAGTTCGTGGCCGTGGTGGAGCGGGTGGCCGGCGGCGGCACCGCGATCGACCCGCAGGTCATCGACCACTACCTGATCGGCACCACACTCAGCGCCCGCGAGCGCGAGGTGCTCGGGCTGCTCGCGCAGGGGCTGACCAACCAGGCCATCGCGCGACGGCTGGTGCTGTCGGAACGGACGGTCGACACCCACATCAACTCGATCTTCGGCAAGCTCGGGCTGCTCCCGGACGCCGAACACAACCGCCGCGTCCGCGCCGCCCTGCTGTGGCTGGCACAGCGCGGCTAACCGGAAGGACGCGGGGCCCGCCTCGGACAGCCCAGCGTGGCGAGAGGGGAGAACCCGGGCCGCCCCGTCCCGGACGGCCCGGCGCGGTGAAAGAAGGGGGGCCACCCTGTCCTCAGATGGCCCGGCGTGGTCGGTGGCGGCGAAATCGGGGTCAGCACCGATGTGGCCGCCCCTCCCGGTTTCCTAGCGTTTCGGGTATGACCACCACCCCCGCGGCCGTCGCCGCACCTCCGCGCCTGACGGCGCTCCTGCCCCCGCTCGGCCCCCTGGCCATGGCCGGCTGGGCCTTCGCCGTGCCGTACCAGCTCTCGGCGCCGGCACCCGTCTGGATCCCTCAGGCGGCGGCCGGGACCGGCCGCCTGCAGGTGGCCTTCGTCATGCTGCTGTTGTTCGCCGTCGTCGCCGTCCCGGGCGCGATCGTGCTGGGCCTGCGGGCCAGGCGCGCCTCCCGCCGGACCGGTACGGCCGGCCTCGTCCTCACCGTCCTGGGCTTCGGCGCGGCCGCTTTCAGCGGCGCCGGCTACGACGCCACGGCGGTGGCCGCCCACCGGGTGCTGGGCGGCCAGGTGCCGCAGGTCGAGCGCCTCCTCGGCGAGCTGGACGGCTTCGCCGCGCCCCTGCTGGCCGGAGCGCTGTTCGTGCCGTGCATGGCGGCGGGGGCCATCCTGATGGGTATCGCCTTCTGGCGAGGCGGAGGCACACCCCGCTGGGCGGCGATCGCCATGGTCGCGGCCTTTCCGGTGATCCTGGCCGGGGGAGCGGTCTCGACCCTGGCCAACGGCTGCGGCTGGCTCCTGCTAGCCACCGCCTTCTGGCGCGCGAGCCGTACCTGAGCCCGGTGTCAAGGCTGGAGGTTGCGGCCCATGCAGGCGCCCAGTCTGGCGCCGACGTGCTGCATCGTCTCGGCCAGGGCGGCCACCTGTTCCTTCGACAGATGATCGAAGATCACTTCCCGCAGGGCCCGGGTGTGCGCGGGCGCGATCTCGGCGAGCAGCTCGCGCCCGCGGTCGGTGATCTCGGCGACGCTGACCCGGCCGTCGGCCTCGGAGGGCCGGACCAGCACGTAGCCCCGGTCGACCAGCTTGCTCATCCGGTGGCTCAACCGGCTGATCGACACGTTCGACAGGTTGGCCAGCTCGCTGAGCGTCATCGACTGCACGTTGAGGCCGTTGAGCAGGGCGTACTCGATGTGCACCAGCCCGCGCTCGCGGAAGGTCCGCTCGACCTGGGGGATGCCGACCAGCATCACCGCGAGCAGGCCCTGCCATGCGAGCTGCTCGACTTCGTCAAGATCCTCGGAGGCCCGTGCATCTTCTGCCAACGCGCCCCCTCAGATCCGTCAGAACCGTCAGAACCGTCCGATCGCGATGACGATCGCCACCGCCGCGATGACCAGATTAACCGTGAAGGGCTCCTTCCTGCGCACGTGCACCCGGGCCGCGACGGCCATCGTGACGGCCAGGCCGAGCGCCGCGATCGGCGTGAGCACCGGCGCGATCCCGGTCGCCCAGGGCAGGATCACGCCGAGCCCGCCCAGCGCCTCGACCGCGCCGATCATCCGCACCTGCCCCTGCGTGAAGTCCTCGACGTACGGCGTGCGGGGCTGGAGCCTCTCCTTCGGGGCGAAGGCCTTGACCAGCCCGCCGACCAGGAACATCAGGCCGAGCAGGATCTGCAGGACCCAGAGGAACACATCCATTGGTTGACCCTTCAAGTGTTAGGTGGACGCAGGCTACCGCCAGGAAACTTGAAGCATCAAGTTCCGGCCGCGGGACTAGGATGGCCGCGGTCCGACGGCGAGCGAAGGGGGATCTCGGTGGAGCCGCGTTTCTTGAGCGATGTGACGGTTGAGCTGGTCAAACACAGCGCCTCCGACAGCGACGTGCTGTGGGCGGCCCGGGTGTCGACGGCCGGCGAGCAGTCGCTGGAGGAGGTGCACAAGGACCCCGAAAGGTCCAAGGGCCTCATCAACTACCTCATGCGCGACCGCCACGGCAGCCCGTTCGAGCACAACTCGATGACCTTCTTCGTCAGCGCCCCGATCTTCGTCTTCCGCGAGTTCCATCGGCATCGCGTGTGGTCCTACAACGAGGAGAGCGGGCGTTACCGGGAGTTGCAGCCGGTGTTCTACATCCCGGGCGAGGAGCGCAAGCTCGTCCAGGAGGGCAAGCCGGGACGCTACGAGTTCGTCGACGGCACGCCGGAGCAGCACAAGCTGGTCAGCGAGAGCATGGAGCAGGCCTACCGGCAGGCGTACGCGGCCTACCAGGAGATGCTGGAGGCCGGGATCGCCCGCGAGGTGGCCCGGGCGGTGCTGCCGGTGGGGCTGTACTCGTCGATGTACGCCACCTGCAATGCCCGGGCGCTCATGCACTTCCTGTCGTTGCGGACGAAGAACGAGCTGGCCAAGGTGCCGTCCTTCCCGCAGCGGGAGATCGAGATGGTGGCGGAGAAGATGGAGGCGGCTTGGGCGGAGCTCATGCCGCTGACCCACGCCGCCTTCGTGGCCAACGGGCGCATCGCGCCCTGACGCTCACGGGGTGTCCCCCCGCCCCGGGTCAGGCCAGGGCGGGGAGGACGAAGACCTCGGCGCCCGGCGGGAGGGCGCAGTCGAGGTCGCCGATGCCGCGGGCGTACTCCCCGCAGACCACCATGCTGATGTGCCGGCGGATGCGTCCGTCGTCGTCGCGGAGCCGGCCCTCCAGGTCGGGGTGGGTGCGCCGCAGGGTGTCGAGCGCCGAGCCCAGGGTGGGCGGGGCGCCGACGGCGAAGACCTTGACCTCGGTGTCGCCGCCCACCCAGTGCCGGAAAGTCGCGGGCAGCACGAACACGACCATCGTCGCGACCTTGCTCATCGGCTAGAGCACCGCCGCGCGGACGGTGAGCACGTCGGGCAGGTGGCGGGTGACCTCGAACCAGCTCTCGCCGTCGTCGCGCGAGCCGTACACGAAGCCGTCGCGGGTGCCGAAGAAGAGCCCGGCGGGTGAGGCGGTGAGGGCGTCGCGCAGGACGGTGCCGTAGACCGGCCCCTCGGGCAGGCCGGAGGCCATCGGCTCCCAGGTGTCTCCGGCGTCGTCGCTGCGGAAGACGCGGTAGCGGTGGCCGACGGGCGTGCGGTCCATGTCGGCGTGGAGCGGCAGCACGTAGACGGTGTCGGGCCGCTCGGGGTGGACCACGACCGGGAAGCCGAAGTCGGAGGGCAGCGGGGAGCCGATGTCGGTCCAGGTGCCGCCGAAGTCGTCGCTGCGGTAGACGCCGAAGTGGTGCTGCAGGAAGAGTCGTTCGGGACGAGCCGGGTGCATGCCGACCTTGTGCACGCACTGCCCGAACTCGGGATACTGCTGCCCTTCGGGCAGGAACGGGGCGCGGATGCCGCGGTTGGCCGCCTCCCAGGTGCGGCCGCCGTCGGTGCTGCGGTAGAAGCCGCCGGTGGAGATGGCGACGCCCAGGATCTGCGGGTCGGTCGGGTGGTTGATGATGGTGTGCAGGCACAGCCCGCCGCCGCCGGGATGCCACTGCGGCCGGTGCGGGTGCTCCCACAGCCCCTCGACGAGCTGGTAGGTGATGCCGCCGTCCTCGGAGCGGAACAGCGCGCCCGGCTCGGCCCCGGCCCAGACGACGCCGGGCTCGCTGGGGGAGGGCAGCAGCTGCCAGACCTTCTCCAGGGTGGCGCCGGTGCTCTCGGGGAAGGCCACGGGCGGTTTGTCGGCCTCCTGCCAGGAGGCGCCGAGGTCGTCGGAGTACATCACCGACGGGCCGAAGTGGCCGTATTCGATGCCGGCCAGCAGCCGGGGCCGCTCGCCGCGGGTGTCGATCGCCACGCTGTGCACGCCGACGGTGGAGAACTGGATGGGCTGGACCTCGAACGGACCGCCGTCGCGGGCGGTGGCCAGGATCAGACCCTTTCGGGTGCCGATGGCGAGTAGCGCGTCACTCATCTCATGCTCCCTTCGATTGGGCCATGGTGTCACGGGCTACCGACAATCGCCGGGGTCTACGGGATTTGCCCGCCGGTTACCTCCCAGGTAATCGCTGCCCTTCCCATAAGTCGGTAACGTGCCGGGCATGGGAGCGCCAGCAGTACACGAGGAATCGTTCGGGGAGCTGTTGCGGTCGTGGCGGCAGCGGCGGCGGGTGAGCCAGCTCGATCTGGCCATCGAGGCCGAGGTGTCGGCCCGGCACGTGAGCTTTCTGGAGACCGGCCGTGCCCGGCCGAGCCGCGAGATGGTGATGAAGCTGGCCGAGGAGCTCGACGTGCCCCTGCGTCACCGCAACCGGCTGCTGGTGGCCGCCGGGTTCGCCCCCGCCTTCCGCGAGCGCGAGGTGCTGGCGCCGGAGATGGGCGTGGTACGGCAGGCGATCGAGAAGATCCTGCACGCGCACAACCCGTTCCCGGCGGTCGTGGTGGACGCCGCCTGGAACCTGGTCTCGGCCAACGACTCTGCGAGCGCCTTCTTCGCCGGCGTGGTCAAGCCCGAGCTGCTGGAGGGCGACCCGGTCAACGTGCTGCGGCTGACCCTGCACCCGGACGGCATGGCGCGCAGCCTGGCCAACCTGGCCGAGGTGCGCGCCCACCTGCTGCACCGGGTGCGCCGCCAGGCGGAGGCGTCCGGGGACGGCCGGCTGACCGAGCTGCACGACGAGCTGGCCGGCTACCGCTACCCGGGGGTGCAGCTCAACGTCGCGCACGTGCCCGGGCCCGGCGACATCCTGCTGCCCATCCGGGTGCGGGACGGGGAGCGGGTGCTGTCGATGTTCACCACGATCGCCACCTTCGGCTCCCCGCTCGACGTGACCGTCTCCGAGCTGGCCATCGAGACGTTGTGGCCGGCCGACGAGGAGACGGCGCGGGCCTTCACCGCCGCCGGCTAGCTCTCGCCGTGCACCACGTCGCGGTGGATGCGGGTCAGCGGCAGGCCGCCGACCTGCAGCCGCCGTACCGTGTCGTTGACCATCTCGCTCGGCCCGCAGACGTAAGCCTGGTGCTCCGACCAGGAGTGGAACCGTTCCACCACGTCCGGCAGGTAGCCGCGCACGCCCTCGTAGCCGGGCTGGTCGGAGACCACGGGGACGACGCGTAGCCAGGGGAAGGCCGACTCCATCCGGATCAGGTCCGGCAGGTCGTAGAGCTCCTCCGCGGTCCGCGCGCCGTACAGCAGGTGGATGTTGGGCCGGCGGCCGGAGCCGATGATGTGCTCGATGATCGCCTTGATCGGCGCGAGCCCGGTGCCGCCGGCCACGCAGAGCACGTCGCGGTTGCCGCGCTCGGGCGGTCCCATGGTGCCGACCGGCGGGCCGAGCATGATCGTGTCGCCGATGCGAGTGTGCCGGACCAGGGAGGTGGAGACCCAGCCGCCGCCGATCGCGCGCACGTGCAGCCGGACGGTGTTGTCCGGGCGTGGCGCGTTGGCGATGGAGAAGGTGCGCCACACGCGGGGCCAGCGGGCGGTCTGCACGGTCACGTACTGTCCCGGCGTGTACGGCAGGCGTTGCGTGGGCCGCAGCGTGACGACCGCGATGTCCGGCCTGCGCAGTTCGTGGTCGACCACCTCCGCCAGCCACCAGGCCGGCGAGACCCCGGAGTCGGCGTCCGCGGAGTCGATCATCAGGTTCGCCGCCGCGGTGTAGGCGGCCACCCACGCGGCCTCGATCTCGCTGGTCCAGATGTCGCGGGCGAAGCGCCGGATGGTGGCCAGCAGCGCGTTGCCCACCGCGGTGTAGTGCTCGGCGACCACCCCGTACTTGCGGTGGTCGCGGCCGAGCTGCCCGAGGTAGGACGCCATGCCGTCCGGGCTGTCCAGGCTCCAGACGATGCGGGTCAGCGCGCTGAAAAGCCGGTCGCGCTGCAGGTCCATGGCCGGCGGGAACATTCCCCGCAGGTGTGGATTCTCGGCGAAGAGACGGCCGTAGAAGTAGGCGGTGGCCTTGTCGGCGACGGGTTCGACGACGGAGAAACTCTCTTTGACGAGACGCGGATTCAACGACATATCAATTTTTCCCCACCCTGGATCAGGTATTTCTCCCGATCGTGTCCACCTCCTGGTAGTCCGGGTCGTGAACGCTGGTCGGCCCCGGCCCATCCTGCGCTCGATTTTGAGTGTTACACCCACTCTCGGGTGTCACAACCGTTTCATCCAATAAGGTGCGAACTAGAACTATCCGTGACGGTAATGTGATTTTCCCCACCTAGCGTCACCACATAAAAGCGAAAAATCATCACATTCGCATTTTGTGTATTACGTCGGGAAACGCGAACGGCCCGCGACCCCGCAGGGGAGTCACGGGCCGTCCGGCGCCGGGAGGTCAGCGCAGTGCGGCGGCCTCGGCGGCCAGCTTCTCGATCCGCCCCCAGTCGCCCGCGGCCAGCGCGTCGGCCGGGGTGAGCCAGGTGCCGCCCACGCAGCCGACGTTCGGCAGCGCGAGGTAGGCCGGCGCGGTCTCCGGCCGGATCCCGCCGGTCGGGCAGAAACGCACGTCCGGCAGCGGGCCGGCCAGCGACTTCAGGTACGGCAGGCCGCCCGCGGCCTCGGCGGGGAAGAACTTCAGCTCCTTGAGCCCGCGCTCGGCCAGCGCCATGACCTCGGAGGCGGTCGCGGCGCCGGGCAGGAACGGCACGCCGCTGCCCAGCAGCGCGTCGGCCAGCGCCGGGGTGGTACCCGGGGAGACCAGGAACTTCGCCCCGGCGGCCACCGAGGCGGCCACGTCGGCGGCGCTGCGGACGGTCCCCGCGCCGATCACCGCGTCCGGCACCTCGGCGGCGATGCGCGCGACGGCCTCCAGGGCGCTCGCCGTACGCAGGGTCACCTCGATCACCGGCAACCCTCCGGCCACCAGCGCCCGCGCCAGCGGGACGGCGGTCTCGGCGTCGTCGATCACCACGACCGGGATCACCGGGGCGAGGTCGAGCAGGCTCATGAGGACATCTCCTGGTTCAGCCAGGCCGCCGCGCCGGTCAGGGCGGGCTGCGAGGCGACGATCAAGGTGGTGGCGATGGCCGACAGGTACTCCGCCGGCCCGGTCTCGAAACGTTCGCGGAACCGGCTGGCCCGCACCCGCTCGACGATACGGGGCAGCACGCCGCCGCCGACATAGACCCCGCCCCTGGCGCCCAGGGTCAGCGCCACGTTCCCGGCGAAGCTGCCGAGCATCGCGCAGAAGACCTCCACGGTCTCCTCGCACAACGCGTCGCCGCACTCGGCGATGGCGGCCGAGCTCAGCTCGGCGGCCTCGACCCCGTTCACCTCGGCCAGCGCCTGGTGCAGCCGCACCAGGCCCGGCCCGGACAGCAGGTCCTCGGCCTCGACCCGGCCGCGGCCGCGCGCCTGCAGGACCCGGACGATCTCCAGCTCCCGCGCGTCGGCCACCGGCACGGTCACGTGCCCGCCCTCGCACGGCACGCCGACCCAGCCGCCGGCCACCGGCACCAGCCCGCCGACGCCGAGCCCGGTCCCCGGCCCCAGCACGGCCTTGACGCCGTGCCCCGGCGCCGGGCCGCCGAGCGGGACCAGGTCCTCCTCCTCCAGGTACGGCAGGGCCGCGGCGAGCGCCGCGAAGTCGTTCAGCAGGTAGGCCCGGTCGATGCCCAGGTCGCGGGTCGAGCCCGCCCAGTGCGCGTTGGTCAGGTGGTAGCGCTCGCCCTCGACCGGCGCGGCCATCGCCAGGCAGGCCGCCTCGGGACGGACGCCTGCCGCGTTGCGCTCCAGGTAGGCGGCCACGGCGTCCGGCAGGGTCGGGTAGCCGGCGACCGGCAGGACGGCGACCTTCTCAGGACGCCCGCCGGGCTCGGTGACCAGGCCGAAGCGCGCGTTCGTGCCGCCGATGTCGGCGACCAGCCACGGAGCCGTCATCGAGCTCATCGGGTGGTTTCCGCGTGGGAGGCGCCGGCGGGGGCGGCGAAGCCGCGGCCCGGACCGTGGTCGGGGTGCTCGGCCCCGCTCACGGTGAACACCGAGCCGCCGCGCTCGGCCGGACCGGCCATCCGGCGGAAGGCGGCGAACAGCTCGCGGCCGGTCCCGACCCACTCGGCGTCGCTCAGCGCGCGTCCCTCGGGCTCGCGGCCGGACAGGTCCGCCAGCACCTCCAGCGTGCCGGCCGCCGAGTCGAGCCGGATGACGTCACCGTCGCGCACCAGCGCGATCGGCCCGCCGTCGGCCGCCTCGGGCGACAGGTGGATCGCCGCGGGCACCTTGCCCGACGCGCCCGACATGCGGCCGTCGGTCACGATCGCCACCCGCTGGCCGCGATCCAGCAGCACCGCCATGGGCGGGGTGAGCTTGTGCAACTCGGGCATGCCGTTGGCCGAGGGACCCTGGTAGCGGATGACCGCCACGAAGTCCTGGCCGTCCAGCTCGCCGCGCTCGAAGGCGGCCAGCAGGTCGAGCTGGTCGTCGAAGACCTTGGCCGGCGCCTCGATCACCAGGTGCTCGGGCTTGACCGCCGAGACCTTGCTGACCGCGCAGCCGAGGTTGCCGTCGACCATGTGGATGCCGCCGTCGGCGGCGAACGGCTCGGCGACCGGGCGCAGCACCTCGGTGTCGGCGCTGCCTGCCGTACGCTCGGTCCAGACCAGCGTGCCCTCCTTCAGCGCCGGCTCGGAGCGGTAGTGGTCGAGACCCTGGCCCGCGACGGTGAGCACGTCACCGTGGAGCAGGCCGTGGTCGAGCAGGTCGCCGATGAGCGCCTGCATGCCGCCGGCGTCGCGGAAGTGGTTCACGTCCGCCTGGCCGTTGGGGTAGATCTTGGTCAGCGACGGCACGGCATTCGAGAGCTGCGCCAGGTCGTCCCAGGTCAGCGCGATGCCCGCGGCGGCGGCGATGGCGACCAGGTGCAGGGTGTGGTTGGTCGAGCCGCCGGTGGCCAGCAGCGCGACGCAGGCGTTGACGATCGCCTTCTCGTCCACGACCCGGCCGACGGGCGCGTACTCCGCGCCGTGCGCGGTGATCTCCACCGCCCGCGCGCCCGCCGCCTCGGTCAGCGCGTGGCGCAGCTCGGTGTGCGGGTTGACGAAGGTCGCGCCCGGCAGGTGCAGGCCCATGACCTCGACCATCACCTGGTTGGAGTTGGCGGTGCCGTAGAAGGTGCAGGTGCCGGGGGAGTGGTAGGACTTCGACTCGGCGTCCAGCAGCTCCTCGCGGCCGACCTTGCCCTCGGCGAAGAGCTGCCGGGTGCGGGCCTTGACCTTGTTCGGCAGGCCGGAGGTCATCGGACCGGCCGGGACGAAGATCGCCGGCAGGTGGCCGAAGTGCAGCGCGCCGATGAGCAGGCCCGGCACGATCTTGTCGCAGACGCCGAGCAGCAGCGCGGAGTCGAACATGTCGTGCGAGAGCGCGATGGCCGTCGCCATCGCGATCACGTCCCGGCTGTAGAGCGACAGCTCCATGCCGGCGCGGCCCTGGGTGATGCCGTCGCACATCGCCGGCACGCCGCCCGCGACCTGCGCCACGCCGCCGGCCCGCCGTACCGCCTGCTTGAGCTCGGCGGGGTAGGTCTCGTACGGCTGGTGCGCGCTGAGCATGTCGTTGTAGCTGGTCACGATGGCCACGCCGGGCTTGGCGGAGGACTTGAGCAGCAGCTTGTCGCCCTCGGGCGCGGCGGCGAAGCCGTGCGCGAGGTTGGCGCAGCCCAGGTGCGCGCGGGCCGGGCCCTTGGCCCGCGCCTGCTCGCCGTCGTGCTCGATCCGCCGCAGGTAGGCGGTACGGCTGGCGCGGCTGCGCTCGGCGATGCGGTCGGTGACCTGCTGGATGATCTCGTGCACGTTCACTCCTCGTGCCAGGCGCGACCGCTGCGGCCGAGCAGTTCGTGGGCTCCGGCGGGGCCGGTGGAACCGGCGGGATAGGGCTCGGGCAGCTCGGGCGTGGACTCCCACGCGGCGAGGATCGGGTCGATCCACCGCCAGGCGGCCTCGACCTCGTCCCGGCGCATGAACAACGTCGGGTTCCCGGCCAGCACGTCCGACAGCAGCCGCTCGTAGGCCTCGGGGACGCGGGTGGTGAAGGTCTGGCCGAAGCTCAGCTTGAGCGGCACCGGCTTGAGGCTCACCTCGCCCGCGCCCGGCTCCTTGGCCATGATGTGCAGCTCGATGCCCTCCTCCGGCTGCAGGCGCAGCACGAGGCGGTTGGGGGAGCCGCCGGGGAAGATGGAGTGCGGCACGTCCTTGAACTGCACCACGATCTCGCTGCGCCGGTACGGCATGCGCTTGCCGGTGCGCAGGTAGAACGGCACGCCCGCCCAGCGCCAGTTCTTGATCTCGGCACGGATGGCGGTGAAGGTCTCCACCCGCTTCGACGCCTCGGTCGTCGGCGTCGAGGCCGGCTCGTCCAGGTAGGACGGCATGCCCGCCGCCTCGGCGTACTGCCCGCGGACGGTGAAGCGGGCGACCTCGCTGGCCTCCTGGATCGGGCGCAGCGCCTGCAGCACCTTGACCTTCTCGTCGCGGATCGCCTCGCGGTCGTTGCGCGCCGGCGGCTCCATCGCGACCAGGGTCAGGAGCTGCAGCAGGTGGTTCTGGACCATGTCGCGCAGCGCGCCGGCGTGGTCGTAGTAGCCGCGCCGGCCCGGCGTGCCGACCGTCTCGGCGGCGGTGATCTGCACGTGGTCGATCCAGAGAGAGTTCCAGATCGGCTCCAGGAAGGCGTTGGCGAAGCGCAGCACCAGCAGGTTCTGGACCGTCTCCTTGCCCAGGTAGTGGTCGATGCGGAAGATCTGGTTCTCGCCGAAGTACTGGCCGACCTCGTCGTTGATCCGCTGCGAGCTGGCCAGGTCGCGGCCCAGCGGCTTCTCCAGCACGACGCGGGAGGCGGCGGTGATCAGGCCCTGCTCGTGCAGTTCCCGGCAGAACGGGCCGAAGGTCATCGGCGGGCTGGCCAGGTAGAAGATCCGGTCGCGGCCCTCGTGCGCGGCCACCATGTCCTTCACCCGGTCCCAGCCGCTCTGGTCGTCGCTGCCCACGTCCACCGAGACGTGGTGCAGGCGGCCCAGGAAGCGCTGCCACGCGCTCGCGTCGTCCGGTACCTGCCCGGCGACGTCGGCGTCCACCTTGCCGCGGAAGTCGGAGTCGTCCAGTCCGCCGCGCGACATCGCGATGATCCGCGTCTCGGGCGCCAGGCGGCCCTCGAGGTCGGAGTGGAAGAGCGCGGGGATGAGCTTGCGCATGGACAGGTCGCCGGTGCCGCCGAAGACGATCAGATCGGCGGGGGTCGGCGCGGGCGCCTCAGTGGCAAGGGGGGACAACGGGAGCCTCCTGATGAACGGACAACCCGGACACTAACCAGACTTGGGTGAGACTTCAACCCGAGTTTTGCATTTTGAGATACATAAGCTTGGACTTTTCATGACTTAGGTATCTGTGGTTCACTAAGTCGATGTCCAGACGTACGGCTGCGCTCGCCACCAGCGGAGAGGTCCTGACCCTCATCCGCACCGGGGAAGCCGTCACGCGGGCGGACATCGGCCGCGTCACCGGCCTGTCCCGCCCCGCCGTCGCCCTCCGCGTCGGCGAACTGCTGGAACGCGGACTCGTCGTCGAGCGCACCGACGCCCCCTCCACCGGCGGGCGGCCACCGGTCCGTCTGGAGTTCAACGCCTCCGGCGGCGTCGTGCTGGTCGCCGCCCTCGGCGCCAGCCGTACCCGCGTGGCCGTCTGCGACCTGGCCGGCCGCGAGCTCGCCGGGCGGCGCTTCCACATCGACGTCGAGGAAGGCCCCGACGTCGTCCTCCCGCTGCTCATGGACACCTGGGAAGAACTCCTCGGCGACCGGCCCCGCTCGATGATCCGCGGCGTCGGCATGGGCGTGCCCGCCACCGTCGAGTTCGCCGAAGGCCGCACCGAGAGCGCCCGCGTCATGGCCTCCTGGACCGGCGTGGTCATCCCGCCGATCATCCGCCGCCGCTTCGACGTGCCCGTCCTGGTGGACAACGACGTGAACGTCCTGGCCGTCGGCGAGCATCGCGGCCTGTACGCCGACGACACCGGCGACCTGCTCTTCGTCAAGATCTCCACCCGGATCGGCTCCGGCATCGTGGCCGGCGGCCACATCCTGCGGGGTGCCCTGGGCGCGGCCGGCGAGATCGGCCACATCCCCGTGCGCGACGGCGGGGGCGTGCTGTGCCGCTGCGGGAACATCGACTGTGTCGACTCCGTCGCCTCCGGCACCGCCCTGCTGCGCGACCTGCGGGCGGCCGGCAAGGACGTCAAGGACATCGACGACATCACCGCCCTGGTGCGAGCCGGGGACGCCGAGACCATGGCCATCGTGCGCGAGGCCGGCCGGCGGATCGGCGAGGTGCTGGCGGGGGCGGTCAACATCCTCAACCCCGCGGTGGTCGTGCTGGGCGGGGACGTGGCCGAGGCCTTCGCGCCCCTGGTCTCCAGCATCCGTGAGGTCGTCTACCGGCGGTCCACCGCGCTGGCCACTCGTCGTCTTCGCATCGAGCCCAGCCGGCTGGGGGCGGCTGCGGGGATCAGTGGGTGTGCGGTCATGGTGTTGGACCATGTGCTGTCGCCTGAGGCTGTTGACGCTTCCCTTTAACTGCGCCGGCCTTCGCCCTTCGGGCTCCGGGCTGTGACTGTGGGGGAGCCCAGCTCCCCCACACCCCCTTGCCGGAGCCTCCCGGCCCCCGGTCCCCCAGGGGTGGGGCGGGTGCCCGGAAGGATGGAGGAGGTGTCGTCCGCGGTGGCGGGGATGCGTGCCTGCGGCCGCGCTCGATATGTGCACGCCGTTCACCACCGGGCGATCTTCGCTCTTCCGTTGGTGTGGGTTGGCGCGAGAACCATGGCACGGACTGCGGTGTTGTCCTGCACGCACGCTATGCAACGGACACCAGCGCTCCTCCTGCCTCCTCGCAAACCGACCCGTTCGTCCAGAAGAAGCGCGCTGGACTGAGCTCGTAAGCAGGCGGGCCACCGTCGGGCCGGCTCGGTCCGGGTGCTCGACGAGCCGCAAGGACCGCGAAACAAGGGGAAACGGGAAACGACCGGCCTCCCTTGTCCATGCGGCTCAACTGGCGCACCCTTGCAGGCAGTGACTTCAACTGCTCGGCGGGCCGAGAGGGCGGTCAGGTGGTCCAAAAGGCAACTTGCTTCGGTCAGGAGCTGCGTAGGCGACGTCTGGCCGCCGGCCTCACCCTCACTGCTCTCTCCAATCGGGTCCATTACAGCAAGGCGCAGCTCAGCAAGGTCGAACGGGCTTTGAAGATGCCCAGTCGCGATTTGGCCCGCCTCTGCGACAGCGCGCTCGGTGCAGATGGCGAGCTGATGGCGCTGATTCCCGTACGGCCGAAGGATGCAACAGCCCTTCATGCGAGCCACGAAGAGGATGTGTGGTTGATGGCGTTGTCCGGGGATGGCCAAAGCTGGTTCCAGCCCCTAAGCCGACGGCAATTGATGTCGATGGGTGTCGCCGCAAGCGTCGGCATGAACATCGGTCATCCGCAAATGACCCCCCTTTCAGGCGAGGCCACGCTACTGGCTGCATCCCGTGCGTTGTTCGACAATTATCGCCAACTCGGCCAGGCAACCGGCCCTGGAGCGTTGTTGCCCGCACTCATCGCGCAAACGCACTCGCTACGGGAACTCTGCGCCCGTACGGGAGCTCGCACTCGTGACGGGCTTCTGCGGCTGGCTTCTCGCTACGCCGAATATGCCGGTTGGATGATGCAGGAGATCGGCAATGATCAGGGTGCGCTGTGGTGGACCCGGCACGCGGTGGAACTCGCGGCGGCGGGTGGAGACCATGATCTGGCCGCGTACGGCCACGTCCGACATGCGCTTGTCGCGCTTTACCGCGACGACGCCGCACAGACGCTTGATCTAGCCAGGCAGGCGCAGAGTTCCAAGTTGCCTCCGCGAATCCGTGGCCTGGCGGCGCAACGCGAGGCACAGGGCCACGCGCTCGCGGGTGATTACGACTCCTGCATGCGCAGCCTGGACCGAGCTCGCGCCCTGCTGTCCATGCCGGTGTCGCAGTCGGGCGGGCCGCCCGTCATCGGCACCACGAACCTCCCCGATCCGGTCGGGATGATCACCGGGTGGTGCCTGTACGACCTCGGGCGTCCACGCGAGGCGGCCGAGGCGATCAGCGGGCAGCTGACGCTGGTGGCGCCGCATGCGTTGCGAACACATGTCCGTTACGGGATGCGCTGCGCGCTCGCCCATGCCATGGCGGGCGAGCTTGAGCGTGCCTGCGATCTGGTCGACCGGATCCTTCCCGCCGCTGCCACGGTCAGCTCAGCCACCATCGGTACGGATATCCGTGCTCTCGTGCGCGCGCTTTCCCGCCACCCGAAGAACGCGGCGGTGCAGCGAGTGGCCCCGAAACTCAGCACGGCTCTGCAAGTCGTCAACTCCAAGTAGACCCATGTGGGGGACTTCAGTGACATACGAGGTGTTCATCAATTACCGCACAGGCGACGGCGACAAGACCGCTGCTCTACTGGAGGAGAATCTTGGGCATCGCTTCGGGAAGGAGCACGTCTTCCGAGCCTCCAACGCCATCCCGCCCGGAGCGACGTACCCAGAGGCACTGATCACAGCGGTACGCCGCAGTGGTCTCGTGCTGGCCGTCATCGGACCGAGCTGGTCGAAGCACCCACGACTCCATACCGAGGACGACTGGGTGCGCACGGAGATTCAGGAGGCGTTGACCTGCGGCATCGAGGTGATACCGATCCTCGACGGTCGCATGACCGAGCGGCTCGACCCCGCCGACCTTCCGGTACCGCTGCAGCGGCTCGCGGACGTCCAGTCGATCCGGCTGGACGCCCATGACCTGCCATCGGGACTCAAGCGGATCGGTGACGTACTCGCCGCCAAACTGCCCCGCCTCAAGGCGGCCGACCGTACGCCGCAGCACCAGCAGGAGCCGGAGGTGGGCGGCGTACGCAACACGATCGACGAGGCGCGCGGGAACCTCGTCCAGGCCGGGAATTTCATCGGTGACGCCGGCATGGTATCCAAGGGCAATCACGGCCCGACGCATTTCGGCTCCGGGGATATCAATCAACACTCCCCACACATCTCGGGAGCGGGAGCCATATACGTCGCGCGTGACAACCGTGGCGGAATCCGGCAGAAATTCGGCGATACGCGCGACGAAGAGGAGAAGGACGACAAGCGGTGACCGGACCGATCCATGCGGGGAGCGGGGATCTCAACTATTTCCAGGCGGCAACGCAGAGCCATGATCCGCGGTACGCCTTCATCGAGGAATTGGACTGGCTGTGGCGGCGCTTTGTCCACCCTCCGGGCTACGGGAAGGCGGACGACGTCCTCGAAACCTACCGGACAGTGCTCCTGAGCGGTGAGCCGGGCAGCGGCAGGGTCGCCACGGCGAAAGCTTTGTTACGAGGACTGTCGACCGGGGAGGAGCGCTTTCACGAACTCGTGTGGCAGAGGGACCAAGAGACCGGAAGATATCGGCTTGAGCCGACGGCCGTCGGTGACGATGACCGTGTATGGCTGGACCTGACGCAGGTGGATGACCGGTGCTGGCGCGCCTTTCAGGATGAGCTGTCCTCGGTACGCAAAATGATCGCCGAGCGTTCGGCCCTTCTCGTAGTCGTACTGCCAGGCAAGGACGGGCGCGAGGTCTGGCCGGAGTTCACCCGGCTCCATGCCGGGATACGACGGCCGAACGCGCACGAAGTGCTTCGCCGGCACTTGCGGCTGGCGGAAGTGCGCGATGCTGTGAGCAGCCCTCTTCCGAAATTCCTGCGCCAGGATCCGCCACTCCGGGACGTTGCCCGGTTCGCTGACCTCGTCCGCTTGGCATCTCTCAAGGATCCGCAGGGGGACCACGAGGCCTGGTACAAGGCAGCGGAGTCCGCACAGGCCGGGCATTATGCCGCAGTGGCTGAGATGGTGGCCGAGCTGCGTTCGGGTCCCCAACGCGCTCTGCTTCTCGCCACCGCCATGTTGCACGGCGCGCACGTCGATCTTGTCTATGACGCCGCCATGAGACTGCTCTCGACCCTGTCGTATGCCGACGAGAGTCATCTCTTGGAGCGTTCCGATCTCCTGGAAAGCCTGAACGGCATTGATGCGGAGCTAGACGATCGGGGGCACCTACGGTTCAAGGAACTGGGGTACGACGCGGCGGTCCGCGCCCATTTCTGGCACCACATGCCCGAACTGCGGAGCGGCATCCGGCAGTGGGTTGGGAAGATGATCGACTGTACCGATCTGCTCGACCAGGATCGGGACTTCCTCGTTGAGCAGTTCGCTGACCAGTGCCTACACCTCAGATACCGGCAGGTGTTGGTCGACGCCGTGGCCGAATGGACCAGCGGGGCCAGTGCCTACCGCCGCCAGGTGGCAGCGGACCGTGCTTTGCAGCAGGCGCTCAAGAACGAGCAGCACGGCGGCTTCTTCCGCAAACAAATCTACACCTGGGCGACGGATGATCATCTCTCGGACGCTTTGTCCGAGGTCGTCATCATGATGTGCGTCAAGGTCATCGCCCTCAACCACCCAGATCAGGCGATTGTACGGCTCCACCACCGGGCCAGGCGGGAGAGCCGCACCACGAACGCCCGCACCGCACTGCTGGAACTGGTCTCCGGGGACCCCTGGTTCCGCAGGTTGCTGCTCACCCGGCTCACCCGGCCGATGGAAGGCAGCAGGAGGGAGTACGCACGAGACCTCGAGCTCTTTCTGGAGCTCGCCGACCCGGAGGCATTCACCACCTCCGACGAACACAGCCGACCATTGGTCGCGGAAGCGGAAGTCCGCGACATGCTGATCGACGGGTGGCGACGGGTCTTTTCCGAACGCGACGAACCCGAGTGGCAAGGACAGTTACGGCGATGGCTTCTCGTGGCCTGCCACGATCATGGTTGCCGCCACTTTCTCATCAACGTACTCGTGTCTGCCGGCGATCAGCGCAGGACGATTCTGAGTCGCCTGTACTCAGAGGCCCGCGCAGTGTCTCGATACGCGGAGTCGGCTGCCGCCTTTCTCGATGTCGTCCTGCGCAAAATCTCCACCAGCCAAGGTCTCCGTATCCCCTGATCCACAGTGTGGAGGGCATCATGAGTTCGGGCCGTAACACGGTCATGGTCTACCTCTGCGTCACTGGCGCGCTCGTGCTGGCCGGTCTGATCGCCTTCGCCCCTCGGGTGATCTGGCTGTCGGCCCTCGCGTTCGTGGCAGTGATCATGCTTATCGCACTCGGCAGGATCGGCTGGAGGCATTGGCCTCCGAAGGCGCGGGAACATCCCGAGCCCGTCTACGAACCTCTTCCGCCGCCGCTCCCGATCGCGCCACGGGAACAGCGCATCGACCAGGTCCCGTTGCCCAGCCGGGAAGCCGATTATGACTTCCTGTTCTCTGCCGTCGTCCTCTGGACGCCTGTCCATCCGCTGCGGGACGAAAGGCAGGTGAACCTCGCGGCACTCGCGGTGGATGCGATACTCACCCGCGCGAGAGAAGTCACCGAACGCCGTGAGCCGGGCCGCGCCCCACTGGTCGCGCATGAACTGGGTGGGATCTTGGGCACCATGCAGAAGGATCCCACCGAGCACGTCCTGGCCATGGCCGAAGGCGTGCAGGTCGCCCTTAGCGCTCAGGATCAGGAACGGCTCGACAAACTGGCCGAGGTGCGCAAGGACCAGGTGGTCTGGGAACACGACCGTAAATACGAGCAGAGCAAGCGCGAGTACCTCGGCGGAGACGTGCTCAAGGACACCGGCAGCGCAGTCGTGTGGTGGCTCGTCAAGAATGACGACCAGGTGGAGAAGACGGTGAACGACATCGGCCTGCTCGCCACGCTCTCCTCAGCGGCCAACAACAAGACGCCGACGGAGGAGGCCGCGGATTTCTTCGCGCCGAAGTCTCCGATGAATGGGGCGTCGCCGGTGGAAGATTTGGCGGCGTTCCTGCACTCTCTCGATCTGGATGGAGAGCGCGATCTCTTCGCACATCAGATAGCACTTCTGGTGCGTAATTACGGTCGGCCGGAGGCTGCAGAGGAGATCCTGCGCCGATTCGGCCTGACCGAGCCAAACCTTCACTTGCCTGAGCAGCCCTGGAACGACGAAGCGTGAGGAAGTCGTGGAAGCTGTGCTGGTGGCGCTGGTGCCAACGGTCCCAGACCCCCACCTGAGCGAGCCGTTTCACAGGCCCAAAGCCGTCGTCACCTTCTGCACAGCGTCGATCACCGGCGCCCCCACCTGCCCCACCACGGACGCCACCCCCGCGATCTCCCGCAAGGCCCGCCGGAAGGCGCCCTCGCCGGGTTCGGCGCTGGTGACGGTGGCGACGGCGGCGTCGATGGCTTCACGGTCGGCCGGGGAGACCTGGGTGCGCAGCACCTGGACCGCCTGGATCATCTCCCGGAAAGCCGCCTGCGGGTCGACAGGCGCGTTGTTCTGGATCTTGCCGATGTTGTACGAGCCGTGCTGCGTGATGTTGTCGCCATAGTGGTAGTTCGTCATCTCGCCACCTTGCCGATGTTCTGGGACCCAAGCTGAGTGATCTTGTCGCCGTAGTGGTTGTTCGTGGTGATCGTCTGGCTGAAGTAGGCGTTGGGGTCGCCGATGGCCTTCATGACCTCGTGCACGATGCGCGCGACCTCCCCGTGGTCGGAGCTGACCAAGGCGGTGCGGGGCGTGCCGGCGGTCTCGATGACCAGCGCGTAGTAGGTGCGCCGCAGGACTCGCACGAGGTACTGGACGGCGCTGATCAGCACGACGACGCACAGGGCGGCGACGATGAGCCGGCGGTCCACGCCGAGGTCCACGTAGTCGGACCCGACCATCGCGGCGGCGGCGAGCAGGGTCCACAGCACGACGGCGCGCAGGAACTGCGCCAGCGCCAGGCCGCGCCTGGGGCGCAGGGCCATCGTGTAGGCACGGGCGATGTTCTGCACGGGGTAAGCCTCGCCGCCGACCCACAGCACGCGCCGGTGGACCTTCACCTCGATCGTGGAGTTTCTGGGCATGTTCCGTCCCTCCCATGGCTACAGGCCGATGCTCCTCGACCGGCGCGGGAAGCACATGGGTACCCCCTACTCAAATGCGCGGCGGATCGGCCATCGCGGTTGCGTCCGGTCGCCGGGAATCGTCGGAGGCACCGGTTACGCTGCCTGCTGTGACAGCAGTGGCGACAGGTGTGACGACAGGCGTGGCGGTCGGCCGGGTGCTCGGCACCCAGGCGGCCTCGCCCCTGTCCTTCTGGATCGGGCTGGAGCCGGGCAAGGTCGTGCAGCTCGATGACGTGGTCGTGACCAGGCGCGACGTGCCCGGGCACGGGCCGGTCCTGGTGGCCGGCGTGGTGACCGTGGTCGAGGCCAGGCACGAGGGCGCGGCGTTCGACAGCGACGTGTTCCTGATCGCCGACGGGTCGCTCCCGGCGGCGGTGGTCGAGGTCGCGGAGGTCCGGGTGACGCGCGTCGAGCCGGAGGTCTTCGTGCCGCCGCTGCCGGGGGAGAAGGTTTACCTGGCCGAGGCGCTCGACCGCGACCAGGCGCTCTACTTCGACGTGATGGACCGGCGCATCCCGATCGGCACCGGCCGCGACGGCGGCCCGCTCTACCTCAACTTCGACTTCATGGACGGCACCCGCGGCGCGCACGTGTCGATCTCGGGCGTGTCGGGCGTGGCGACGAAGACCTCGTTCGCCACCTTCCTGCTGTACTCGATCTTCAACTCGGGCGTGCTGGGCGGCGAGGCGGCCAACACCAAGGCGCTGATCTTCTCGGTCAAGGGCGAGGACCTGCTCTTCCTCGACCACCCCAACATCAAGCTGACCGACACCGCCGCCTACGCCAGGCTCGGGCTGCCCGCCCAGCCGTTCGGCAGCGTGCACGTCTTCGCCCCGCCCCGGCCCAACGATCCCAACGGCGTGCCGCACGTGTCGGCGCGCACGCACGGGGTCAGCGCGTTCTACTGGACGCTGGTCGAGTTCTGCCAGGAGGAGCTGCTCCGCTTCGTCTTCGCCGACGCCGACGACGAGCGGGCGGGGTACTCGTTGCTGGTCGGGCAGGTGGCCGCCCGGCTGCAGAGCTGGGCGGAACCGGTGGGCGACGGGGGAGCGGTCCGCATCAGGGGTACGGCCTGCCGTACCTTCTCCGACCTGGTCGAGCTGCTGTCCGACCAGTTGCAGGACGAGGAGGAACGGCGCGAGTGGACGGGCTCGACCACGCCGCTGGGCACGGTCAACGCGTTCCTGCGGCGGTTGCGCAGCGCGGTGCGTGCGCTGACCCCGATCGTCCGGGGCGACCTGCCGTTCTACCGCGGCCACTCGATCCGCACCTCCGACGCCCAGGTCTCCATCGTCGATCTGCACAACCTGCCCGAGCGGGCGCAGCGGTTCGTCGTCGGCGTGGTGCTGCGCGGCGAGTTCCACCGCAAGGAGTCGGCGGGTACGGCGAAGCCGCTGCTGTTCGTGGTGCTCGACGAGCTCAACAAGTACGCCCCGCGCGAGGGCGACTCGCCGATCAAGGAGATCCTGCTGGACGTGGCCGAGCGGGGGCGGTCGCTGGGGGTGATCCTCATCGGCGCCCAGCAGACCGCCTCCGAGGTGGAGCGGCGCATCGTGGCCAACAGCGCCGTGCGGGTGGCGGGGCGGCTCGACCCGGCCGAGGCCGCCCGGTCGGAGTACGGCTGGCTGCCGCCTACAGTCAGAGACCGGGCCACCATCGCGAAACCGGGCACCATGTTCGTCGCCCAGCCGGAGATCCCGGTGCCGCTGTCGGTGGCCTTCCCCTTCCCGGCCTGGGCCACCCGGCCCTCGGAAGCGGCGGCCCCGGCCCGGATCACCGGCAACCCCTTCCAGGGCCTGCCCGAGGAAGAGGACATCCCACCGTTCTGAGATCCCGCCGCCCCAGGATCCCGCCGTTCTGGGAACCCTGCCTTTAGGGAACTCGGAAGGAATCCGGAGGAAGAGGACATCCCGCCCGTTCTGAGAGGTCTGTCGTGAAGATCCTGCACACCGCCGACTGGCACGTGGGCAAGGTGCTCAAGGGGCACTCCCGCGCCGACGAGCACCGCGCCGTGCTGCGCGAGCTGGTCGGCGCCGCCCGCGAGCACGACGTGGACGCCGTGATCGTGGCCGGCGACCTGTTCGACACCTCCGCGCCCACCCCCGAGGCGCAGTCGCTGGTGCTGCCCGCGCTGCTGGCGCTGCACGAGGACGGGCGCGACGTCGTGGTGCTGGCCGGCAACCACGACAACCCGCAGTTGTTCGAGGTCTACCGCCCGCTGCTCGGCAAGCTCGGCGTGCACGTCGTCGGCACCTTCCGGCGGACCGCGGTGGAGTTCACCGCCCGTTCCGGCGAGCCGGTACGGCTGGCCGCCCTGCCTTTCCTCTCGCACCGCTACGTCGTCCGGGCGGCCGAGGTGCTGGCCGGCACCGCCATCGAGCACAACCGCGACTACGCCGCCCGCATGGGCGAGCTGATCGCCGCCCTGACCTCGGGGTTCTCCGGCGAAACGGTCAATCTCGTCACCACCCACGGCACGTTGCCCGGCGGCCGGTTCGGCGGCGGCGAGCGGGAGGCGCAGTCGGTCTTCTCCTACTATTTCGAGCCCACCGCCTTCCCGGCTTCGACCCAGTACGCCGCCCTTGGCCACCTGCACCGCCGCCAGCAGATCCCCGGCCCCTGCCCGATCTGGTACCCCGGCTCGCCGCTGGCCGTCGACTTCGGTGAGGAGGCCAACCTGCCCGGCGCGCTCCTGGTCGACGTCGAACCGGGCCGGCCGGCCGTCGTCACCGAGCTCCTCGTCAGCCAGGCACGGCGGCTGCGCACCGTCAGCGGCAGCCTCGCCGAGCTGGAAGCGCTGGAGACGGGCGACGACTGGCTGCGGGTCGTGGTGGCCGAGCAGCCCCGGGTCGGCCTGGCCGACCAGGTGCGGGCGCTGCTGCCGTACGCGATCGACGTGAGCATCGACGAGCGCTTCCGGCCAGTGCGTGCCGTACGGCAGGCGGGTGCGGGCACGCGCGCGCCCGGCGAGCTGTTCCGCGACTACCTGACGGCCAGCAAACGCTACGACGAGCAGGTCGCCACCCTGTTCGACCGCCTGCACGACGAGGTGACGAGCGCATGAGGCCGCTGCAACTGACGCTGGAGAACTTCGGCAGCTTCCGCGAGCCGCTGACCGTCGACTTCACCGACGTCGAGTACTTCGCCCTGGTCGGCCCCACCGGCGCGGGCAAGAGCACGGTGATCGACGCCATCTGCTTCGCGCTCTACGGCACCGTGCCGCGCTGGGGCCGGGAGAACTCGGTCGCCTACGCGCTGGCGCCCTCGGCGGCGGCCGGCAAGGTGGGGCTGCTCTTCGAGAGCGGCGGAAAACGGTACGGCGTGGTCCGCGCGATGGCGCGTGACGCCAAGGGCATCGTGCGCACCCGCGAGGCGCGGCTGGAGGAGCTGTCCGGCGGGTGGGAGGAGGTCACCCGCTCGCTGGCCGAGGGGGAGAACGTCACCGCCGAGGTGCAGCGGCTGACCGGGCTGGAGTACAAGTTCTTCACCCAGTGCGTGGTGCTGCCGCAGGGCCGTTTCGCCGAGTTCCTGCACGCCAAGCCGAACGAGCGGCAGGACCTGCTGGTCCAGCTGCTCGACGCCGAGGTCTACAACGAGATCCGGCTGAAGGCCACCCGCGAGGAGGAGGTCGCCAAGCAGGCCGCCCTGCACGCGCGCGAGCAGCGGGCCGAGTTCACCGCCACCCCGCAGGCCGAGGCGGAGGCCGAGGCCGGGGTGCTCGCGTTGCGGACGGCGCAACGTGAGCTCGGGACCGAGCTCGACCTGTTGCGGGCGCGGGACGCCGAGCTGGAGCGGATCCGGCGGGAGTCGGCCGAGCTCGCCGGGCGGCTGGCCGGGCTGCGGGCGCTGACCATGCCGCCGGAGGTGCCGACGCTGGCCGCCTCGGCCAAGCAGGCCGCCGTCCAGGTGGCCGAGCTGGAGGAACGGGCCGCTGTGCTGGCCGTCGCCGAGCAGGAGGCGGAGGCGGCGCTGGCGGGGCTGGGGGAGGTGGCGGGGCTGCGCGCGGCGCTGGCGGCCTTCGACACGGTCGAACGGCTGGCGGCGGCCGCAGCTTCGGCGCGGGCCGACTCCGAGCGGTCGCTGGCCTCGGCTCGGGCTGCTGCGGCGCAGGCGGTCGAGGAGGCCCGGCGTTCCGTCGCGCAGGCCCGGACCGAGGCCGTCGAGCAGGCCCGGGCGGCGCTGGCCGCCGAGCGGGAGCAGGCGCGGCGGGTGGTGGCGGAGGCGCTGGAGGCTGGGCGGCGGTCGCTGGCCGAGGCGCGGGCCAGTGGGGAACGGTCGCTCGACCAGGCGCGGGCGGACGGGGAGAAGGCCCTGGTCGCGGCCCGCGAGGAGGGCGCGCGCTCGCTGGCCGAGGCTCGGCGGCGAGCCGCCGCGGCCTCCGTGGAGCTGGAGTCCCTGACCGCTGCCGCCGCCCGAGCGGAAGCCGCGCTGGCCGCCGCCGTGGCGGACCACGACCGGCTCCGTGACGCCCACGCCGCCGCCGGCCTGGCCGCCCGGCTGACCCTCGGCGCCCCCTGCCCGGTCTGCCTCCGCGAAGTCACCCACCTCCCTCCCACCCACCAGGCACCCCCGACCTCAGCCCCTCACCGCCACCCGGACGGCCCCGCCAACCTCCGCGACCGCCCCGGCCCGAACGAGCCCACCGACCACCTTGGCCAGGCCTCCCCGGGCGGGCCCGTTGACCAGGCCGCCGTCGAGGAGGAGACCGACCTCCGAGGGCTGGCCGACACGAGCGGGTCCCCTGATCTAGCGGATCACCGTGCGGCGGGTGGGCCTGACGAGGTGTTGCGGCGGGCCGAGCGAAGGGCCGACGCGGCCAAGGCGGAGGACGAGCGGGCCAGGAAGGTGCTGGGCAAGGCCGAGACGACCGCCGCCATGCTCGCCGACCGGGCCACCCGGCTGGCGGACGAGCTGGCCGAGCAGGCGGCCCGGGCCGAGCGCGAGCTGGCCGCCCTGCTCGACCGCCAGCGCACCGACCTGGCCGACCGCCTCGCCGCCCTGGAGAACGAGACCACCGCCCGCCGAACCGCCCTGGAACGCGACACCACGGCCCGCCTGACCCGCCGCGAACAGGAGATCACCCACCAACGAGCCCGCCGCGAACAGGAGCTCACCGACCAGCTCACCCGCAGGGAGCACGACCTGGCCGCCCAGACCGCCCGCCTGGAGGCCGAGCTGACCGCCCAGGTCGCCCGGCTCGACGCGGAGCTGGCCCAGCACCGCGCCACCCTCCCGGAAGGCGCCGACCGCGCCGAGCTGAGCGCCAGGCTGGCCGCCGCGACCGAGGCGGACCGGCGCGCGGTGGAGGCGAGGAAGGCCGCCCGCGCCTGCCGTACCGCCCTGGACGAAGCCCGGCGGACGGCGGCCGAGGTGTCCCGGCGGGCCGAGCAGGCGTGGGCGGCGCTCGGCGAGGCGCGCGACCGGCTGATGGTGCTGGGCCTGGACGAGGAGGCCGCGCCCCCGGTCGACCGCACCGACCTGCACGCGGCCTGGGGCGAACTGATCGCCTGGCGCAACCGGATCGGCACCGCCGCCCGGGCCAGGGCCGACGAGACCGAGCAGCGGCTGGCCGAACTGGCCGCTCAGCGGGCCGAACAGGCCGGGCGGATCAGCGCGCGGCTGGCCGAGCACGGGGTCGCCGCGGGTGACCGTCCGGACGAGTTCGCCGCCGCCGTGGCCACCGCGCTGGCCAGGGCGGAGAGCACGCTGGAGCGGGTCAGGGAGGACCTCGCCAGGATCGCCGAGCTCGAACGGGTGATCGCAGAGAAGGACCGCGAGGCCGAGGTGGCGCACGAGCTGGCGCTGCGGCTGCGGGCCAACGCCTTCGAGCGCTGGTTGTGCGCCGAGGCGCTGGCCGTGCTGGTGGCCACCGCCTCCGAGACACTGCGCGAGCTGTCGGACGGGCAGTACGAGCTGGAGCTGGGCGACCGCAGCGAGATCGAGGTGATCGACCACGCCGAGGCGGGGTTGCGGCGCAGCGCCCGCACCCTCAGCGGCGGGGAGACCTTCCAGGCGGCGCTCGCGCTCGCCCTGGCGCTGTCCGGTACGGTCGCCCGCGGGCTCGACTCGATCTTCCTGGACGAGGGGTTCGGCACGCTCGACCCGGCCACCCTCGACACCGTCGCGGCCACCCTCGAACGGCTGGCCGCCGGGCAGGAACGGATGGTCGGCGTGGTGACCCACGTCCAGGCCCTGGCCGACCGCGTGCCGGTGCGTTTCGCCGTCAGCCGCGACGCCACCGGCTCACACCTGCGGAGAGTGGACGCGTGACCGAGTTCTCCATCGACCCGTGGGACCCCGGCTACGCCGCCGCGCTCACCTCCGAGGCGCTGGCCGAGCGCGGGTCCACCAGCGCGGAGCTGGAGCTGGGCGTCGAGGCGGAGGCCGGCGACTGGGCCCCGGTCACGCCGAGCGGCAGCGCCCCCGCCGCCCTGCTGGTCGCCGACGGGGTGCGCCGGATCGACGCCCGGGTCTGGGTGCACGACACCCCGGTGCCGGTGCCGGGCATCGCCGCCTCGTTCGCCGCGGGCATCGTCCGCTGCGGCCCCGGCGGGGCCGAGCTGGCCGAGATCGAGGTCCGGCGAGCGCTGATCAGCGCCTCACCCGGCACGCCCGAGGTCAAGACCCGCTACGCCACCTTCCACCCGGCCCAGGCCACCGACTCCAGCCTGGAGGCGCTCACCCTGGCCCTGCAACGCCAGGTCACCCAGCTGGAGCTCGAACTCTCCGTACGGCACCGCCGCCAGAGCACCGACCTGCTGCTCGTCGACGGCCCGCTGCGGGGACGCGGCCACCTGGCCGGGACGGTGGGCTACATCAAGACCCACCACATCTCCTACCTGCCCGCACCCCAGTCCGCCGTCGTCGGCGCGCTCGCCCCCGGGCAGCGCACGCCGGTGTTCCTCATGGGCACCACCTGGCGCCGGCACGCCTGGTACATCCGCCTGCCGACCACCTCGTCCGCGCCGTGGTCGGGGATCGCGCGCTGCGAGGCGGGGGCCGACATGAGCTCGGAGGAGGTCGTACGGCTGGCCGACGCCGTCACCCTGGCGCTGCCGCCGCTGGCCGGCGTGCCGTACAAGGACCCGCGCGCCCCCCAGAACCTGGTGCCGATCGGCGGCCTGGAGAAGCTGCTGCGTCACCACCTGGGGGACCCGCAGCTCATGTACCGCGCACTGCGCTCGGCCGAGTCGGTTCAGGGATCAAGGTGAGGACGATCTGACCGAGCGGCGTGCGCCGGGTGGTGGCGAGCTCCAGGCCCGCTGAGGCGGCCAGGGTGGCGAACTCCTCGATGGTCCGCTCCCGGCCGCCGCCGATGACGAGCATGCGCAGGCACATCTCGGCGAAGGCGGCCGGGTCGCCGTCGGAGGTGCTCGGCGACTCGATCAACAGCACCCGCCCCGCCGCATCCGCCGCGCTTGCCGTACCCGCTGCCTCGGCGCAGCGGCGCAGGATGCGGGCGGCGTCGGCGTCCGGCCAGTCGTGGATCACCCGCCGCAGGACGTAGACGTCGGCTCCGGCCGGGAGCGGGTCGAAGAAGCTCTGGCCGGAGACCGTACAGCGGTCGCCGAGGCCGGCCAGGTGTTCACGTCCGCGGGCGGCTGTCTCGGGCAGGTCGACGAGGGTGCCCCGCAGGTGCGGGTGCGTCCGCAGGAGATGAGCCAGGAAGCCGCCGGTCCCGCCGCCCACGTCCACCACGTGCCGGACCGCCGTCCAGTCGAACGCGCCGGCCGCGTCGGCGACGTACTCGGCGCCGGTGGCCATCGCCGCGTCGAACGACGCACCCATGCCGGGGTTCTGCGCCAGATAGGTCCAGATCGGTGCGCCGAACACCGTCTCCCAGGCCGGTTCGCCGGTGCGGGTGGTGTGCAGCAGGCCGGTGAAGGCCAGGTCCATCCGGCCGCCGAACCCCTCCAGGTCGAGCCAGGCCCGCATGGCGGCGGGATGGTCGCTGACCAGCAGCTCGGCCGGCTCGTTCAGGGCGAACACCCCCGGCTCGGGCTCGGCGAACACGCCTCGGCCGGTCAGGTGGCGCAGCAGCCAGGTCAGCACCTCTGGGTCCGCGCCGGACTGGCGGGCCAGTTCGGCGGCGGGTAGTGGGCCGGCGCTCAGCAGGTCGGCGATCCCCAGCGTGGCCGCCACCCGCACGGCCATCGGGGTGACCAGGTCGGTCGCCGGGGCCAGGACCCGCCAGGCCGCCTCCCATGCCGACGGGCGTCCTCGCTCGTCCTCCGCGCCGGTCACCGCAGGGCCCCTTCCGTCGCGGATGTCTCACCTCATCTTCGACATCCCCTGGGCGAGGGGCAAGGGACGCCGCCCGGTCAGCGGTGGAACTCGACGGTCAGCCAGGGCCAGGCGGCGAACGCCGATTCGGGATCGGCGGGGACGACCAGCGGCATCCCGGGCAGGAAGCGCACGGTGGTGCCGGTGCCGCGCGGGCAGGGGAGCGGGGTGAGGCCGGTGACCGGCACACCGTGCTCGTAGCGCTGTTCCCAGGCGCCGTCCTCGCGCCGGTTGGTGTGCACGAGCCACGGGCTGAACGCCGCGACCACCGACATGCCACGGCGGGGATGCCCGTCGGGCAGGAGCTGCGCGCCGGGGTGGTCGAAGAAGCGCAGGTCCTTGGTGGCCATGACCGGCTTGCGCACCGGACGGCCGGCGTCGAACCGGGTGTCGGTGCCCCGCCCGTCGTCGGCCACCGAGACCGACCCGTCGGCGTGGAAGGCGACCGTGCACCGGCCGCCGCCGCGGCACTCGGCCTCGTCGGCCGCGTAGGCCACCACCTCCAGGACCAGGTGCCAGGCCCCGCCCGAGCAGGGACCGGAGCGGATGAGGGCGAGGTGGTCGCGGTCGACCTCGGCGGCCCAGTCGTGCGTGGTGTTCCGCCACGAACCACGGGGACCCCCGCCCGGGCCGGTCATACGAGTTGCACGCCGATGAGGCAGGTGTCGTCGTCGGTGTCGGAGATGCAGTGCGTGAGCAGGTAGTCCAGCCGCTGGTCCAGCCCCCCGGTCGCCCGCCGCGCCATCTCCAGCAACTGCCGCTGCGAATGCTGCAGGGTCCGGTCGCGCCGCTCGATGAGCCCGTCGGTGTAGATGAGCAGCGTGTCCCCCTCCTCGAGCTGGACCTGCCCCTCGGCGTACTCCGCGTCCCCGATGGCGCCCAGCAGCAGCCCGTCGATCGCCGGCAGCTCCAGCGACTGCGCCTCACGGACGAGGACCGGCGGGAGGTGCCCGGCGCGGGCCCAGCGCAGGATCCGGCTCTCGGGGTCGAACAGCGCGCAGACGGCGGTGGCGGTGACGCTCTCGGTCAGGTGGTGCGTGACCATGTTGAGCCACCCGAGCAACTGCCCGGGCCCGGCCCCGGTGGCCGCCAGGCCGCGCAGGGCGTTGCGCAGGGTCACCATCCCGGTGGCCGCCTCGATGCCGTGCCCGGCCACGTCGCCGACCGACAGGAGCACCTGCTTGGACGGCAGCACGACGGTGTCGTACCAGTCGCCGCCGACCAGGTGCTCGGCCTCGGCCGGCCGGTAGCGCACGGCGATGTTGAGCCCGAAGGCCTCCACCGGCCCGCGCGCCGGCGGCATGATCGCGTGCTGGAGCTGCAGGGCCAGCCGGTTGCGCTCCTGCGACTCCTCCTCGGTGACCGCGAGCTGGTCACGGGTGGCGGCCAGGGCGACCTCGGTCCAGTGCTGGCTGGAGATGTCCTGGTAGGCGCCGCGGATGGCGATCATCCGGCCCTCGGCGTCGAAGGCCGGCTCGGCCACCACGCGGATGTGCCGGACGATGCCGTCCTCGCGCTCCAGGCGGAACGCGGTCGCGGCGGGCATCCGCCGGTGCAGGATCGTGCGCAGGAACCGGTCGATGGCCTCGCCGTCGTCGGGGTGGGCGTGCTCGCGCAGCCGCTCCAGCGGGACCGGCTGTTCGGAGGGAGACAGGCCGTACAGGGCGTAGACGGGCTCGCTCCAGGTGATCCGGCCGATGGCCGGGATCTCCTCGAAGCCGCCGAGCCGGCCCAGCCGCTGGGCGTGCTGGAGCAGGCTGGCCAGCCGTACCGCCTCGTCCTGGACCCGCCAGATGAGCAGCACGCACTCGCCGTGCCGGGTGAGGCTGATGTCGGCGACGGTGGTCAGCGGCACCTGGTCGACCAGCTCGGTCAGGGGCATCGCGTCCGCGCTGAACGGCTCGCCGGTGGCGTGCACGTGGTCGATCTTCTCGAACAATCCGCTGTCGCCGGACGCCAGCGGGTAGGCCTCCAGCAGCAGCGAGCCGGTGACGCTGCCGCGCGGGCGGCCGGCCGGGTCGATGAAGCGCCGGTTGACGTGGTGGATGCGGAAGTCGGCCAGCGTGCCGTCCTCGGCCAGCTCAGGGCGCAGGACCAGCGCCGGGTCCGGCAGCGCGTCGGCCAGGTCCACCAGCTCGGTCATGCCGGGCGCCGGGGGGCCGGGCGGGTCGGGATCCTCCAGGGTGCGGGCGCAGAGCTCGGCCAGCGCCTCGACCTGCTTGCGTACGGCAGGCGGCTGCGGCTCCAGCGGGCCGGTCCAGCCGATCTCCAGGACGCCGAAGATGCGCCCGCCGGTGCCGGCGGGGACGACCACCCGGCCGCCGGAGCAGTCGCGGTAGCCGATCGAGGGCAGGCTCAGCTCGTTCAGCGACCGGAACCAGACCGACTGCCGCTCCACCAGCGCGCGGCGGGCGGGCGTGGAGACGCCGGGCGGCACGTACCGCCAGCGGCGCGCCTCCTCGGTGCTGATCCCGGCGACGCCGGCCAGGGTGAGCGAGGCGTCGGGCCCGGCCACCCACAACGCCACCAGCGAGGCGCCGAGCGGCGTGAGCGCGTGCTCCAGCAGTGACTCGGCGACCATCTGGCTGTCGCCGGCGTGCAGCATGCCGCTCTCGGCGGCGCGCAGCCGTACCCCCACCGAGGGATCGCTCGTGTCCCGGACGCCCGCCTGGGTCAGGAACTCGTGGATGGTGTCGCTCAGCCGGTCCTGGGAGGTCTGGTTGATGATCTCCGCGGCCAGTTCGAGCTGGCTCGTGCCGGCCTGCGCGGCCAGCGAGGCGAGCTGCTGCGCGGCCTGGGTGGGGCCGCAGCGCAGCCGTTCCACCAGGATGCCGCGCGCCAGCTCGATCAGCGCCCGGCCCTCGGCGGCGAGCTGGGCCTCCTGGATCTCCCGGCGCAGCCGTTCGATGGTCGCGGCGAGCCGGCCCACCGTTCCCGCTCTGGGGTCGGTGGAGCCGGCTTCGCGCGGGGTCGGGGCGACGGGCACTACTGCTCCTTGCGGTCGATCGCGGGCTGGCGGGGGAGGGGTCGGATCACCCCGCCATGTACCGCTCGATGAGGCCGAGCAGGTGGTCGGAGTCGACGGGCTTGGTGACGTACGCGCTCGCTCCGGAGGCCAGGCTCTTCTCCTGGTCGCCCGGCATCGCCTTGGCGGTGACCGCGATGATCGGCAGCTCGGCGTACTGCGGCATCGCGCGGATGGCCGAGGTGGCGGCGTAGCCGTCCATCTCCGGCATCATCACGTCCATCAGCACCAGGTCGATCTCCGGGTGCGCGACCAGCGTGTCGATGCCCTTGCGGCCGTTCTCCGCGTGCAGCACCTGCATGCCGTGGATCTCCAGGATGCTGGTCAGCGCGAACAGGTTGCGGGTGTCGTCGTCGACGACCAGCACCGTGCGCCCGGCCAGCGTGCCGTCCACCTTGCGCGCGGTGGGCTCGGCGACCCGCTGGTTGCGCACCAGCGGCACCACGTCGCCCGGCTGCTCGGCGGTCAGGTGCAGGGCGATGCGCTCGCGCAGCTCGTCGAGGCTGGCCAGCAGCTCCAGCGGCCGGGCGTCCTCGCCCCGGCCCTGCAGCTCGTGCTCCTCCTGCGGCGCCATCCGCCAGTTGCTGTAGGCCAGCACCGGCACCCGGTGCAGGGCCGCGTCGCCGTCCATGGCGTCCAGCAGGTCGAACCCGGCCCGCTCGGACATCGCCAGGTCGAGCACGATGCAGTGGCACGGCTGCGCGGCCAGGATCGCCGCCGCCTCCTGCGGCCCGGCCGCGGTGACCAGCTCCACGCCCGGCGCCAGATCGGCCAGCGCGCTCTCGGCGACCAGGGACAGCAGCCCGTGGGCGCGCTCCTCGATCACCAGCAGCCGCCGCTGCGTCACCTGCGGGTCGCCCGCCGACGCCGTCGCCGGCGCCGGCGTCTCGGTCTCCTCCTCGGCCGGTACGGCGGAGCCGCCCGCCGAGTCGATGGCCTGCTCGGCGAAGTCGGGCCGCGCGATCGGCAGGAACAACGTGAACGTGCTGCCCTGCCCGAACACGCTCTCGGCCGCGATCGCCCCGCCCAGCAGGTAGGCGATCTCCCGGCTGATCGACAACCCCAGCCCGGTCCCGCCGTACTTGCGGTTGGTGGTGCCGTCGGCCTGCTGGAAGGCCTCGAAGATGGCCTCCAGGTGCTGTTCGGCGATGCCGATCCCGGAGTCGATCACGCGCAGTGCGATGGCCGGCCCGTGCTGGCGCACCGACGGCGGCACCTCCGCCCCGGCGACCGGCTCGATGCGCAGTTCGACGCTGCCGGCCTCGGTGAACTTGACCGCGTTGGACAGCAGGTTGCGCAGCACCTGCCGCAGCCGCGAGTCGTCGGTGAGCAGCTCGGCGGGCACGCCCGGCGCGGTGGTGATGCGGAAGTCGAGGCTCTTCTGGGTGGTCATCGGGCGGAAGGTGGCCTCGACGTAGTCGAGCAGGCGGCGCAGCGGCACCCGCTCCGGCGCGAGGTTCATCTTGCCCGCCTCGACCTTGGACAGGTCGAGGATGTCGTTGATGAGCTGGAGCAGGTCGGAGCCGGCCGAGTGGATGATGCTGGCGTACTCGACCTGCTTGGGCGTCAGGTTGCGGGTGTGGTTCTGGGCCAGGAGCTGCGCCAGGATGAGCAGCGAGTTGAGCGGCGTGCGCAGCTCGTGGCTCATGTTGGCGAGGAACTCGCTCTTGTAGCGGGAGGCCAGCGCGAGCTGCTGGGCGCGGTCCTCCAGTTCCTGGCGGGCCTGCTCGATCTCGAGGTTCTTGGCCTCGATGTCGCGGTTCTGGGAGGCCAGCAGCGCCGCCTTCTCCTCCAGCTCGGCGTTGGAGCGCTGGAGCTCCTCCTGCTGGTTCTGGAGTTCCTCCGAGCGGGCCTGGAGCTCGGCGGCCAGGCGCTGGGACTCCTGCAGCAGCTCGTCGGTGCGGGCGTTGGCGACGATGGTGTTGAGATTGACCCCGATGGTCTCCATGACCTGGTCGAGGAAGGCACGGTGGACCGGCGTGAACGGGGTCACCGAGGCCAGCTCGATCACGCCGAGCACCTGCTCCTCCACGCCGATCGGCAACACGATCAGAGAGGACGGCTCGGTCTTGCCGAGCCCGGAGGAGACGGTGACGTAGCCCGGCGGCACCTGCTCCATGGCGATGGTGCGGCGGGCGTGCGCGGCCTGGCCGACCAGCGACTCGCCCATCTGGAAGCGGGTGCGCTGGGTGTCTGCGGGGTAGCCGTAGGCGCCGATCAGCTTGAGCTGGTTCTCCTCGGCGAGGAAGAAGGCGCCGAACTGCGCCGAGACCAGCGGGGCCAGCTCGTTGACGACGAGCTCGGCGACCACGTCGAGGTCGCGGTGACCCTGCATGAGGCCGGAGATGCGGGCCAGGTTGGACTTGAGCCAGTCCTGTTCCTGGTTGGCGCGGGTGGTCTCGCGCAGGGACTCCACCATCGAGTTGATGTTGTCCTTGAGCTCGGCGACCTCGCCGGAGGCGTCCACCGTGATGGAACGCGTCAGGTCGCCCGAGGTCACCGCGCTGGTCACCTCGGCGATGGCCCGCACCTGGCGGGTCAGGTTGCCGGCCAGCTCGTTGACGTTCTCGGTCAGCCGCTTCCAGGTGCCGGAGACGCCCTCGACCTCGGCCTGGCCGCCCAGCCTGCCCTCCGAGCCGACCTCGCGGGCCACTCGGGTGACCTCAGCGGCGAAGCTGGAGAGCTGGTCGACCATGGTGTTGATGGTGGTCTTGAGCTCCAGGATCTCGCCCCGGGCGTCGACGTCGATCTTGCGGGTCAGGTCGCCCTTGGCGACCGCGGTGGTGACCTGGGCGATGGAGCGCACCTGGTTGGTCAGGTTGTCGGCCATCGAGTTGACGTTGTCGGTGAGGTCCTTCCAGGTGCCGGCCACGTTGGGAACGCGCGCCTGGCCGCCGAGCTGGCCTTCGGTGCCGACCTCGCGGGCGACCCGGGTGACCTCGGAGGCGAAGCTGGAGAGCTGGTCGACCATGGTGTTCATGGTCTGGGCGAGCGCGGCGACCTCGCCCTTGGCCTCGACGTTGATCTTCTGTGACAGGTCGCCCTTGGCGACCGCGGTGGCCACCTGGGCGATGGAACGCACCTGGCCGGTCAGGTTGGAGGCCATGACGTTGACGTTGTCGGTCAGGTCCTTCCAGGTGCCCGAGACGCCGCGCACGGTGGCCTGGCCGCCGAGGTTGCCCTCGGTGCCGACCTCGCGGGCCACCCGGGTGACCTCGTCGGCGAAGGCGGAGAGCTGGTCGACCATCGTGTTGATGGTCTCCTTCAGCTCCAGGATCTCGCCGCGCGCGTCGACCCGGATCTTCTGCGTCAGGTCGCCCTTGGCGACCGCGGTGGTGACCTGGGCGATGGAGCGCACCTGGGCGGTGAGGTTGTCGGCCATGACGTTGACCGACTCGGTGAGCGCCTTCCACGTGCCGGACACGCCCTTGACGTCGGCCTGGCCGCCGAGCCGGCCGTCGGTGCCGACCTCGCGGGCGACCCGGGTGACCTCGTCGGCGAAGGCGGAGAGCTGGTCGACCATCGTGTTGATGGTCTCCTTCAGCTCCAGGATCTCGCCGCGCGCCGAGACGGTGATCTTCTGCGACAGGTCGCCCCGGGCCACCGCGGTGGCCACCTGGGAGATGTTGCGGACCTGGTCGGTCAGGTTGCCGGCCATGTAGTTGACCGAGTCGGTGAGGTCGCGCCAGGTGCCGGCCACGCCCTTCACGTCGGCCTGGCCGCCGAGCTGTCCCTCGGTGCCCACCTCGCGGGCCACCCGGGTGACCTCGTCGGCGAAGCTGGAGAGCTGGTCGACCATGGTGTTGACGGTGTTCTTGAGCTCCAGGATCTCGCCGCGCGCGTCCACGGTGATCTTCTGCGACAGGTCGCCCTTGGCGACCGCGGTGGTGACCTCGGCGATGGAGCGCACCTGGTCGGTCAGGTTGCCGGCCATCGCGTTGACCGATTCGGTGAGGTCCTTCCAGGTGCCGGAGACGCCGGGCACCTCCGCCTGGCCGCCCAGCCGGCCCTCGGTGCCGACCTCCCGGGCCACGCGGGTCACCTCGGAGGTGAACAGCGAGAGCTGGTCCACCATGCCGTTGAAGACCGTCGCGATCTCGCCCATCAGGCCGTCGGCGTCACCGGGCAGGCGGGTGCCGAAGTCGCCGTCGCGCACCGCCGTCAGGCCGGCCAGGAGCCGCCTCAGCTCCTGCTCGCCCATCTCACCGTTATCGCGGACCGCTCCAGCGGAGCGCGATCCGGAAGCCGTGTCGCTCATGCCACCGTTTGTTCCGTTCGGGGGACACGGCACGAGGCTTTGTCCCTGATTGGTTGACTCATGACAACGCCGTGAGGTTATCCGTGAGAGGTTATCTCACGATCTCGTCCGGCGCGGCGCTGCCCGGGGCTAGATCTGCCTGATCTCGGCCTTCTCGCCCACGTCCACGGCCATCCGGCGGCCGCCGACCGGCAGGCCGGAGATGCGCAGCGGACGGTACGGCTCGGGCAGCACGGGATCGAGCTCGGGCCCGTCCGCGCCGTCCGGTTCGAGGCGCAGCAGCGCGCGCAGAAGCTGGATCGGCGCCGCCGCCGCCCACGCCTGCGGCGAGCAGGACGTGGGGTAGGGCACGGGCACCGCGAACTCGGTCCGGTCGAAGCCGCAGAACAGCTCCGGCAGCCGGCCGTCGAAGAACTCGGCCGCCTCCAGCAGACCCGTGGCGAGCCGTACCGCCTCGTCGGCGAAGCCGTACCGCATGAGCCCGGCGACGATCAGCGCGTTGTCGTGCGGCCAGATCGAGCCGTTGTGGTAGCTCATCGGGTTGTAGGCGCCCATCGAGGAGGCCAGGGTCCGCACGCCGAAGCCGGTGAACATCTCCGGACCCAGCAGGTGGGCGGCGACCTGGGGCGCGTAGCGCGGGTCGGCGATGCCGGTCCACAGGCAGTGGCCCATGTTGGAGCCGAGCCCGTCGACCGGGCGGCCCGAGCCGTCGAGCGCCATGGCGTAGTACCCGCGGTCGGGCAGCCAGAAGTGCTTGTTGAACGCCTCGCGCAGCTCCTCGGCGCGGCGCTCCCACACCTCGGCCTCGCCGAAGGCGGCGCGGGCGCGGTAGGCGGCGTAGACGTAGCCCTGCACCTCGGCCAGCGCGATCGGGGGCCGGGCCAGGGTGCCGTCGGCGTGGTTCACCCCGTCGAAGGAGTCCTTCCAGCCCTGGTTGGCCAGTCCCTGGTCGGTGCGGCGGCGGTAGGACAGGAACGGGCGCGCGTGCGTGGTGATCCACTCCAGCGCCCGGTCGGCCGCCGGCAGCAGCTCGCGCACGGCCTCCTCCGGCGCTCCCCAGCGCCGCAGCTCGCCCAGGAGCATCACGAACAGCGGCGTGGCGTCCACGGAGCCGTAGTAGGCCCCGGCGTTGCCGCCCAGCGACAACACGCCGTGCCGCAGCTCGTGCAGGATCTTGCCCGGCTCCTCCTCGGTCAGCGGGTCGTCGCGCACGCCCTGCAACTCGGCCAGCCGGCGCAGCGTGCCCAGGGCCAGGCTCTGGTCGAAGGGCAGCGCCATCCACGAGGCCAGCAGCGAGTCGCGCCCGAACAACGTCATGAACCACGGCGCCCCGGCGGCGATCGCGCCGTCGCGCAGCAGCAGCGCCCCCAGGTCGTCGCGGGAGCGGCCCAGCGTGCGGGCCAGCGCGCGGCTGGGCGTGCTGATCACCGGGCTGTCGCGCTGCCAGTCGGCCCGGCGGCGGTACGGCTCGGCCTCCTCGACCGGCTGGTGCGCGGCGAACCAGGCGCCACGCTCCTCGCCCTCGATAATCGGGTTGACCTGCAGCACCACCGACCACTGGCCGCGCGGCGGCACGACCACCCGGAAGGTGATCAGCCCCGGCGCGGCCAGCGCGGGCCCGCCGGCGACCACCCGGCTGCCGCGGCCCCGGCTGGCCGCCGAGATCATCAGCCCGTCCGGGGTGATCGCCGACTCCACGTCGGCCACGTGGGTGACCGGGCCCGATCCCTTGACCTCGAACAGGTCGGCCATGTCCGAGCCGACGTGCAGGCCGACGATGCAGCCGGCCGGCTCCTCCGACAGGTTGCGCAACGTCAGGTCCTCGCGCAGCCCGCCGCCCACGTACCGGTCGCGCACGACCAGCAGCGTGCTCTCCGCCGCCCCCGGTCTGGGCCGGGCGCGGCCGACGAAGGTCGCGTGGTACGGCGCGGCGGCCACCACCTCCAGCGCCTCGACCGGCGCCTCGTCGACCCGCAGCTCCCAGCGTGAGATCAGCCGGGTGTCGGCGTGGTAGACGCCCTGGGCGTCTCCCGGCACGATGTCGCCGTTCCTGGTCGAGACCGCGAAGGAGTCGCCTTCCACCAATGTCACGAGTGTGGACACTTTCCAGGCTCCTTGGGGTAGTGGGCGGAAATGCAGTCACTACCCCCACTCCGTGTGGCGATACTCGCCCCGCCCTGGTTCGAACTTCCGCCCGACGGTTACGGCGGCATCGAGTCGATGGTCGCCGACCTGGCCGGAGCCCTGGTCGAGCGGGGCCACGAGGTCACTTTGATCGGCGCAGGCGCGTCCGAGACGACGGCCCGGTTCTTCCCCACCTACGCCGAGGCGCCCTCCGAGCGCATCGGCGAGCCGATGCCCGAGGTCCTGCACGCCGCGCAGGCCGCCCAGGAGCTGGCCAGGATCGACCCGGACATCGTGCACGACCACACGCTGGCGGGGCCGCTGACCGCCGACGGGCGCGGCTCGCCCACCCTGCTCACCGCGCACGGGCCCACCGAGGGCGAGCTGGGCGAGTACTACCGCCAGATGGGCGCCTCGGTGCACCTCGCGGCCATCTCCGATGCGCAGCGGGCCAAGATGCCCGACCTGAACTGGGCGGGGGTGATCTACAACGGCATCGACGTGCCGTCCTTCCCGCTGCGCGAGGACAAGGAGGACTGGGTGCTCTGGCTGGGCCGCTTCAGCCCCGAGAAGGGCGCCCGGCAGGCGGTCGAGGCGGCCCGCGCCTCCGGCCGGCGCATCGTGCTGGCCGGCAAGCTGTCGGAGGAGTTCGAGCGCGAGTACTTCGACTCCCAGGTCAAGCCGCTGCTCGGCCCGGACGCGGAGTACATCGGCGAGGCCGACGCCGAGGCCAAGCGGGATCTGCTGTCACGGGCGCGCTGCCTGGTCTTCCCGATCCAGTGGGACGAGCCCTTCGGCCTGGTCATGGTCGAGGCGATGGCCTGCGGCACGCCCGTGGTGACGCTGCGCCGGGGCGCGGCCCCCGAGGTCGTGCAGGACGGCGTCACCGGGTTCGTGCTCGACTCGGTGGCCGGCTTCCCCGAGGCGGTCGAGGCCGCCGGCCGGCTGGATCCGGCCGGCTGCCGCGCGCACGTGGAGCGCAAGTTCTCGGTGCCGGTCATGGCCGAGGGCTACGAACGCCTCTACCGCAAGCTGGTGGCTCCCCGCGAAGGGGAGCCACCGGGCTTCTAGAGGAGCGGTTTGCCACCGGGCTGGACCACGCCGTTCACGGTCAGCGTGTACGGCTGGTAGTCACGCACCAGCTCGGTGGCGTCGTCGTAGCTGACGATCGCGATCACCTTGGGGAACACCAGGGCGGGCAGCAGTTCGACCGCGCCCAGGCGCAGCGGGTTGCGGTTGCGGAACTCGTGCACGGCGGCGATGTGGTTGCGCTCGTCGAGGCCGACCAGGCGCAGGTTCCACTTGATGTCGACCGGCTTGATCTCCGTCTTCGACTTGAACGGCGCGAGCGAGGAGCCGTCGCTGATCACGGTGCCGTTGACGGTCAGGTCGTCGACCTTCAGGCCGCCCTCGTTGACCCCGCCGTCGCTGACGTACTGCACGCCCAGCAGGACGCTCTTGCCCGCGTAGGCGCTCAGGTCGAAGGTGTGCGGCTCGAAGCCGTTCGTGGCGCCGTTGAGCGAGGGCCCGAGCGGTCCGGCGACGGTCTTGTCCCCGGCCACGGCGGTGTAGGTCGCGCCGCCGTCGGTCGAGACGATCACGTAGCCGTAGTCGTAGCCCGCCTCGGCTCCGTACTTGGCCAGCAGGCTGAGCGTCACGGTGCCCGAGGGGAGCGTCACCTGGGTGATCGCCGCCTCGTTGATGTCGTTGCCGTCGCCCGACCACAGCACGGGGTTGCCCGCGCGGTCGGGGTCGTCGGAGACGACGGTCCAGGCCAGCGGGCTGACCGGCACCGTCTTGGCGCCCTCGAAGCGCAGCGAGCGCAGGTCACGGCCGCGCAGCAGCGTGCCGTCGGCCTTCTGCAGCGGCACGAAGTCGGCCCCGTTCGGCGCCGCGCCGGGGGTGCGGTTGACGAAGGGGTTGGCCAGGTTGAGCGACATGCGCAGGCTCGGCGAGGCGATCCGGCTCTTGGGCAGGCCCACCAGCACCGAACGGCGTGACTCCAGCAGCTTGTCCAGCAGAGCCGAGGTCTGGAAGTCGTGGATCACCTTGTACGGGTCGCCGCCGATCAGCTCGCCCAGGCCGGCGATGCCGGTGACGCGGCTGGTGTGCAGCGTCTTCATGAACGGCTTGCCGTACCGGTCCTCCAGGAAGTGCATGAAGGCGTAGGCGATGCCGTAGTCGGCGAAGACCGCCGCCGGATGGGTGGTCTCGTCCCACAGGTTCAGCGAGTTCTCCGGCCCGCCGCACTCGAAGGGCCGTTCGGCCGCGGTCGTCCAGCCCAGGAAGCACTGGATGTGGCCGTCCCAGCCGCGCTCGGTGATCTCCTTGCGCGGGTCGACGTACCCGGTCAGCGTCATCGCCCAGTCCGACAGGCCCTCGTTGATCCAGCCGGCCTCACCGGGGTCGGCGTAGTTCAGCAGCAGGTGCTGCCACTCGTGGGCGAAGGTGCTCTCGTACTGGTACGGCTCGGCGGTCCGGCTGGTGCACGGGTCGGCGGTCGGCTCGTCGGGCGGGTTGGGCCCGGTCCGGTGCTTCCAGTCCCACGCGTCGATGGTCATGACGTTGCGGTCGGTGTAGTCGTTGAAGACGCCGTAGTGGAAGCCGGCGATGTAGCCGGGCGCGTCGATGTCGTAGAAGTCGTCGTCGCGCACGTTGTCGACCAGCGTGACGGTCTTGTCGCCCGCGCCGGAGTAGTCGAGCGGGATCAGCGAGCCGCTGCCGTCACGGTCGGGCGGCGTGCTGAACTGCGCGACCTCCTTGGGGTAGATGTTGCCGTCGAACTCCTGGACCAGGCTGGCCACCTGGGCGTCGGTGACGGTCGTGTCGCCGGCCACCGCACGGCGGCAGTCGCCCTCGGGGTAGGCGGTGTCGTTGGCGACCCAGACCTCGATCTTCGCCCCGACCGCGCGCAGGGTGAACGGCTTGAGGTACTCGCCGTTGATGGTGTCGAGGGCGGGCCACTGGCGGACCGTTCCCACCGGCGGCGTCTGGCCGGGGGCCGCGGCGCGCTTCTGCGGGGGCGTGTCGGGGACGCCCTTGAGCTTGGGCAGCTTCATCTCGTCCGGGTGGATCCGGATCACGGACTTGCCGGAGCCGTGGTCCTGGGGGTCTGCGCTCGCCGCGGTGGCGGGTGGCGCCGCCGCGACGGAGGTGAGCAGCAGGGCCAGCGCGAAAAGGGGTGCTAATCGGGCACGTGACATGCTTTGGGAATATCCCAGTGCGAACCGCTAGTCAATCTTGGCCGCCACCAGGACGTTCCCGCGACTCCCGCGGTCAAGCGCAGGCGGGCTGGTGGATGATGGCGGTGTGGAAATCTGGATCAACCCCGAGTGCTCCAAGTGCCGTTCCGCGCTCGACCTGCTGGAGGAGGCCGGGGCCGGTTACACCGTCCGGCACTACCTCCAGGACCCGCCCACGGCCGAGGAGGTGCGGGAGGTGCTGAAGCGGCTGGGGCTGGAGCCGTGGGACATCACGCGGCTCGGTGAGCCCGTCGCCGGCGAGCTCGGGCTGGCGGGCTGGGCGCGGGGGCCGGAGGAGCGGGAGCGGTGGGTGGCGGCGCTGGCCGCGCACCCGGTGCTGATCCAGCGGCCGATCATCACGCTGGACGAGGACACCGCGGTGGTCGCCCGGACGCCGGAGGCGGTCGAGGCCGCGGTGCGGGCGACGGCGTCCTGACCGCTCAGCCCTTGGTGGCGCCGAGGGTGAGGCCGGCCACGAACTGCTTGTGCAGGAGCTGGAAGACGATCAGCGTCGGCAGCGCGACCAGGATCGACCCGGCGGCGAGCAGGTTGTGGTCGGTGAAGAACTGGCCGCGCAGGTTGTTCAGGGCGCTGGTCACCGGGAGCTTGTCGCCCGAGGACATCAGCACCAGCGCCCACAGGAAGTCGTTGTACATCCAGGTGAACTGCAACGTCGACAGCGCCGCCAGCACCGGCCGGCACAGCGGCAGGGTGAGCTGCCAGTAGCGCCGCCAGACCGAGGCGCCGTCCACCAGCGCCGCCTCGTTGATCTCCTCGGGGATGGTGGCCATGTAGTTGGCCATGACGAAGACGCAGAAGCCGAACTGGAAGCCGACGTGGATCAGGATGAGCCCGAGGTAGGAGTCGTAGAGCGAGTGCGAGTCCGACAGCCAGCCGGGCAGCTCGATCCAGGTGTACATGGTGTAGAGCGGCGTGATGAGCACCTGCGGCGGCAGCAGGTTCCCGGCGGTGAAGACGATCAGCAGCGTCCTGCGCCCGGGGACGCGCAGCCGGGCGATGACGAAGGCGGCGAAGGAGGCCAGCAGCAGGGTCAGCACCACGCCGGGGACGACCACGATGAGCGTGTTGAGGTAGTACTTGGGCAGCTCAGCCTGGGTCCAGGCCGCGGTGTAGTAGTCGAGGGTGAGGTTTTCCGGCAGCGAGAAGTAGCCCAGCCGCGCGGTCTCGTCGTAGGGCCGCAGCGAGGCGTAGACCGCCAGCGCCAGCGGCGCCAGCCAGCCCAGCGCGACCAGCACCAGGAACAGGTGCAGCAGCCCGCGCAGCGGGCGACGCCGCCGGGTCACGGGCCGGGTCGCGGGCCGGGTCGCGGTCATCGGGGATCCCGGAAGAGCTGGGCCAGGTAGGTCACGATGAAGCCGAGCGAGATGACCAGCAGCACGGTGGCGATCGCCGAGCCGAAGCCGATCCGGCTGGCCTCGCCCACGATGTTCTCCGTCACCAGCACCGACAGCAGCTCCAGCCCGTTGCGGCCCTTGTTGACGGCGTAGACGATGTCGAAGGCCCGCAGCGCCTCGATCACGGTGATCACCAGGACGATCACGTTGACCGGCCGCAGCGTCGGGAAGACGACGCGGAAGAAGGCCTGCGCCTCGTTCGCGCCGTCGATCGCGGCCGCCTCCTTGAGCGCCGGCTCGACCGCCTTGAGCCCGGCCAGGTAGATGATCATCACGTAGCCGACGTGCCGCCAGGCGGCGGCGACCATCACCACCCAGATGTTGAGCGACGGGTCGCCCAGCCAGTCGGTCGTCAGCCCGGTCACCGCGTTGAGCACGCCGTAGTCGGCGGAGTAGACGAGCTGGGCGATGAAGCCCACCACCGCCAGCGACAGCACGACCGGGGTGTAGAGCGCGCTCTGGTACAGGCGCGACAATCGCATCCGGCGGTCCAGCAGCACCGCGAACAGCAGGCCCAGCGGGGTGGCGACCAGGCCGAGGAAGCCCAGCCAGAGCAGGTTGTTGGTGACCGCCGACCAGAACGGCGGGTACTCGGCGGCCAGGTCGTGGTAGTTCTCGCCGCCGACCAGGCCGATCGCCGAGATGCCGTCCCAGTCGGTCGCCGACAGGCCCACCGAGGCCAGCGTGGGGATCCAGATGAGCAGCAGGTCGACCATGATCGCCAGCCCGAGCCCGCCGACGACCAGGGCCCGGTCGCGGCCGGTCACGAGCCGCCCCGCGGGCCGAGGGGGGCGCTCATCGGAAGATGTTCGCCTTCTGCTGCTCGATCGACTTCAGCAGGCCGTCGATCTCGCCCGGCCTGCCGACGAAGCGTTGCAGCGAGGGGATCATCACGGTCGAGGCGAAGTCGGGGCGGGTGTCGCGGTCGAGGAACTGCGCGATGTGCTTGGCTTGGGAGACCAGCTCCGCGCCGCGCTTCTGCAGGGCGCTGTAGCCGCTGGTGTCGGCCTTGGAGCTGGCCGCCAGCGTGCCGGGGTCGAGCGCGGTGGCGATGTTCTGCGCCGAGGCCTGGGCGAAGTGCTTGAGCAGCGCCTTGGCGCCCTCGACGTTCCGGGCCTTGGCGGAGATCATGTAGCCGTCGATCGGCGCGTCGAGGGAGTCGGTGCCGAACTCGGGGTTGATCTCCGGGAAGGTGAAGAAGTCGAGGTCGTCGCGGTCGGCCTCGGGGAACTGCTGGGCGACGAACATCCCGAGCAGGTACATCCCGGTCTTCTTCTGTGCCAGCGACTGCCCGGCCTCCTGCCAGGTACGGCCCAGCGCCGCCGGCTGGTGGAACTCCATGAGCCCGCGCCAGGTGTCGAAGACCTGCCTGACCTTCGGGTCGGTCCACGACTCCTTGCCCGCCATGAGTGAGATGTGGAAGTCGTAGCCGTTGATCCGCATGTTGAGGATGTCGAAGGTGCCCATCGCCGGCCAGCCGTCCTTGTCGGCGAAGGCGATCGGGATCAGCCCGTCGGCCTTCATCCTCCTGGCCAGCGCGGTGAGCTCGTCCAGCGTGCCCGGCGGGGTGTAGCCCCTCTCCTGCCACAGCGACCTGCGGTAGAAGACGGCCCACGGGTAGTAGGTGAACGGCACGAAGTACTGCCTGCCGTCCGCGCCGGTCGAGGCGGCCTTGAAGGCGTCGGTGTAGTCGCCGCCGATCTCCGCCCAGACATCGGATATGTCGGTGGCCAGGCCCTGCGCGGCGAAGAACTGCATCCGGTACCCGGCGAACCAGGTGAAGACGTCGTCCGGGGTGCCGCGCAGGTAGCGGTTGATGTTCTCCTGGAAGGTGTTGTGGTCGACCGTGTTGATCCTCAGGTCGTGCGCGGTGAACGCCTTGGTGACCTCGGTCAGCGACTTCTTGGGGATCTCGTCGGAGGCGTTGGAGCCGATCGTGACCACGCCTCGGGCGGCCGGGCCGCTGCCGGTGGCGGCGGGGGAGCCGGTCGTGCGGGTGGCCGGGTTCGAGCAGCCGGCCAGCAGGGCGGGGACGCCGAAGGCGGCTGCGCTGCCGAGGAGCACGGAACGGCGGGACAGGGGACGGGTCATCGGATCCTCCACCCGGAAGGCTCATCTTTCCCCGAATACGCCCAGTTTCCTCACATCGAAGCCCCGCAATGGTCCGATGTCAACGCCCGGCTGCGCTGCGGTTGCCGGCCGCGTCACCGGGGGTACGGCACGCCTGCCGTACCCCCGGCGACGGCTCGCTCAGCCGAGCAGCGACTCCCCGATCCAGCCGCCTTCCGCGCACCCCGGCGGGATGGCGAAGAGCGCCGAGCCGATCGGCGTGGTCCACTCGTTGAGCAGGTCCACCTCGGCCAGCCGCCGCTGCACCGCGGTGAACTGCCGCTCGACGTCGGCCTGGTAGGCGGCGAACAGCAGCCCCGACTCGCCGCCCTCGTCGTAGTTGTAGGCCCGCCGCCACATCCGCAGCCCCGGATCGGCCACCCGCGCCCGGCGGACGTGCGCCTCCGGGGCGATCACCGGGAAGCCGAGCGCGTTGACCGCCCCGAAGTCGGGCTCGTCGTGCTCGCGGGCCCCGGTGAGCGGGGCGCCGGTGTCGAGCCGCCGCCCGACCGCGAACTCCTTCGCGGCCGAGTCGGCGGCGTCCCACTTGTCGAGCTCCATCCGGATCCGCCGCAGCACCAGCATGGTGCCGCCGCGCAGCGGGCCCTCCTGGATCCAGACCGCCCGGTCGAACTCCGGCGTCCCGGCGACCGGGTTGACCGTGCCGTCGAGCTGGCCCATCAGGTTGCGCTGGGTGACCCCGGCCGGGCGGGTGGCCTGGCGGAAGCCGCGCTGGATCCACTTGACCGTGGTGAAGGAGCGGCTGTCCTTCACCACCATGCGCAGCGCGTGCGCCAGGGTGACCGGGTCGTCGCAGCAGAGCTGGACCAGCAGGTCGCCGCCGCTCCAGCGCTCCTGCAGCCGGTCGATGCCGAAGGACGGCAGGGGGGACGGGCCGGTGCTCAGCCCGGCGGCACGGAACAGGCCGGGGCCGAAGCCGAAGGTGACCGTCAGCCGGGCGGGCAGCTCGGCCAGGCCGGGTTCGGTGTCGGCCAGTGCCGGGCGGCCCGCGGTCAGCCGGCGGGCGTCGTCGGTCAGCACCCGCAGCAGCCGGCCGAGCCCGTCCCGGTCGGTGCCCTCGCGCAGGGTCAGGCCGACGAAGGCGGCGTGGGCCTGGGGGTGGGTGGCCACCCCGGCCTGGTGCTCGCCGTGGAAGGGCACCACCTCGGTCCCCGCCGCCGTGGTTACCGGGGACGAGGGGGTGGAGGAGGTGGCCGCCTGGGCGGTGCGGGCGCCGGGGGTGGGGGAGGAGGCCGCCAGGGCGCTGGGGTCGGCGGAGGTGGCCGCCGGGGAGCAGGCGGTCAGCGCCCCGGCCGCCGCGGCGCCGCCGGCGAGGGTGAGCCCCCCGAGCAGCCGCCTCCGGCTGACCGGCGGGGTGGTCCGGTCAGCCGCCATGGCCGGGGGCGTAGCTCTCGTTGGCGCCGGCGAAGTCCTTGGCCACCGCGGTGAAGGTGACGGTGGTGCCGTCGCCGAGGGTCAGGGTGAACGGCACCTCGGCACCCGCCTCGATCGGCGCCTTGACCCCCATCAGCATGATGTGGTTCCCGCCCGGCTTGAGCTCCACCGAGCCCCCGGCCGGGATGACGAAGCCGCCCTTCTTGGGCCGCATCTGCATCTTCCCGCCGTCCTCCACGGTCTCGTGCAGCTCGACCATGGGCGAGACGGGCGTGGCCGCCGAGGCGACGGTCAGGTCGGAGGCGCTGTGGTTGACCAGGGTGCCGAAGGCGGCGCTCATCCCCTTGGCGGCGGTCTTCACCCACGGGTCGGTGACGGTGAGCCAGGTGGCCGGCGCGGTCGGGTCGGCCGCGACGCCCTTGGCGACACCGGCGGACGGGGCGGCGGCGGTCGTGGTGGGCTCGGTGGAGCCGCAGGCGGTCAGCAGGGCGGCCGCGGCGAACGCGAGCAGGGCAGGGCGAAGCTTCATGAAAGGTCTCTCCTGAGAAAGGCATGGCTGAGGAACGCCCCGGATCAGGGGCGCGGCAGACGTGGATCCAGTCGCGGACGTGGACTCAGCCGCGGGCATGGACTCAGTCGCGGGCGTGGATCCGGTCGCGGGCGTGGACTCAGGAGAAGACGGGCGGCGCGCGGCCGCTGATGGCGTGCCGCAGCACCGCCGAGCGCAACACCCGCGGCGCGGGATGCGGCGCCCGGGCCCAGGAGGGAACGGCGAGGGCGACCGGCAGGGTCAGGCGCAGCCGTACGGCCAGCCGCCGCAGCAACGCCCACAACAGGGCCTCGCCCCGGGCCAGCCAGAGCGCGGTCAGCGCGACGGCCCAGCCGTGCATCACCAGCATGCCCAGCCCCGGCACCAGCCCGGCGTGCGGATGCCCGCCGGCGGCTAGGACCGCACCCTCGTGCGAGAGCGAGAGCAACAGGTGCAGCAGCACCTGCGACCCGGCCATCAGCGCGAGCGTCGCGCCCAGCCCGCGCTCGCGGCCGGCCGTACAGAACGCGGCGGCCAGGCAGCCCGCGGCCCCCGCCAGGACGGCGGGCGGCGCGATCGGGGAGCCGCCCGGCGCGGCGAACAGATGGGCGAGCAGCCCCAGACCCGTGCTCACCGCGGCGAAGGCCGTGGCGCGCACCAGTCGGAAGGGCAGCGAGGTCACGCCCGGAATCCTCCCATGGGGCACCGCGGGTGGCGAATGCGCCCCGGGGCGCGGCGGGAGGGGTCAGAGTACCGATACGACATCGTGATTGACTGCCGTTGCCGCTGGGCTGACAAATGACCTTATGAGGCGCTTACCCGTCCTAGCATCCTTATCCCTCTTATGCGCGCTCCTCGTCGCCGCCCCCGCCGGCGCCGACCCCGGGAAGGTCGAGGCGACCGGCCCGAAGGTGTACACCGCCGAAGTCACCCTGGAGCAGCTCGACCTGCTCCGGCAGGAGGCCCTCGACCGCGAGGACTTCCGCGCCGAGCCCGGCGCCGGCGGCAAGATCAAGCTCTCGGCCGTGCTGAACGAGCCGGAGGCCGCCAAGTTCCGCGCCCAGGGCATCGCCCTCACCGAGCAGGCGCTCCCGCAGGCCCGCGCGGCCAAGGCCGCCGCCGCGGGCGTGTTCCGCCCCTACAGCGGCGCCGGCAACCTGCGTGAGGAGCTGCTGAAGGCCGCCAAGGACCACCCCCTGATCGCCAAGGCCGTGGACATCGGCACGACGGTCCAGGGCAAGCCGATCACCGCGCTGCGCGTCACGCTCGGCGCCCGCGTGCTGCCCGACCGCGTCAAGCCCGCGGTGGTCTACCAGGCCGCGCAGCACGCCCGCGAGTGGATCACCCCCGAGATGGTCCGCCGCCTCATGCACCACTACCTCGACGGCTACGGCAAGGACCGCGAGATCACCAAGCTGGTCAACACCGTCGACCTGTGGTTCCTGCCGGTGATCAACGTCGACGGCTACGACCACACCTTCACCGAGGGCAACCGTCTGTGGCGCAAGAACCTGCGCGACAACGACGGCGACGGCGTGATCGAGACCAACGAGGGCGTCGACCTCAACCGCAACTTCCCGCACAAGTGGGGCTACGACAACGAGGGCTCCTCGCCGGTGCCGTCCTCGGGCACCTACCGCGGCCCCTCGCCCGGCTCGGAGCCGGAGACCAAGGCGCAGCTCGCCTTCATGCAGAAGGTCAAGCCCAAGTTCGTGATCAACTGGCACTCGGCCGCCGAGCTGCTCCTGCACGGCACCGGCTGGCAGTTCTTCACCCCGACCCCCGACGACCTGGTCCACGAGGCGATCCTCGGCGACACCGCCAAGCCGGCGGTCGAGAACTACGTGCCGGAGATCGGCGCCCAGCTCTACACCACCAACGGCGAGACCGACGGCCACTTCGAGAACGCCTTCGGCGCGCTGACGCACACGCCGGAGATGTCCACCTGCCAGCGGGCCGCCGATCACGACCCGGCCGACGAGTGGACCCGCGACGACTGCGACGCGACCGGCTTCGTCTTCCCCGACGACGAGCGGCTGATCGCCTGGGAGGTCGCCAAGAACGTCCCGTACGCGCTGAGCGTCGCCAAGTCCGCCTACACCCCCGACCGCCCGGTCTCGGTCGTCGGCCGGACCGTGCCGGACATCGACCCCGACGAGTTCACCGTCGCCTACTCCGGCGACCAGCAGGTGGCCGCGCTGATGCGCCGCTCGCTGCCGGTCAAGCTGCTGCACTACCGGATCAACGGCGGCCGGACCCGGTCGGTGCCGGTGAGCGAGTGGAAGGGCGGCGAGCGTTACGGCGACGAGAACGACCACTACTTCGCCGAGTACCGCGGCACCGTCAAGGGCCAGAAGGCCGGCGACAAGGTGGAGGTCTGGTTCACCGCCGCCACCTCCAAGAGCTCCCGCTTCACCTACACCGTGCGCGACAAGGCCGGGGCCGAGGTCCTGGTCGTCGCCGACGAGGACTACAAGGGCGTCAACCCCGTCTACCCGGCGGGCACCAACGCGCCCAAGTACGCCCAGCAGTACGTCCAGGCGCTCCAGAACGCCGGCCGCAAGGCCCTGGTCTGGGACATCGACGCCGACGGCGTGCCGCACCACCTGGGCGCGCTGGGCCACTTCAAGGGCGTGGTCTGGTACCTCGGCGACAACCGCCTCACCCAGGACGCGGCCGACGAGACGATCACCGTCTTCGGCGCGCCCCGGCAGAACGCCCAGGTCGCCGACCGGGCCTTCCATCTGACCCTGGCCGTGCGCGACTACCTCAACGAGGGCGGCAAGGTCCTGCACGCCGGCGAGACCGCGGCCTACTTCGGCTCGGTCATGACCACCGGCATCTTCTACGGCCTTAAGGGCTACCCCGACCGGCCGTGCGTGGTCACTGTGAGCACCCGCGACGACTGCGAGACCCTGTCCAACGACTTCATGCAGTACTGGCTGGGCGCCTCGGGCCGCGGCACGGTCGCCTCGCCGACCGGCGTCGAGGGCACCGGCGAGCCGTTCACCGGCGTCAGCGCGGGCTTCGCCGCGGGCGACAACCCGCTGAACGAGGCGGGCAACTTCGTGGTGACCAGCACGCTGCTGAACGAGCGGGACTTCCCGCTGTTCAAGAGCGCGCCTGCGGCCATCTACCAGGGCAGGACCGGGCCGTTCGAGCCGGTCGAGGGCAAGTGGTACATGGCGGCCAGGCACGTCAACGACACCTACAGCCGGATGACCCGGACGATCGACCTGACCGGGGTCGTGGCGGCGCAGGCGCCGAAGTTCGAGGCGCAGTTCTCCTACAACGTCGAGGAGGGCTACGACCACGTCATCGTCGAGGCGCGCACGGCCGGCGGCGACGACTGGGTCACCCTGCCCGACCTGAACGGCAGGACCACCACCGCGATCCCGCAGGAGTGCGAGGTCGGCTACTACCTGGCCAGCCATCCGCACCTGCTCAACTACCTGACCGCGGGCACGCCGTGCACGGCCAGGAGCTGGAACGCCTTCACCGGCAACTCCGGCGGCTGGCAGCCGGTCGCCTTCGACCTGGCCGCCTACGCCGGCAAGAAGGTGGAGCTGTCGATCAGCTACGTGGCCGACCCCGGCACCGGTTTCCAGGGCGCGTTCGTGGACGACACCAAGGTGACGACCTCGGGCGGCGTGCTGGACGCCGAGGGCTTCGAGACGGGCCTCGGCCCGTGGACGCTGCCCGGGCCGCCGGCCGGGAGCGTCAACGTCGGCTCGGACTTCACCCGGGCCAACTCGCTCGGCGCGCCCGCCGTGGTCACCGCCGACTCCGTGCTCCTCGGCTTCGGCCTGGAGCAACTGTCCACCCCGGCCGAGCGTGACCTCGTCATGAAGCGCGCGGCCGACTACCTGCTGAGCGACCCCGCTCGCTAGCAGACGCAGAGCAGCCCGCGCAGGGCGGTCTCCAGGCACCGGCCGCTGCGCGCGGGCTGCTCCCAGCCCACCCGGACCAGCGTGCCGTCCGCCCGGACGGTCGCGCCGTACCGGTCGAGCTCCCACAACCACACCTCGCCGGCGGGGCGGCCGAGCAGGCGGGCCACCCCGCCGCTCAGCTGTTCCCGGTGCGTGCCGTTGACGTGGGCGAGCACTCGCTCGGCGGTCTCCAGCAGCGGGTCGGGCTCGGCGTCGAGGTAGTCGTCGGCGTCCAGGACACCCGACTCCTCGCCGGTCAGGTAGACGACCTGCCCCACGTCCAGCCGCAGCAGGAGCGGCGCCGACGGGTCGCCGTGCCGCTCCAGCGCCTCGAACAAGCCTTCGTCGGGGCAGCGCTCGGCCACCGCCACCGCCGTCGGCCGCAGGTCACGTTCAGGTACGGCCTGCGTCCAGCCCTGCACCTCGACCAGGCCGCGCGGGTGCTCGACGCCGCCCAGCAGGCGGGTGGCGGTCAGGTTGACCGCGACCACGGCGTCCTCCGGCAACCGGTGCAACGGCTCGCCCCGCCGTACCAGCACGACCGGGCGGCCGCGGTGGTCCACGCCGCCTCGGGCGGGGTACGGCACGCCGTCGACGGTCACCTTGGTGACGCTGGCGGCCGAGGCCAGGGTGCGGACGCGCTCGGCGAGTGGCGGCATGACATCCTCTTCAAAGTAGGTTAGGCTTGCCTTAGTAAGGTCTACCTAACCATATTGAGGTGAAGATGCGCTACACCGGCCCCAAGGTGCGGCTGTCCCGGCGAGCGGGCGTCCCGCTGACGCGCAAGGCGGTCCGCTACTTCGAGCAGCGTCCCTACCCGCCGGGCGAGCACGGGCGCAAGACCAACCGCCGCTCCACCGGCGACTACGGCCTGCGCCTGATGGAGAAGCAGAAGCTGCGCTGGTACTACGACGTCTCCGAGCGCCAGCTCCGTCGCTACTGGGACCTGGCCGTGCGCCGCCAGGGCTCCTCCGGCGCCGAGCTGGTGAGCATCCTGGAGAGCCGCCTGGCCTCGCTCGTGCTGCGCGCCGGCCTGGCCCCGTCGATCTACGCCGCCCGGCAGTACGTCACGCACGGGCACATCACCGTGGACGGCCGCAAGGTGGACATCCCCAGCTACCTGGTCAAGCCCGGCCAGGTCGTCGCGGTGCGCGAGAAGTCGCGGCGCATGCAGCCCTTCGTGGCCGCCGCCGAAGGCCTCTACGCCGACGAGCGCATCGCCGCCTACCTGGGCGCCGACCTGCCGAACCTGACCTTCACCCTGCACGCCACCCCGTTGCGCGAGCAGATCGTGGTCCCCGTCGACGAGCAGCTCGTGGTGGAGTTCTACTCCCGCTGACCGGACGTGGCGCGGGAGCCGGCGCTACCGGCTCGGCTCCCTGACCTCCCTCAGCTCCCTGACCTCCCGGCGCAGCTCGGCCAGCTCCGCCAGGATCTGGTCGGTCGCCGCCTCGGTGCTCTCCTCCAGTTCGGCCAGCTCGCGCTTGGACTCCTCGTCCATGGCGCTGACCACGACCGCCATGAACAGGTTGAGCACCACGAACGAGCAGACCAGGATGAACAGCACGAAGAAGATCCAGGCGCTCGGGTGCTCGGCCATGACCTCGCGGGCGATGTCCGGCCACGCCTCGCCGGTCATCGTCTGGAACAGGGTGAACAGCGAGGTCTGCAGCGAGCCGAAGGAGTCGGGCGCGGTCTGGCCGTACAGCTTGGTGGCCATGACGGCGGCCACGTAGAGCACCAGCGACAGCAGCACGACGATCGAGCTCATCCCCGGCATCGCGCGCAGCAGCGCGGCCACCACGCGGCGCAGGCTCGGCACCACCGACAGCAGCCGCAGCGCGCGCAGGATGCGCAGCGAGCGCAGCACCGACAACTGCCCGGCAGTCGGGGCCAGGGCGATGGCCACGATCGTGGCGTCGAACAGGTTCCAGGGGTCGCGGAAGAACTGCCGCCGGTAGACCCAGATCTTGGCCGCCAGCTCGGCGACGAAGACGTAGAGCGCCACGTGGTCGATGACGTGCAGCGCGGTGCCGTATCCCGCCATCACCTCGGGGAAGGTCTCCAGCCCGAGGGTGGCCGCGTTGACCAGGATGACGGTGATGAGGAAACGCTGGAAACCGGCGCTTTCCAAGGTCGCGCGCAGGCGGTCACGCATGGCAGGGGGTCACTCCAAGGCAGACGGCGGTCAGCCCTCCATCGAGCCGCCTCGACGTCCGATGAAGGCCGTCAAATGATCTTAGGGGTGAGCCGGAAGACGCGAAGCTCTCGTCCTGATTTATCGGTGTAATGGGCGAACACCGACCACAGCTCCAGCAGCCGCTTCCAGGCCTCCTCCCGCGCCTCGCCGGTGAGCAGGGTCGCGGTCACCTCGAACTCCCGCCCGCGGAAGCGCACCCTCGCCTCGGGCGCGGCCAGCAGGTTCCCGCTCCACGCGGGATGCTCGGGCCGGCCGAAGTTGCTTCCCACGACCAGGAAGCCGCCGTCCGGCTCCGGCAGGCAGGCCAGCGGCGTCTGCCGGGGCAGCCCGCTCTTCGCGCCGGTGGTGGTGAGCATGAGCGTGGGGATCAGCAGGTCGCCGGTCAGGCCCTTGCCCCTGGTCAGGCGGTGGACGGCACGGTCGAGCGGCGGGATGATCCTCGGGCCCACCCGGCTGAACCAGTCGCGGGTGGTCAGCCACTGCAGGAGGCGCTTGAGCACGCGCGCAGTGTAGCAAGCGCTAGGTCAAGATGTCATGCAAGTGAAATGCAAGGTCATCCTGCCGGGCCCATGGTATAAACCATCGAACTTAAACAAGGAAGGCAAATCTCCATGTCATACCCTCCCTACGGCAGCGGCCCGCAGTACGGCGCCCCGCTGACCCACCCGCAGGGCACCACCATTCTCGTGCTCGGCATCCTGAGCCTGGTCGTCTGTGGCCTCATCGGCCCGTTCGCCTGGTCGATGGGCAACAAGACGCTGAAGGAGATCGACGCCAGCGGCCAGGTGTACGAGAACCGCGGCATGGTCCAGGCGGGCAAGATCTGCGGCATGATCGGCACCATCCTCTGGGCGATCGTGATCGTGCTCTACGTCATCTTCGGTGTCTTCCTGGTGGCCGTCAGCACCAGCGTGAACTACTGATCCGCCGCAGCAGGGCCGGGGTGTCGTGCCGCCCCGGCCTCATCTGTTCCCGGGCCCTTCCTCAGCCGGCCCCGTAGGCGCCGAGCCCGTCCTCCAGCAGCCCGAAGGCGCTCTCGGCCTCGGCCCGCAGCCAGGGGGCGATCCGCTCCCAGCTCTCACCGGCCTCGCCGAGCCGTACCACCTGCTGGGACAGCACGCCCAGCGTCGTCATCAGCAGCCCGGCCACCAGGCGTGGCCGTAGGTCGTCGGGCGGCGCGCCCGACTCCTCCGCCAGGGTGCGGGCCAGGCGCTCGACCTGCTCGGTCTCCAGTTCGCGCAGCCGCGCGGTCAGCGCGGGACTGTCCCTGATCACCTGGCCGAACACCTCCGCGCCCGCGTTGAGCCCGAAGCGCCAGTCGCGCGCCTCGATCGCCGCCAGGAACTCCCGGCGGAAGGCCGCCACCACGCCCTCGCCCGCGCGGCGCTCGCGCACCAGCCTGCTGGGCAGGTCCTCGGCCTCGCCGCGGCGGTCCATGAAGAGGTCTTCCTTGGTGCCGAAGTAGTTGAAGACCGTGTTCACCGACACGTCCGCCGCGCGGGCGACGTCGGCGACGGTCACCTTGTCGAAGCCGTGGGCCAGGAAGAGTCCGGTGGCCACGTCCGAGATCCGCGTCCGGGTCTCCCGCTTCTTGCGCTCGCGCAGGCTCTCCTCCATGTGGGCATGGTACAACTTTGCAGTGACTCCAAATTTGTGGTTACTCTAAAAATATGATCCGAACGCAGGCCCTGAGCATGACCTTCCGTTCCGGCCTCCGCGCCGTGGACGGCCTCGACCTCACCGTCGAGGCGGGCGAGACGGTCGCCTTCCTCGGCCCCAACGGCGCGGGCAAGACCACCACCATGCGCATGCTGGCCACCCTCCTGCGCCCCACCGGCGGCCGTGCCACCGTCGCCGGCCGCGACCTGCTGGCCGAGCCCCGCGAGGTACGGCGGCGCATCGGCTACGTCTCCCAGGCCGGGGGAGCGGGCCTGTTCGCCCCGCTCGGCGAGGAACTCCTCCTGCAGGCCATGCTGTACGGCATGCGCCGCGCCGAAGCCCGCCGGGCGGTGGAGCACACCCTGGACAGGCTGGGCGTGACCCACCTGGCCGGCCGCCTCGGCGCCTCCCTGTCCGGCGGCGAGAAACGCCGCTTCGACCTCGCCTTCGGCCTGCTGCACCGGCCGGACGTGCTCTTCCTCGACGAGCCCTCCACCGGCCTCGACCCCGGCAGCCGGGCGGCGCTGTGGGAGCACGTGCGCGAACTCGGCGTGACCACGCTGCTGACGACGCACTACCTGGAGGAGGCCGAGGCGCTGGCCGACCGCGTGGTGATCATCAGCCGCGGCCGGATCGTCGCCGACGCCGCCCCCGACGAGCTGCGCCGGGGCCGCACCCTGGCCGAGGCGTTCGCGGAGGCCGTCGATGCGTGAGACCTGGCTTCTGCTGCGCCACTACCGCCGGCTGGCCGGCCGCAACTGGTTCGGGCTGCTGATCGGGGCGATCCAGCCGCTGCTGTTCCTCGCGCTGTTCGGGCCGCTGTTCGTCACCGTCGGCACCTGGGAGACGCTGGTGCCGGGGCTGATGCTCCAGCTCGGGCTGCTGAGCGCCGGCCTGTGCGGTTTCGGGGTGCTCTTCGACCGGCAGTCCGGAGTGCTCGAACGGCTGCGGGTGACGCCGGCCGGCCGGTTGCCGCTGCTGCTGGGCCGGGTGCTCAGCGACGTGACGACCCTGCTGGTGCAGACGGTCGTGCTGGTCGGCGCGGGCTACGCCTTCGGGCTGCGTGCGCCGCTGGCCGGGGTGCTGCTGTCGCTGCTGGTCATCGCGGTCCTGGGCACCGCGCTGGCCGCGTTGTCCTACGCGGCGGCGCTGGCCCTGCCCGAGGAGCTCTTCGCGCCGGTGGCGACGACCGCGGTGGTGCCGCTCATGCTGCTGTCGGGCACCTTCCTGCCGATGTCGATGGCGCCCGGCTGGCTCGACGTCCTGTCACGCGTCACCCCCTTCCGGCACGTGCTCGACGCGGTGCGGGACCTGTTCGCCGGGCACTACCTGACCGGCGCGGTGGCCACCGGGGCGGCGGTGCTCGCGGCGCTGACCGCGCTCTGCCTGGCCGTCGGGGTGCGGACCTTCAACCGGGCCAACGCCTGAGCGGCTACTGCGGCGGGCCGTAGGGCTCGATGCGGGGATCGGAGAAGGCCCCCTCGCGCCAGGCCTTCTCCGTCACGCGCAGGCCGTACAGACCCTGGTCGGGGTCGATGAGCACCAGCCCGTAAGCGGAGTCGACCTCCTCGGGCGCCAGGTCCAGCCGCTCGATCGCGTCCTCCAGCGTGGCGCCGGGCGGGAGCCGTACCGTGACCAGGATCATGACGTCTACGCTACGCGCTTGGCCCGCCGCCGCAACGCGGCCACGACGCCCGCCGTGTCCACGATCCCGTATCCGTAGTCGAAGTCGAACCCGATCTCGCTGCGGTCGTCCGCGGTACGGCGCAGCAGCGAGCGCAACTGCGCCGGCGACAGCCGCGAGGCCGGCCACTGCGTGCGGATCGCCGCCACCAGCCCGGCGGCCACCGGGCAGGCCGCGGAGGTGCCCGAGTCCGGCTCCGCCTCGCCGAAGGCCCTGGAGCCGAGGAAGTGCGTGTAGGCGCAGAGGTCCGGCTTGCGGGCGGTGAGCCGGCCGGGGCCCTGCGAGGAGTAGCCCACGCGCTCGCCGTTGACGTCCACCCCGCCCACCGACAGCGCCCTGGCGTGCGAGTTGGCGCCGACGATCGGCCGGTCGGGGAAGGCGCAGCGGCCGTCCTTGCACTCGCGCCCGCAGTTGCCCGCGGCGAACAGCACGTCCGCCCCGGCCCGGTCGAGGCTGGCGACGATCAGGTTGAACGGGTGGGCGGCGTTGTCGGAGTAGTTGCCGGGATGCCCGACCGGGAAGTCCCAGCGCGGCGAGAACGACCCCCACGAGTTGTTGATCACCAGGGCCCTGCTCTCCGCCGGCTGGGCCTCCAGCACGGTGCGCAGGTGCGCGAAGGCAGCTACCGCGTCCGACAGCAGGCCGTCCAGCGCCGAGCCGCCGGGTCGCCTCGACATCAGCAGCGGGACGTCGATCAGCGACGCCTGCGGGGCGGCGATCAGCGTGTCGAAGGCGCACATCGTGCCGTGGTCGACGTCGAACTCGCCCGGCCGGCCCGGCACGCCGGACGGGTTCCAGCTCCGCTCGGCGTCCAGGGTGACGCTCCGGCCGAGCTGGCGGGCCACGTGGGCGGCGTTGATGCCTGTGTCCAGCACGGCCAGCGCCACGCCCGAGCCGTCGAGGCCCTCGGCGCTCAGCGCGGCCACGTTGAGCAGCCGCTCGACGTCGCGCCAGTCGCCCACCGGGGCGTCGCCGCCGCAGGTCAGGCTGGTCTCGATCACCGGGTCGGCGTGGACGCCCACCACGTCCGGGCGGAGCGAGGACAGCAGGGCCACCCGGGCGGCCAGGTCGTCGTCGGAGATCGTGCCGCGCACCAAGACCGTGGCGTCCTCGGCGGCGAGGGAGAAGTCGAGCGGCTGATCGAGGCTGAGCGGGTCACCGCCGGACCGGGGGAGCGGGCGGGGGATGGCGACGGGGACGAAGGCCGGATCGAGCTCGACGCCCGGCAGGCCTCCGGCCACGTCGGCTGTGCTGGGGCTGGGGCCGGGTTCCGTGACCGCGGCGACGAGATCTGGCGTCGGGCGTAGCTGGATCATGATCCGCATGGGCACCACCGAATGCTTGGAGGGATCGAACTTTCCAACACTGCTTCATCGGCGGGGACGCGTCCAGCAGAACGGAGGGTTCTGAGCTGCACAAATACCCGGCATACCGGGCGAATCGGGTTTCGGTCAGCCGTGATCCCCACCGCTGACCGAACCCATCCGCCGGGCCTGCCCCATCACTTCGGCGCGGCCGCTCCTCAGCTCAGGCCGCAGAGCTCGTCGAGGGACTTGGCGGCCTTGTTGTCGTTGCGCGTCGGCGTCTGGCTGGGGGAGGCCTGCCCCGGCCGGGTGCCGGTGGCGGACGCGCTGGCCGATGCGGAGGCGGGCGGGGTGGCGCCGGTGGGATTGGGAGTGGTGGACGGCGCGCCGGCGGCGAGCTGCTGGCGGGCGGGCTTGGCGGAGTCGCGGACCGCCCGGGCGGCGGCCAGCCGGATCTTGGCCCAGTCCGCCGACCCCGGCCAGAACTCCGGCGGCACGAACTGCAGGCTGGTGATCTTGGCGCCCTTGACCTTCAGGGCGAGCTGGGTGATGGCCGGCAGGAGCTCCTGGGGCATGTTCGTCTCGGCCATCCGCTTGGCCGCGGCGGCGATCCGGTTGAACTTGGTGAGGATCACGTCCGGCGTCGCCTGTTTGGCGAAGGCGCCGATGACGCACCGCTGCCGGCTCATCCGGGAGAAGTCGTCGGACCCGACCCGGGAGCGCCCGTACCAGAGCGCCTCCTCGCCGGTCAGCCGCCGGGTGCCCGCCTTGATGGTGCCGGCCGTGCCGTACAGGCCGCCGAACTTGATGTCCTTGTCCACCCGGATCTGGAGCCCGCCGATCGCGTCCACCAGCGCGGCGAAGCCGTACATGTTGATCAGGGCGTAGTAGTCGATCTTGAGCCCGAGGGTGTGGCTGATGGCGTCCATGAGCGCGCGCGGGCCGCGGTGCGGGCCGCCCATGATCTCGGGGTGGTCGTTGCCGTACTGCCAGACCTCGTTGAGCAGGCCGCCGTTGGGCAGGTCGGCCATGAAGCCGTTGGGGAAGTGCTTGGCCAGCGGCGAGGTGGGCGGGAAGTGCACGTGCTGCAGGTTGCGCGGCAGGCTGAACATGACCGTGTTGCCGGTCTTCACCGAGATGCTGGCCACCGTCATGCTGTCGGTCCGCACGCCCTCGCGGTTGCCCGCGGCGTCGCCGCCGATGAGCAGGAAGTTCACCCGCTCCTTGCCGTTCCACGGGTCGGTCTCGGGGTTCTTGACCGCGGGGACGAGGTCGGGGTCGCCGCTCCCGCCGGGCTTGAAGATCGCCTCGACCGTCGACTTGAACGTCACCGCGGTGTTGGCGACCATCGCGAACGGCGCCATCACCGCCACGCACAGCAGGCCGATGAGGACCCCGGAGACGATCTGGCCCCGGCCGTCGAGCCGGTTGGGCCCCAGGCTGATGTAGGACGACAGCACCAGGGCGAACCACGCCAGCGCGAGCACGGCGGCGCCGATGGTGAGCGCGAGCAGGTTGCCGGTGGTGGCGAGCGCGCCGAGATTCTGCTTCGTGCGCGTCAGGCCGAAGATCAGGCCGGTCACCAGCAGGACGCCGAAGATGCCCAGCAGGGCGAATCCGGTGCGCCGGTGCCCGGCCCGCAGGTGGGCCAGGCCGGGGACGAGCGCCGACAGCGCCGTCCAGCCGAGGATGGACCCGAGCGTGATCGGCTGGGCGAAGCGTGGCGTGCCACCACGCCGCGGTTTCCCGGCGCGTCCCCCGTTGCGCATGCGCACACCCAGCTCCTTCTCTACCAGGTCAAAGGCTGGAGAGGATTTTAGCCCCTATATACGGACAACCGAGACAACACGCAAATCTCAGATGAACGTTTCAGGAGGTGGCGGAAGCCGAAGCCATCCACGTATTGCACTGCTGCGGCTTGCTGCGCTCCCACCCCTGGCGGAACCAGCGCTGACTGTTGGTGAGCGAGCCGTGGTCACGCGGGTATCCGGGATGGTCGCCCACCCGGCCGTAGAAGGCGAACAGCTCGGCCCGCCGCCCGGTCGGCACCGGATAGCTGCCCGCCACCGAGCGCATCCACATGCCGCCGAAACAGTTGGCCTGCAGCTCCAGCCGGCGGCTCAGCGCCAGCCGGGCGCTCTCGCTGCCGGTCGCCTGGTGGCGCTGCCAGTAGGAGTCGAGGATGCCGGTGAGGTTCTGCACGTGGTGACCGTACTCGTGGGCCATCATGCTGATGATGCCGCCGTGCCAGCTGATGATCTGCCCGTAGCCGATCGAGTTGCCGTTGCCGCGCGCCATCGCGCTCGTCGAGGCGTAGATGGTGTTGTTGCGCGGGCAGTAGTACGGCACCATGCTCCCCGCCGACGGGTAGTCGCCGCACGCGCCCCGGCCGCGGCCCGAGGCGATGGCGTAGCCGGGCGGGCTCCACTCGATCCCCACCCGGTCCAGCACCGGCGCCCACGCCTTGTCCATGCACCGGCCGGTCTTCAGGATCAGCGCCTTGAGCTGGCTGTGGTTGAAGATGCTCGGATTGCCCGCCGGGCAGTTCAGCCGGGGGAGGGCGACGCTCCGGTACAGGCTGTTGGTCCTGACGCTCGTGTCCACCGGACGCGGGCGCGGGACCTCCTCGCGCTGCTCGCCCTGCTCCTCTTCCGGTGTCTGCTGTGTCGGCTGGCTGGTCGGCTGGCTGGTCGGCCGGCTGGTGGGGCGGTTGGTCGGGCGCTGGACCGGCGGCAGCGTCGGCCGCCTGGTGGGCCGGATCGCGGGCCGGGTCTCGTCGGGGTCGGGCAGGGCGATCGGCGTGGTCGTCGAGGTCTTCGACGGGCTCTTCAGCACGTTCGTGGCGACCACCAGCAGGATGAACACCGCCGCCAGCGAGCCGAGCACCACGCCCAGCACCGTCATCGCGCCGCCGCCCCGCTTGCGCTGCGGCTGCGGCGGCCACTGCCCGCCGTGCGGGCGCGGCGGCACCGGCGGTGGCGGCGGCGCCCACCCGGGGCCGCCCTGCGGGCCGGGGTACTGCCCGCCGTACGGCTGGCCCTGCTGGTACGGCCGGCCCTGCTGGTACGGCTGGCCCTGCGGGTGGGGAGCGCCCTGCGGGTACGGCTGGCCCTGGGGTCCGGCCGGCGGGTAGGGCCGGCCTTGCGGGTACTGCGGGCCGGCCGGGCCGGGGTGCGGGGCGCCATGGGGCGGCATGGCCGGCGCCGGCGGTCCCACCGGGGCGGGCGGCTGCTGAGGGGCCGGCGGGTGGGGTGCGGGCTGTGCCTGGCGGTTCGGGTAGTTCGGCGGCGGCCAGGGGAGCGAGTGCGGCCGCTGGGGCCCCGGCTGCCCCTGATCCGGCGGGGGATAGTGCCCGTTTCCCGACATCGTGCCACCCCCGCTAATGGATCTTTGCCAAATATGGGGCAGAAGCATACTGATTTATCACCCGTCACGGATGTAGCACCACTCGGTTACCCTCCGAAATCAGACGAGGTGATCTCCGCTATGTCCCGGACCACGCGCCGGGCGTTGCCCTAGCTTCAAAGGCATGAACCTGCAGCAGCTCCGCTACGTGGTCGCGACTGCGGAGCACCGCACCATGACCGACGCGGCCAGGTCGCTCTACATCGCGCAGCCCGCACTGTCGCGTGCGATCCGGGATCTGGAGCGGGAGCTCGGCATGACGCTCTTCGCCCGCTCCGGCCGGGGTGTCGTCGTCACCGCCCAGGGTCGCCGGGTGGTCAAGCTGGCGAGGGAGGCTCTCGACGCGGTCCGCGAAATCGAGGGCCTGGCCGGCCACAGTGGCACATCGGAGGCCGAACTGCGCATCGCCTCCACCCCCAACCTCGAGCCCGGGCTGGCCGGGCGGCTGCTGCCCGCCTACGCCGCCGAGCATCCGGGGGTCCGGGTGCACATCGTCCGCTGCGACGGCCGGGACGCCGTCGTCAACGCGGTACGGGACTCGCGGGCCGACCTCGGCCTGACCGACCTGCCCGTCCCGCCGGACCTGGTCACCCATCCGGTGGAACGGCAGGAGATCGTGCTCATCTCCCCGCCGGGGCTCGACCTGCCCAACCCCGTTCCGATGAACCTCCTCGACGGCCTGCGCCTGGCCCTGCCCGCCCGGGGCAGCGTGCGCCGCCGGGAGCTGGACGCGATGTTCGGCAAGTACGCCGTCAATCCGATCGTCGTGCTGGAGACCGACGAGCGCAACGGCTGGCTCAAGGCGGTCCGCTCCGGCCAGGCGTCCCTGCTCTGGTACCGCGGCATGGCCGAGCAGGCCAGCCGGGCGGGGCTCGTCGTGCGCTCCCTGGATCCGGCCGTGCGCCGCGTGATCGCCGTCGTGCACGCCCGCCGCCGGTTGCCGCTCATCGCCCAGGACTTCCTCGTCACCGCCGAGAAGGGCTCAGGGTCCGCCGCCTAGCCGATATCCGTACGGAACGGTCCAATTCGCCCCTCGTCCGACCGGCGAGGGGCGAACAATGCTCCGGAAATCGCTTTCTGCTTGATATTTCACCTAATTGCCCTGTGAAATACCCCACACCCAATAAGCCGATAAATCGGACAAAGGGGTTGATCGGGAGCGGTCGGGAAAGCGATGAAACGCTTAATCTCCGCCGGTTTCCTGAATGTTCACCCGGCTCGACGATCACCAACGGGAAAGTTTCTTTACAGTAGACCCCGTGACCGCAACACTGGCCGAGCCGACGATTCGTGCAGATCACAGCTACCTACCCCAACCCCCGACCGACTCCGAAATATCCCTCTATTTCGGTCCGCAGCGCCGCTGGGTGCTCCTGGCCATCCCGCTTTCCCTCACCTTGACCGCCGGAACATTGTTCCTCTTCTCCCTACGCCACGCCATTCTGACGCCATTCTTGCTCGCCCTCCTGCTCAACCTGGCCGGCTGGATCCTGTCCTACGTGGACGGCCAGCGCCAGCGCTCGACCACCTGGGAGTCCCACCTGCTGCTGGTGCGCTCCTGGCGACCGCCTGCCGTACCGTCCGTGGACGTCTTCGTGCCCACCTACGGCGAGCCCCTGGAGGTGCTGGACAACACCTTCCGCCACGTCGCACGGATGCGCTGGAACGGTCCATTGACCTTGTGGGCGCTCGACGACGGCGCCCGGCCCGAGGTCGAGGAACTGGCCGCCCGGCACGGCTTCCGCTACAGCAGCCGCCCCGACCGCGGCCACCTGAAGAAGGCCGGCAACCTCAACCACGGCCTGAGCCTGAGCGACGGCGACCTGGTGGCGGTCTTCGACGCCGACTTCGCCCCGCGCCCCGACTTCCTCGACCACCTGGCCCCCTACCTGGAGGACCCGAAGATCGCCATCGCGCAGTCGCCGCAGTTCTTCGACACCGGCGCGGACCTGCCCTGGGTGCAGCGCACGGCCGGCGCCGCGCAGGAGCTGTTCTACCGCTGGCTGCAGCCGAGCCGCGACGCCGACGGCGGGGCGATCTGCGTGGGCAGCAACGTGCTCTACCGGCGCAGCGCCCTGGAGACCATCGGCGGCTTCCCGAAGATCGACCACAGCGAGGACATCTACACCAGCGTCGCGCTGATGCGGCACGGCCTGCGCACCAAGTACGTGCCGGTGCTGCTGGCCAAGGGCCTGTCGCCGGACAACGCCGGCTCCTACATCGCCCAGCAGTACCGCTGGGCGATGGGCTGCCTGAGCCTGCTGTTCAGCCGCGACTTCCACCGCACGCCGATGCCGTGGCGGGTGCGGGTGTCGTACTGGTCGGGCTTCCTGTCCTACTTCGTCTCCGCGCTCAACATCGCCGCGATCCCGCTGCCCGGGCTGATCATGCTGTACGCCTACCCGCAGGACGTGCGGGCCTGGCACATGATCCCGTTCGTCGGGCCGCTGTGGGTGGCGCTGGTGCTGCTGCCGGCGGTCTCGGTCGGCCGCTACCGGTTCGAGGTGATCCGCGCGCAGACGCTGTACGCCTACTGCCACCTGTTCGCCATCTGGCACGCCGTCCGCAACCGGGTGGCGGCGTGGGTGCCCAGCGGCGGCGCGGGGGCGCGCCGCTCCCGCATGGTCAGGACGATCGCCCGGCTCGCGCTGGGCTGGCTGGCCCTGGTCACCGCGGCGGCCTGGGCGGGGATCGCCTGGCGCGCCCCTGAGTACGGCTGGCACCACTACTGGGCGCTGATCGCCTTCACCGCGGCCAGCACCTACATCGCCCTCCCGCTCCTGCGCGACCTGTGGCGGCTGCGATGAACCACCGCCTGCGCTGGCCGGAGGCCCTGGCCATCACCGCCCTGCTCCTGCTCGCCGTGCTCGTCGCCGCCGGCGGCGCCCTGCCCCCGCTGCTGCCGTGAGCGAGACCCCGATGAAGCACCGCACCGACATCGAGGGACTGCGCGGCGTCGCCGTGCTGTTCGTGCTCGCCTTCCACGCCACCGTCCCCGGCCTGAGCGGCGGGTTCGCCGGGGTGGACGTCTTCTTCGTCATCTCCGGCTTCCTGATCACCACGCTGACCACCCGGCCCTTCTCCCTGGCCGACTTCTACGCCCGCCGGGCCCGGCGCATCCTGCCCGCGGCCGGAACCGTGCTGGTGGTGACCGCGCTGGCCGCCTGGGCGGTGCTGCCCGCGCTGCGGCTGCGCGAGCTGGGCGCCGACCTGTTCGCCGCCGCGCTGTCGCTGGCCAACTGGCGTTTCATCGCGCTGGAGACCGACTACCTGGCCGCCGACCGCGAGCCGAGCCCGCTGCTGCACTTCTGGTCCCTGGCCGTGGAGGAGCAGTACTACCTGCTCTGGGCGCCCCTGGCCTGGCTCGCCTTCCGGCTGGCCGGGCGCAGGGCGGTGGCCGCGCTCGCGCTGGTGATCACCGCAGGCTCGCTCTGGCCGGCGCTCACCTGGGACGGACCGGCCGCCTACCTGGCGACGCCGGCGCGGGCCTGGCAGTTCGGGGTGGGCGCGCTGGCCTCGCTCGCCGTGCCGTACCTGACCCGCCTGCCCCGGCTCTGGGCCGCGGCCCTCGGTACGGCAGGCGCCGCGGCCGTGGCCTGGTCGCTCACCATCGTGGAGAGCGGCTACCCCGGCCCCGAGGCGCTGGCCCCGACGCTGGGCACGGCCGCGCTCCTGCTGTTCCGCTCGCCGGTCTCGGCCCTGCTCGGCACCGCGCCGCTGCGGGCGATGGGCCGGCTGTCGTTCGCCTGGTACCTGTGGCACTGGCCGGTCCTGGTGCTGGCCGAGGCGGCGCTCGGCGAGCAGCCCTGGCCGGTGCGCCTGGCCCTGGTGCTGGCCTCGGCGGCGCCCGCCTGGCTGACCATGCGCCTGGTGGAGAACCCGGTGCGCTTCTCCCCGGTGGTCACCGAACGCCCCCGGCGCGGCCTGGCCGTCGGCGTCGCCGCGATCACCGTCCCGGTGATGGCCACACTGCTGCTCGGCTGGGCGACCGCGCCCCGCGTGAGCACCGCGACGGCCGCCGTGGCCGAGCCCGCCCCGGCGCTCGACCCGCTGCAGGCGCGCGACGACTACCCGAAGTCGCAGGGCTGCGAGGTCGGCCCGACGGACGTGGTCAGCCCGCCCTGCCGGTTCGGCACCGGCCGCGACCGGATCGTGCTGATCGGCGACTCGCACGCCGGGCAGTGGTTCGCCATGGCCCAGCGGATCGCGCAGCGCCGCGGCTGGGCGCTGGAGGTGCTGGTCAAGCCGGGCTGCCCGCTGCCCAGGCTCACCGTCACCGACCCGCGGCTGGGCCGTACCTACCACGAGTGCGACACCTGGCGCGAGAACGCGCTGCGCCGCCTGGAGTCCGAGGCGCCGCCCCGGCTCGTCCTGCTCGGCTCGCTCAACGCCTACGCCACGCCCGAGGCCACCGCCCGCGGCTGGCGGGCCACGCTGGCCAGGCTCGAACGGCTCGGCGCGCCGCTGGTCTACCTGCGCGACACCCCGCTGCCCGGCCTGGACGTGCCCGCCTGCCTGGCGGCCGGGCCCGCGGCAGCCTGCGGCTTCCCCCGCGAGCGCGCGCTGCCGCCCGACCGGCTGGCCGAGCGCCCGCGCCCGGGCCTGTGGACCCTCGACGTCACCCCGCTGCTCTGCCCGGGCACGACCTGCCCGGCGGTGCTCGACGGCGTCATCCTCTACCGCGACGACTCCCACCTGACCGACACCGCCGTCGTCCGGCTCGCGCCCCGCCTGGAGCGCGACCTGGAGGACCTCGACCTGATCCCCACCGTGCTATGAAAACGATCAGGACGATCCTGCTGGCCCTCCTGCTGCTCCTGCCGCTCGCCGGGTGCTCGCCCGGCGACGGCTGGCGGGAGGTCTTCCGCGACGACTTCGACACCCTGGAGGCGTGGGTGGCCGAGGAGGGCGAGGGCCGCTGGGGCACCGGCGAGATCGAGCGGATGAGCCGGGACAACCTCTCGCTCTCCGGCGGCCTGCTGGCCATCACCCCGCGACGGGAGGGCGGCGGGTGGACCTCCGGGCGGATCCGCAGCCGCCGCGAGGACTTCGGCGTCCCCGAGGGCGGCGGCACGCTGCGGGTCGAGGCGCGGATCGCGCTGCCCGCGGTGGGCCCGGCCGACGGCAAGGGGTACTGGCCGGCGTTCTGGATGCTCGGCGGGCACACCGGCTGGCCGGCCGTGGGCGAGATCGACATCCTGGAGGCCACCGGCGGCCGGCCGGAGATCATGGGGGCGATGCACTGCGGGGTGATGCCCGGCGGCCCCTGCCAGGAGCCGAAGGGACTGACCACCGGGCCGCAGCCCTGCGCGACCTGCTTCGGGGCCTTCCACACCTACGCGGTGGAGCTGACCGGCGAGCGCACCACGTGGTTCCTGGACGGCCGGCCGTACCACTCGATGGACCGGAGCCTGCCGCGGCGCTTCTTCCTCATCCTCAACGTGGCCATCGGCGGCGGGCTGCCCGGCCCGCCGGACGCCTCGACCGCCTCCGGGCGGCCGATGCTCGTCGACCACGTGAGCGTTAAGCTCAGGTCTCGATGAGCACACTGCGCCTGGGCGGGCGGGAGTTCGCCCCCGGGGAACACGCGATCATGGCCGTGGTCAACCGGACCCCCGACTCCTTCTTCGACCGGGGCAAGACCTTCGGCTTCGAGGCGGCCCTGGCGGCCGTCGACCGGGCGGTGGCCGGGGGCGCCGACCTCGTCGACATCGGCGGGGTCAAGGCCGGGCCGGGCGACGACGTGGACACCCGCGAGGAGATCCGCCGCGTCGCCGGGCTGGTCGAGGCGGTGCGCGAGCGCCACCCCGAGCTGCTGATCAGCGTCGACACCTGGCGCGCCGAGGTCGGCGAGGTGGTCGCCAAGGCCGGGGCCGACCTGCTCAACGACACCTGGGGCGGCGTCGACCCCGAGCTCGCGCACGTGGCCGCGGCGCACGGCGTGGGCCTGGTGTGCGCGCACGCGGGGCGGGTGACGCCCCGCACCCGGCCGCACCGGATCGCCTACGCGGACGTGGTGGCCGACGTCGTGGCCTACACCGTCGAGCTGGCCGAGCGGGCGGTGGCCGCCGGGGTGGCGCGCGAGTCGATCCTCATCGACCCGGCGCACGACTTCGGCAAGAACACCTTCCACTCGCTGGAGGTCAGCCGCCGGCTCGGCGAGCTGGCGGAGACCGGCTGGCCGGTGCTGGTGGCGGTCTCGAACAAGGACTTCGTCGGCGAGACGCTCGGCGGGCTGCCGGTCGAGGAACGGCACGCCGGCACGATCGCCACCCTCGCGGTCTCGGCGCTGCTCGGCGCGCGCATGTTCCGCGTGCACGACGCCGCCTCGGCCCGCACCGCGCTGGCGGAGGTCGCGCGCCTTCAGCCGCCGTCGGCGTAGAGCACCGACAGGAACCTGATCAGGATCTGCTCCCGCTTGGCCGGCGGCAGCGCGTCCAGGATCGCGTTGACCGCGGCCATCTCGGGCTGCCCGCCCGAGGGCGTCAGGTCCACGCCGACCGCCGCGGCCAGTTCGGCGAAGGAGGCGTCGTCCAGCGAGTCCAGGTCGAGCCCCGCCACCAGCTCGACCAGGCCCTCGGGCAGGACCACCGGGCCGCGCTCGCGGGCCGCGCGGGCGCACTCGGCGACCACTTCCAGCAGGGCCTCGACCCCGGCCAGGGTGACGCCGGTGACGGTGATGTGCAGGTTCTTGGGGATCCCGGCGTAGGAGAGCTGCGGCTGCAGGAACCAGCCCCGCCGGCGCGCCTCGTCGGCCAGCACGAAGACGTCGAGCTCGGCGGAGGAGAAGGCGATGAGCGAGCCCTGCGGGTCGCCCATGACGGTGAGCCCCGGGATCTTGGCCAGGCCCTCGCGCAGCCGCAGCGCGGCTTCGAGGGTCGCCCGGCCGAGCGCCAGGTAGCCGTCCTCGCCCACCGCGCGCAGCGTGGCCCACGCCCCGGCCAGCGGCCCGGCGGTGCGGGCGCTCTGCACGGTGGAGTTGATGATCGTGTACCCCGGCCAGGCGGCCGAGGCGAAGTAGGCCTTGCGCCGCCGCGCCGGATCGCGGAAGAGCACCACGGAGGCGCCCTTGGGGGCGTAACCGAACTTGTGCAGGTCGCAGGAGAGCGAGGTGACGCCCGGCACCGACAGGTCGAAGGGCGGCACGTCGGCCCCGGCCAGCCGCAGCCACGGCAGCAGCCAGCCGCCCACGCAGGCGTCCACGTGGCACGGCGGCCCGAGCGCGGCGATCTCCGCGACCGGGTCGACCACGCCGTGCGGGTAGGCGGGCGCCGAGGCGACGGTCAGGCAGGTGCGCTCGTCGATCGCCTCGGCCATCCGCGCCGGTACGGCCCGCAGGCTGATCGGGTCCACCGGGATCGCGCGCACCTCCAGCCCGAGATAGTGCGCCGCCTTGTGGAAGGCGGGATGCGCGGTCACCGGCAGCACGAGGTTGAGTTTCCCGCCGCGCAGCGGGAAGGCGTCGCGCGCCGACTTCACCGCCAGCATGATCGACTCGGTGCCGCCGCTGGTGAAGATGCCCGAGCCGCCGCCCAGCAGCCGGGAGACCGCCCCGACCACCTCGCGCTCCATCGCCACCACGCTCGGGAAGGCGGTGGGGTCGAGCATGTTGACCTCGAGCATCTCGAGATAGGCGCGGGCCGCGGCCTCGTGCACCTCGGGCCGGCCGGTGTCGTAGACGTAGGCGGTCACCTTGCCGCCGCGCACCGGCAAGTCGTGCGCCCGTAGCCGGGCCAGCTCTGCGAGTAGCTCGTCGATCACGACACGACCGTACGGCGCATGGCATAGTCCGGTCAACGAAGCATTCCGGCGAACGGGGTCGGCACCCTGCAAGCGGGGTGCAAGATCTGCTGAGACGATCCAGGGCCGGAGAGGAGACAGATGCGTTTCAAGGTTCTCGGACCGCTCGTCGTCGAAAGGGACGGCGAGGAGTTGCGCACGGGGGGCAGCCTGCAACGGGTGGTGCTCGCCCTGCTGTTGCTGGACGCGGGCCGGATCGTTCCGCTCGACCGGCTGATCGAGGCCACCTGGGGCGAGGAGCCGCCCAGCACCGCACGGAACCAGATCCAGATCCGGATCTCGCAGTTACGCCGCATGCTCGGCGACGTGGCCCAGCCGTACCGGCTGCTGCTCACCCGCCCGCCCGGCTATCAGTTGCGGCTGGAGCCCGGCGCGCTCGACCTGGCCGAATTCGACGCCCTGGTGGCCAGGGCGCAGGGCGAGGAGCCGGTGCGCGCGGTGGCCTGCCTGCGCGAGGCGCTGGCGCTGTGGCGCGGCCCGGCGCTGGCCGACGTGGAAAGCGAGCTGATCCGGCGCATCGGCCAGGACCTGGAGGAACGCCGCATCCTGGCGCACGAGCGCTGCGTCGACCTCGAACTCGGCCTCGGCCGCCACCAGCAGCTCGTCGCCGAGCTGCGCACCGCGGTGCAAGAGCACCCGCTGCGCGAGCGGCCGCACGGCCAGCTCATGCTCGCCTTGTACCGTTCCGGGCGGCACGCCGAGGCGCTGGAGGTCTACAGGGCCATCCGCGACACGCTGCGCGAGAACCTCGGCCTGGAGCCCAGCGACGAGCTGCGCCGCATGGAGCTGGCCATCCTCAACCAGGAGCCGCGCCTGGAGGGCCCCGCGCCCCGGCCGTCGGTGCCGCGCCAGCTCCCCCCGCTGCTCAGCGCCCTGGCCGGCCGCCAGGCCGAGCTCGATCGGGTCGAGCTGCTGCTGCGGCCCGACGAGGCCGGCGGCGGCCTGCCGGTCGCCGCGCTCACCGGCCGGGCCGGCGTCGGCAAGACCGAGCTCGCGCTGCACGCCGCGCACCGGCTCGCCCCGGCCTACCCCGACGGCCAGCTCTACGTGGACCTGCGCGGCGGCCAGCTCCAGCCGGCCGACGTGCTCAGCCGCTTCCTGCGCGCCCTGGGCGTCGGCGCCGCGCCCACCACGCTGGACGAGCGCAGCGCGTTGTTCCGCTCCACCGTCGCCGAGCGGCAGCTCCTCATCGTGCTGGACAATGCCGCCGGCTTCGACCAGGTCTGGCCGCTGCTGCCCGGCGGCCCGCCCAGCGGGGTGCTGATCACCAGCCGCGAGCGCCTGGTCGGCCTGGCCGAGGGCCAGGTCGTCCGGGTCGGCCTGCTCGACCACGACAGCGCCGTCGAGGTGCTCGCCCAGGAGATCGGGCTGGAGCGCGCCGCCGGGGAGCCGGAGGAGGTCGCGGTGCTGGCCAAGCAGTGCGGCGGCCTGCCGCTGGCGTTGCGCATCGCCGGCGGGCGGCTGGCCGTCCGGCCGCGCTGGCGCGTGCGCACCCTGGTGGAGCTGCTCAGCGACTCGCGCACCATGCTCGACGTGCTGCGCCAGGGCGACCGGGCGGTGCGCGCCAGCCTCGACGTCAGCTACCGCGGCCTGTCGGCGCCCGCCCAGGCGCTGTTCCGCGCGATCGGCCTGCTCGACTTCCCGCAGGTGCCCGGCTGGCTGGCCGCGGCGCTGCTCGGCGCCGAGCCCGGCGCCGCCCTCGGCGAACTGGTCGAGGCGGCCCTGCTGCGCCACTCGGCCGGCCGGTACGGCATGCACGACCTCGTGCGCGCCTTCGCCGGCGAGCGCGCCCGCGCCGAGGAGGACGAACCGGCCCGCGCCGCCACCGTGCACCGGGCCGGGCTGATCCTGCTCGCCCTCGCCGAACGGGCCCACGAGGAGCGCTACGGCGACTCCCACCGGCTGCCCCGCGGCTCGGCCCCGCGCGTCGAACTCCCCGCCGACCTGGCCCGGCACGCCCTGGCCGGCCTCGACGACGAACGTGTCACCCTGCTCGCGGCCGTCCGCCAGGCCGCCGCGCACGGGCTGGCCGAACTGTGCTGGAGCATCACCATGGCGGCCGTCGCGCTCTACGAGAACTACGGCTACTTCGAGGACTGGCGCACCGCGGCGCGCACCGCGCTGGAGGCGTGCGTCAGCGCGGGCGACGTGCGCGGCGAGGCCGCCATGCGCTACGCCCTCAGCACCGTCCAGGTCTTCGCCCAGCGCTACGGCGAGGCCGGCGAGCTGCTGGAGAGCGCCATCGTCTTGTTCTCGCACGCCGGCGAGCGGCACGGCCTCGGCCTGGCGCTGCGCAACCTGGCCCAGGTCGAGTCCTTCCGCGGCGACGACCGCCGGGCGCTGGAACGCTACCGCCAGGCCCTGCCGCTGCTGCACGAGGCCGGCGACCGGCCCGCCGAGGCACACGCCATGGTCAACATGGCCGGCCTCCAGGACGCCGGCGGCGACCCCGGCGGCGCCGAGGCCCTGCTCGGCAAGGCCCTGGAGATCTTCCGCACCGAGGGCGTACGGCGCGGCGAGGCACAGGCGCTCGACAGCCTCGCCCGCCTCCTGCTGCGGCAGGGCCGGGCCGAGGAGTCGCAGCGGGCCTTCGAGTCGGCCGCCGCCATCGTGCGCGCCATCGGCGACCGGATCGGCGAGGTCTACGTCATGCAGGGCCTGGCCGAGGCCTGGCGGGCCCTCGACCGGCCCGAGGAGGCCGAACGCACCCTGGTCGAGGTGCTCGCGGTCGCCGAACCCCTGGGCGACCGCCTCATCACCGGCCGTATCCATCTCAGCCTCGGCTCCCTGCTGGGCAGCGCCGAGCACCTGGAGCACGCGCGCGGCATGTTCGCCGAGATCGGCGCGGAGAGCCTGCGGGCGAGAGCCGAGGAGGCGCTCGCCCGCCTGCCCTGAGCCCCGGACCCCGGCTGTGGTCAGCCGGGCTCGATCCTGAGGGCGACTAATCCGATGGCGACCAGTCCGATGGCGACTAGTCCGGGGCGGCTAGTCTGGGGGCGGCGGCATGTCCGGCCGCGGCCACGGGTTGTGGGTGCCGCCCTCGTCGGCCGCCAGAGCCGCCCCCGCGGTGGCCCAGGAGGCGCCGAGCAGCCCCAGAGTGATGGCTATAGCGGCTAGAAATTTCCGCATATGTTCCCTCCTTTACGGACGAATCCGTGCGGGGGAGCGTAGGCGGGACCGCTATCGATTCGCTTTACGCCGGTCCCGGGCCGGAGGGCAGGGCGACCACCACCCGCAGCCCGGGGGCCGCGTCCTCCAGGTGGACCCGGCCGCCGTGGGCCAGGACCGTCTCGCGGACGATCGCCAGCCCGAGCCCCGCGCCGCCCTCGTCGCGGCCTCGGCCCTCGTCCAGGCGGGTGAAGCGGTGGAAGACCCGCTCCATGTCCTCGGCCGGCACGCCGGGGCCGTCGTCGGTCACGGTGAGCCTGCCGGAGGCGTCGAGGGTGACCTCGACGCCGGTGGCGGCGTGCCGTACGGCGTTGTCGAGCAGGTTGGTGAGCACCCGGCTGAGGTCGAGCTCGTCGCCCTCGACGATCACCGGGTCGCAGCGGCCGACCCGGACCAGGGGGTAGCGCTCGGCGACCCGCTTGACCACCTCGTGCAGCTCGACCGGGTCGTGCCGGGCCGGGCTGCCGCCGCGCTCGTCCAGGCGGGCCAGCGCGAGCAGGTCCTCGGCCAGCCGCGACAGGCGCAGGGTGTCCTCCAGCACGCCTTCGGCGGTCTCGCGCCAGTCCTGGCCCTCGGGGTGGCCGAGCGCGACCTCCAGTTGCAGCCGGATGCTGGCCAGCGGGCTGCGCAGCTCGTGCGCGGCGTCGGAGACCAGGGCCCGCTGGCGCTGCTCGGCCTCCTCCAGCCGGGCGAGCATCTCGTTGAGCGTGGTGGCCAGCGAGTGCACCTCGTCGCGGGAGGTGGGGACCGGCAGCCGGCGGGCGCGGGCGGTGTGCGTGATCTCGGTCGCGCTCTGGCGCAGCGAGGTGATCGGCCGCAGCCAGCGGCCGATGATGAGCCAGCTCGCCCCGGCCAGCACGACGGTCAGCAGCGGGGTGCCGGCCAGCAGCACCTTGCCCGCCACCGCCATGCTCTGGTCCAACTCGCGCGCCGAGCGGGCGGCCAGCACGATCCGGCCCTGGTCGGCGCGGATCGCGATGACCCGCAGCGGCCCGGAGGCGCCGTGCGCGAAGTCGGGCTCGCCGGTGGCCAATGCCCGGGCCAGCCGGCGCTCGTTGAGCAGCGGCACCAGCCGGTCGGTGCCGGGGGTGGCGTGCGTGATCCGCCCGCCGCTCTCCACGACCTGCAGGGCGGTGCCGTCGGTCGAGGTCAGCACGCGCGGGATGGTCCCGGCGTCGGCCATCACCCGCAGCGCCTGCGCCCGCTGCCGCATCGCCTCGTCGCTGGTGTCGGTGAGGGCGCGCGCGAGCACGCTGAGCAGGACCGAGGCGGAGGCGGCCAGCGCGAAGGCCAGCACCGCCGAGGCCACCGCGGTCAGCCGGAAGCGCAGGCTGCGCTGCCGCCACCAGGTCAGCGGCGACTCAGCCACCGTCGCCGGCCAGGCGGTACCCGGCGCCGCGCACGGTCTGGAGCGCGCTGCGGCCGAACGGCGTGTCGATCTTGCGGCGCAGGTAGCCGACGTAGACCTCGACCACGTTCGGGTCGGTGTCGAAGGTGTCCCAGACGTGCTCCAGGATCTCCGCCTTCGACACCACCTCGTCGTGCCGGCGCAGCAGGTACTCCAGCAGCGCGAACTCGCGCGGCGTCAGCTCGACCGGCTCCTCGCCGCGCTGCACCCGCCGCCGCGCCGGGTCGAGCGACAGGTCGCCCGCCGCCAGCACCGCCGGCCGCCGCCCGGCGTCGCGGCGCAGCAGGGCACGCAGCCGCGCCACCAGCACCACGTAGGAGAACGGCTTGGTCAGGTAGTCGTCGGCGCCCAGATCGAGCCCGTCGGCCATGTCGTACTCGCCGTCCTTGGCCGACAACATCAGGATCGGGACCCAGTTCTCCTCGGCCCTGAGCTGCTTGCACACGTTGTAGCCCGACAGCCGCGGCAACATGATGTCCAGCACGACCACGTCGTACTCGCCGACCCGGGCCAGGTGCAGCCCCTCCTCGCCGTCGTGCGCCAGGTCGACGGCGAAGCCCTCCGCCTGCAACCCGCGCTGCAGCGCCGCGGCCATCCGGCGCTCGTCCTCGACGACCAAGACCCTCATGGCGTGGAGTGTAGGCGCTCCCGCCTGAGAGCCCTCTCAGCCGGTCTCAGCCTCCGCACAGGACGCATGCCGCAGGCTCCACCACAGAACGGATCAGCGAATACCGTGAAGGAGTGACATGCGAACAGGCAAGCTCGTGAGGTGGGGTGTCCCGGTGGCCGCGGTCGCGGTGATCGGCGCGGCGGTCGCCGCGGGCCCGGTGGTCGCCGCGGTCGGCGCCGACCCGGTGCTGCCCGGCAAGACCGCGAGCCAGTTGCTGGCCGACGCCGCGGCCGCCAGCCGCGACGGCAAGGGATTGCCCCCGATGTCCGGAACCGTGACCAAGACCGCCTCCCTGGGGCTGCCCGCGCTGCCCGGCGGCCCCGAATCGCCCGCCGCGCTGCTGACCGGCGCGCACGAGCTGAAGGTCTGGTACGGCTCGCGCGACCGGGTACGGCTCGCGGTGCCCGAGGAGATGAGTGAGAAGAACTTCATCTACGACGGCACCCAGGCCTGGTTGTGGGACAGCTCCACCAACACCGCGACCAAGTTCAAGCTCCCGGCCGGCACCGCCGAGCAGCCGCCGGCGCCCAAGCCCTCCGACCTGACCCCGCAGCAGGTCGCCGAGAAGGTGCTGAACCAGGCCGAGCAGCACAGCACCGTCTCGGTGAGCGGCAACGACAAGGTCGCCGGGCGGGCGGTCTACCAGCTCTCCCTGGTTCCGAAGGACGCGGGGACGCTGGTGCAGGAGGTGCGGGTCGCGCTCGACGGCGAGACCTACCTGCCGATGCGGGTGCAGCTCTACGCCAAGGGCTCGGCCGAGCCGGCCTTCGAGGTCGGCTTCACCGAGGTGAACTTCACCGCCCCGGCGGAGGAGAACTTCACCTTCACCCCGCCGGCCGGGGTCAAGGTCGAGGAACGCCCCCTCGACCTCGGCGCCCTCGCCGAGCACCAGGCCGACCAGGCCACCCCGGCGATCAAGACGCTCGGCTCGGGGTGGAGCACGGTCGCGGCTCTGCCGTACCAGCGGAGCGAGTCCTTCGACGAGCTGCTGAGCGCCGCCAAGCCGGTCAGCGGCACGTGGGGCAGCGGCAAGCTGATCACCAGCAAGCTGCTCACCGTGCTGGTCACCGACGACGGCCGCATCCTGGCCGGCGCGGTCACCCCCGACAAGCTGGTCGAGACGGCCGGTCAGCGGTGACCTCCATGACGCAGGCAGTGGCACGTCCCGTCCCGGTCTCCGGGGCGGGCGTGCCCGCCGCCATCGCCACCAGCGGCCTGACCAAGCGCTTCAAAAGCGGGCAGGTCGCCGTCGACTCGCTCGACCTGACCGTGCCGCGCGGCTCGGTCTTCGGCTTCCTCGGGCCCAACGGCTCGGGCAAGACGACGACCATCCGCATGCTGCTCGGGCTGGTCTCGCCCACCTCCGGCTCGCACGAGCTGCTCGGCCGGCCGCTGGACCGGGCGCTGCCCTCGGTCGGCGCGGTCGTGGAGGGCCCGGCCTTCTACCCGTACCTGTCGGGCACGGCCAACCTGCTGCGGTTCGACGCGGCCAACCCGCACGCCTCGGCGCACGACGCGCCCTGGCGGGTGGCCGAGGCGCTCGACCGGGTCGGGCTGACCGCCGCCGCGGGCAAGCGCTACCGCGCCTACTCCCTCGGCATGCGCCAGCGCCTGGCCCTGGCCGCCGCGCTGCTGATGCCGCGCGAGCTGCTCGTGCTCGACGAGCCCACCAACGGGCTCGACCCGCAGGGCACCCGGGAGGTCCGCGCGCTGGTCAAGGAGATCGCCGCCGAGGGCACCACCGTCTTCGTCTCCTCGCACCTGCTGGCCGAGGTCGAGCAGATGTGCACGCACGCCGGGATCATGAGCAACGGCCGGCTGGTCGCCCAGGGCGACCTGGCCTCGCTGCACGCCGGCCGCGCGGCCCGCGTGCGCGTGCAGACCCCCGACCTGACCAGCGCCGCCGGCGTGCTGGCCGCGCTCGGGCTGGCCGACGTCCGCGCCACCGGCGAGGAGGTCACCGCCGAGCTGGGCGCCGTCGCGCCCGAGGAGGTCACCGCCGAGCTGGTACGGCAGGGCGTGGCCGTACGCGGGCTGGCGGTCGCGCGGCCCAGCCTGGAAGAGGTCTTCGTCGGACTGACCGGAGAGGGATTCGATGTCGGCGCTTGACACGGCACGTCCAAGGCCCGCCCGCCCGATGCCCGCCGACGGGGCCGTCCGGCCGGCCCGTCTGGCCCGGCAGTTCGGCCGGCTGCTGCGCTCCGAACTCGGCCTGACCTTCCGCCGGCCGCGCAACCTGGTGATGCTCGCGCTGCTCGGCGTGGTCCCGGTGCTGCTCGGCGTGGTCATCCGCATCGTTGGCGCCGAGGGCGGCGAGGGCGGCGCGGGCGGGCTGCTCGCGGCCACCGCCGGCAACAGCCTGATGCTCACCTTCGCCTCGCTCTTCGTGCTGGTGCCGCTGCTCATGCCGGTCGCGGTCGCCGTCGTCGCGGGCGACGCGGTGGCCGGCGAGGCCGGCGCCGGGACCTTGCGCTACCTGCTGGCCGCTCCGGCCGGGCGGACCCGGCTGCTGGCCGTCAAGTACCTCAACGCGGTGATCTTCGCGCTGGTCCTGACGCTCGTCGTCGCGGCGACCGCGCTGCTCACCGGGCTGCTGCTGTTCCCCACCGGAGAGCTCACGCTGCTGTCGGGCACGACGATCTCCTTCGGCGAGGGGCTGCTGCGCACCCTGCTCATCGTCGGCTACGTAACCGCGGGCATGGCGGCGCTGGCCGCCGTCGGGCTGGCCCTGTCGGTCTTCACCGAGGTGGCCATCGGGGCGGTCGCCGGGACCGTGGTGCTGGTTGTCGTCACCCAGGTGCTCCGGGCCATCCCGCAGCTCGACTGGCTGGCCCCCTACCTGCTGCCCACCCGCTGGACCGGCTTCGACGGCGTGCTGCGCGACCCGGTCGCCACCGGGGACCTGGTCTCCGGGCTGCTGACCTTCGGCGCGTACGTCGTGGTGGCGGGGTCGATCGCCTGGGCCCGCTTCACCGGCAAGGACATCAGCTCTTAGACCGGCCGCGCTCCGGACCCGTCCTGTGCGCCCGCCTTCCGTTCGGCGGCCCGCCTCTCCTCGGGCGGCCCCGCCTTTCTCCCGGCGGGCCGCCTCTCTTTCGGTGGCCCGCCTCTCTTTCGGTGGCCCGCCGCTCTTCTGGCGGGCACCCGCGCCCCTCTTTCGGCGGGCCGCCGCGCGCCGGCCCGGGGCAGTGTGGTCCGGGGCCGGC
>NZ_JBFAKP010000015.1:0-204854 GCF_040655795.1 Nonomuraea sp. NPDC050310 | reverse complement strand
TCGGGGTCGGGGTGGTAGAGGGTGTCGAGGTCCCAGCCGCGGTTGGTGGGGAATTCGGTGATGGCGTCGGTTTCGTCGGCGACGAGTTGCCACAGCTTGTCGGGGGTGGTGGCGTTGCCGGGGTAGCGGCAGGCCATGCCGATGACGGCGATGGGTTCGTGGTCGCGTTGCTGGTGTTCGTGCAGGCGTTGGCGGGCTTGGCGGGCGTCGGTGATGGCGCGCTTGAGGTAGTCGCGGAGTTCCTGTTCGTCAGCCACGCGGTGTCACTCCTCCTGGTGGTGGGTGGTCGGGGTCAGTCGAGGCCGTCCACGAACGCGAACAGCTCCTCGTCGCTGGCGCTGTCGAGATCGGCGGCGGGGACGGGCTCGGGCGCGGGCTGGCCTTGGCACAGGTCCAGGAGGTGGCGCAGCCGGCTCGTGACGAGGTGCGGGTCCGTGAGCGGCCCGGCGGTGAGCAGGGTCTCGACCCGGCTCAGCTCCTGGAGGACCGCGTCGGCGGGGGAGTGCTGCTGGGCGAGCTGGGCGTGCAGGTAGGCGGCCATGGCAGCCGGCGTGGGGTGGTCGAACACGATCGTGGTCGGGAGCCGGAGGCCGGTGGCGGTGTTGAGGTGGTTGCGCAGTTCGACGCCGGTGAGGGAGTCCAGGCCCAGGTCGAGGAAGGTGCGGTCGGCGTCGATCGCCGCCGCGCTGGTGTGACCGAGGACGTTCGCGGTGTGCGTCCGGATCAGGGCGGTGAGCGCCTCCGGGCTGACATCGGTGAGCGGAGCACCGACAGCGCCGGTCCGCCTCGCCGTACGCAACAGGCCCTGGAGCAGCGGCGGGACGGTGTCGACCCGCTGCGCGGTGGTGAGCTGGGCCGCCGCCTGGAGCGGCAGGCCGGTGCCGAGGGCGTGGTCGAACAGGTCGAGCGCGTGCCCGGTCGGCAACGGGGCCACGCCGAGCCTGGCCAGCCGGCCGAGGTCGGCCGCACTGAGGTGGCCGGTGATGGTGCTGGCCTGCTCCCACAGGCCCCAGGCGATGCTGGTGGCGGGGAGTCCTTGGGCGTGGCGGTGGTGGGCGAGGGCGTCGAGGAAGGTGTTGGCGGCGGCGTAGTTGGCTTGTCCGGCGGTGCCGACGAGCCCGGAGAGCGAGGAGAACAGGGCGAAGGTGTGCAGGTCGTGGCCGAGGGTCTGCTGGTGCAGGTTCCAGGCGGCGTCGATCTTGGGGAGCAGGACGGCCCGCAGCTCGTCGGCGGTGAGCTGGCCGAACGTGGCATCCCGCAGCGCCCCGGCGGCATGCACGACCGCGGTGAGGGGCTGCTCGGCGGGCAGGCCGCGAAGCGTGCGCGCGAGCGCCTGGGGATCGGCGGCGTCGCAGGCGGCGATCGTCACGCCGGCGCCCAGGCCGGTGAGCTCCTGCCGCAGCTCGGCGGCGCCCGCGGCGCTCGCGCCCTGACGGCTGATCAGCAGCAGGTGCCGCGCGCCGTGCCGGGTCACCAGGTGGCGGGCGAGTTGCGCGCCGAGCGCGCCGGTGCCGCCGGTGATCAGGGTGGTGCCCGTGCTCCAGTCCGGCGTCTTGTCCGCGGCAGCCGTACTCCTGACCAGTCTGGGCCGGTACGGCACGCCGCCCCGGACGGCCAGTTGCGGCTCGTCGAGGGTCAGGAGACCGGCGAGGGTCCGCGCGTCGATCGGGTCGTCGTGGTCGACGAGGGTGATGCGGTCGGGGTTCTCGCTCTGCGCCGTCCGGACCAGGCCCCACAGGCCCGCGTGCGCCAGGCTGACCTCGTCGCCCTCGGCGGCGGCGACCGCCCGGCGGGTCAGGACGACGACCCGGGTGCCGGCCAGGCCGGGGTGCGCGAGCCAGCGCTGCAACGTGCCCAACGCGCCGGACAGGACGGTGTGCGCGCCGCCCGGCAGGGGGCCGCCCTCCTCGCGGAAGTACGGCAGCACGATCACCGGCGGCGCGGACCGGCCGGCGTCCACCGTCTCGATCAGCTCACCCAGGTCGGCGAAGGCCCGCACGTGGTCGCCGCCGTCGTCCAGGACGCCCTCCTTGTCGATCACCACCCAGCCGTCGGTACGGCTCGCGCCCGCCGGGGCGGCGGCCGGTTGCCAGTCGACCTGGAAGAGGCCGTCCTGCTTGACCGCGGTGGCCTCGCCGGTGAGAGGACGCAGGACCAGGGAGCCGACCGAGGCGACGAGCGTGCCGGACTGGTCGGTCGCGACGAGACTGACCTCCGGGGAGGGCGCGTCGGGGTCCGGTCGGGACAGGCGGACGTGGAGGGTGGTGGCTCCGGTGGTGTGGAGGGTGACGTCGTTCCAGGTGAACGGGAGGTGGGCCGTTGTGGTGGTGTCGGCGACGCCGGGGAGGAGGGGGTGGAGGGCGGCGTCGAGCAGGGCTGGGTGGATCAGGTGGGTGGTGGTGTCCGGCTTGGCGTGGTCGGGGAGGGTGATCTCGGCGTAGAGGTGGGTGGGGGTGGTGTAGACGGCTTTCAGGCCTTGGAAGGTGGGGCCGTAGGTGTAGCCGTGCTGGGTCAGGTGCTCGTACGGGTTGTCCAGCGGGTGTGGTGTGGCGTTCGGGGGTGGCCACGGGGTCTTGTCGTGCTCTGGTTGTGGGGGTGCCTCGCTGGTGAGGTGACCGGTGGCGTGGTGGTGCCATGGGTCGGCGGGGTTGGTCCTTGAGTAGATGTCGAGCTGTCGGCCTGTGGTGTCGGTGGTCGTGGTGATCTGCAGGTGGAGGTGGCCGTGGGTGGGGAGGTGGAGGGGCTGGGTGAGGGTCAGTTCCGTCACGTGGGGGTGGCCGGTGTGGTCTCCTGCGGCCAGCGCCAGGTCCAGGAGGGCGGTGGCTGGGATCAGGGTGGTGTTGTTGATCGTGTGCTCGGTCAGCCACGGGTGGGTGTGGGCGGACAGGCGGCTGGTGAACACCGTCTCGTCCCGGTCGGCGAGGTCGGTGGCCGTGCCGAGGAGGGCGTGGCCTGTGCTGTGGGGGTCCGTGGCTTGGGGGGTTAGCCAGTAGCGCTGGTGTTGGAAGGGGTAGGTGGGGAGGTCGATCTGTCTTCCTGTTGGCCAGGTGGTGGGGAGGTTGTGGGTGTGGGCTTGGGCTAGGGCGTCGGGGAACTGGTGGGTGGGGATGGTTGTGGCTTCGGGGAGGGTGTGGCGGGTCAGGGTGGTCAGGGTGGTGTCTGGGCCGATCTCGACGTAGGCGCTTCCCTGCTCAAGGGCTTGGTGGAAGTGGACGGGCTGCCTGATCTGCTGCGTCCAGTACTCGGCGTCGTAGGACTCCCTAGTGGTCGCGATCTTGGGCGGGAGGTAGGTGATCGTCGCTGCCACGGCTCGGAAGTCGTCGAGGATCGGGTCCATCAGGGGTGAGTGGAAGGCGTGGTTGCCCGGTAGCCGTCGGGTTCGCCGTCCGCGCTCGGTCCACAGGGCGGCGATCTCTTCGACGGTCTGCGCGTTGCCGGAGATGACGGTGAGGGTGGGCGTGTTGGTGGCGGCGATCGAGACGTCAGCTCGCCCCTGGAGGGTCTCGGCTATCTCGGTTTCGGTGGCGTGGATGCTGATCATGGCGCCGGGTGGGGCTTGTGCCATGAGGTGGGCTCGGGCGGTGATGAGGGTGGCGGCGTCTTGCAGGGTGAGGACGCCGGCGATGTGGGCCGCAGTGAGCTCGCCCAGGGAGTGCCCGATCACCCGGTCCGGCTTCAGGCCGTGGCTCTCGACGAGCCGGTAGAGGGCGGTCTGGTAGGCGAACAGGGCGGGCTGGGTGTAGCGGGTCTGCCCGAGCAGATCATCGTCGTCGGCGAACAGGATCGACTTGAGCGGCAGGTCGAATGCCGCGAGGACCTCATCGAGAGCCTGGGCGAAGACGGGCTGGGTGGCGTACAGGTGGCGGCCCATCCCGGGCTGCTGGCTGCCTTGGCCGCTGAACATGAAGGTGACCGGCTGGCGGGGCGGGGCCTGAACGACGGTGACCGACGCGAGGGCGGCGGCGAGCTCGTCGAGCGTTTCGCCGGTGACGGCGGCTCGGTATTCGTGGGCGGTGCGGCGGGCCAGGGTGTGGGCGACGTCGGCAGGGTTGAGCTCTGGGTTGGCCCGGACATGGGCGGCCAGACGGGCAGCCTGGTCGTGGACGGCTTGTGGCGTCTTGCCGGACAAGAACCAAGCCACCGAACCGGCCGGGACCGAACCGGCCAGGACCGAACCGGCCGGGACCGAACCGGCCAGGACCGAACCAGCCTGGGCCGAACCAGTCGGGGTCGGACCTGAGGGCTGGGAGGTGGCGGGTTCTGGGGTGGCCGGGGGCTGTTCGAGGATGACGTGGGCGTTGGTGCCGCCCCAGCCGAACGAGGACACCGCCGCACGGCGGGGGGCGCCGGTTTCGGGCCAGGGGCGGGTCTCGGTGAGGAGTTCGACCTGGCCGGAAGTCCAGTCGACGTAAGGGGACGGCTCGTCGACGTGCAGGGTGCGGGGCAGCGTGCCGTACCGCATGGCCTGGATCATCTTGATCACGCCGCCGACCCCGGCGGCCACCTGGGCGTGGCCGATGTTGGACTTCATCGATCCGATGTAGAGGGGCCGGCCGTGCGGGCGGTCCTGGCCGTAGGCGGTGATGAGGGCTTGGGCTTCGATGGGGTCGCCGAGGCGGGTGCCGGTGCCGTGGGCTTCGACGGCGTCGATGTCGGCGGGGGTGAGCTGGGCGTTGGCCAGGGCTTGGCGGATGACGCGCTCCTGGGCGGAGCCGTTGGGGGCGGTGAGGCCGTTGGAGGCGCCGTCCTGGTTGACCGCCGAGCCGCGGAGCACGGCGAGGACGCGGTGGCCGTTGCGCAGCGCGTCCGACAGCCGCTCGACCAGCACGAGGCCGACGCCCTCGGACCAGGCGGTGCCGTCGGCCCCGGCGGCGAAGGACTTGCACCGCCCGTCGACGGCCAGGCCGCGCTGCCGGGAGAACTCCACGAACGAGATCGGCGTCGACATGATCGCCGCTCCACCGGCCAGGGCGAGGTCGCACTCACCCCGCCGGAGCGCGACCGCGGCCAGGTGCAGCGCGACCAGGGAGGAGGAGCAGGCGGTGTCGATGGCCACGGCCGGGCCCTCGAAGCCGTAGGTGTAGGCGATGCGTCCGGCGGCGATGCTGCCGGAGCTGCCGCTGAACAGGTACCCCTCGAAGCCCTCGCGCGGAAGATGCGACCGGGCACCGTACTCGTGGTACATGAGGCCGGTGTAGACGCCGGTGCGGGTGCCGCGGAGGGTGGCGGGTTGGAGTCCGGCGTGTTCGAGGGCTTCCCAGCTGGTTTCGAGGAGGAGGCGTTGCTGGGGGTCGGCGGCGAGGGCTTCGCGGGGGGACATGCCGAAGAAGTCGGGGTCGAATTGGTCGGCGTGGTGGAGGAAGCCGCCGTGGCGGGTGTAGCTGGTGCCGAGGTGGTCGGGGTCGGGGTGGTAGAGGGTGTCGAGGTCCCAGCCGCGGTTGGTGGGGAATTCGGTGATGGCGTCGGTTTCGTCGGCGACGAGTTGCCACAGTTTGTCGGGGGTGGTGGCGTTGCCGGGGTAGCGGCAGGCCATGCCGATGACGGCGATGGGTTCGTGGTCGCGTTGCTGGTGTTCGTGCAGGCGTTGGCGGGCTTGGCGGGCGTCGGTGATGGCGCGCTTGAGGTAGTCGCGGAGTTCCTGTTCGTCAGCCACGCGGTGTCACTCCTCCTGGTGGTGGGTGGTGGGGGTCAGTCGAGGCCGTCCACGAACGCGAACAACTCGCCGTCGCTGGCGCTGTCGAGATCGTCATGAGGTCCGGGGGTGTGGCCTTGGCACAGGTCGAGGAGGTGGCGCAGACGGCTGGTGATGGGTTGCGGGTCGGTGAGCGGTCCGGCGGTGAGCAGGGCTTCGACGCGGCTCAGTTCCTGGAGGACCGTGTGGGCGGGGGAGTGTTGCTGGGCGAGCTGGTGGTGCAGGTAGGTGGCCATGGCGGCGGGGGTGGGGTGGTCGAACACGATCGTGGTCGGGAGTCGCAGGCCGGTGGCGGTGTTGAGGTGGTTGCGCAGTTCGACGCCGGTGAGGGAGTCGAGGCCCAGGTCGAGGAAGGTCCGGTCGGGGTCGATCGCCGCCGGACCGGCGTGGCCCAGGACGCTTGCCGTACGGCTGAGCACCAGCTCCGTCGTCGCGGCCGGCCACTCCTCGCGCGGCCTCCGCACGACCTGCACGTGCCACGGCTCAGCCGCCGAGGTGTCGGACCGGTCCGGGGTTCGCCGCAGCAGTTCCCGGACGATCGGCGGGGCGTCGGTGCGGGTGCGGGCCGGGCCGAGGTCGGCCGGCACCAGCAGAGTGCCGCCGTGCGCCAGCGCCGCGTCGAACAGGCCGGGGCCTCGGGCCGGCGCCAGGGGCGCGACCCCGGAGCGGGCCCAGCGGGCCAGGCCGGTGCCGTCCAGGTCCGCGCCCATGCCGGCGTCGCCGCCCCACAGGCCCCAGGCGATGGAGGTGGCCGCGAGTCCGGCCGCCGCTCGGTGCGCGGCCAGCGCGTCTAGGTAGGAGTTCGCCGCCGCGTACCCCGCCTGGCCGGGCATGCCGACGAGGCCGGAGATGGAGGAGAAGACCACGAACGTCGACAGCTTGTGCGGCAGGGTGAGGCGGTGCAGGTGCCAGGCCGCGTCCACCTTGGGGCGCAGGACGCCGGCCAGGGTCTCGGGGGTGAGGGTCTCGACGGTCGCGTCGTCCAGCAGCCCGGCCGCGTGCACCACGCCGGTCAGCGGGTGCTCGGGGGCGATGCCGTCGAGCAGGGCCCGAACCGCGCCGGGATCGGCCACGTCGGCGGCCACGATCTCGACCGTCGCGCCGGCCGCGGTCAGCCTCTCGCGCAGCCGCTCCGCGCCGGGGGCGTCCGGGCCGCGGCGGCTGACCAGCATCAGGCGGGTGACGCCGTGCCGGGTGACCAGGTGCTCGGCGAACAGCGCCCCGAGCCCGCCGGTGCCGCCGGTCACCAGCACGGTTCCGGCCGGGTCGAGCGCCGCTTGAACGGGGGTCGGTCCATCGGCGGCGGTCGTGGCCGGGATCAGGCGGGGGCTGTACGGCACGCCGGCGCGGATCGCGACCTGTGGTTCGCCTGTCGCGGCGGCGTTGAGCGCGTCCTCGATCCTGGCCCGGTGGTCGAGGTCCACCAGGAGGAGGCGGCCGGGGTGTTCGGACTGGGCCGTCCGGACCAGGCCCCACAGGGCGGCGTTCGACAGGTCGGTCACGTCCTCGCCGGGGAGGGCGGCTACGGCGTGCCGGGTGACGAAGACGAGGCGGGATTGGGCGAAGGTGTCGTCACCGAGCCAGCGTTGCAGGAGGCTGAGAGCGTGGGTCAGTTGCGCGTGCGCGGCCTCGGGGGTGTGCGGCCCGGGGACGGCCTGCCGTACGAGGACCAGGTCTACGCCCGCGGCGGTGGCGAGGTCGTCCGCGGAGGTCACCTCGGCCCAGCTCGGCCGCGACTGCTGGTCGGCGGAGGTCACCTCGGCCCAGCTCGTCTGCGACGGCTCGGCGGGGATGAGTGGGCGCCAGGCCAGTTCGTGGAGGCCGTCGTTCTCGCTGGCCAGGTGAGTGAGTTGCGAGCGGGCGATCGGGCGGAGCGAGAGCGACTCGGCGGTGAGCACCGGGGCGCCCGACTCGTCGGTGACGGCCACGCTGAACGTGTCCGGGCCCGCCGGGGAGAGCCGCACGCGCAGCCGCTCGGCTCCGGCACGTCCCGGCGTGACCCCGGTCCAGGCGAACGGCAAGCGGATCGTGCCCGGGTCGGAACCGGTGGCCACCAGCGGATGCAGGCAGGCGTCCAGCAGCGCGGGATGGAGGGCGAACGGGCCCGGCTCGGGCAGCCGCACCTCGGCGAAGACTTCCTCACCGGCCCGCCACACCGACTCCACGAGCCGGAACGCCGGGCCGTAGGCGTAGCCGAGGTCGGCCAGGCGGTCGTAGAGGGCGGTCACGTCCTCGGGCACCGCGCCGGGGGGCGGCCAGGCGGTGATCGATGAGGTGGGGAGGTCGCGGTCGCTGAGCGCGCCGGTGGCGTGGCGGGTCCACGAGGCGTCCTCGGCGCGGGAATGGACGGCGAACCGGCGGTCGCCGTTCTCCGCCGGGGGGTCGACGGTCACCTGCAGTCTGGGCCGGGTGCCGGGGGTGAGGTGGAGGGGGGTTTCGAGGGTGAGTTCCTCGACGGTTCGGGCCTTCACCTGGCGGGCGGCTGTGGTGGCCAGGTCGAGGAAGGCTGTGCCGGGGAGGAGGGGGGCTCCCTCGATCACGTGGTCGGACAGCCACGGGTGGTCGGGGAGGGGGAGGCGGCCGGACAGGACTGTTTGGTGGGCGTCGGCCAGGTCGGTGGCGGCCAGGAGGAAGGGGTGGTTCGGGGTGTCCAGGCCGAGGGTGGTGGGGGTGTTGGCGGGGGTGGGGGTTAGCCAGTAGCGGTGGGGTTGGAAGGGGTAGGTGGGGAGGTCTGTTTGGTTGCCGGTGGGCCAGGTGGTGGGGAGGTTGTGGGTGTGGGCTTGGGCTAGGGCTTCGGGGAACTGGTGGGTGGGGATGGCTGTGGCTTCCGGGAGGGTGTGGCGGGTCAGGGTGGTCAGGGTGGTGTCGGGTCCGATCTCGACGTAGGCGCTTCCCTGCTCAAGGGCCTGGTGGAAGTGGACGGGCTGCCTGATCTGCTGGGTCCAGTAGTCGGCGTCGTAGGACTCCCTTGTGGTCGCGATCTTCGGCGGGTGGTAGGTGATGGTCGCTGCCACCGCTCGGAACTCGTCAAGGATCGGGTCCATGTTGGGTGAGTGGAAGGCGTGGTTGCCCGGTAGCCGGCGGGTTCGTCGTCCGCGCTCGGCCCACAGGGCGGCGATCTCTTCGACATCGTGTGCGTTGCCGGAGATGACGGTGAGGGTGGGGGTGTTGGTGGCCGCGATCGAGACGTTGGCCCGCCCTTGCAGGGTGTCGGCTACTTCTGCCTCGGTGGCGTGGATGGAGATCATCGCGCCGGGTGGGGCTTGGGCCATGAGGTGGGCTCGGGCGGTGATCAGGGCGGCGGCGTCTTGCAGGGTGAGGACGCCGGCGACATGGGCGGCGGTGAGTTCGCCCAGGGAGTGGCCGATCACCCGGTCCGGCTTCAGGCCGTGGCTCTCGGCTAGGCGGTAGAGGGCGGTTTGGTAGGCGAACAGGGCGGGTTGGGTGTAGCGGGTCTGGCCGAGTAGGTGACCGTCCTCGGCGAACAGGATCGACTTCAACGGCAGGTCGAATGCCGCGAGGACCTCATCGAGAGCGTGGGCGAAGACGGGCTGGGTGGCGTACAGATCCCGCCCCATGCCGGGGCGTTGGCTGCCCTGGCCGGAGAACATGAAGGTGACCGGCTGGCGGGGCGGGGCCTGGACGACGGTGACCGAGGCGAGCGCGGCGGCCAACTCGTCGAGCGTTTCGCCGGTGACAGCCGCCCGGTATTCGTGGGTGGTGCGCCGGGCCAATGTGTGGGCGACGTCAACCGGGTTGAGCTCCGGGTGGGCCCGGACGTGGTCGGCCAGTCGGGCTGCCTGGTCGTGGACGGCCTGCGGCGACTTGCCGGACAAGAACCAAGCCACCGAACCGGCCGGAACCGAACCGGCCGGAACCGAACCGGCCGCGACCGAGCCAGCTTGGACCGAACCAGCCGGGGTCGGGAAAGAGGCTCCGGAGGCAGCGGCGGGTTCTGGGGCGGTCGGGGGCTGTTCGAGGATGAGGTGGGCGTTGGTGCCGCTGATGCCGAAGGAGGAGACGGCCGCGCGGCGGGGGCGGGAGACGGTGGGCCAGGGGCGGGATTCGGTGAGGAGGGCGACGCCGCTGCCGTTCCACTCGACGAAGGGGGTGGGGGGGTCGATGTGGAGGGTACGGGGGAGGACGCCGTGGCGCATGGCCTGGACCATCTTGATCACACCGCCGACGCCGGCGGCGGCCTGGGTGTGGCCGAGGTTGGACTTCAGGGAGCCCAGGGCGAGGGGCTGGGCGGGGGAGTGGGCGGGGCCGTAGGTGGCGATGAGGGCGTCGGCTTCGATGGGGTCGCCGAGGGCGGTGCCGGTGCCGTGGGCCTCGACGGCGTCCACGTCCCCGGGCCGGAGGCCGGCGTCGGCCAGGGCGGCGCGGATGACCTCCCGCTGCGAGGAGCCGTTGGGTGCGGTGAGGCCGTTGGAGGCGCCGTCCTGGTTGACCGCGGAGCCACGGATCAGGGCGAGCACGCGGTGGCCGTGGCGGCGGGCGTCGGACAGGCGCTCCAGGAGCAGGAGGCCGGCCCCTTCGGCCCAGGCGGTGCCGTCGGCTCCGGCGGCGAACGGCTTGCAGCGCCCGTCGGGGGCCAGGCCGCGCTGCCGGGAGAACTCGACGAACATCCCGGGCGTGGACATCACCGCGACCCCGCCGGCCAGGGCCAGGGCCGACTCGCCGGAACGCAGCGAGCCGATCGCCGCGTGCACCGCGACCAGGGAGGACGAGCAGGCGGTGTCCACGGTGAGCGCGGGGCCGGTCAGGCCGAGCTGGTAGGCGATGCGCCCGGACATGACGCTGGCCGTACCGCCGGTGAGCAGGTGTCCTTCCACGCCGGCCGCCGGGTCGTCCATTCGCGGGCCGTACTCCAGGGCGGTCGCGCCGACGAAGACGCCGGTACGGCTGCCGCGGAGCGTGGTCGGGTCGAGGCCGGCCCGTTCGACGGCTTCCCAGGCGGTCTCGAGCAGCAGTCGTTGCTGCGGGTCCATGGCGAGGGCCTCGCGGGGGGAGATGCCGAAGAAGGCGGCGTCGAAGAGGGCGGCGTCGCGCAGGAACCCGCCGCGGCGGACGTAGCTGGTGCCGGAGGCGCCGGGGTCGGGGTGGTAGAGGTCGTCCCGCCAGCCGCGGTCGGCGGGGAAGTCGCCGGTGGCGTCCATCTCGGCGGCGACCAGGTTCCAGAGGTCTTCGGGGGAGCGCACGTCGCCGGGGTAGCGGCAGGCCATGCCGATGATGGCGATCGGCTCGGCCATGCGGGAGCCGGCCATCCCGCCGCGCCCGCCCGCTCCGGAGAGCGCGACCACCTCGGCGGTCGCGGGGGCCTCCTCGGGGAGGGGGCCGTCGGCCGGGAGGAGGGAGTCCAGGTGGCGGGCCAGCCGGGCGGGGGTCGGGTGCTCGAAGAGCAGGGAGGTCGCCAGCCGCAGCCCGGTGGCCAGCGCCAGCGCGGTGCGCAGCTCCACCGTCATCCGCGAGTCGAAGCCCTGGTCGCGGAAGGTCCGGTCCGGCTCGATGGTGGCCGGGTCGGGGTGGCCGAGGATGGCCGCGGCCTCCGAGCGGACGAGGTCGAGCACCACCCGGCGGCGCTCGCGCCCGTCCGCCGCGGAGAGCCGTCCGGCCAGCGCCGGGCGGGCCGCCGCTTCGGGGGCGTACGGCTCCCGCCCCACCCAGTACGGCAGGCGCCGGAAGGCGTAGGTCGGCAGGTCGACCAGCTCCCCACCGGCCAGGTTCCACTCCACGGCCGCCCCGTGGACGTGGGCGGCGGCCACCGCGGCCAGGAAGCGGTCGAGGCCGCCCTCGTCCCGGCGCAGGGTGCCGATCGCCGCGCTCCGCTCGCTGCCGCGGGCTTCGGCGATCTGCTCCAGCCCCGCCACCAGCATGGGATGGGCCGACAGCTCCACGAAGATCGCGTCGCCGTCGTCGAGCAGCCCGGCGACGGTCTCCTCGAACCGGACGGTCTGCCGCAGGTTGCGGTACCAGTACCCGGCGTCAAGCGCGGTCCCCTCCAGCGGCCCCGCGGTCACCGTCGAGTGGAACGGCACCGCGGACGCCGTCGGGTGGACGGCGCCCAGCACCTCGGCCAGCGGCTCGCGCAGCGCCTCGACGTGCACCGAGTGCGAGGCGTAGTCCACCGCGACCCTGCGGGCCTGGACGTCCTCGGCGGCGCACCGGGCCAGGAGCTCGTCCAGCGCGTCCACGTCGCCGGCGACCACGACGGCCGCCGGGCCGTTGACGGTCGCCAGCGACAGCCGGCCCGGCCAGTGCGACAGCAGGTCCTCGGCCTCGGCGCGGCTCACCGGCAGCGAGGCCATGCCGCCGCGCCCGGCCGCGCCGGAGGCGATGACCCGGGCGCGTAAGGTCACCACCCGGGCGGCCTCGCGCAGGCTCAGCGCGCCGGCGACGCAGGCCGCGGCGATCTCGCCCTGCGAGTGGCCGACCACCGCGTCGGGCCGCACGCCGTACGAGCGCCACAGTTCGGCGAGGGAGACCATGACCGCGAAGAGCACGGGCTGGACGACCTCCACCCGGTCCAGGGCGGGCGCGCCGGGCTCGCCTCGGAGTACCGCGCTCAGGCGCCAGTCGACGAACTCGGCCAGGGCCGCCTCGCACTCGGCCATCTTCGCGGCGAATGCCGGGGCCTGGTCCCACAGCTCGGCGGCCATTCCGGCCCACTGGTGTCCTTGGCCGGGGAAGACGAAGACGACCCGCTCCGGTCCTCCGCCGGGGCCGCGGACGAGATTCGGGGCGCTCTCGCCATGGGCGAGGGCGCGCAGGCCGCTGGTGAGCTCCTCGCGGTCGCGGCCCAGGACGACGGCGCGGTGCTCGAACGTGGTCCTGGCCGACAGCAGCGTGCGGGCGACGTCGAGCGGCTCGGCGTCGACCTCCAGCAGCCGCTCGGCCTGAGCGGCCAGAGCCTCGGCCGACCGCCCCGACACCACCCACGACACCACCGAAGGCACCGCCGAAGGCACCGTTCCCGGCACCACCGAGGTCACCGTGACCGGCACCGTCTCCGGCATCGTCTCCGGCACCTCGCTCGGCCGGGGCTCGGCCGCGCGGGCGGGGGCCTCCTCCAGGACGAGGTGGCAGTTGGCGCCGCCCATCCCGAACGAGCTGACCCCCGCCACCAGCGGCCGGTCGGGCCGCGGCCAGGAGGTGAGGTCACGCTGCACCGCCAGGTTGAGCGCCTCCAACGGGATCGCCGGGTTGGGCGTCTCGAAGTTGAGGCTCGGCGGGAGCTCCCGGTGGTGCAGGCTGAGCAGCACCTTGAGCAGCCCGGCGATGCCCGCCGCGCCCTCCAGGTGCCCGATGTTCGTCTTGACCGAGCCCACCGGCAGCGGCGAGCCGGCCGGGCGGGCCGCGCCCAGGCAGGCGCCGAGCGCGGCGGCCTCGATCGGGTCGCCGACCGGGGTGCCGGTGCCGTGCAGCTCCACGTACTGGACGGCGTCGAGCGGCACCCCGGCCCGTTCGCACGCCTGCCGTACCACCTGCTCCTGGGCCTCGGCGCTGGGCACGGTCAGCCCGGGGGTGGCGCCGTCGTTGTTCACCGCGCCGCCGCGGATCACCCCGTAGATGCGGTCACCGTCGGCCAGGGCGCGGCTCAGCGGCTTCAGCACCACCACGGCCCCGCCCTCGCCGCGCGCGAAGCCGTTGGCGCGGGCGTCGAAGGTGAAGCACTCGCCGTCGGGCGACAGCCCGCCGAACCGGTCCTCGGCGACCGCGCTCTCGGCGAGCAGGTTCAGGTTGACGCCCGCCGCCAGCGCCATGGCCGTCTCGCCCGACCGCACGCTCTCGGCGGCCAGGTGCACCGCGACCAGCGAGGAGGCCTGGGCGGCGTCGACCGTCAGGCTGGGGCCGCGCAGCCCGAGGTGGTAGGAGACGCGGTTGGCGATGACGGCCCTGCTGGTGCCGGTCATCGTCTCCGGCGTGATGGCGGCTCCGCCGTACCCGTAGACGAGGGCGGTGTAGTCGTCGCGCAGCGAGCCGACGAAGACGCCGGTCGAGCTGCCGCGCAGGGTGGCCGGCACGATCCGGGCGTCCTCCAGCGCCTCCCAGACCAGCTCCAGCATGATCCGCTGCTGCGGGTCCATGGTGACCGCCTCGCGCGGCGAGATGCCGAAGAAGGCGGCGTCGAAGTGGTCGACGTCGGCGAGGAAGCCGCCGCGGCGCGGGCCGGTGTCGGCCTCGCTCGCGCCGCCCCACCGGTCGGCCGGCGCCTGGCCCACCGCGCTCGACCCGGTGCGAAGCAGCCGCCAGAGCGCGCCGGGACCGGTCGCGCCCGGCAGGCGGCAGGCGAGGCCGACCACGGCCACCTGCTCCGCCCCGGACCGCTCTGTTCCGCTCTCCTGCCCATTCATCAATGAATCCCCTAAGAATCCAGCGGATACTCGCATTCCGCGCGGACGGCAGCGGCGCACATAACACACCTCGCGGCAGCCTATGGGCGAGCGGTCACAGTGCAGCAACCCGCGAGCCATTTCGGAAACGCGGAAACGGCGGTTCTCCAGGGGCAGGTCATCGCGGGCGATGGGCCGGTGATGAATGGCTCGTGGGCTGTAAATGACCGGCAGATTATTGCGTCCCGATATTTTTCTCATCGAGTCCGCACGGCTGCGCAGGCCCTTCTGGACGCGTCCCGTCCCGGCCCATCAGAAGGAGAAACGGGAAAATGGATCTGCATCTCTCCGGAAAAACCGCGGTCGTGACGGCGGCCGGCGGCGGCATCGGCGGCCAGGTCGTCCGCACGCTGCTCGCCGAGGGCGTCACGGTCCTCGGCGCCGACATCGAGCTCAGCCCCGCGCTGAAGGAGAGCGGTGCTCTCACGCTGCAGGCCGACCTCACCACCACCGAGGGGGCCGAGGCGCTGCGGCGCGCCGCCGAGACCGAGCTCGGCCGGGTGGACATCCTGGTCAACCTGGTCGGCGGCCTGACCGGGCTGCCGGTGGCCGGCCTCGGCGACATCGACGACGCCGCCTGGCAGCGGGCGATCGAGCTCAACCTCTTCTCCGCCGTCCGCGTCACGCGCTCGCTGCTCGGCCTGCTGCGCGAGTCGGTGGTCAACCTGTCCTCCAGCGTCGCCCGCTGGCCCTCCACCGGCCCGCACTGGTACGGCGCCGCCAAGGCCGGGGTGACCGTGCTGAGCAAGGGCCTGGCCGAGGAGCTCGCGCCCCGCGGCATCCGGGTGAACACCGTCTCGGCCGGCCTCATCCGCACCCCGCTGTGGGACGAGTACGGCCCGCGGCTGGCCGCCTCCTACGGCTTCGAGGCCGACGAGTTCCTCACCAGCCTGCCCGCGCTCGCCCAGGTGGCGCTCGGCCGGTGGGGGACGCCGGAGGACGTGGCCAACCTGATCGTCTTCCTGGCCTCGCCCGCGGCGGGCTTCATCACCGGCGGCGACTACGTCGTCGACGGCGGCGCCGAGAAGATCCGCTGACCGCGAGCCGGTCCCACGGGGCACCGAGACAGACAGGAGCCAGTCCATGCCAGAGCCGGCCGGCACCCGCCAGCACGTCATCTCCTGGGAGGACCCCGGGATCCTCGCCCGCGAGGGTCTCGGCCTGAGCGGTCTCGACTGCCTCCGCGCCCTGATCAAGGGCGCCCTGCCGCCGCCGCCCGCCTGCTCGATGCTGAACTTCCGGCTCACCGACGCCGAGGAGGGCCGGGCGGCCGGCGTCATGGAACCGGCCGAGTACCAGTACAACCCGTTCGGCGGCGTGCACGGGGGCGTGCTCGTCACCCTGATGGACACGGTCATGGGCTGCGCGGTGCACACCATGCTGCCGGCCGGGGTCCTCTATTCCACGCTCGAGGTCAAGAGCAACTTCGTCCGCCAGGTGAGTGTGCACTCGGGGCGGCTGCGGTGCGAGGCGTCGGTCGTCCACCTGGGCAGCCGCACCGCCACGGCCGAGTGCCGCGTCACGGACGCCTCCGGCGACCTGTGCGCGCACGGCACGACCACCTGCCTGATCCTGCGGATGCCGGGTGCCGGCAGTCAGACGTGAGACCAACCAGGGGAGTAGATCACACGATGAAGGATCGGGACCTCACCACGGCGGCGTTGTTCCCCGGACAGGGGGCCTTCGACGGCACGGCCCTGCTCGCCGCCGCCGAACGGCATCCGGAGGTCGGCGACGTGTTCGCCGAGATCGACGCGGTCACCGCGGCCGTCGCCGGGCGCAAGCTGTCGGCGATCGTGCTCGGCACGACGCCCGCGACGATGGAGGGCCTGCTCGCCGACGAGCCCTGGGTCTCCCAGCTCGCGATCTACGGCATGGGCGTGGCGGTGCACCGGGTGCTCACCGGCGCCGGCTGGCGGCCGGACGTCCTGGCCGGGCACAGCCTGGGCGAGATCGGCGCGCTCGTCTGCGCCGGGGCCTACACCGTCGAGGACGGCGCCCGGCTGATCTGGGCCCGGGTCGACGCGATCGGCGGCCTAGACCTGCGCGGCGGCTACATGGCCGCGCTCGCCACCGGCGCGGGCCGGGCGCGGCAGCTCGTCGCCTTCGTCGGGGACGAGTCGCTGGCCGTGGCGGCGGAGAACCACGCCGCCCAGACCGTGGTGTCCGGGTCGGGGGCCGCGATGGAGACCGTCCGCGGCGTCGCCGGGGCGATCAACGTCTCCTTCGCCCGGCTCGCGGCGAGCGTGCCGTTCCATTGCCCGCTCCTCGAACCGGCCGCCGCCCGCTTCGCCGCCGCGATCAGGGACATCCCGCAGCGTGAGCCGCACACCCCGGTCTACTCGCCGATCTACCACCGCTTCTACGAACCGGGCGAGAACCTCGGGGACCTGCTCGCGGGGCACTTCGTAGCTCCCGTCCGCTTCGCCGAGGCCGCGCACGCCCTGCACGCGGCCGGGGCGCGGGTCTTCGTCGAGTGCGGCGCGCTGGAGACCACCGGCAAGCTGATCCTGCGCAACCTGGGCACGGACGGGATCACCGTCGTCGCCGGGCTGCCCGCCGGCGCCCGGTCGGCCGAACCGGCCGTGGCGCGGCTGCGCGAACTCGGCCTGCTCGACACCGCCCGGCTCGACACCGCCCGCCTCGACACTGAGCCGGCCCAGCCGGCCGTGCCGGCCGGGCTGCTGCCCGGCGTCGATGCCGCCGCCTTCGCCGCGTTCTGGGCCGCGCGCGGGCGCGGGGTCCTGGATCACATCCGCCGCGAGTTCGAGGAGTACGGCGCCGCCGTACCGGCCGGTGACCTCGACCGTGAGCTCCGGGAACTGTACGCCGACGCCCTGGAGTACCCCGTCGAGGTCTTCACCGACGACGTCCTGCTGGAGGCCGAGCTCGGCATCGACTCCGTCAAGCAGGTGGAACTGCTCACCCGGGTCTCCGAACGGTACGGCCTGCCCGCCAGGCCCGGCAGCTTCCGCCTGGACGAGGTCGCCACCATGGGCAAGGTCATCGCCTACGTCAGGTCGGTGGCGCACGAGAGCGCCGGGCGCTGACCCATGGAGCGGCTGGACGGCAAGATCGCGCTGGTCACCGGAGGCGCGCGGAACGTCGGCAAGGCCATCGCGGCCGATCTCGCCAGGCGCGGCGCGCACGTGATCGTCAACTACTTCCACGCGCACGAGGAGGCCAAGCGGACCTGCGCCGAGCTGGCCGAGGCGGGCTGGTCGGCCGAGCCGATCCGCGCCTCGGTGGCTCGTCCCGAGCAGGTCGCCCGCATGTTCGAGACCGTCGCCGAACGGCACGGGCACCTCGACATCCTGGTCAACAACGCCGCCTCGGGCGCTCTGCTCCCGCTGGCCGAGGTCACCGGCGAGCACCTGGACAAGGGCTGGGACACCAACGTCAAGGGCGCCCTGGAGTGCGCGCGGCACGCCGTGCCCCTGATGGAGCGGCGGGGCGGCGGCTCGATCGTCAACGTCTCGGCGCTCGGCGGCGCGCAGTTCGTCATGGCCAACTACTTCGCCTGCGCCCCGGCCAAGGCGGCGATGGAGGCGCTGACCCGGTACCTGGCCGCCGAGTACGCCCCGCGCAACGTCCGGGTCAACACCGCCTCGGCGGCGATGCTGGTCAGCGAGGTCGCCGGACGCTTCCCCGACGCCGAACGCATGCAGGAGGCGATCCGGCGGGCCACCCCGATGGGACGGCTCGGCACGCCCGAGGAGTTCGCCGCGGTCGTGGCCTTCCTGGCGAGCGAGCAGGCCCGCTGGATCACCGGCCAGGTGGTGCTGGCCGACGGCGGCCTGTCCCTCGGCACCACCCTCCTCGGCCCGCCGACGTCTCAGCCCCGCCCCGCAGAAGAACCTGTTGAGGAGCCGGGCGAGGACGCGGTGGCGATCGTCGGGATGGGCCTCGCCGTCGCCGGCGCCAACAGCCCCGAGGAGTACTGGGACCTGCGCCTGCGCGGCGCGGAACTCTTCGTCCCCGTCCCGGCCGACCGCTGGCCCAGCGCCGAGTTCCACTCCACGGACCCCGACGCCGAGGACAAGTCCTACCAGGACCACTGCGTCTTCATCACCGATTTCCGCCCCGCCCCCGGCGTGCTGGCCGAGGGCGAGCAGCCCGGCGAGCACGAGCACACCACGCTGTGGCTGCGCCACTCCATCGCCCAGGCCCTGGACGGGGTGACCGTCCGTCCCGGCGACCGCTTCTCCTGCAGCATCGGCTACACCCCCGACGGCAACCAGCACCTGGAGGAGGCCGGCGTCCTGGCCGCCGTCACCGACCGGGCCGACCGCCTGCTGGCCGGGCTCGACCTGGACGACGCCACCCGCGCGGCGGTCCAGGCCGAGGTGCGCGAGCGGCTCGCCGGGCGCTACCACCGGGGCGCCACCGCCGACCCCGGCCGCTACCTGCCCCACCAGGTCGGCCGGCGGGCCGTCGACGGGCTGCTCCCGCCCGCCACCCGCCTGCAGATGGTCGACACCGCCTGCTCCTCCTCCCTCTACGCGATCGACATCGAGGCCAAGGCGCTGCTCAGCGGCGACGCCGACGTGGCCGTGTGCGGCGGCGCGTTCGCGCTCGGGCCCCGCGGCACCGTGCTGTTCGCCAAGCTGCAGGGCCTGTCCAAGCAGGGCACCGTCCGAGCCCTCGACGCCGGCGCCGACGGCGTGATCTTCGCCGACGGGGCCGCCGTGGTCGTGCTGAAGCGGCTCAGCCGCGCCCGCGCCGACGGCGACGAGATCCTGGGCGTGATCGAGACGATCGGCACCTCCTCCGACGGCAAGGGCAAGGCGATCTACGCGCCCAACCCCAACGGCCAGGCGCTGGCCATGCGGCGGGCCGAGCCCGACGACGTGGACTGGATCATCGCCCACGCCACCGGAACTCCGGCCGGCGACGTCGCCGAGTTCACCACGCTGCGCGGCTACCACACCGACCGGCCGGTCGCCGTCACCTCCAACAAGTCGCTGGTCGGGCACACCGGCTGGGCGGCCGGCGTGCTGTCGGTGATCGAAGGCGCGCTGGGGCTGCGGCACGAGACGATCCCGCCGCAGTTCCGCTTCGAGTCGCCGCCCGAGGACTTCCGCATCGCCGAGTCCCGGCTGCACATCCCCACCGAGGCACGGCCCTGGCCCAGCGGGCCGCGCCGTGCCGTCGCCGTCTCCGGGTTCGGCTTCGGCGGCACCAACGCCCACCTGGTCCTCACCGACACCCCGCGCGCCCGGCCCGTAGCGGCTGCGCCCGGCGCGGGTCGGCAGCGCATCGCGCTCGTCGGCTGGGCCGCGCACCTGCCCGGCGCCGGGCCGGAGGCGGTCGCCGCATGGCTCCGCGGCGACGGCCCCGCGCCGGAGAGCAGCTTCGGCGAGTTCTACCCGGTGCCGGAGTTCGAGAAGGTACGGCTGCCGCCGCGCACCACCCGGACGATCGACCGCTGCCAGCTCATGATCCTGGAGTGCGGGCACCAGCTCCGCGCCCAGCTCGCCGGAGCCTGGACGGACCTCGCCGAGCGGGCCGCCGTCGTGGTCGGCCACCTCGGCCCCACCCGGGCCGGCCTGCTGTACGCCAACCGCTGCTACCTGGACAGCGTCGAGGCGGTGCTGTCCGGCGGGCAGCGGCTGGCCGCCTCCGGGGCGCTCCCCGCAGTGCTGAACGGGCTGCGGGAGGAGGCCAGGCGGCTCGTGCCCGCCTCCAACGAGGACTCCTTTCCCGGGATGATGCCCAACATCATCTCGGCGCGGGTCGCCAACTACTTCCACCTCAACGGGCCCAACCTGACGATCGACGCCGGACTGGCCTCGACCCTGCACTCCTTCGACGTCGCCTGCCGGTATCTGCGGGCGGGGGAGGCGGGGCTGGCCCTGGCCGGCGGGATCAACGGCAACACGCTGCCCGAGATGCGCGCCCTGCTCGGTGGGGCGGAGGCGGCCGAGGGGGCCTTCCTGTTCGCCCTCGCCACCGAGCCGGTCGCCGCAGCGGCCGGGCTGCCGGTGCTCGGCTGGATCGACGTCGATGCCGATGCCGACGTCGCCACGGCGGAGGCCGCCACGGCGGAGGGCGCGGCGGCGGAGGGCGCGGCGGCGGAGGGCGCGGCGGTGCTGGAGTGCGGTGCCGACGCCCCCGAGCACGCCCGCTACCTCGGCGCGTCCGGCGGCCTGGCCCTCTTGCGGGCGCTCCACTCCGACAGCCCCGTCACAGTCACCTGCTCCACCTCCCCAGGCGCCCCCGCCATCACCTTCACCCCCACCGCCACGCCCAAGCCTCTCCTGGACGCCCGCTTCGCCGACGGCGAGCACCACGCCCCGGGCCAACCGGTGCAGGTGCGGCGGCACGTGGCCGAGCTACGGCCCGCCCCCGCCCCGGCCACCGGCCCGCCCCGACCGTTCCTCCCGGCCGGGTCCGTCCTCCTGGTCGACACCCCCGACCGCGCCGCCGCCCTCACCCTGCCCCCCGGCACCACCGTCCTGTCCAGCCGGCCGCTCCCCGAGCCCCGCCCCGGCTGGCACCACCTGCCCGACCCGACCGAGGAAGCGGTGGCGGCCCTGCTCGGCGACCGCCCACCCACCCACCTGAGCCTGCTGGCCGACCTGGCCGACACCCCACCCCTGACCGACCCCGCCCCCGGCCTCGAACGCCTGCACGACCTCGCCTTCCTGTGCCTGCGCCACGCCACCACCGCCCCGGCGACGATGGTCCTGCTCGGCGCCCACCGGTCGGGCCGCCCCCACCCGTACGTGGGCCTGTTCTCCGGCCTGATGAAGACCGCCCACCTGGAGTCGCCCGCCCCCGACCGCTTCCTGCTCGCCACCTCGGCCCGCGACGTCCGCTCCGCCGTACAGGAAGCAGAGCAGGAGGCACGGCGCGCCCGCACCCTCCCGGTGGTGTACGCCGTGGACGGCGAACGGCACGCCTACACGCTGGTGGACCGACCAGCGGACGTCACCGAAACGGCACGGCTGTCCGACCGGTCGGTGGTCGTCGCGGTCGGCGGCGCACGCGGCATCACCGCCGAGCTGATGAAGGCCCTCGCCGAGCAGTTCCGGCCGACCCTCTACCTGCTCGGCAGCAACCCCCTGGACACCTACCCGCCCGACCTGTTCACCCAGGACGAGGCCGACTTCACCGCGGGCCGCAAGGACTACCTGCGCACCCAGCTCAAGGCCAGGCCCGGCGTTCCCGTCGCGGGGTTCAGCCGCGAGTACGACCGGATGGCCGACGCCAGGGCGGCCCGCCGCAACCTCGACGCCATGGCCGCGCACTGCGGCCCGGACCGCGTCCGCTACCTGACCTGCGACGCCACCGACCCCGACGCGGTACGGCAGGCGATCGGCACGATCCTGTCCGAGACGCCGGGCATCGACCTGCTGGTCAACGCGGCCGGCCGGAACGCCTCCGCGCTGATGCCGGACAAGGACCTGGCCACCTTCCGCGCGGTCCGCGACCTGAAGCTGCGCTCCCACCGCAACCTCAAGCGGGCCCTGGCCGCCCGGCCGCCCGCGCTGTGGTGCAGCTTCGGCTCGCTGCTCGGCTTCTTCGGCCAGCTCGGCGAGGCCGATTACGCTTCCGGCAACGACTTCCTGGCCACCGCGGCCGCCGCGAGCGAGGCCGAGCTGACCCTCGGCTGGACGTTGTGGGGCGGCGTCGGCATGGGCGCCGACCCCCTGGTGAGCGACTACTACGAGCGGCGCGGCCTCTACACGCCGATGGAGCCGCACGAGGGCGTGCACCACTTCGTCCGCGAACTGCACGCCGCCACCCCGGCCGCGAGCGTCGTCTACCTGGGCGAGCCGGAGCGCCGGACGGTCACCCAGTCCTACCCGAACTTCTTCGAGCACTCTCCTCGTCGCGAACCCACGCCCTTCTACCTGCGCGGACCCGCCACCGGCACGCCCGGCGAAGCCCTCGCCTGGCCGTGCGCCTTCGACCTGGACACCGACCCCTACCTGCGGCACCACCTCGTCAACGGCCATCCAACCCTGCCCGGGACCTTCCTGACGGAGATCGCCGCCGAAGCCGCCCAGGCGCTCCGCCCCGGCCTGCCCGTGGTCGGCTTCACCGACCTGCGCTTCGAGCGGTTCCTGCGGCTCTACCCCGGCGTCGCCCCCGCGCCGAAGCGCGTCCACGCCCGGCTGGTGCACGCCGACGAGAACCTGGCCACCGTCGAGGTACGGCTGGCCACCGACCTCGTCGCCCCGAACGGAGCGCTCCTCGCCGAGGACGTCACGCACTTCAGCACCCGGGTCCTGCTGGCCGCCCGGTTCGCCGCCCCGCCGCGCATCCAGCCCTGGCCCGACGACCCCGCCGAGTTCCCCGTGCCCGATCCCTACCACCTGCCGGGCGGCCCGGTACGGCTCACCGGCCCGTTCGTGACCACGGCCGGCACCCGCTCCCACCCGCGCGGCAAACGCGCCAGGTTCGCGCCGGACCTGCCCGCCGGCGACCCGGTCTGGTCGCGCTTCGCCATGCCGAGCCTGCTCCTGGACGGCCTGGCCCGGATGGGCGTGCTGCACCCGGTCGACGGGCGGCTCGTCCCGGTCGCCGCGCCGCTGGCCATCCGCCGCATCGACCTCTACCAGCGGGCCAACGACCTGGACCTGGCCGCCGCCGGGCCGATCGAGCTCTACGCCACCCCGCCGGGCCCGGCCTTCGGCGCCGGCCCGTCCGCCAACCGCTTCGTGGCGGCCGGTCCGGGCCACGAGGTCGTCGCCCAGATCAAGGACATCACCGCCACCGTCCTCGGCCACCTCGACATCGGCACCGGCGAATTCCACGCGCCCGACCAGGCCCCCGCGGCCGTTGGAGGACAGTCACGATGACCGCACCCGTAGCGCCGGGGCCGGAAGGCCGCCACCTGATGGGCGCGCTGAGCAGCTTCAAGCGCGACTCGCTGAGCCTGCTCACCGAGCTGCAGGGCTACGGCGGCATCGCCCGCGTCCGGCTCGGCCCCTATCTCGTCCACCAGCTCACCGGGCCCGAGTTCATCAAGCACGTCCTGCAGGACAACGTCGACAACTACCGCCGTGGCCGCTTCTACCAGGGCTTCAACCTCTTCATGGGCCGCGGCATGCTCACCACCGACGGCCCCGAGTGGCGGGCCCGCCGCGACGTCAGCCAGCCGTTCTTCCAGCGCTCCTGGCTGCACGGCGCCTCCGGCGTCATCACCGCCAGCGTCGAGGAACTGCTCGAACGCTGGGGCGCCGCCGCCGACCGCGGCGAGGAGGTGGAGCTGGTCGACGACATGATGTGGCTGGCCATGGGGGTCCTGAGCCGCATGCTCTTCGGCGTCGACCTGCGCGAACGCTACGCCGAACTGGCCCCGGCGGTGCGCTTCTCGCTCAAGGCGATGATCCTCACCGGCGAGGTCAGCCAGATGTTGCCGCGCTGGGTGCCGACCAGGTACCGGCGCGAGCTCCGGCGGCACCAGGGCGTGCTCAACCGGGTGATGGACGACGTGATCGCCCTGCACCGCGCCGGCGGCGGCGACCCCGACGACCTGGTCAGCGCGCTGCTCAGCGCCACCGACGCCGAGACCGGCCGTCCGTGGCCGGACCGGCAGATCAGGGCCGAGCTCAAGACGCTCTTCCTGGCCGGGCACGAGACCACCGGCTGCGCCCTGGCCTGGACGCTCTACTCGGTCGCCACCCACGACGAGGTGCGCCGCAAGCTGGAGACCGAGCTCGGCGACGTGCTCGGCGACCGGGCGCCCGTCCCCGCCGACCTGCCGCGCCTGCCGTACCTGCGGCAGGTGGTGGACGAGTCGCTGCGGCTCCACCCGCCGATCTGGGTCTTCCCCCGCGACCTGGTCGAGGACGACGTGATCGGCGGCTACCACGTGCCCGCCGGGACGACCCTGCTCATCCCGCCGTACGCGGCGCACCGCAACCCCGAGGTGTGGAAGAACCCCGACGAGTTCGACCCCGAACGGTTCTGCCCCGCGGGCCCCGGACCGGCGCGGTACTCCTACCTGCCCTTCGGCGGCGGGCCGCGACGCTGCGTCGGCTACGCGATGGCCCTGCTGGAGCTGCAGTTCGCCCTGGCCATGATCGTCCGGCGTTTCACCCTGAGTCTGGTGCCCGACCAGCGGGTCGTCCCGATCGGGCTGGTGTCGCTGCGCCCGGCGGGCGGCATCCGGCTGCGGCTCACCCGGAAGCGGGCGTGAGCGCGCCGATGCCGAACCCCACGGTCCACCGCTACACCTGGGAGTGCGCCCCCGCCCCGCCCCTGCCCGGCCACCCCAGCGAGGACCTGGCCGGGCGGCTGGTCACCGTACTCGGCGGCCTCGACGAGACGGCCGACCGGGTGAGCGCCGAGCTCGCCGCCGCCGGGGCGCGGCTCTGGCGCCTCGGCGACCCCGGCGTGCCCGACGCCGTCGTGGACCTCACCCTCGCCGACCCCTTCGACCTCGCCGACCCGACCGCCTGGGAGAAGCCCCTGCTGCGCACCCTCGCGGTGCTGCGGCACTGCTACGACGACTGGGCCGCCGAGCCCGACTGCCACCGCCTCGGCTACCTCGCCGTCACCTACCTCGGCGGCACCATGGGGTACGGCGAGCCGTCCGGCGGGCTCGGCGACATCGTGGGGTACGGCGAGCCGTCCGGTGGGCTCGGCGGGCCGGTCGTGTATCAGCCGCTCGGCGGTGTCTGGGCGGGCCTGGCGAAGACCCTCCACCGCGAACTCCCCACCCTCAACGCCCGCATCGTGGACGTCGCCCACCCCCGCCAGCCCGACCTCCCCACCCTGGTGGCCCGGGAGCTGTACCGGTGGGGCCTGTGCGAGGTCGGCTACCACCAGGGCCGGCGCATGACCCTCGTCCCCCGCCGCCGCCCGACCCCACCCCCCGCCACCGAGCTGGGCCCGGACGACATCGTGCTGGTCTGCGGCGGCGGCGTCGGCCTGGGCTACGCCCTCGCCACCGAACTGGCCGAGCGATACGGGTGCGAGGTCGTCGTCACCGGCCGCCGCCCCCTGCCCGCCGGCGACGAGGACTGGCTCACCCTGGACGAGCCCGGCTTCACCGCCTACCGCCACGACCGATTGCGCCAGGCCGCCGCCGACGGCTCCCTGCGCGAGACCCGCACCCACCTCGCCCGCCTGTCCCAGCGGCGCGACCTCCACCACAACCTCCGCACCGCCGCCGACCGCGGCCTACGCATCCGCTACCTGCCCTGCGACCTCACCGACCAGGCGGCGGTCGACGCCCTCCTCGACGACCTGTCCCCGCGCCGCCCCCCGGTCGGTTCCCCGCAGGCGGAGCTGGAGGGGGACCCGGGGGTGCGGCTGGACGCGGTGGTTGGCGGGCCGGGGCGGCGGCTGGCCGGTGTGGTTTATCTGGCCGGGGTCGATCGGCCCGCTCGGTTGCCCGCCAAGTCCGACCGCGATCTGCTGGCCGGGGTGGCGGTCAAGGTCACCGGCCTGCTCCGGCTGCTGGCCGGCGTCCGTGAACGGGACCTGGACTTCCTCTGCGCCGCCGGATCCCTCACCGGGCGGCTGGGCGGCATGACGGGGGAGCTCGACTACGCGGCGGGGAACGAGGCGCTGGCCCGGCTCGGGCTGTGGGCCGGGCAGACGGCATCCGCCGGGCCGTCGTTCCGCGCGCTCACCGTGTGCTGGCCGTTGTGGCTGGACCTCAGCGTCTCGGGGAACGTCGACGCCGCGTTGCGGTACATGAGCGCGCTCGACCCCGCCGAGGGGCTTGACCTCTGGTGCCGGGAGCTCGTCGCCGGGGCTGGGGAGGTGACCTTCCTCGGGCGGCTCGGGCAGGCGCTGCGGCCGGTGCAGGCCGCCCAGTTCGTTGTGGAGCATGAGCTGCCGGGCTTTGACGTCGCCTGCCCGCGGTTGTTCCACCTGGGGGAGCCGCTCGTCTTCCGGCCCCAGGAGCGGTTGTCCTGCCGGGTGCGCTTCGATGCCGCGGCCGTGCCTGCGCTGGGCGATTTCCTGGTCGGGGGGCGGGCGGCGCTCCCGGCGAGCCTGCTGCTCGAGAACGCTTTGCGGTCGGCGGAGTGGCTGGTGCCGGAGCAGGGGCCTCCGCTCCTTCCTGACGAGCTGCGTGGGGTGGAGGTCGACCTGGCCGGCCTGGTGGCCCAGGACGGTGCCCTGATCCTCGACCGGGAGGCCGAGGTCACCGAGCTGGACGGTCGTTGGGCCGTCTCGGTGATCTTCCGCCGGCCCGAGGACGGCTCCGCGGTGGCCTCGATGACCGTCACAACCGCCACCGGCCACGGCCCCGCCGTACCGGCTGGACGAGGCGCGCCCGCCGCCGCCGCCCCGGCTGGTGGGCGGGAGGACGGTGAGCCGGCCGCTGGGCCCGGTTCTGCCGTGCCGGCCGCTGGGCGCGGCCCCGCCGTAGCGGGTGGTGGCCGCGAAGGTGGCGAGTCGGCTGCTGGGCCGGGGTTGGAGTGGCGTGGGCTGGTGATCCCCGGTGCGCGGTGGCGCGACGAGGGGGAGGGCCGGGTGGCCGAGGTGCCGCCGTGCTGGCCTGCCGACCTGTGGGTGGCCGACCTGCCGCCCCGCCACCGGCTTCCGGTCGCGGCGGTGGAGGCCGTCATCCGGGCGGTGACCGGCAGCCGGACCGGGAGGCTGCGGATCGCCCGGCTGACCTGCCCGGCTGAGGCCGTCCCCGCGCCCGCAGACGGGACCCCCGGCGGGGTGGTCGTCAGCAGGGGCGGGCGGGGCTGGCGAGGGGTTGACCCCGGCGACGGCAGGACGGTCATGGAGCTGGACGTTCATGAAGGGCCCGACGGCGCAGGAGGCAGCCGATGACGAAGGTCACGATGGCCGGCATCTACCGCCGGGAGCACATCGACGACCCCTACCCCCTCTACCGGCGGGTCCGCGAGGCCGACCCGGTGTACTGGGACGAGGAGATGGGCGACCAGGGCGCGTGGATGGTGACCGGGTACGCCCCGGCGCAGACCGCGCTGATGGATCCCAGGCTGTCGGCCAGACGACCGCACTGGGGCCAGGACCGCCTGCCGGGCGAGCCGGGGCTGGACGCCGCGCAACGGGCGATCGACCAGCAGATCGTGGTGAGCGACGCCCCGGAGCACACCAGGCTGCGCCAGCACCTGACCAGGCCGTTCCTGCGCCGTCAGGTGGACGCCATGCGCGAGGACGTCGCCAAGCTGGCCCACGCGCTGCTGGACGCCGTGCTGACCGGCGAGAGCGGCGAGTTCGACGCGATGGACCGCTTCGGGTTCGTGCTGCCCGCGATCAGCCTGACCGGCCTGCTCGGCATCCCGGCCTACGACGAGCGCTACCTGTCGTGGATGCTCAGTCTCGGCCTGCTGATCGACGACGGCCCGCTGAGCCGTACGCACCAGCGGAAGCTGCTCGGCGGGGTGGCGGAGTACACCGCCTTCTTCGCCCAGCAGGTGGCCGCCAGGCGCGAGGAGGCGGGGCGGGACGACCTGGTGCAGACGCTCGCCGACTGCTACACCGACGGCGGTTTCGCCAACGAGGAGGAACTGCACGGCAACCTGGCCTTCCTGCTCACCGCCGGCCAGGTCAGCACCGCCCACCAGATCGGCAACAGCCTCCTGCACCTGCTGCGCGACCCCGAGGCCTATCGGCGGCTGCGCGAGGATCCGGAGGCGGTGGCCGAGGCCACGCCGGAGCTCATGCGTTACGACGCCTCCATCCAGCTCACCAAGCGCCGCGCGCGCGAGCCGTTCGAGCTGGGCGGGCACGAGCTGCGGGCGGGCGACGAGGTGTTCGTCTGGATCGGCGCGGCCCACCGCGACCCGGCCCAGTTCGCCGACCCGGAGCGGCTCGACCTCGGCCGGTCCGGCGTCAAGCACATCGCCTTCGGGCACGGCATCCACTACTGCCTCGGCGGCCGGCTCGGCCAGCTCGTCCACGACGAGGCGGTCCGCGCCTTCGTCGAGCGGGTCTCCGCGCCCCGGCTGCTCGCCGACCCGGTCGAGCGCTCGGTGATGCCCACCTTCCGCGGGCCGTACAAGCTGCCTGTCGGCTACGGCCGATGACCGACCCCCCACCAGATCCCCACCGAAGGAGGACCGAGCATGTGCGGCATAACCGGATGGGTGGACTTCGACCGTGATCTCACCGGCGAGCGGCGGCTGCTGGGCGAGATGGCCGACACCATGGCCTGCCGGGGCCCCGACGGCGCCGGCGTGTGGCTGGAGACCCACGCGGGTCTCGGCCACCGCAGGCTCGCCGTCATCGACATCGAGGGCGGCGTCCAGCCCATGACGGCCGAGCACGACGGCCGTGTCCAGGCCGTCCTCACCTACTCGGGTGAGGTCTACAACTACCGCGAGCTGCGCGAGGAACTGCGCGCCCGCGGCCACCGCTTCCGTACGGCCAGCGACACCGAAGTGGTGCTGGCCGCCTACCTGGAGTGGGGCGAGGACTGCGCCGAGCACCTGAACGGCATGTTCGCCTTCGCCGTCTGGGACGTGCGCCGCCAGGAGCTGCTGCTGGTCCGCGACCGCCTGGGCGTCAAGCCGCTCTACTACCACCCCACCCCCAACGGCGTCGTCTTCGGCTCCGAGCCCAAGGCGATCATCGCCAACCCGCTGGTCAAGCGGGTGATGGACCTGGACGGCCTGCGGGAGATCCTCACCTTCACCCGCATCCCCGGCAAGACCGTCTACCGCGACATCCTCGAGGTGCTCCCCGGCCAGACGGTCAAGATCAGCGCGGCCGGCCGTACCGCCCGCCGCTACTGGAAGCTGGAGGCCCGCCCGCACACCGACGACCTCAAGACCACCGTCGACACCGTCCGCGGCCTGCTGGAGGACATCGTCGAGCGGCAGCTCGTCGCCGACGTGCCGCTCTGCGTGCTGCTCTCCGGCGGCCTCGACTCCAGCGTGCTGACCGCCCTGGCGGCCAAGAAGCTGGGCCTGCGCGGGGAGAAGGCGCGTTCCTTCTCGGTCAACTTCGCCGGCCAGGGCGAGGAGTTCACCGCCGACGAGATGCGCGGCTCGCTGGACGCCCCGTTCGTCGCCGAGGTGGCCAGGCACGTCGGCTCCGACCACACCGACATCGACCTCGACGCCGCCCGGCTCGCCTCGCCGGAGGCGCGCGGGGCCGTGCTGCGCTCGCGCGACATCCCGATCGGGCTGAGCGACATGGACGCCTCGCTCTACCTGCTGTTCAAGGCGATCAGCGAGCACTCCACGGTGGCGATCTCCGGGGAGTCGGCCGACGAGCTGTTCGGCGGCTACCTGTGGTTCCACGACCCGAACGTGGTCAACGCGCCGGTGCTGCCGTGGACCGCCTACGGCTCGATGGACCACACCGGCCTGTTCGACCTCGGCCTGCTGCAGAAGCTCGACCTGCAGAGCTACCTGGCCGAGCGCTACCACGAGGCGATCGCCGAGGTGCCGCGCCTGGAGGGGGAGAGCCCTAAGGAAGCGCGGATGCGCGAGATCAGCCACCTGCACCTGACCCGGTTCCTGCAGCTCATGCTGGACCGCAAGGACCGCACCAGCATGGCCTGCGGGCTGGAGGTGCGGGTGCCCTTCTGCGACCACCGGCTCGTCGAGTACGTCTTCAACGCGCCCTGGTCGATGAAGACCCACGACGGGCACGAGAAGAGCCTGCTGCGCGCGGCGACCGCCGACCTGCTCCCGCGCTCGGTGCTGGAACGGCGCAAGAGCCCCTACCCCTCCACCCAGAACCCCGCCTACGACCAGGCCGCCAACCGGGAACTGGCCGGCATCCTGGCCGACCCCGCCGCGCCCGTGCACGGCCTGCTCGCGAAGGACCGGGCCCAGGCCCGGGCCGACAGCGCGGGGCCGGCCGGGCGGATGGAACGCAACCTGCTGGACAACACGCTGCAGATGAACACCTGGATCGCCACCTATGACATCACCGTGGACCTCTGACGGGACGCACGTCCCGAGGGCGCACGCCGCTCTGGCCCGCCCGACCGGCGCCGAACGCGACCAGGTGGTCGAGTACGTCAAGACCGCCTACGCCGAAGGCCGCTGCGACGAGGCCGAACTGGAGCAGGCGCTGGAACAGGCGATCACCGCCCGGACCGGCGCCGAGCTCCTGGCCATCGTCACGGAGCTCTACGGCGACCAGGTGCCGCCGCCCGCGGCGGTCCCGCGCCCGCCCCCGCCCGGCGGCGGCGCGCGGACCGTCGCCGGGCTGGCCCACCTGCTCGCCCCGCTCGGCCTGCCGATCCTCGGCCCGGCCGCCGTGCTGCTGCTCGGCGGGCACGCCTCGCCGCACGTGCGGCGGCACGCGGTCGAGGCGCTCAACTTCCAGCTCACCGTCGTCGGGGCCAGCTTCGCCCTGCCCTTCACCGTGGTCGGCGTGCTGCTCGTCCCGGTGATCTGGGTGGCCGCCTTCGTCCTGTCCATCCTCGCCGGGGTCGCGGCCCTGCGCGGCGAGGAGACCTACCGCTACCCGTACACGCTCCGCCCGATCAAGGAGAGCAGACGTCGTGACCACCACCCCGGCCTCACCGCCGACCCGGGCCACACCCCCGGCCTCACCCCCGGCCCCGCCTCCGACGGAGGCCGGCCTCTGGGACCAGCAGGCGGATGACTGGGCCGAGATCCAGGAGGCGCAGTGCACCCCGCTGTTCGAGGCGGCGCTCGCCGCTCTCGACCTCCGCCCCGGCAGCACCGTCCTGGACGTCGGCTGCGGCTCCGGCCTCGCCCTGGCCCTCGCCGCCGCGCGCGGCGCCGAGGTCAGCGGCCTGGACGCGGCCCCGGAACTGCTCCGCATCGCCCGCCGCCGGGTGCCCGGAGCCGCCGACCTGAGCACGGGGACGCTGGACGGCCTGCCGTACGCCGACCGGAGCTTCGACGTGGTCATGTCCTTCAACGCCCTGCGCTACGCGGCCGACCCGGTGGCCGCGGTCGCCGGATTCGCCCGCAAGATTCGGTACGGCGGCGCCGTCTGCCTGGGCGGCTGGGGCGAGCCGGACCGGTGCGAGACCACCGGCTTCCTCTTCTCCGTCGTCGCCGCCCTGCCACGGCCGCCGCAGGGCAGCCAGGGCGAGGCCGCCAACACCCCCGCGCAGATCCGCTCGGTCATGCGCCGCGCCGGCCTGGAACCGGTGACCACCGGCGAGGTGGCCTGCCCGTTCGTCTACGCGAGCGTCGAGGCCGCCTGGATGGCGCTGAGCTCGACCGGGCTGCTGCGCTTCGCCATCGGGCACCTGGGCGAGCCGGCCGTGCGCGCCCTGTTCGACACCGCCTTCGCCGGCTCGGTGCGGCCGGACGGCACCGTCCGCCAGGAGAACGTCTTCGAGTACTCGATCGCGCGCGTCGGCGCGCCGTCCGGAACGTAAGGGAGCGCCATGCACACCACCCTCATTGTCGCCAAGTTCAAGCCCGGCAGCGAGGCCGAGATCGCCCGCCTGTTCGCCGAGTCCGACGCCACCGAGCTGCCGCACCTGATCGGCGTCACCCGGCGCAAGCTCTTCACCTTCCACGACATCTACATCCACATGGTCGAGGCCGAGCAGCCGGTGGCCGGGCCGCTGACGCGCAACCACGACAACCCGCTCTTCCAGCAGATCAGCAAGGCGCTCGACGAGTACATCACCCCGTTCGAGGGCCGCTGGGGCTCGGTCCAGCAGGCCTCGGCGCGGCAGTTCTACCACTGGGAGCCGGGCGCCGGACCGGCGGCCCGCTGATGAAAGGACCCGACATGACCGTCGCGGAACCGCCGCAGATCAACCAGCGCCCGCTGTTCGGGGTGCTGACCGGCACCTGGTTGTCCCAGGCCGGGTACGTGGTGTGCGAGCTGGGCGTGGCCGACCACCTGTCCGACGAGCCGCGCGACATCGCGGAGGTCGCCGCCGCCGTGGGCGCGCACCCCGACTCGCTCTACCGCGTCATGCGGGCGTTGTCGGCGGTCGGCGTCTTCATGGAGACCGGCCCCCGGCACTTCGCCCTCAACGACGAGGGCCGCATGCTCCGCTCGGACTCGCCCTCCTCCTTCAAGCACTTCATCCTGCTCAACGGGCTGGAGCACATCAAGCTCTTCGCCGAGCTGCTGCCCAGCGTGCGCTCCGGCCGCCCGGCTTCGGAGAAGGTGTACGGCAAGCACCTGTACGACTACATCGGCGAGCACCCGGAGCTGCGCGACCACTTCTTCGCCGCGCACGGCAGGACCGCGCCCCGGGTGGCCATGGCCGCCCTGTCGGAGATGGACTTCTCCGGCGCCCGCACCGTGGTCGACCTCGGCGGCGGCGACGGCGCGCTCCTGGAGCACGTGCTCAAGGACAACCCGCACCTGAAGGGCGTGCTGTTCGACCTGCCCGACACCCTGCCCTACGCCCGTGAGCGGCTGACCGCGCAGGGCCTGATCGACCGGTGCGAACTGGTCGGCGGCAGCTTCTTCGACTCGGTCCCGCCCGACGGGGACGTGTACGTGCTCGCGCACTGCCTGCACAACTGGAACGACGAGAAGTCGGCCGAGCTGCTGGCCACCATCCGCGCCACCATGCCGCCGCACGCGCGGCTGCTCGTCCTCGAACACCTGCTGGAGGGCGAGGGCTTCAGCCTGGCGAAGCTGATCGACCTGCTGATGATGGCGGTCGACGGCCGCGAGCGCAGCGAGGAGGAGGTCCGGGTGCTGCTCGACAAGTCGGGCTTCGAGGTCAGGTCGGTGCGGTCGGTGCTCTTCCCCGGGCTGCCGTCCGACAGCGTGATCGAGGCCGTCCCGGTATGAGCGCCGCCGAGGAGGTCCCCGTCCTGATCGTGGGCGCCGGGCTGGCCGGGCTGTCGGCGGCGGTGTTCCTGTCCGCGCACGGGGTGGCCTGCCAGGTGGTGGAGCGGGCGACGGGGCCCTCGCCGCTGCCGCGCTTCCGCGGGCTCACCGTGCGGTCGATGGAGCTGTTCCGCTCGGTGGGCCTGTCCGGCGCCATCGAGCGGGCCGGCACCCCCGGCGGCGACATCGGCGGGATCGCGCGGGTGCGGAACCTGTCCGCGCCCGGCGCGGTCTGGGAGACGGCCGCCTGGGAGGACGACGCGGCCGGACTCAGCCCTGCCGACGCCTGCGCCTGCGACCAGAACGTCCTGGAACCCATCCTGGCCGAGCACGCCGTCCGGCACGGAGCCGTGCTCCGCTACGGCGTCGAGGTCACCGGGCTCCAGGACGGGGAGCCGGCGGCGCTCGTGCGGCTGCGCGAGCGGGCCTCCGGCGCCGAGTCCGTCGTGCCGGCCCGGTACGTCATCGCCGCCGACGGGGCGGGCAGCACCGTGCGGCGCCTGCTCGGTGTCGCCCGGCACGGCCCCGGCGTGCTCGGCCACCAGGTCAGCGTGGTCTTCGAGGCCGAGCTCGCCGCCGAGCTGGAGGGCCGCCGGTTCGGCGCCTGCTACGTGGAGGACGTGGGCGGCGCGTTGCTGCCCCGCGACGGCGGCCTGTGGCAACTGTCGGTCTCCTACGACCCGGACCGGGGGGAAGGGCCGCAGGACTTCACCGAGGAACGCTGCCTGCGGCTGATCGAGACCGCGCTGGGCCGCCCGGAACCGACGGCGCGGGTGCGCGGCGTCGGCCCCTGGGACGTCGCGGCGGCGGTCGCCGACCGGTTCAGGGCCGGCCGCGTCTTCCTCGCCGGGGACGCCGCGCACGTCATGCCGCCGAGCGGCGGCTTCGGCGGCAACACCGGGATCCAGGACGTGCACAACCTGGCCTGGAAGCTGGCCGCCGTCCTCGACGGCACCGCCGGGACCGATCTGCTGGACAGCTACGACCAGGAGCGGCGCCCGGTCGCGGACCTGACCCTGGTGCACGCGCTGGCCCGCATGCCCCTCTCCTGGCTCGCCGCGGACGGCGCGGCCCCGCCGCCCCTGCCGCCGCAGCTCCCGCACAACACCGTCTCCCTGGGCTACCTCTACCCGCCGCACCCGGGAGGCGGCGGGACGGAGAACCCGAGGGAGCCGTCGGGGCGGCCGGGGTCGAGGGCGGCGCACCTGCCCGTCGAGACCGCCGGGGGGCGCACGTCCACGCTCGACCTGTTCGGCCCCGGCTGGACCCTGCTCACCTCGGCGCCCGGCTGGTCGGAAGCGGTCGCGAAGGCCGCCGCGGACCGGCCGGGCCTGCGGCTGAGCGAACACCGCGCCGGGCCGGGCGGTGACGTGCGTGACCTGACCGGCCGCTGGGCCACGGCCTTCGGCACCGGCCGCGACGGCGCGACGCTGGTCCGGCCGGACGGCTTCGTCGCCTGGCGGGCCCAGGCGCTTCCCGCCGACCCGGCCGCGGAGCTCTCGGCCGCGCTGGCCGGTGCGCTGATGATCGAGGGTGCGCTCAGAGCGTGGTCAGGAGCAGAGCCAGCGTCACCGCCGAGAACACCACCAGGAACACCGGCATGAGCGCCGGCGGGCGGCGCTTGGGATCGCCGTAGTCGCCGGCCCGCACATGGGTGACGACGGCTCCGATCATCAAGAGCACCAGCCCGCCGGCCGCGGCCACACCGAGCCAGCGGACCGCTATGCCGATCAGCAGCCCCGCGGAGGCGGCCAATTCGAGCGCGCCGATGACCGCGGTCATCTGCCGGCTCACGCCGAGTTCTTTCAGCCCGGCCACGACTTTCGCCTGGCCGAACAATTTCATGGCGCCGGAGCCGAGGAAGGATATGGCCAGGATGACGCTCAGCGTCACGGCGGCAGTCTCCATCGGATAAGCCTCTCTTACTCGGTCCATTATCGGAGAATTACCGGGTAATGGCTCGGTTAATGACGAGCTGGTGACGGGGTGATGGTACGACGTTAGCGGTATAAAGTCAAGTTAGAGGCACTAACGAAAGCACCCCTGGGCGTAATCGCTCCAGGGGTGCGCCGATGTCCGGCCGCCGGTCAGTCCGCGTCGTGGCAGTACACGACCTCGTACGCCATGGGCTCACCCTTGGTGAGCTCGCCGATCGGCCGGAAGTGCGGCTCCACGGCGGGATCGCGGACCATGGCCTCGAAGTCCTCGCGCCGCCGCCACTGGGTGTAGTCCACCACCACGTAACCGTCCACGCTGGCGTGCACATTGGTGGAGACATAGCCGGGACGGTGCTGGATTACCGCTTTGTGAGCGGCGATGATCCGGTCGATTAGCCGCTGCTGGTTACGCGGTTCCGTACGGAAAACATTGATGAAGGTGGCGAAGTCCTGGCCGGTCGAGATCTCAGCCATGGCAGGTTGTGTCCCTTCCTCGAACGGGATTCACGGTCGATGTCAGATTAACTTGACCGGGGCTATGAAAGATAGGCCTATTCATTTACGCTGACCGCAGACCAATCCACAGAGAGGCAGAGGCGGATATTCGTGAATACTCGCGTTGAAACTCCGGACCCGCTGCTCGTGACGAGACTGCGCGAACTCGGCATGAGCCTGGGATTCGCCGGCGCGCTGCGCGCGGGCGTACGGCTCGGCCTGCCCGACGCCCTGGGCGACGAGCCCGCGCACGCGAGCGCCCTGGCCGCCGCGGTTGGCGCCGACGCCGAGACGCTCGACCGCCTGCTGCGCGCGCTGACCAGTCACGGCGTCTTCGAGGAGGTCGGCGAGAGCCGCTACGCGCACACGGACCTGTCCCGGCTGCTGCGCGAGGACGCCCCGGTCGGCGTGCGGTACATGGTGCTGTGGGCGAGCGCGCCCTGGACCTGGGAGGCCTGGCCCCGCCTGGAGGAGGCGGTCCGCACCGGCAAGGCGGTCTTCCCCGACATCTACGGCAAGGAGTTCTTCGCCTACCTCAAGGAGGAGGACGAGTCCCAGGCCGAGGTGTTCAACCGGGCGATGACCCAGTCGAGCGCCATCACCTCCGCGGCGGTCGCCGACACCCTCGACCTCACCGGGGTCGCCACCGTCGCCGACATCGGCGGCGGCCAGGGCCACCTGCTGCGCACCCTGCTGGAGCGCCACCCGCGGGCCCGCGGCGTGCTGTTCGACCTGGAAGCCGTCGTCGCCGGCGCCGACGCCGCGCTGCTGCCCGGCGGCGGCCTGGCCGAGCGTGCCACGGTCGTCGGCGGAGACTGCCGCCGCGAGATGCCCGTCGAGGCCGATCTGTACATCTTCAAGAACGTCCTGGAGTGGGACGACGAGAGCACCCTCAACGCCCTGCGCCGCGTCGCCGAGGCGGCCCCCACGGGCGCCCGCGTGGCCCTGGTGCAGAACCTCGTCGAGGACAGCTCCGAGCTGAAGGTCACCACCACCATGGACCTGTTCCTGCTGCTCAACGTCGGCGGACGCAAGCACACCCGGCGCAGCCTGAGCGAGCTGATGGAGCGCGCCGGCATCCAGTACGACTCCGTCCGCCCGGTCCCCGGCACCAGCCTGCACGTCGTCGAGGGCACCGTGCTGGAGCCGGCGTGAGCGCGGCGGACAGCAGGCTGCGGGTGATGCTCCACCTGCGCGCCGACGGGGAAGGGGAACTCGTGGCCGCCTACGACGGCATCCGCCACGACGTCGCCGCGGCCGACGGGCACCTCAGCGACCAGCTGCTGCAGTCGCTCGAGGACCCCGGCCAGTGGGTGATCACCAGCGAGTGGGAGAGCGCCGAGCACTACGCTCGCTGGGCGCGCGGCCACCAGGTGGACCGGCTCGCCGCCCCCATCGTGGCGGTGAGCGACGACCGCAGGCACGAGCGCTACGCCATCCGCAGGCACACTTCGCTCGACGCCGGGGAGCGGGCATGAGCGCGCCGGAGATCCGCGTCGTCGACCTCGCCGAGGTGCCGGGCAACACCAAGCGCGGCGGCGACCTGCGCGTGCTCCTGAGCCCGAAGACCGTCGGATCCACCTCCGGCTACATGGGCGTGGCGGTGCTGCGGCCGGGCGAGCGCGTCAACGAGCACTACCACCCCTACTCCGAGGAGTACCTGTACGTCACCACCGGCTCGGTCACCGTCGACCTGGACGGCAAGCCGTACGAGCTGAGGGCGGGACAGGCCGTCCTGGTCCCCGTCGACGTACGGCACCGCGTCCGCAACACCGGCGCCGAGCAGGCGCACATCGCCTTCTTCCTCACCCCCCTGGCCCCCCGCCCCGAACTCGGCCACGTGGACACCGAGGAGGGCCCGGGTGACTAGACGGACGGTGGTCACCGGTGTCGGGGTGCTCGCGCCCGGCGGCGTCGGCAGCAAGGCCTTCTTCGGCCTGCTCGCCGAAGGCCGGACCGCCACCAGGGCCATCACCCTGTTCGACGCCACCGGCTTCCGCTCCAGGATCGCCGCCGAGTGCGACTTCGACCCCGCCTCCAACGGGCTCGACCCGCAGGAGGCGGCGCGCATGGACCGCTACGTCCAGTTCGCGGCGGTCTCGGCCCGCGAGGCGCTGGCGCACGCCGGCCTGGACGGCGACTGGGCCGACCCGTGGCGGGTGGGCGTCTCGCTCGGCACCGCCGTGGGCGGGACGACGCTGCTGGAGAACGACTACATCGTGGCCTCCAACCGGGGCCGGGCCTGGCTGGTCGACCACCGCTACACCTCGCCCTTCCTGCACTCGGCCTTCTCGCCCGGCCCGCTCGCCGGGGAGATCGCCGAGCTGACCGGCGCCCAGGGGATCGTGCAGACCGTCTCCACCGGCTGCACCTCCGGCCTCGACGCGGTCGGCTACGCCCACCAGGCGATCAAGGAGGGCCGGGCGGACGTGATGATCGCCGGGGCGGCCGACTCGCCCATCTCGCCGATCACGGTGGCCTGCTTCGACGCCATCCGCGCCACCTCCGCGCGCAACGACGAGCCGCACCGCGCCTCCCGGCCCTTCGACCTCGACCGCGACGGCTTCGTGCTCGGCGAGGGCGCCGCCGTCCTGGTGCTGGAGGAGCGCGAGCACGCCATGCGCCGGGGAGCGGAGATCCTCTGCGAGGTGGGCGGCTACGCCACGCACGGCAACGCCCACCACATGACCGGCCTGACCCGCGAGGGCGTGGAGATGGCCGAGTCGATCACCTGCGCGCTGGCGGAGGCCCGGCTCGACCCGGAGGAGGTCGACTACGTCAACGCGCACGGCTCGGGCACCAAGCAGAACGACCGGCACGAGACCGCCGCCTTCAAGCGGGCGCTCGGCGAGCACGCCCGGCGGGTGCCGGTGAGCTCGATCAAGTCGATGGTGGGGCACTCGCTCGGCGCGATCGGCTCCATCGAGCTGGCCGCCTGCGTGCTGGCGATGGGGGAGGGCGTGGTGCCGCCCACCGCCAACCTGGAGACGCCCGACCCGGAGTGCGACCTGGACTACGTGCCGATCACCGCCCGCGAGCGGCGGCTCGACGCCGTGCTGTCGGTGGGCAGCGGGTTCGGCGGCTTCCAGTCGGCCGTGGTCCTCGACCGCGGAGGCAGCCGATGACCGGGACCACGACGACGACCGGGACCGCCATGACCGGGACCGCCATGACCGGGACCGCCACGACCGGGATCACGGCGGCCAGGACGGCGGTGATCACCGGTTTGGGCGTGCTGGCCCCGACCGGCCTCGGCGCCGAGGCCTACTGGGCGGCCACCAGCGCCGGACAGTGCGCGATCGGGCCGATCACCCACTACGACGCCGGCGCCTACCCGCTCACCGTGGGCGGGCAGTTGCCGGGCTTCGACGTCGGCGCGCACGTCGAGCGGCGCTGGGTGGTGCAGACCGACCGGTTCACCCACATCGCGCTCGCCGCCGCCCAGCTCGCCCTCGACGACGCCGCCCTCGACCCCGCGCGGCTCCCGCCGTACGGGATGGGGGTGGTCACGGCGAGCTGCGCAGGCGGCGTCGACTTCGGCCAGCGCGAGATCCAGGGCCTGTGGACCGAAGGGCCCGGCGCGGTCGGCCCCTACCAGTCCATCGCCTGGTTCTACGCCGCGAGCACCGGCCAGATCTCCATCCGGCACGGACTCAAGGGCCCGTGCGGCGTGCTGGTCACCGACGAGGCGGGCGGGCTCGACGCGCTCGCCCACGCCGCGCGCGAGATCGGCCGCGGGCGCGCCGCGATGCTCGCCGGCGGCGCCGAGGCGCCGTACGCGCCGTTCTCCCTCGCCTGCCAGTACGGCCACGGCCTGCTCAGCGGGCAGCGGGACCCCAGCCGCGCCTACCTGCCGTTCAGTGCCTCGGCCGGCGGCTTCGTCCCGGCCGAGGGCGGGGCGATGCTGGTGGTGGAGGAGGCGTCGGGGGCGCGCGAGCGAGGCGCCACGCCCCGCGCCGTGATCGCCGGGCACGCCTCGACGTTCACCGGCGCCTTCCGGCCCGGACCCTCGGCCGAGGGCCTGGCCCGCGCCGCGGCGCTCGCGCTGGCCGAGGCGGGCCGGTCCGCGGCCGACGTGGACGTGGTCTTCGCCGACGCGCTCGGCACGCCGGAGGCCGACCGCGCCGAGGCCGAGGCGCTGCGCATCCTGTTCGGGCACCGGGCGGCCGCCGTGCCGGTGGCCGCGCCCAAGGCCGGCACCGGCCGCGCCTATGCCGGATCGGCCGCGCTCGACACCGCCTGCGCCGTGCTCAGCATGGAGCAGGGCCTGATCCCGCCCGTGCCCAACCTGACCGACCCCGCCCACGACCTCGATCTCGTGCGCGGCACCGCGCGGCGGGCCGACCTGGAGACCGTGCTGATCCTGGCCCGCGGCCTGTACGGCGGGAACTCCGCCCTGGTCCTGACCCGCCCGTGAACCCCGTCCCTTGAACCCGCCCCCATGAACCCCGCCCCCATGAACCCCGCCCCCATGAACCCGCCACTGAACCCGCATCGCAGGAGGAGCCCATGACCGAGCTCACGCTGACCTACGAGGAACTCGCCGAGATCATGAGCAAGAGCGCGGGCGTCACGGTGCCGGCCGAGACCCTCGAATCGCCCACGGTGCGCTTCGAGGACCTGGAGGTCGACTCGCTCGGCCTGCTGAGCATCGTGGCCGAGCTCGAACGGCGCTACCGGCTCACCCTCGGCGCCGAGGCAGAGTCGAGCCAGACGCCCGGCGAGCTGCTGGCCGCGGTGAACGACCGCACGGCGAAGGCGGTCTGACCATGCCCGCGCACACCGAGAACGAGATCGTGATCGCCGCGCCGCTCGGCTTCACCTGGGACGTCACCAACGACGTGGCCGGCTGGCCGGACCTGTTCAGCGAGTACGCCGCGGCCGACATCCTCGAACGCGACGGCGACCGGGTGCTCTTCCGGCTCACCAAGCACCCCGACGAGCAGGGCCGGGTGTGGTCGTGGGTGTCGGAGCGCGTCGCCGACCCGGCCACCCGTACGGTCACCGCCCGCCGGGTCGAGCCGGGCAACTTCGCCTACATGAACATCCGCTGGACCTACGAGGAGGTCGCCGGCGGCACCCGCATGGTGTGGATCCAGGACTTCGCGATGAAGCCCGACGCGCCCGTCGACGACGCCTGGATGGAGAGCAGCATCAACGACAACAGCAAGATCCAGATGGCTCTGATCAAGGAACGCGTCGAGGCGCGCCACCGCGAGGCGGCCGGCCGCGGGGTGTGACCGGCACCGAGACAGAAGGGGGCGGACGTTGTCCGACCAGAAACTGAAGGCGGTCGTCCGGCGGACGATCGCGAAGCAGACGTTCTGCACCATCGCCACCTCCTCCGCGGCCAACCGGCCGCACGTCGCGGGCATGCTGTACGCGCACGCGGGCGGCAAGCTGTACATGGCGACGCTGGAGTCCACCGTCAAGGCGCGCAACATCCGGGAGAACGGCCACGTCGCGATCTGCGTGCCGAGCCGGCGCATCCCGTTCGGCCCGCCGTACACCCTGCAGTTCCAGGGCACGGCCGAGCTGCTCCCGGCCAAGGACCCGCACATCCAGGACCTGCTGGCGGCCGGCTCGCTGAAGGCGATCACCTCGCTCGGCGAGGCCGACATGCCGGGCATCTGCTTCATCGTCGTCACGCCCGGCCGCCGCGTGGCCACCTACGGGCTGGGCGTCTCGCTCATGACCTGGATCCGCTCGCCGCTCGAGGCCGCCAGCTCCGTCGAGCTGACCTGAACCGGCGCGGTCGGCCCGCCCCCGCGACCCTCACGGGAAGGGATGCGGGTGCGGGTTGACGCGCGCGGGCGACACCGCCCGGTACAGCCGGGGCAGGCCCGCCGTCCGCCGCCGGTCGTGCCCGAAGGTCATCGGCAGCAGGCCGGGGATCAGGACCTTCACGCAGGCGAAGCCGCCCGCCCGGTGCTCGGCCGAGGTCTGGTCCACCACCAGCACGTCCAGGCCGCTGTCCAGGTAGCGCGCCAGCAGCCCGGCCAGGTCGTCGCGCAGGTCGGCGTGCCGGAAGGCGGCCGGCACGCCGGACAGCTCCCGCGAACGCCGCGTCGCGGTCAGGAAGCGCAGCCGCTCGAAGGCCGCCGGGTGGGCGTACAGCAGCGAGTGGTCGGGCATCCCCGTGACGAGTCCGGGGTCGGCTACCATCGCCGCCGCCCGCCCGCGCTGCTCCGGATAGCGGCGGAGCAGATCGCTGAGCGCCGGGCCCAGCTCCCGCAACGCGTTCTCGGCCGCGCGCTCCAGGCTGAGCTGCGAGCCGGCCGCGCACACCGCCTTGGGCCGCCGGTCGCGCCCGTCCGGGTTGACCGCCAGCGCCCACACCGACGGCACGCCGTGCTCGGCCGTGATGTCGAACGCCGACACCCGGTAGCCGGTCTCCGCCTCCAGCGCCTCGGCCAGCAGCGGCACGCTCCCGTCCGCCGCCGAGGCGAGCCTGATCCGGGGCGGGCGCAGCCTGGCGTACCACGTCATCAGGAAGGCGTCGCGTTCGGCGACCTCCAGGACGCCGTGCAGGATCGCCTCCTCCAGGCAGCCGCCGAGCGCGCAGCCGTTGGAGATCTCGTAGGCGAACGGCGGCCGGTCCGGGTCGGCGTGCCGCAGCCCGTAGTAGGCGAACGCCTCCGGGACGAGCACCGGCCCGCCCCGCGCGAAGGAGTGCGCCCACACCCAGCGGCAGCCCGCCCGCTCGTCGAAGCGCCGGAAGGGGAAGCCCGGCCCGTAGGACTCCTCCGGATGCAGGCCGAACCGGCGCGGATCCACCGCGTGCTCGCGCAGCTCGGCGAAGGAGCCGGTCACCACCGTGCGCTTGCCGCCCGGCTCCGTCCCGCCGTAGCGCTCCAGCGCTTCGAGGACCGCGGTGACGCCGCTGCTGTGGTAGTCGCGGGTGCGGCCGAAGCCCGACTCCACCCGCGCCCCGCGCAGGCCCATCGTCGCCGCCGACACCGCCAGCCCGTGATCGTCGCCGCGGTGCAGCCGCCGTACCACGCCGCACTCCTCGTCGAGGTAGACGCGTTTCAGGTCGGCCAGCCGTACCTGCCTGACCCGGTGGGCGGCGGGCGCCGGCTTGGGCCTGGCGAGCAGGTCGAGGCGGGCCCGCCGGGCGCTGTCGGCCGGCAGCCGCCCGCACTCCTCGCACGAGGGCACCGGCAGGAACGGCCGGCGGACCACCTCCAGCCCGGCCAGGTCGACCACGAGCAGCGCGCCCGCGGTCCTGGGCGAGCGGCCCGACCGGGTCCGGTGCACCTCGTCGGCCACCAGCGCGGCGATCACCCCCGCGGCCAGCGGGGTCAGCCACTCCGACGGCCGCTCGGCCAGGGCGAGGCCGTGGCGCTCCATGACCGCCCGGTGCCCGGCGGCCTCCTCCCTGGCCCGCAGCCGCCGTTCCTCGGCGCAGCTCACGCAGCCGGGCACGCCGGGGCGGGTCAGCGGCCCGACCACGACCCGTCCGAGCTCGGCCCGGACCGGCAGCCAGGGCACCTCCCGGGCCGTGCACGTCTTGTTCACCCGCGCGTACGGCCTGCCGTCCCAGCCGTCGGCACAGACGATCACCAGCGGGACGTCCTCCGGCGCCGACGCCAGGCCGTCCGGCCCCGCCCGCAGCGCTCGCACGGCCCGCGCGACCGCGTCGGCCAGCATCCCCCGGCCGACCAGCACCGGCTCATCCATCGGCGAGCACCACCCGCACGAGGTACGGCATGAGCGAGAAGACCTCCGGATCGTGGTCGAGCGGCACCGCGACCACCCGCCGCCCGCCCCGTTCGAGCGCGGCGCACGCCTGGGCGAGCGTGATCGCCACCGGTTCGGCCGGCCGGGCACACCGGCCAGCGGGCACATCGGGCACGGGCGGCGGGGCGTAATCGGCCTGCCCGTTCTGCCGCGCCTGGTAGTGCAGCAGCGCCTGCTCCAGCGCCGCGGTCACCGCCTCGCCCGACGACAGCGCCGACGCGCACCCCACCGGCTCGCCCTCCAGACGGCACAACACGGCAGGCACGCCCAGCGACCCGGTGACGTCGTAGAGCTCGACGCGCGCCCGGATCGCGGCCAGCATCGCCAGGTACCGCCCTCCGGCCGGGTCGAGCGGCTGCCCCGCGCACGGCACCCTGGGGAAGGGGTCCTCGGCGGCGGCGAGCTCCTCGACGGTGAGCCGGTGACACAGCGCGATCACGCCCGCCGTCACCGCCTCCGCCCAGGAGTAGGCCGCCGCCGCGCCCGGCCGCGGCTCGCCGGGGAAGGCGTCGGCCGCGGGAACCCGGCAGGCCTCGCCGCTGCCCACCCGGACGCCCCACGCCCAGGCCCGCACGTCTCCCCGCCGCAGCGCGCCCAGCACCGCGGTGAGATCGTCGCCCGGCCCGGCGAGCGCCCGGCCGTCCTCGGCGACGAGGCGTCGCGGATCGGCCATGAGCGAGGCGTAGGCCGCCAGCGCTCTGAGCACCGCCCGGTAGCGGGCGAGCGCGAAGCCGAGCCCGGCCCCGGTCACGGTGATCGCTTCGGCCGTGCCCACCGGGTCGAAGACCCGCACCCGCGAGACGTGCAGCGGGACCTGCGCGAAGTCGTGCTCGTCCGGCTCGCTCACCACCCCGGCCGGGTCGCGGGCGCACGAGGCGGCCCGGGTGGAGAACTCCTCCTCGCTCAGCGGCGCTCCCCGCTCCAGCTCGGCGACGGTACGCAGCAGCCCCGCGGCCGTCGGGGGAGCGGCCGGGAGGGTGAACGGGTGCGGCAGGAACGGGCACCGGCGGCCGGCCAGGGTGGTCAGGTCGATCTCCACCATCGTGCTCTCGCCCGCCTCGACGAGCCCGGTCGCGGTGCGGAAGAGGCTCTGCGCCAGCCGTCCCGCCACCACCGCGGCCTCCGCTCCCCGCACGCGCACCGGCAGCCGGTCGGCCGGCCGTACCTCTGGGCGGGCGCTCAGCCGGAGCCAGCCCGACGACCAGGTCCGGCCCCGCTCGGGGACGGCGCCGACCGGCCCCAGCCACGCGCTGCGGCCCACCACCACGACCTGCGTCAGCGGTATCCCGCGCTCCGCGCACAGCCGGTCGACCAGCTCCGCCCGTTCCACGTCGGGCTCGTCGGCCACGTGCACGACCGGCCCGTCCGGCCCGCTGAGCAGGGCGTCGGCGCCGACGAGCTCGATGTCCCGCAGCCCGGTGAGCCGCGTGGCCCGGACGCAGGCGCCGAGCAGGCCGCCCGGCTCCGGCCCGCGCCCCGGTGCCAGGAAGCGGAGCCGGGTGGCCCGGTACCGCTGGAAGGCCTCGGCCGGGTCGGGGCGGAAGTGGCTGAGGAAGGTGACCTGGCCGCCCGCGTCCGGCGGCGCCTCGAGGGGCAGCTCCCGCACCAGGCCTTGCTCGACCAGCAGCGCGATGAGCTTGCGGACGAGCTCACGGCGGCGGGCGGGCAGGTGCTCGGTGAGGTCGGCCAGGGTGTGCGTGCCGTCCAGGTAGGGCGCGAGCAGGTCGAGCAGTCGGGCGACCGTAGGGCCCTTGAGCGACACCGACCCCGAGTGGGTGAGCACGTAGACCCCGTCCGGGCAGGCGGCGTAGTAGGTGTCCCGGCGCAGCGACAGGCCCATCAGCGGCCGGCCCCAGGCAGGCTGCCCAGCACGAGCTCGCCCACGCTGCCCTCCACGGTGGGGTCGAGGCCCGTTGCCGCCGCGAAGGCCGCGCCCTCGCCCGCGCCGAGGACGCAGCTCCCGAGCCCCATGGCGGTCGCGGCCAGGTGCAGGGTCTGCAGCAGCACGCCGGCGTGCTTCAGGATCAGCGAGTACGGGATGTCCTGGTAGCGGGCCATCAACCGGTCGAACCGGGCGGCCAGGACGAGCAGCACCTGAGGCGGGCCCGCCGAGCCGGTGGCGCGGGCGGCCTGATGCAGCAGCCGGACGAACTCAGGCCCCGGACCGCCGACCTGGTCGAGGCGGTGGTCGTGCGGGTCGTAGCGATAGAGGCCGGGCTCCAGCCCGGCGGCGAGCCGGATCACCGGGTAGACCTCCAGCTCGTAGACGGCCCCGCCGGAGGGGTAGGGACGGCTGGTGTGCCGGGCGCCGCCCGGCCCGGTGGCCTGCCGTACCCGGGCGCATCGGTGCAGCAATTCGCCCAGTTGCCCGGCGGTGACCGGGGCGGAGTCGTCATGGGCCCTGATCGAGCGCCTGGCCTCCATCACCTGGGCCAGCGGCGGGTCGTGCCGCCGCAGCCGGTCGAGGTCGGGCCGGGCCAGCCGCACAGCCGCCCGCCGGGGCGGGGCGGCCTCCTGAGGCGTGGGGGTGGTGAGGTCGCGGCGGTAGCCGAGGTCGGGGACCGTCGACCGGGTCCGATGGTGGAACCAGAGCTCGTGCGGCTGCCACAGGCGCGCCCGAGGCTCCGGGTCGCCCGCCGGTACGGCGAGGCCGGTCCGGCGCAGGTCGTGCAGGACACGGCGGCTCACCTCCCCGTGCGGGCCGGCGCTCGCGGCGTGGGAGAGCGCGCCGCAGAAGGAGGCGACTTCAGCGTCGTGCACCTCGACCCGCGCCCAGGCCATGGGCGACTCGATCACCAGGCCCTCGGCCCGCCGCATGAGCGCGAAGCGCGAGAGCACGAGTTCCGCGCCGTCGAAGCCAGGCGGCGCCGGCGGGGGAGCGAGCTCGGGCCGGACGGTGTACAACGCCCGGCCCTCGGACCAGGTGGTGACCGTCAGCCACCCCCGATCGCCGAGCAGCCCGACGAACCCCGCCACGTCGTGCTGCGGAGCCTCCGCCGCCAGATCGGCCGGCTCGGCCGGCCCGGCGGCCAGCCGGCGCAGCACGGCGAGCTTCCACACCGCCCCCTCCGTGAACGACTCGCTGCGCCGCCAGGTGACCAGGTGCAGCACCCCGTCCGCCGAGATCGCGCCGTACGCGCCCGGCCGCAGCCCGACCCGGTCGACGCAGCCGGTGCTCTCCCTTGTCGCACGCATGTGCTCACCTCTCCTGGAGCGGGGCGAAGCTGTCCTCGACGGTCCCGGCGGCCAGATGGCACAGCAGGAACCGCTCCGCGGGCGCGATCCCGAGCCGGGTGAGGTGCAGGTAGGTGGTGTTCAGGGCCAGCCTGCTCAGCGCGAAGCCGGGCGAGGCGCGCCGGGCCGCCCAGTCCGGATCGGCGAACAGGGCCCGGTGGAACGGGCTCGCCCGGCCCAGCCGCTCCTCGGCGGCGGCCTCGCCGTACGGCATGACGAAGGTGCCCGCGGCGAGCAGCGCGCGGGCGCGCGCCCGGTGGCGGCCCAGGGCCGCCACCCAATCCGGGACGTACGGCACGCGGCCCGGCTCGGTGACCACCGCGTGCAGCCGGGCGGCGAGGGCGTCGGCGTGGCGGCGGCGGTGCGCCTCCCAGGCCGCCCGGCGCTCCGGGCCGCGCGGGTCGAGGCTGAGGAAGCCCTCGGCGTGCGAGCGCAGCGAGACGAAGCCGCGGCCGATGCCGTCCTCGGTGAGCGTGTGCGCGGTCGCGACCACCAGGTCGAAGGCGGCGGCCAGCAGGCTACCCGCGCCGGCGCAGCCCTCGGTCAGGTCGAAGGCGAGGTCGGTGGTGTCGGCGTAGAAGCCGGCCAGCAGCCCGGCCATCTCGGGCGTGCCCAGGACGTGCACCCGGTCGTCGTAGGGGGCGACATGGAAGGAGTTGTCCGGGCACCACGGCTCCAGCGGCCCGCGCTCGTCCTCCAGCGCGGCCAGCCGCCGATGCTCGGGCAGGACGGCCGCCGGGTCGAGGCGGCGGGTCGAGGGGCGGGCGCGCAGGTAGCCGCCGATCAGCTCGTCCACGGCGGGCAGGACCACCTCGGCGAAGCGGTCCGGGGTGGTCCGCAGGTTGAGCCGTAGCTGCGGACCCTGCCGCCAGTGCCGCAGATGATGCGCGCCGGTCACCAGGCCGGCCAGCCGGCGGAACAGGGGCCGGACGGCGTCGAGCACCAGGCCCCGGTCGTCGCCGTGGTAGTGCACGTGGACGCTGTGCCAGCCGGCGCCGGTCATATCCGCTCCAGCGAGGTCAGCGCGGTCATGCCTGCTCCAGCCGGGCCAGCGCGCCGGCCGTCAGCCGCCTCAGCCGCGACTCCAGCGGGGGAGCCAGGCCCAGCCGGTTGCACACCAGGTGGGCGCAGAGGTCGAGCACGTCACCGGGCCGGGGCCGCCCGGCCCCGCCGCCGTCGAGCGCGCGGGCCAGGGCGGAGACCGACCGGGCCCAGGCGACCAGCGGCCAGCGCGCGGGCAGGTCGGCCGCACGCCCGGCCAGCAGCCGCATCTGCCCGGCCAGCTCCACCACCCTGGCGGGCACCTCCTCGCCCTCGGGCGCGACCGCCGGGGGACGGCCGCCGCAGAACCGGGTGAGCAGGAGCATGGCCAGCCCCGCTCCCGCCAGCCGGTCCGCCGACAGCCCGCGGGTCAGCAGGGCCAGGGCGAGCCGGCTGGACTCGTCGAAGTGCCGCTCGACCGCCTCGATGTCGGCCCCGTACCCGTACCGGCCGTGCTCGCGGCGGTAGGCCATGAACCGGACCGTGTTCACCGGAAACGGCCGCGGCTCGTAGTCGCGCACGCCCTCGCGAGCGGCTAGAGCCCGCGCCTGCGCCGCGTACTCCTCAGGGGACGGGCCGCCGGCCGCGGGATGGCGCGCGAAGTGGTCCGCGAACCGCTCCTCCACCAGCCGCCGTACGGCAGGCCGGTCGGCCGGGTCGTCCGGCAGGATCCGCAACCGCAGGTGGTTGCCGCCGTCCCAGTACCGCAGGAAGAAGCAGCGCCTCAGCAGGCCCTTGCCGGTCAGCTCGCCGACCAGCGGTGAGACCACCCGTACGAGCAGCTCGTCGAGGTCGGCGGGATGGAACGCGTGGGCGCTCACCCAGGCCGATTCATGCACGTCCGCCCTCCCCGATCTCCAGCAGGAACTCGGTGACGGCGCCTTCTGCCGTCGCCGGATCGGGCAGCGCCTCCTCGAACACCACCACCGCCCCCGCCTCCCGCACCGCCTGGTCGAGCACCAGCACCAGCAGCCAGTTGGTGAAGTCGACGTACAGCGGCTTGCGAGACTTGTCGGAGATCGCCCCGAGCCGCCCCCGCCCGGTCACCGGCGCACGGACGAAACACCGCTCCGGCAACCCGATCTCCCTGACCCAGCCGAGCACCCGCAGGTAGTAGCCCGCATCCTGCTCACCCTTGCGCTGGACGGGCACCAGCCCTGTCGGCACCGCCCACCGCGCCCGCTGCACCACCACCCGCCCCACCTCCACCCGAGGCGAGACCTCGACCCCCGCCCTTGGAGCGGGCGCCGGGAAAAGCGGCAGACTCGGATAAAGGAAGTAGCTCCCCCCGAACCCCAACGTCAGCAACCGCGCCGCCGGAGGGAGCAGAATGTCGGCCATCATCCCCAGATGCATCGGCCGCACCCGCTGATTCAGCCGCCGCGACCACAGTTGGGCGAGCCCCGTGCCCGGCTCAGGCACCACCTCAAGCTCCCCCAGCGGAATCCGCTGCTCCTCAGCCCGCCCACTCGCGGCGAAGGGATAGTCGATCTCGTAACCCGCGCTGGGCACCCGCCGATTCAACGCCGACCCGAACCCACCCCCCACCTCGGCCACCGGCAGCGGCACAGGCCAGCCCGGATCCCTGGAGACCGCCCCACCCGCCCGCTCCACCAGCTGAACCACCCTGCTACGCCCCCTGCCGTACCCGGCATGCGCCGCATTCACCACCAACCGGACGGGCCCGGGCCCGGGAATCGGCTGCACGTAGCACGCCAGCGACCCGGGCCCAGCCACCCACGCAGGCCGGCTCCCCAGCAACTCCCGCAGGGCGTCCGACCGGCTGGCCAGCGTGTCCCGCAGGTCGCTGGGCCGACCGGGCAGCGACACCCGCGGGAGGGCGGGCCCGCCGGCGGGTGACTCCTTCAGCGTGCCGGGCCAGGACTCGGTGACCGCTTGCCGGGCCGCGTCCCTGATCCGGCCGAGCTCCCGCAGGCGCGGCAGTCCGTGGTCGGCGACCAGCTCGCCAGGCGGCGCCGTCAGCACCGCGGACAGCAGCCGCCCGTGCCGGCTCTCCGGACGGGCCAGCGCCTCGTGCACGGCCCGGTGCACCACCAGGAACGGCACCCGATACTCCGGCCCGAACCGCTCCGCGCAGAACGCCCCGAGCACCACCCGCAGCGGCAACGTGGGGTCGAACGCACCCAGCCACCGGCGGACCGTATCGAGATCGTCGAGCGCGTCCGCCCACCGAGGCAACGCGCAACTCGCGGCGGACCTGGTGAAGACCGCACTCTCCCGCCCCACCGGCCCCGCACTGGGCTCCCCCGGCCCCAGGTCGCGCCCTGCACCGCCTCTGGTCAGGCCGAGCTCGTCGGCGGCCTGCTGGAGGGCTCGCTGCCGGGCACGCTCCCCGGCGAGGTCACGGATCGGTCCGGGCCTGTCCAGCGCCTCACACAGCCGCCGCACCGGCTCGGCCACCTCCGGCAGTCCGCCGTACAGAGCTGTCAGCGGCGCGAAGGGGTCGGCGGCGTGCTCGACGATCGGAGCCTGCCGTTCCAGCAAGCCGACGTCGAGGAGACCGTCGAGGAACCGTCCGATCACCTCCGCCTCGTCCGCCCGGCGGGCCAGCCGATCACGCAGACCGTCCCGGGTGAGGGGCTCGCTCGCGCCGGCCACCTGCAGGCAGTGCAGCAGCGCCGGGGTGGCCGGGAGGGACAGGATCGGCTCGTCGGGCTGGGGCCCCAGGAAGCTGATCACCCCATCGTGCAGGGTGACGCTGGGATTGGCCCGGACAGGTAGCCGGGAGCGCAACCGGGGGTCGTCGCGTAGCCGCTGTGCAAGCCGCCGCAGCGGCAGGCCGTCGAGTTCCACCACGCCCGCGACCGGTGCGCTGAGGTCCAGCGACACCGCCGGCCCGTCGGAGGTCCAGTCGGCGGTGCCGGTGATGGTGAAGGTGCTGTACGGGCTGGTCTTGGCCGCCGCCCGGCTGACGTACTTGGCCAGCCGGACCAGTGACGCCCGCCGTAGTCGCCGATCACCGTGGGCGAGCCACTTGTCCAGCTCAGCCGACAACGTGGGGCTGGCCTGGGCCAGGGCCCGCCGTAGATGCGGGTGTGCGGCTGCCTCCCGTAGCGCGGCCAGCTTGCCGGTGCTCTCCTTCTCCAGGACTTCGGGCAGGTCCGCTACTCGTCGCCGCCAGTCGCCCAGCCGCTCCACCCAGCAGGCCACCCGGGCGGCGAGCTCGTCGGGCAGGGCGCTTGCCACCTGCGGGCTCCACTCGCCGTTTCCCGGCAGGCGCCCCTGATGCAGCGCCCGCCGCAGCCCGACCACATACGGCCGAACCGCGTTCGTCAGACCCGAGCCGCCGCCGTTCGCCAGGCGCGCGTTTGCCAGGCTCACGCCCACGACACCCCCACCCACGCCTGCGTTCACCACACTCCCGACCTCCTCCACGCAGGTGGCATCCCCGGCTTCCTGGGGGGAGGCGGGCCCAGCAGGTGCTGTCGCGGCGGCGGAGACCCAGACGGGGCCGGAGGTGGGCGCGTGGGTGGTCCCGGCCACAGGGGTGGGTGCGGGGGTGGGACGCGGGGGAGGGCCGATGATGGGGTGGAGGGCTTCGGCCAGTTCGACCCCTTCGGTCCGGAGTTCGGACTCCAGGTCCACCAACGCCCCGGCCTCGGCGAAGAGCGTGTCGAACCGCAAAGACCCCAGCACGCGAGCAGGCAGCCCCGCCACGCGCACCACCAGCGGCTCGTGCACCTCCGCCCCACAGCCGGGGGCGCGTGTGGGCTCCACCGGTTCCCCCTTCGTTGCCGGGACGGTGCCGCCCGCCGGGGCGGGCGGCACGGTCGGTGCTGGTCAGGCCACGCAGGAGCAGCAGCCGATGCTGCACGGCCCTGAGGCGGCGTTCTCCGGCATGCCGTGGCCGGCGGTGAGGGACTCGACCGTGAGGCCGGTGTCGGCCAGGTCGAAGACATCGAGTGGGAGGGCGGACAGGTCGTAGTCAAGCTTCTTGGAGACGCTCATTGTTGGCTTTCCCTTCGCATTGACGGGCTGGGACCTGCGCGCACCCGGCGTTTTCCCATTTGCGCCGTGCGTGCTTAACCGAAAACGCCACCGTGCGTGAGTAGGTCTAACGTTAGCATCGCCATCAAGCATCTGGAAGTGGGTGTAGCGAGCAAGCTTCCGCACGTAGACGCCTCAATCCCAGGCGGCGCACAGGTGAACACGGAACGAATTCTTCTCGCTACGGACAGCGCCGAAGAATGGTCCGTCGAACGAAGCTTGGCATTCTCGCCGTCCATCATCCCAGGTGGCGGCGTTTTCGCTGGAGAGGCGCTGGAGTCCCGGTGTATGTCACGAATATCAGACGTGCAATTCGCCGCTTCGGAAATTAGTGTTCCCGGATGTGGGCCCGGAAAGCTGGAATTGCACGGGGCCGGGCCCGGCGAGAAATATGAAACTCATTCGGGGAGTGGCAGGTGATACGATTCCGCATTCTCGGTCCGGTGGAGATTTTCGACGACGAGCACCGGCGCCGGGTCGTTCCGCCGGGCCGGAAGCAGCGAGCCCTGCTCGCCACCTTGGTGATCAAAGCCGGCCAGGTGTTGTCCTCCGATCGCCTCATCGCCGAGCTGTGGGGCGCCAACCCGCCGGTCACGGCGGTCAACTCGCTGCAGGCCACCGTCGCGCGGCTGCGCCGCCTGATGGACGGCCTGCGCCCGGGCCCGGGCGACTGGGCGATCCTGACCCAGGAGTCGGGCTACGTGATGCGCCACGGCCCGGTGAAGACGGACGCCGACCGGTTCCTGGAGCTGTCCGACCAAGGCAGGGCGATGGTCGCCGCCGATCCGGGGCGCGCCGCCACGCTGCTGCGGCAGGGGCTCGACCTGTGGCGCGGCCTGCCGCTGGAGGACGCCATCTGCGGCGACGTCTGCGCCACCTTCGCGGTCCAGCTCGAGGAGCGGCGGCTGTCGGCCCTCGAAGCCCTGCACGACGCCAACCTGCGCCTGGGCCGCCACCATGAGATCATCGCCGCGCTGGAGGGCCTGATCGGCGAGCACCCCTTCCGCGAGCGGTTCCACGACCTGCTGATGGTCGCGCTCTACCGGTGCGGACGGCAGGCCGAGGCGTTGTCGATCTACGAGCGGCTGCGGGCCCGGCTGGGCGGCGAGCTGGGCCTGGAGCCGAGCCCGGCGCTGCAACGCCGGGTGGTGGACGTGCTGACCCGGGCGATCGACCTGGACGGCACCTGGCCCCGCCGTACAGAGCCCCGCCATACAGACCAGCGCGGAACAGACCAGCGCGGAACAGAGCACCGGCGAGAAGAGCACCGCCGAGAGGAACACCCCTACAGGGACCACGGGGGCGACGAGAGCGCGATCATCTCCGGTCTCTTCTGCGAGGTCGGCCACTTAAGGCACCGCCTGGAGGCGCTGACCAAGGAGCACAACGCCCTGCTCGACCGGGTCGCCGGCCTGTTCCCGGCCTTCGCCGCCCCCGAGAGGGCGGGCGAATGAGGGGCCTGCGGTACAAGTGGATCGACCGGGAGCTCGACCGCCTCGACCCGGCCACGCAGTACCACGAGATGGTCCGCCTGATCGCCCTCTACCGGCTCAACGAGTTCCTGCTCAACGTCGGCTACGTGGTCAACTTCATGGACGTGACCATGCCCAGGCACGGTGGCGAGGCGCTCATCTTCGGCGGCAAGGTCGTGCACCGCCCGCAGCGCCGCTTCGAGGACAGCGCCTACTTCCTGTGGACGTGGTACCTGCACCCGCCCGGCAGCGAGCCGGTCAAGCGCTCGATGGACCTGCTCAACCGGATCCACGAGGCGGTGGCCAAGGGCGTGCCGGGCGCGTTCGCGCACAACGAGGACTACGTCCAGGGCATGTGCCTGCTGGCCGTCCTGCCCCACCGCCTCCAGCAACTCGTCGGCCTGCCCGGCTACTCCGAGCGGCTGAAGACCGCCTACCACCGCTGGGCCCGAGCGCTCTGCGAGCACGTCACCTCCGAAGGGGGAGTTCCCGTGCAGGGTTTTCCCGCCGGCTTCGACGAGATGGTCGACTTCGCCGACGAGTACGACGCCCGGCACTGGCCGCGCACCGGCAAGGGCCACGAGGCGAGCGAGGCGTTCGTCCGCCAGTTCGCCGAGCGCTGGTTCCCGCGCCCGTTGCGCGGGCTGGGCCGTACCTTCATCCTCACCGTGATCCCGCCGAACATGCGGCGCGTGCAGCAGCTCGAAGACCCGCACCCGCTCGGCGAGCTGCTGGTCAAGCTGGGGCTGCGGGCGGTGTTCACGCTGCAGCGCCTGCTGCCCGATCCGCTCGTGCCGCTGCACCGGCGCCGGCCGGGCCGGCTCGACAGCCCCACCCTGCGCGTGCTGAAGCGGGAGGGCCGGCTGCCCGACCGGCCGCCGAGGCGGTCCGCGCGCCGGGCCGACGCCGTGGCGGTGGGCGATGCGTGAGCGCGCCGCGGGCCGGGCCCTGCGCAAGGTGCTCATCGCCAACCGCGGCGAGATCGCCATACGGGTCGCGCGCGCCTGCCGGGACGCCGGGCTCACCAGCGTCGCCGTCTACGCCGAGTCCGACCGGGACGCGCCGCACCTGCGCCTCGCCGACGAGGCCTTCCGCCTGGACGGGCAGAGCCTCGGTGAGACCTACCTCGACGTGGCCAAGCTGCTGCGGGTCGCGCGCGACTCCGGCGCGGACGCGGTGCACCCCGGCTACGGCTTCCTGTCGGAGAACGCCGACTTCGCCCAGGCCGTCCTGGACGCCGGGCTGGTCTGGATCGGCCCGCCGCCGGAGGCCATCCGGCGGCTCGGCGACAAGGTGTCGGCCCGGCTGATCGCCGAGGCTGCCGGCGCGCCGCTCGCGCCCGGCACCACCGACGCGGTCGGCGGCGCCGCCGAGGTCACCGCCTTCGCCCGCCGGCACGGCCTGCCGGTCGCGATCAAGGCGGTGTACGGCGGAGGCGGCCGCGGCCTGAAGGTCGCCCGCACCCTGGAGGAGATCCCCGACCTGTTCGACAGCGCGGTGCGCGAGGCGGTCGCCGCCTTCGGCCGCGGCGAGTGCTTCGTCGAGCGCTACCTCGACCGGCCGAGGCACGTGGAGACGCAGTGCCTGGCCGACCGCTTCGGCAACGTCGTCGTGGTCTCCACCCGCGACTGCTCGCTCCAGCGCCGCCACCAGAAGCTCGTCGAGGAGGCCCCCGCGCCCTTCCTGACCGCCGAGCAGGACCGGCGGTTGCGCGAGGCCTCCCGGCGGATCCTGCGCGAGGTGGGCTACGTGGGCGCGGGGACCTGCGAGTTCCTGCTGGCCGAGGACGGCACGCCGGCCTTCCTGGAGGTCAACACCAGGCTCCAGGTGGAGCACCCGGTGACCGAGGAGGTCACCGGGATCGACCTGGTCAGGGAGATGTTCCGGATCGCCGAGGGCGAGGAGCTCGGCTACGGCGACCCCGAGCCGCGCGGCCACTCGATCGAGTTCCGGATCAACGCCGAGGACCCTGGCCGCGGCTTCCTGCCGGGACCGGGCGTGGTGACGCGCTGGCGGGTCCCCGGCGGTCCCGGCGTGCGGATCGACTCGGGCGTGGAGGAGGGCTCGGTCGTCTCGCCGGCCTGGGACTCCATGCTCGCCAAGCTGATCGTCACCGGGTCCACCCGGCGGCAGGCGCTGGAGCGGGCCCGCCGGGCGCTGGCCGAGTTCGAGGTCGCGGGGCTGCCCACCACGCTGCCCTTCCACGCGGCGGTGGTCGCCGACCCGGACTTCGCCGGGGAGGCGTTCCGGGTGCACACGCGCTGGATCGAGAGCGAGTTCGGCGGCCGGCTGCCCGCCTACGACGGCGGTTCCGGCGAGCCGTACCCGGCGGAGGAGCGCGCCGTCTACGTCATCGAGGTGGACGGCAGGCGCGTCGAGGTGAGCATGCCCGTCCAGGTCGGGGCGCAGGTCGTCGCGGCTACGGGCGCCGGGCGGCGGGCCGGGCGCCGCTCCGCCACGCGCGGCCCCGGCGCTTCGACCGGCGACGCCCTGGTCTCCCCGATGCAGGGCACCCTGGTCAAGGTGGCGGTCCAGGACGGCCAGACGGTGGCCGCGGGCGACCTGGTGGTGGTGCTGGAGGCCATGAAGATGGAGCAGCCGATCACCGCGCACAAGCCCGGAATGGTCCGGGGCCTGGCCGCCGTCGTGGGGGAGAGCGTCGCCACCGGCACCCGCATCTGCGACATCGCCTGACCGCCGCCAGCCCGACTATCCGGTGGACTACACCGTTACCGGCCCCGTCTCCGGGTTGAACAACACCGTGTTGAGGTGCTCGACCGCGTGGCACACCGCCCCGACCGCCACGCACTCGTCGCCCAGCGTGGAGGCCAGCACCGCCGGGATGCGCAGGCACATCGCCTCCAGCTCGGCCCGCAGCGGCGGGAGCAGCACGTCGGCCGAGCGGGAGAAACCGCCGCCGAGCACGACCAGGTCGGGATCGACGGTGAGCGACATCGCCGCCGCGGCCAGGCCGATCACCTTGGCGTACCGGATGACCGCGGCCTGCGCGGCGGGCTCGCCGCGGCGGGCGGCCTCGAAGACGGCGCCGTCGTCGGCGGCCGAGCCGGGGCCGGGGGAGCGCAGCACCTCGCTGGCTCCGCCGAGGCGGAACAGCGGGTGCACGCCGATCTCGCCCGCCGCGCCCCCGCCGCCGCGCAGCGGGACGCCGTCGAGCACGATGGCCGCGCCGCCGCGCCGGCCGAGGTGCAGGAAGACCATGTTGCGCACGCCGCGGGCCGCGCCGCGCCGGCACTCGGCCAGGGCGGCCAGCCGGCTGTCGTTCTCCACCAGCACCGGGCAGGGCAGCAGGTCGCCCAGGTGGGCGGCGAGCGGCACGCCCGACCAGTCCTCGATCGCCCGCGACAGCACCACGTTGCCGTCGAGGTCGATGTAGCCGGTGCTGCCCGCGACGGCGGCCCAGACCTGCTCGGGCGCGGTGCCCGAGGCGGCCAGGCAGGCGCTGGCGGCCCGGTCGACCGCGGCCAGCCGCTCCTGGCGGCTCATCGCCGGGGTCACCTCCTCGCGGGCCAGGTGCACGACGTTGCCGTCGAGGTCGGCCAGCGCGGCCAGGACCTTGTGCGCCCCTATGTCGAGGCCGAGCACCCGGCCCCGGTCGGCGCGGAAGCGGTAGCGGCGGGCCGGCCGCCCCTTCGCGCCCCCGGCGGGCTCCATCTCGGCCACCCAGCCCTGCTCGGTGAGCTCGCGCACGACCTCCTTGACCGTCGCCCGGGCCAGCTCGGCCCGTTCGGCCACCTGGGTGAGGGGCAGCGGGCCGCCCTCGCGCAGCGCGGCGATCACGGCCAGGGCGTTGAGGCGGCGCAGGTGCTGGAGGTCGCCCCCGGTCACGGCGGGCGTCACATGGTCCCCCTCTTGACGAAGATTAATGATGGGCTCCACTATAAATGGGCGGTACGGGTTCGGCGCAACGGGACAACGGCTGAGGGCGGGAACGTGACGGGCAGCCGCCCGGCGCGAGCCGTACCGGGCCGCCGGGAAGGCGAGGCCCCGCAAGCGCACCGGGCCCGGCCCCGCGCGGACGCGCCGCGGAACGGGCCCCGACCCCGGCCGAGACGTCGGCCTGAGCCCGCGGCACCCGGAGACGGACGATGTTGAAGATCATTATGGCCTTACTCCTGGCCTCCTCCGCCCCCCAGTTGGAGGCCCATTTCTCCTACCCGAGTATCACCGGAACCGTGGACAGCTCGCTGGAGACCCGCACACTCGACCTCATCGACCAGGCCGCGCCCGGCGCCACCCTGCGCATGGCGACCTACCGCCTGGACAGCACGCAGATCAAGGAGGCGCTGATCGAGGCCGCCACCCAGCGGTCCGTCGACGTGCGCGTGGTCGCCGAGAACTCCGGCCACAGCCCGCAGCTCGACCAGCTCTCCGCCGCGCTCGGCCCCGGCCGGGTCGTGTTGTGCGACCTGGGCTGCAACAGTCCCACGAACGCCGACATCATGCACCACAAGTTCATGGTCGTCAGCGAACTGGCCGACGGCCGCACCGACGTGGTCGCCCAGAGCTCCCAGAACCTCGACGGCGACTACGGCAAGCACCAGAACCTGCTGATCAGCTACGGCGACGCCGGGCTGGCCGCGGGCTACCGGGCGGTCTTCGACAAGCTCGCCTCCCAGCAGGACCACACCTGGACCACGCCGTTCACCTCCACCTCGGGCAAGGTCACCGTCTGGATGACCCCGCGCTCGGCCGCCAGCGACCCGATCCTCGACGCGGTCAACGCGGTCGCCTGCCCCGGCAGCATCCGCATCGCCCACTCCCAGTTCAGCACCGAGCGCCTGGACCTCATCAACGCCCTCGGCGCCAAGCGCGGCGCAGGCTGCACGGTGCAGGTGATCGTCCCGGAGGGCAACCAGACGGTCGCCGTCGCCGTGAAGCTGGCCGAGAAGGGCATCGTCACCTTCAGCTACCGGCCGGGCGGCTGCCACTACCCGCTCGCCGGCACCTGCGGCCACGCCAACCTGCACTCCAAGATCATGCTCACCGAGAGCGCGACCGGCGAGCGCCTGGTCTACACCGGCTCGCACAACCTCATCGGCGGCTCGCTGACCTGGTCCGACGACTCCATCGTGCGGGTGAACGACGCGGCGGTCTGGGCCGCCTACGACGCCGACTACCGCGCGATGCACAACGAGCTCATCCAGCTCGTCCCCGCCGCCTACCCCGCCGCCGCGCTGCAGATGGCCGCCAACGGCCCGCAGGACCAGCGCGCACCCCGGGCCGCCGCCGTGCGCGACGGCTACACCGCGGTGACCTGGGAGAGCGGGAACGAGGTCTACGCGCGGATCTACCGCGACGGCGCGCCGGTCACCGGGCCGGTCAAGGTCTCCATGGGCGGCGTCGGCTGCGCGAGCGGCTTCGACCACCGCCAGCCCGCCGTCGGCGTCGACTCCGCCGGCACCGCCTACCTCGCCTGGTCGGAGGACGGCGACTGCCGCGGCGAGCACAACATCGCTGTCCGCACCCTGTCGGCCACCGGCACGCTCGGCGCCACGATCTGGGCCAACGCCCCCGAATGGGGCGGCGACCAGACCCGGCCCAGGATCGCGGTGACCGGCGCCGGCGCCTTCACCGTCGTCTGGGAGGACGGCGCCACCGGCACCGTCCGCGCCGCCCGCTACGCCTCGCCCGCCTCCCGGACCTTCGGCCCGGTCGCGGTCGGCACCGGCACCCGGCCCGACGTCGCCGTCGACCACGCCGGCGCGGCCACCGTCGCCTGGCAGGAGACCCAGCACGTGTACGGCAAGCGGCTGTCGCCCACCGGCGCGACGCTCGCCGGCCGTACCCGGCTCAGCGTCAACGCCGCCGCCCAGCACCTGGCCCCCGCGGTGGCGGTGACCGGAGCCGGCGACAGCGTCGTCGCCTGGAGCGACAACCTCGACGGCGTCTGGCGGGTTCGGGTGCGCGGCTTCACCCCGGCCCTGGCCCAGCGCTTCGCCGAGCGGCCGGTGGCGGTCGGCGTCAACGGCAAGGGAGCGGACGCCGACCCCACCTACGAGTACCCGCCGCTGTGCGACGGGGCGGTCTGCGCGGTGCAGGGCAGCCCGTCCATCGCGGTGGACGACTCGGGCCGGTTCGTCACCGGCTGGACCGAGACCGACATCTGGAACTCCGGCCGCGGCCAGGAGGTCTACGCCCGCGGCTTCAACGCCGACGGCAGCACCGCCGGGCGCTTCCCGGCCATCCGGATGAACCCCAACACGGCCGGCCACCAGTTCGGCACCGCCGTGGCCGCCGGGACGCCGGGGTTCACCTACTTCTACACCGAGGACTTCGACGTCAACGGCTACGCCGACATCGTGGCCCGCACCGGCTTCACCAACACCGCCTACTGAAAGGGCAGGCCCACGTAGTTCTCCGCCAGCGAGGTCATCGCCGCGTCCGACGCGGCGGTGTACCTAAGCTGGGCGAGTTGCAGCCGGTGCTCGAACGGGTCCTGGCCGTGGTCGCGGTGGAACATCGCGGTCATCCAGGCCGAGAAGTGCTCGGCCCGCCACACCCGGCGCAGCGCGGCCTCGGAGTAGCCCGCCAGCAGCCGCTCGTCGCCGCTGATGATCGCCCTGGCCAGCAGGGTGACGTCGGCGACGGCCAGGTTGAGCCCCTTGGCCCCGGTGGGTGGCACGATGTGCGCGGCGTCCCCGGCCAGGAACAGCCGGCCCGAGCGCATCGGCTCGGCCACGAAGCTGCGCATCGGGGTGATCGATCTGTCGGTGATCGGCCCGCGCTCCAGCCGCCAGTCGCCGTCCACCGCGAAGCGGGTGTCGAGCTCGTCCCAGATCCGCTCGTCCGGCCAGTTGCCGAGGTGGTCGTCCGGATCGACCTGGAGGTAGAGGCGGCTGACCGACGGCGAGCGCATGCTGTGCAGCGCGAAGCCGTGCTCGTGGTGGGCGTAGATGAGCTCCTCGCACGAGGGCGGGACGCTGGCCAGGATGCCGAGCCAGGCGAACGGGTAGTCGCGCTGGTAGGTGGTGACCGAGGGCATCGAGGCGCGGCCGATGCCGTGGAAGCCGTCGCAGGCCACGATCAGCTCGCAGGCCAGCTCGTGCTCGGCGCCCCGGTGCCGGTAGCGGATCACCCCTGAGTCCGGGTCGGCCGCCAGCGCCTCCGCCTCGAACAGCAGCGGCCCGGCGCGGAGCGCGACCAGGTCCTTGACCACCTCGGTCTGCGCGTAGACCATGACGGTCCGGCCGCCGGTCAGGCCGGGGAAGTCCACCCGGTGCGAGCGCCGGTCGAAGCGCAGCTCGATGCCCTCGTGCACCAGCCCCTCGCGGTCCATGCGCGCGCCCGCGCCGCACTCGCGCAGCACGTCCACGGTGTTCTGCTCCAGGATCCCGGCCCGCTGGCGGTGCTCGACGTACGCGCGCGTGCGGCTCTCCAGCACCACGTTGGCGATCCCGGCCCGGTCCAGCAGGTGGCCGAGCAGCAGCCCCGCCGGGCCGCCGCCGATGATCCCGACCCGGGTGCGGTTCACTCGTCCTCCAGTACTCGTTGCGCGACGGCGAAGGCGGCGTTGGCCGCCGGGACGCCGCAGTAGATCGCGGTCTGCAGCAGCACCTCGCCGATCTCGTCGGCGCTCAGCCCGTTGCGGCGGGCGGCCCGCACGTGCAGGGCCAGCTCCTCCAGGTGGCCTCGGGCGACGAGCGCGGTGAGCGTGACGCAACTGCGGGTGCGCCGGTCGAGGCCCGGGCGGGTCCAGATCTCGCCCCAGGCGTAGCGGGTGATCAGGTCCTGGAAGTCGCGGGTGAAGGGCGTGGTGCGGGCCAGCGCCCGGTCCACGTGCTCGTCGCCGAGCACCTCGCGCCGCACCGCCGTCCCCGACGCGGCCGGCAGGTGCGCCAGCAGCGCCGCGGTAACCTGCGCGGGCCGGTCCACGGTCGCCTGGTGCCCGGCCCCGGCCAGCTCGACCAGGGTCGCGCCGGGGATGCCGTCGGCCAGCAGCCGGGCCTGCGCGGGCGGCGTCGCCGGGTCGTCGCGCCCGGCGAGCACCAGGGTCGGCACGCCGATCTCGCCGAGCCGGTCACGCACGTCGAAGCCGGCCAGCGCCTCGCAGCAGGCGGCATAGGCCTGCTGGTCGGCCGCGGCCAGATCGGCCAGCAGGGCCTCCCGTACGGCGTCGCCGGGCTGCGGCGGCACCGCGAACCACCGCTGCCTGGCCAGATCCGCCAGCGGCCCGGTGCCCTGGGCGCGGACCAGCCGGGCCCGCTCGTGCCAGCCGTCCGGCTCGCCGAAGCGGGCGGCCGAGCAGACCAGCGCCAGCGAGCGCAGCCGGGACGGGTGGGTGAGGGCCAGGGTCGCGCCGATCGCGCCGCCGATGGAGACGCCCGCGTAGTGGAAGGCGGCGAAGCCGAGCTCGTCGGCGAGCTTCACGACCGCCGCGGCGAGCTCCTCCATCGAGGAGAGCGCGGGCAGCTCGAAGCGCACCACCCGGAAGCGCGTGGCCAGCGCCGCGAGCTGCGGTTCCCACAGCCGGGCGGTGGTGCCCAGCGACGGGCCGAGCACGAGCGGCTCGCCGTGCGGGGGGCCGTCGATCACGAACTCGAGGCTCACTGTCGTTCCTCCAGGGCTCGCGTCACCAGGGCGGCGGCCGAGCCGGTGTCGCCCTCGACGGTCAGGTTGGCGCGCATGCGCCCGGGATGCACCCGCAGGCCGGCGACGAGCTCGGCGGCGTCGCGGGCGGCGCCGGCCACCAGGCGCAGGGCCTCGCGCAGGGGCTGCCACTCGGCGTGCCAGGCCCCGGCGGGGCGTTCGTCCTCGGCGGCCAGCGAGCCGTACAGCACGGAAGCCAGCGCGGGCACCTGCCGCGCGGCGGCGGCGATCAGGGCGGACCTGACCGGGTTGTGCTTGTGCGGCATCGACGACGACCCGCCGCCGACGCCCTCCGACAGCTCGCCGATCTCGGTCCGCGACAGCACCAGCACGTCGAGGGCGAGCTTGCCGAGCGCGCCCGAGGCGAAGGCCAGCGCCCCGGCCAGGTCGGCGATCGGGGTGCGCAGGACGTGCCAGGGCAGCGGCGGCTCGGCGAGGCCGAGCTCGCGGGCGAAGGCGGCGGTCAGGGCCGGATCGAGCGTGCCCGCCGGACCGCCGAGCTGCGCGGGCGGTGCCAGCGCGGCCAGCCGGGCCCGCGCGTCCAGCACCAGCCTGCGCCAGCCGGCGGCCTTGAGCCCGAAGGTGGTCGGCACGGCCTGCTGGGTCAGCGTGCGCGCGGCCATCGGCGTGTCACGATGCTCCCGCGCCAGCGCGGTCAGCGCCCGCGCGACGGCGTCCAGGTCGGCCAGGATCGGCCGCAGGATGTCCCGGGTGACCAGCATCAACGCGGTGTCCAGGATGTCCTGGCTGGTCGCGCCGGGGTGCACCCAGCGGGCGTGCTCGCCCGCCGCCGCGCGCAGCAGCTCGACGAGCGGGATCACCGGGTTGCCGCCCGCGCGGGCCCGGGCGGCCAGCTCGGCCGGGCGTACGGCCAGCTCGCGCGCCGCGGCGGCCACGGCCTCGGCCGCCTCCGCCGGAGCGCCGCTCACCCGGGTCAGGGCGACCTCCGCCGCCAGCATGGCGCGCAGCACGGCCTCGTCGCCGCTCTCGCGCACCGCCCCGCGCGCCGGCGCGAGCAGGCCCACGTCCGCCCAGCTACCGGCGTCATCCGAAGTCAAGGAAGACCGTCTCCTTCGCCCCCTGCAGCCGCAGGTCCCAGCGCCACACCCCGTCCCGCTCCGGTACGGCCAGCAGCGTCTCACCCCGCTCCAGCGCCGCCACGAACGGATCGGGCCGCAGGTAGATCCGCGTGTACAGGTGATGCAGCAGGCCGCGCGCGAACAGGCAGACACTGATGTACCCCGTGGCGGGCACCTCGGTGCGCACCATCCAGTGCCCGTCGGCGTCGGTGGCGACGCGGCCGAAGCCGGTGAAGTCCGCGCCGTGCCGCCCGACGATCGCCCCGGTGACCGGGTCGCGGCGCAGGCTGCCGGGCGCGCCGCGCAGCGATCCGGCCGCGTCGGCCTGCCAGAACTCCAGCAACGCGTCGGGAATGGGCTCCCCGGCGCCGTCGAGGACGAGCCCGTGCACGGTGATCCCGCCGCTGGCGAGGTCGCCGCCGCCCGGGAAGGGCAGCGCGTAGCCGTAGAAGGGGCCGACGGTCTGGGAGGGGGTGGGCGGCAGCATCAGGACTCCGTCCAGGTGGCGGCGGGGCCGTCGAGCACGATGTCCCAGCGGTAGCCGAGCGACCACTCCGGCACCGACAGCTCGTGGTCGTAGGCGGCGACCAGCCGCTGGCGGGCGCGCTCGTCGGTGACCGAGCGCAGGACCGGGTCGAAGGCGAACAGCGGGTCGCCGGGGAAGTACATCTGCGTCACCAGCCGCTGCGCGAAGGCGGTGCCGAAGACGGAGAAGTGGATGTGCGCCGGACGCCAGGCGTTGCGGTGGTTGCGCCAGGGGTAGGCGCCGGGCTTGATCGTGGTGAACTTGTAGGAGCCGTCCTCGCTGGTCAGGCAGCGGCCGACGCCGGAGAAGTTCGGGTCGTGCGGGGCGGGGTGGTCGTCGCGCTGGTGCGGGTAGCGGCCGGAGGCGTTGGCCTGCCACACCTCGACGAGCTGGCCGCGCACCGGGCGGCCCTGCCGGTCGGTGACGCGCCCTTCGACGGTGATGCGCTCGCCGAGCGGTTCGCCGTGGTGCTGGCGGGTCAGGTCGGCGTCGAGCGCGGTGACGTCGGTGACGCCGAAGACCGGGCCGTGCAGTTCGGCCGCGTCGGGGTCCTTGACGGCGACCAGGGGCTGCTTGGGGTGGCGCAGCAGGCTGCTGCGGTAGGGGGCGTAGTCGCGCGGCGGATGGCCGTCGGCGGTGCCGCCGCCCCGCCACTCGGCGATCTCACGATCGATGTCGGCTTGCGTCAGCATGGGGGAGTCACCTTTCGAGCACATCCCGGCGCGAGCGAGGCCCGCGCGGGTCACCTTTCGAGGACGATGGCCAGGCCTTGGCCGACGCCGATGCAGAGGGAGGCCAGGCCGGTGCCGCTGCCGGCGCGGGCCAGGCGGTGGGCGAGCGTGCCGGTGATGCGCGCCCCGGACATGCCCAGCGGATGCCCCAGCGCGATCGCCCCGCCGTCCGGGTTGACCAGGTCCGGGGCGAGCTCGGGCAGCTCGGCCAGGCAGCCGAGCACCTGCGCGGCGAACGCCTCGTTCAGCTCGGCGGTGGTCACGTCGCCGAACCCTCGCCCGGCCCGGGCCAGCGCCCGCCGGCTGGCCTCGACCGGCCCCAGCCCGAACAATGCCGGTTCGAGCGCACTCACCCCGGAAGCGGCGATACGCGCCAGCGGCTCCCGCCCGTTCAACCCCGCCTCGTCGGTCAGCAACAGGGCCGCGGCCCCGTCGTTGAGCGGGGAGGAGTTGCCCGCCGTCACCGTCCCACCGGCACGAAAAGCGGGCTTCAGCCTGGCCAGCGCCGCCATCGAGCTGTCCGGCCGGATGCCCTCGTCCGCCGAGACCTCGCCCACCGGCACGATCTCCCGCGAGAAGTCGGCCTTGGCCGCCTTGGCATGGCTGGCCAGCGCGTAGGCGTCCTGCGCCTCGCGGCTGACCCCGTACCGGTCGGCGATCAGCTCCGCCCCCTCGCCCAGCGGCACCGTGTGCTCGGCGGGCATGCGCGGGTTGACCAGCCGCCAGCCCAGCGTCGTCGAGACCAGCTCCGCCCCGCCCGCCGGGTACCCGCGTTCCGGCTTGGGCAGCACCCACGGCGCCCGGCTCATCGACTCGACCCCGCCGGCGATGACCGCCGAGGCGTCGCCGAGCGCGATGGCGCGGTAGGCCTGGATCACCGCCTCCATGCCGGAGCCGCACAGCCGGTTGACCGTGGCGCCGGGCGTGCTCACCGGCAGCCCGGCCAGCAGCGCGGCCATCCTGGCCACGTTGCGGTTCTCCTCGCCCGCGCCGTTGGCGTTGCCGAACAGCACCTCGTCCACGTGCTCGCGGCCGGTGCGGTCCACCAGCGCCCGCACGACGTGCGCGGCCAGGTCGTCGGGGCGGGCCGTGGCGAGGGCTCCGCCGTACCGTCCGATGGGGGTGCGGACGGCGTCGGCGATGTAGACGGTCTTCATGAGATCTCCGCTCCCGTACGGCTGCGCAGCTCGTCCACCCGCACGCCGGGCGCGGTCTCGACGAGCGCGAAGCCCTGGCCGGTGACGTCCAGGACGCCCAGGTCGGTGATGACGCGGTGCACGCAGGCGCGGCCGGTCAGCGGCAGCGAGCACTCGGCCACCAGCTTCGGACTGCCGTCCTTGGCCGTGTGCTCCATGATCACCAGAACGCGCCGGGCGCCGTGCACCAGGTCCATCGCTCCGCCCATGCCCTTCACCAGCCGTCCCGGAACCATCCAGTTGGCCAGGTCGCCGCGGGCCGAGACCTGCATGGCGCCGAGCACCGCGACGTCGATGTGCCCGCCGCGGATCATGCCGAACGACAGCGCCGAGTCGAAGAAGGCCGCGCCGGGCAGGACGGTGACCGTCTCCTTGCCCGCATTCACCAGGTCCGGGTCCACCTCGGCCTCGGTGGGGTAGGGGCCCACGCCCAGCACGCCGTTCTCCGAGTGCAGCGTCACCGAGACGTCCGGCGGCAGCAGCGACGGGATGCGGGTGGGCAGCCCGATGCCGAGGTTGACGTAGTCGCCGTCGCGCAGCTCGGCCGCCGCGCGGGCGACCATCTCGTCCCTGGACCAGCTCATGGGCGCACCGTCCGCTTCTCGATGCCCTTGGCCGCGGCCTGCTCCGGCGTCAGCGGCAGCACGCGCTGCACGAAGACGCCCGGCACGTGCACCTCGTCCGGGTCGAGCTCGGTCAGCTCCTCGACCTCGGCGATCGTGATCCGCCCGGCCATCGCGGCCAGCGGGTTGAAGTTGCGGGCCGCCTTGCGGAAGGCCAGGTTCCCGTGCCGGTCGCCGCGCGCCGCCCGCACCAGCGCGAAGTCGGTGGTGATCGCGTGCTCCAGCACGTACGGCAGGCCGCCGAACTCGCGCACCTCCTTGGGAGGCGAGGCCAGCGCGACCGACCCGTCCGGGTGGTGGCGCAGCGGCAGCCCGCCCTCGGCGACCGGCGTGCCGACCCCGGCGGGGGTGTAGAAGGCGGGGATGCCGCACCCGCCGGCGCGCAGCCGCTCGGCGAGGCTGCCCTGCGGGGTGAGCTCGACCTCGATCTCCCCGGCGAGGTACTGCCGGGCGAACTCCTTGTTCTCCCCGATGTAGGAGGCCGTCACCCGGGCGATCCGCCCGGCGCTCAGCAGCAGGCCCAGGCCGCCGCCGTCGGTGCCGCAGTTGTTGGAGACCACGCCGATGCCGCGCACGCCGCTGTGGAACAGGGCCTCGATCAGCACGGTCGGGACGCCGCTGAGGCCGAAGCCGCCGACCGCGAAGGAGGCGCCGTCGCTTACGCCGGCGAGCGCCTCCGCGGCGGTGCCGACCACCTTGTCCATAGCCGCTCCAAGCGTTCGCATAGTGAACTAAAGTTCACTATTGTGCTGAGCTGAGTATGGTGACCCGGGCGCCGGGCTGTCAAAGGATCGGAGGCCGGGGAGTGGAGCCGCACGGGGCGTTGGAGCGGGGGCTGTCGGTCCTGCGCGCCCTGGCCGCCGCGCCCGGCTGCCGGCTGCGCGCCACGGATCTGGTGCAGGCGACCGGCCTGGCCCGCGCCACCGTCGACCGCGTGCTCGCCACCCTCGTGCACCTCGGCCACCTGCGCGCCGAGGGCAAGGACGTGCTGCTCGCCCCGCGCCTGCTGGAGCTGGGCGCCGCCTACCTCGCCGCGGGCGGCCTGCCCGCCCTCGACCGCCCGGCCGCCGAGCTGGCCGAGCGCCTGGACGAGTCGGTCTCCCTGGCCGTCCTGGACGGCGACTCGGTGCGCTTCGTCGCCCGGCACACCCGCCGCCGCGCGATGGCGGTCTCCCTGCGCGTCGGCGACCTCCTGCCCGCCGATCGCTGCGCCGCCGGGCTGGTCCTGCTCGACCCGGCGCTGCGCTGGGCCGTGGACGACCAGCTCGTCGAGCCCGGCCTCATCGCCGTCGCCGCGCCCGTCCGCGCTCCCGGCGGGGACGTGGTCTACGCGCTCAGCGTGACCAGCCACACCAGCCGGCACACCGCCGCCGAGCTGCGCGAGCACGCCCTGCCGTACCTCACCGGCACGGTCGCCGCCATGGAAACCGCCCTGGCTAGTCCCGCCCCTGGTGCCGACCGGCCGGTCGCCACCGCCGACCGTTCCCGCGAGCCCAAGGGCGAGCTCGGCGCCTCCTACCTGCAGTCCCTGGCCCGCGGCCTCGGCGTGCTCACCGCGCTGGGGGGTGCGCCGGGCGGCCTCACCCTGGCCGAGGCGGCCGTGGCCACCGGCCTGCCCCGGGCGACGGTACGGCGGGCCGTCCAGACCCTCGCCGCGCTGGGCTACGTGCGCGGCCAGCACCGCTTCGCCCCCGCGCCGCGGGTGCTGGAGCTCGGCTACGCCCACCTGTCCGGCCAGACCCTGGCCCAGCTCGTCCAGCCGCACCTGGCCGCGCTCGCCGCCCGCGTGGGCGAGTCGGCCTCGGTCGCCGTGCTCTCCGGCGACGACGTGCTCTACGTCGCCCGCGTCCCGACCACCAGCATCATGAGCGTGGACATCACCGTGGGCACCCGCTTCCCGGCCCACGCCACCTCCATGGGCCGCGTCCTGCTGGCCGCCGAGCCGCCGGAGCGCCTGGCCGCGCTCACTCTCACCCCGCTGACCCGCCGTACCCTCACCGACCCCGGAGCCTTCGCGGCAGCCGTACGGCAGGCGGAAGCAACCGGCTACGCCGTCGTCGACCAGGAGCTGGAGGAAGGCGTGCGCTCCATCGCGGTCCCGCTGCACTCGGGCGACGGCCGGGTCGTGGCCGCGGTCAACGTCGCCACGCACGCCAGCCGCGCCCCGCTCGCCCACCTGACCGGCACGATCCTGCCCGAACTGCGCGAGGCGGCCCGGCGCATGGAGGCCGACCTCGCCCACCTGCCCCCGGCGCGCTAGCCGGAGCCGGGATGCGAGGGCAGCACGCAGACCGCGTCGATGCCCAGCACCCGGTTGAGCCGGCCGAAGGCCAGCCACGACCCCAGGCACATGGTCAGCTCGACGATCTCCGCCTGGCTGTAGCTCGCCGCCAGCCGGGTCCAGAAGTCCTCGTCCAGGCCGTGGTGGTCGAGGACGTAGCGCTCGGCGTACTCGGCGGCCAGCCGGGTGCGCTCGTCGAAGGCCGGCGTGGTGCGCCACTGCTCGACCGCCCGGTCGAAGCCGTCCTCGACCTTCTCGCCGTCGCGCTCGGTCCGCCAGTCGAGGCAGAACAGGCACCCGTTGAGCTGCGCCACCCGCAGCCGGGCCGCCTCGAACTCGCGCAGCCCGAGCTTGCTGTGCGCGTAGACGGCCAGGGAGAAACCGGACGCGGCGCGGCCGATCTCCGGGACCAGCTCGCCCCAGACGTACGCGATCGGGTCCTTGCCCTCCGGGATGTCCACCCTCATCCGAGCCTCCGCCCCAGCTTGCCGGTGGCCGGTCGCATCGGCACGTCGAGCGCGTCGTACACGCCGGGCGGCGCGGCGGCCAGCCAGTCGATCGCGCCCACCAGCCGGCCCACCGCGGTCGCGTTGCCGCCCGCGGCGTGGTTGCCGTGCTCGTCGGCGGCCTGGACGGTGACCTCGATGCGCGGGCAGCCCTCCACGATCACCCGGTGCGCGCCGTCACCGCCCGGCGGCTGCGGCCAGTCGGGGGCGCAGCTCGCGTGGATGCGGGTCACGTGCTCGACCACGATCCGGGACCCGCCCTCGACGACGCCGCGCAGCTCGAACCGGATGGCGCCCTGGGTGCCGGCCTCGAACTCGCCCATCTGCTTGGTGCTCACCGTGGACTCCAGCGCCCGGCGTTCGACGTGCTCGGTGATCGCCTCCAGCTCCACGCCCAGCGCCCGGGCGATCAGCCTGACCTGGCCGCCCCAGACCATCGTGGGCACGGTCGCGGCCAGCATGGGCGGCTCGTAGTCCATCGGCTGGCCCATGCCGACCAGGTAGCGGACCGAGTCGGGCTGGTCGTAACTCGCGTAGTCGAAGATCTCCTGGCAGCGGATCGCCTCGACCTCCGTGCCGAGGCCGCTGATCAGCGCGGGGAGCACGTCGTTGGCCCAGCCGGGGTCCACGCCCGAGACGAACAGCGCGCCGCCGCCCTCCTCGGCTGCCTGCCGTACGGCGTGCAGCAGGTCAGGCGGGGCGCTCGGCGGGTCGTAGAGGGGGTAGAGCGACGGCGTCACCACGATCGCGCCGGCCCGGAGCGCGCGCAGCACGTCGGCCAGGGCCTCGTCCGGGCGCAGGTCGCCGGAGGCGGCGTACACCACGGCGAGCCGCTCCCCGCTCAGCGCGGCCTCGATGTCGGTGGTGGCCGGGACGCCCAGGCGCAGGCCGAGTCCGGCGAGGTCGCCGGCGTCGCGGCCGGCCTTGGCGGGGTCGTGCACGAGCACTCCGGCCAGCCGCAGCGCGGGGTGGGCGGCCACGGCCCGGATGGCCAGCCGGCCCATGTTGCCGGTGCCCCAGACGAGCGTCGGGATCATGCCTGGAGCCTAACAAGCGCTTGGTCGCTTGCCTAGAAGCTCTCCTCGGTTGCCTGGCCCTTCGGGGAGCCTTCACCGCTCGGGGGTGGCGCCCAGCAGCCGCTCCACCAGAGCCGGTACGGCGGTGCCGATCGGCTCGCGGATGACCTCCGCGGCGGCGTGGTCGTACGGCGTCGGCTCGGCGTTGACGATGACGAGCCGCGCCCCGGCCGCCGCGGCCAGCCCCGCCAGGGAGGCGGCGGGCTGCACCTCCAGCGAGGTGCCGATGGCGACGAAGACCTCGCAACGCTTGGCGCTGCGGATCGCCTCGGCCAGGACGTCCGGGTCGAGCGACTCGCCGAACATGACCGTGGTCGTCTTGAGGATGCCGCCGCAGGCCGTACAGGAGGGGTCGTCCTCGCCGGCGTCGATCCGGTCGAGCACCTCGCGCAGCGTGCCGCGGTACGGGCAGCTCAGGCAGGCCACGCCCCACATGTTCCCGTGCAGTTCCAGCAGCAGCTCCGCGCCGGTGCCCGCGGCCCGGTGGAGGCCGTCGACGTTCTGCGTGATCAGCCGGTCGAGGCGGCCGGCGCGTTCGAGCTCGACCAGGGCGCGGTGGGCCGGGTTGGGGGCGGCGTCCCAGGCCGGGCTGTCGCGCCGGAACTCCCAGGACCGGCGACGGACCGCGGGGTCGGCGACGTAGAAGTCGATGGTGACGAGCTTCTGGTAGTCGGGGTCCGCGCGCCACAGCCCGGCCGGGCCGCGATAGTCGGGAATGCCGGACTCGGTGGAGATGCCGGCCCCGGTCAACACCACGACATCGGTCATGATCACGAGCCTACACCCGGAAGATCAACTCACCGTGGATCGGCGGCCCGGCAGACCCACCCAGCCTTGGGGATCCGGCCACCCAGGGCGATCCGCTCATCCGGGGACTCAGCCGCTCTCTCCCTCGGGAGCGCGCACGCGGGCGTCGTAGGCCGCCACCGCGCGCTTACCCGCCGTCAACCGCCAGGCCTGTTCCAGCAGGGAGCCGAGCTCGGCCCAGTCGGGCTCGGCGGCCATCAGATCGGCTCCCACCCAATGCCGCACATAAGCAGGCCGGAAGTAACGCACCGGATCAGCGGCCAGCAACGTCTCCAGCTCACCCGGCGGCGCCTTCACACACAAGGCCAGCCGCCCATCCCCGTGATGGTCGACCAGCAGCCAGGCCAGCCGCTTGCGCCCCAGCAGGAACGAGACGTGCCCGAAGGACTCCTCCGACCCCACCCCCGGCAACCCCGCCACCAGCTCGGTGACCCGCTCCCGCACCCGCTCGACGTCGTCGCCGCCCCACGTGCCAGCCATGACCCCACCCTAGAAGGAGCCACCGACAAAAGAGGGGGGCGGCATGGGCAAGACCCGTCGGCCTCAGCGCGGGCCGGTCAGCCGGACGTCCTCCTTGGCTGTCCCCCGCCCCGACAGCACGAAGATCTGCCAGTTGTAGTAGGCGTAGAAACTGCGCGGATCCCGCTTGATCTGCTCGGCATGCGCCAGCACGGCGTCCACGTAACGCGTGTCGTGGTTGTAGGCGAACACCGCCCGCCGGTAGTCCTTGGGCGCCCCGCTGGCCTTGAGGTAGTTGGCCGCGGCGGCGATCGCGTCCCGTGCGTCGTGCACGTCCCCGCCCATGCCGTACGCCCGCCAGGTCCCCGGCATGAACTGCATCGGCCCCTGCGCCCCGGTGGAGCTGGAGGAGGTGATCCGGCCGAACCGGGTCTCCACCAGCATGATCGCCGCCAGCACCTCCCACTCCACACCGAAACGGCGCTCGGCCCGCAGCATGTACCCGCGCAGCCGCCCGGCCGGCAGGGGCGTGGCCAGCCGGATCTTCTTCCGCTGCGCCGCGGTGATCGGCCGCGCCATGGCCAGCAGCTTGCCGACCGCGGTGGTGTTCGCCCGGGCCTCGACGGCCATGTCCCGGGGCAGCCGGCGCACCACCGACGCCGTCAGGGCGCTGTCGCGCGCGAGCGTCCGGTAGATGCGCTGGTGGTGCAGCGCCAGCAGCACCACGTGCTGCGGCGGGCGTGCCTTGCCGCTGTCCACCCACCCGTCGATGCCCGCGTAGAGCTCGGTGGTGGTCTTCTTCAGCGCCGCGGCCAGCTTGGCCGGTCCGGTGGGGATCGCGACGTCGGGCGCCGGTGCGTCGACGGCCGCGGGCGGCTCCTCCAGGGTGATGGTCGGCGCCGGCGACACGTTCGGCACGATCTGCCCCGCAGCCGGCTCCGTGCCGCCGGCGCAGCCGGTCAGCGCGGCGATCAGAGGCAGGAGGGGGAGGAGCCGGACCGCGTTCATGACCACCTACCGTAGCGCGCGCAGCCACCGGTGGGGCGATATGCCCACTTTCCCACCACCCCTCGCCCCGTCCCCATGGCCCGGTCCCCCCGCCCCCATCACCCGCCTCCTCCGGGCCGGCGATCACAAACCTTCCGCCACCGCTGCAGGGGCAGGCGACCACCTACCTGCCCCTGCACCCCTTGGAGGCGCGACCGTCAACCATGCCCCCACCCCCTTGGATCGGCCCCATCAACCGAATAAGGTTCGGTTCATGGAGGAGATCGAGTACGGCGTGGCCGACCGGATCGCCACGATCACCCTGAGCCGGGAGAGCAGGCTCAACGCCTTCACCCACCGCATGCGCGACGAGCTGATCGAAGCCTTCGACCGGGCCGACGCCGACGACGAGGTCAGGGCGGTCGTCGTGACCGGCCGCGGCCGGGCGTTCTGCGCCGGCGCCGACCTGGCAGGCGGCGGCGGCACCTTCGCCGGCCCGCCGGGCGAGCCGCCCCGCGACGGCGGCGGCCAGGTCGCCCTGCGCATCGCCGCCTCGCTCAAGCCCGTCATCGGCGCGATCAACGGCCCCGCGGTCGGCGTCGGCGTCACGATGACCCTGCCCATGGACGTACGGCTGGCCGCGCGGAGCGCCCGGTTCGGCTTCGTCTTCGCCCGGCGCGGCATCGTCGCCGAGGCCGCGTCGAGCTGGTTCCTGCCCCGCCTGGTCGGCATCTCCCAGGCCATGGAGTGGGCCGCCACCGGCAGGGTGTTCGACGCGGACGAGGCGCTGCGCGGCCGCCTGGTCTCCCGTGTGCTCCCCGACGACGAACTCCTCCCGGCCGCCTACGCCCTGGCCCGCGAGATCGCCGACCACACCTCCGGCGTCTCCGTCGCGGTGATCAGGCGGCTGATGTGGGCAGGCCTGTCCTGGGAATCCCCTTGGGACGCCCACCGCGCCGACTCCGCGCTCATCCACGCCATGGGCCGTTCCCCTGACGCCGCCGAGGGCGTCACCGCCTTCCTCGACAAGCGCGCCGCCGACTTCCCGATGAGCGTCTCCAAGGACCTGCCCCCCTCCGTGCCGGACTGGCCGGGAACCCACCCCTGAGGAGCGTCCTGGCCATCACCCGCGCCCCCAGCGCGAGGAGTTACGCGCGTTCATCCGCGAGACCCTGATCCCCGCCGCCGAGGGGAACTGTCACGCGAGGCGCAAGCCCGGATCGCCGAAACGCCGGCACGGGTTCGATCGGCCAGGGTGATCAGCCGCCCAGCGCGCGGCCTCCGTCGACCACGATGCGCTGGCCGGTGATGAATCCGGACTCCTCGGAGACCAGGAAGGCGACGGCGTGGGCGACGTCGTCAGGAGCTCCCATCCGTCCGGCGGGCACCGTGGCTAGGTATGCCTGCCGTACCTCCTCGGGCACGTCGGCGTGCCGCTCGACCGGGACGAAGCCGGGGGCGACGGCGTTGACGGTGACCCGGGCGGGGGCCAGTTCGCGGGCCCAGGCCCGCATGAGCCCGATCTGGGCGCTCTTCGCGGCGGCGTAGGCGGACCTGCCGGGCGGCGGCCGGTCGGCCACCTCGGAGTCGATCATGACGATCCTGCCGTGGCGGCGCTCCGCCATGCCCGGCAGGACGGCCCGGCCGAGCAGCACCGGGCTCTTGACGAAGAAGTCGAGCTGCGCCAGGTGGTCCTGCCAGGCCACCTCGGCCACCGGCGCCTCGGGCTGCGGGCCGGTGGCGTTCAGCACGAGGACGTCCACCGGCCCCAGGGACGCGGCGACCGCATCCACCAGGCCGGCGACCTGCCGCGCGTCGGTGACGTCGGCGGCGAAACCGGCCGCGGTCCCGCCGTCGTCGGCGATCGCGTGGGCGACCTCGTCCACCTGCCCGTCGCCGCGCAGCCCGTTGACGGCCACGGCCAGGCCGTCGCGGGCGAGCCTGCGGGCGATGGCGGCGCCAAGTCCCCGCGAGCTGCCCGTCACCAGGGCGACGCGCCGTCTTTCCACGACCATCCTCCGATGTCCCATGACTCGGCCGCCCAGGAACGAACTAGATTCTTGACGAAATTAACGACGGCTGTCTAACGATCATCCCCCGCCGGCCGCCTCCGTCGCGAGCGCGGCGACCAGTTCCACCCTGCCTTCGCCCGGTTGCAGCGCACTCCACCCTGCACGGCCATGCACCGGTATCGCAGCAGTCGGCCAGCAGATTCACGCACGCCCGCACCGGCTGCTTGTACTCGGCGGTCGGCTCCTGGCACGCGGCATCCGCCGTGCGCAGCGACCACTTGCGCTGCTGGCCCTGACGCAACGCCACCCGGCGCAGGCCCGGCACCTGGAAGCGAGGGCTCAGCCCCGAGCCGCTGCGCAGTCTTTGTCGAGAGTGCGGCCAAGGCGCCGGAGGCGGTCCGCTCCCCATCGAACGGGCCCGCCCGGAGTATCGGGCGGCGCAGGAAGCTGCCCGCGCCGAGCGCCCGAACGACACCACCTGGCACCGCCAGATGCGGGCCCTGCTGCGAATCGCCTCCACCTACTGCGTCGACCCGGCCGCGCTCAAGGAGCTCGCCGGACAGATCATGGAAGGCAGCCCTGGCCTGCCCACCGAGCAGGCCGACATCCGGGCCGTGGCTACAGTCATCCGCAGCGCCAGGAACGCGCCCCCCCGCCGGCTAACACCGCCCTCACCTTCGCGGCGGCCGTCATGCGGGCGGGGCTGTCGCGCCGAGGTCAAGCCGCGGACTGGGCGCCGCCACACCGGCCTGAGCCTCCGGACAACTGTTCGTGAACGCCACGGCGCGGTCGTCTACGTACGCCGTGGCTGGCGGCTTGCGGCTGGTGACGAGCAGCCGGCCGCGCTCGGTCCAGAAGGTGATCTGGTCTGTGCGCTCGCAGACTTCGCACTCCCACGGCGGCCTCGGAGGCAGGTCGAGCTCGGGTCCGTCGCCGCACCCGCCGCAGACCTTGCACGAGTCGTCGACGGCCATGAGCCGGCTGAGCGCCTCCAGCGCGCCGGTGGTGGGCGGGTCGTAGATCGTTCCGTCCGCCCACCCTCGGGAGCAGCGGCGGATGGGCGCGTCAAAGTCGACGCTGATGGTCATGCAGCCACGTTGCAGGACGGCGAACCCTTCAAAAGCTCATCGAGCTTCCTGTAGTGCCGTTCGAGGGTGCCCCGAGTCTCCGTTCACAGACAGACCCTGGACACCCTCGCCCCCGATCCTGCGGCTAGATCCACGAATCACTCATCCAGCCGCTTGGGAGACGGCTGCCTAAGGGGCCGCTGGGGTCAGGTCAGGGCCAGCCCATGCCGCCGCTGCCGGGATCGTTCTCGTTGCCCTCCCAGCCGTCGTCGCACCACTCGTAGCCGTACGGGCAGCGGTCGTTGTCCACCGCCGAGGCGGGGGCGGAGGTGATGAGGCTCCCGACACCGACGGCGAGGAACGCCGCCACGGCTGCCAGGGCCTTGCGCGTGTTGCTCATAGGGTCCTTTCTGCTGGTCGGTTGACTTTCTGCCTTGACGTCAGAAGAACAAGCCACGCTTGGAAATCACTTGTGGATCAATGGGACGCATGGGTTTCGGCATCCCCGACAGTCAAGTCGGACTTGACTCCGATTGGTCCCCTTGGCCGCCCGGCTCGGCAGCACCGGGACGGACTGCGCAGGCTCGGCGGCTCCGAACAGAGCGCCCCGCCACCCGAGGGCCGGAGCTACGACGGTCGGCCAGGCCTCACGGGCTCTCTCATGGGAGGTGGGTTTCCCGGCGCCCCTTGGATCGGCCAGCCCCAACCGAATAAGGTTCGGTTCATGGAGGAGACCGAGTTCGGCGTGCCCGGCCGGATCGCCACGATCATCCTGAGCGTCTCCAAGGACCTGCCCCCCTCCGTGCCGGACCGGCCGCGAACCCACCCCTGAGGAGCGTCATGGCCATCGACTTCACCCTCGCCCCCGAGCACGAGGAGCTGCGCTCCCGGGTGCGCGAGTTCATCCGCGAGACCGTGATCCCCGCCACCGAGGGGGAGCTGGGACGCGACGACTACCTGCGCGTCATCTTCGACCTCCGCAAGGAGGCCAGGTCCAGGAACCTGTGGCTGCCGCACATGCCGAAGGAGTGGGGCGGCATGGGCCTGGGCCACGTGGAGCTCGCCATGGTGCAGGCGGAGGCGGCCAAGACGCGCCTCGGCCCGTGGGTGCTGAACTGCATGGCGCCGGACGAGGGCAACATGCACACCCTGCTGCGCTGGGGCACGGACGAGCAGAAGGAGAAGTACCTCCGCCCGCTCACCGAGGGCACGAAGATGTCGTGCTTCGCGATGACCGAGCCCGAGGTGGCCGGCTCCGACCCCACGCTGATCCAGACCCGCGCCGAGCGCGACGGCGACGAGTGGGTCATCAACGGCCACAAGTGGTTCATCTCCAACGCCCGCCGCGCGAACTTCGCCATCCTGATCGCCCGCACCGAGCACGACGTCCCGGAGGGCTCGCGCGGCGCCAACACCGCCTTCCTCGTCGACCTGCCCGCCGACGGCTGGAACGACGTGCGCGAGGTCGAGACCATGCACGGCTCGACCGGGCACAGCGAGATCGTCATCACCGACCTGCGCGTCCCTGACTCCCAGGTGCTCGGCGGGCGCGGCAACGGCCACCGGCTCGGCCAGTACCGGCTCGGCCCGGCCCGGCTGGCGCACTGCATGCGCTGGATCTCCCAGGCCGAGACCGCGCTGGACATGATGGTCGACCGGGCGCTCAACCGGCGCAGCCACGGCTCGGCGCTGGCCGACAAGCAGGGCGTCCAGTGGCTGATCGCCGACTCGGCCATGGAGCTCTACCAGGCCAAGCTCATGGTCCTGCACGCCGCCTCGAAGATCGACAAGGGCGAGGACTTCCGCACCGAGGTCTCCATGGCCAAGCACTTCGTCGCCGGCGCCCTCAACCGCATCGTCGACCGCGCCATCCAGGTCCACGGCGCCCTGGGCTACTCGACGGACACGCCGCTCGCGCACATGTTCCAGCACGCCCGCTGGGCCCGCCTGGCCGACGGCGCCGACGAGATCCACCAGATGCGCATCGCCGAACGCACCATCGACGCCTACCGCTCCACCGGCTCCACCTGGTCTGCGACCGGCAGCCTTCCCCTATGAACCCTGGCGGCGCCAGAAGGTGTCGTGAGCGGCCTGGTCGGCCACGTACTCCCAGCGGGCGACGACCAGGCCGTGCTCGAAGCCGTAGACGTTGAAGTTGTCCATCTCGATGCGTTCGCCGCGGCGCTCCGCCGTCCAGCGGTGCAGGGTGACCGCGTAGGAGTCGTTCGCCTGGACGGAGAGGAGCTCGGTGCGGAAGGTGCCGCCGGTCTCCTCGTGGACGAGCCGGCCGAGCCGGATGATGGCCTCCTTGCCGCGGTGCTCGCCGGTGACGAGGCTGTCGCCGCCGATGTGGAAGACGGCGTGGTCGGCGATCAGGGCGAGGTAGCCGGCGAGGTCGCCGCGGCCGGCCAGGCCGTACAGGCGGCGGGTGAGGACGGCGTGGGGGTGAGTTGCCATGAGGTCACCATGCCGCAGGGAGCGGGCTGCTGCCGGGCGGCGGGTAGCCTTCCCTTGTGAGTGACATGGCGGTGCTGGCCGATCTCGTGGCCGACGGGGGCGTGGTGGTCCTCAGCGGCGCCGGGCTCTCCACCGAGTCCGGCATTCCCGACTACCGGGGGCCGAGCGGGCGGCGGCGGTCGGGCACGCCGATGACCTACCAGGAGTTCACCGGCAGCGAGGCGGCCCGCCGCCGGTACTGGGCGCGCAGCCATCTCGGGTGGCGGCACGTGGCCCAGGCCCCGTGCAACCGCGGTCACCGCGCGGTCGCCGGGCTGCAGCGGGCCGGGCTGGTGTCCGGCATCATCACCCAGAACGTGGACGGCCTGCACCAGGCGGCCGGGGCCCGCGAGGTGGTCGAGCTGCACGGCAGCCTGCACCGGGTGCGGTGCCTGGAGTGTGGTGAGCGCACCGGCCGCGAGGAGCTCGACCGGCGGTTGCGCGAGGCCAACAGCGACTGGGCGGCGGCCGCGGGGCTCCAGCTTCATCCGGACGGTGCCCGGGTGAACCCGGACGGCGACGTCGCGCTCGACGACGCCGAGATCGAGGGCTTCGCCGTGGTCGGCTGCGCCTCCTGCGGCGGGATGCTCAAGCCGGACGTGATCTTCTTCGGGGAGAACGTTCCTCCCGCTCGGGTCAGCGAGTGTTTCGAGCTGACCGACGAGGCGGGGCTGTTGCTCGTGCTGGGGTCTTCGCTGACGGTGCTGTCCGGGTTCCGGTTCGTACGGCATGCCGCTCGGCAGGCCATCCCGGTCGCGATCGTCAACCAGGGGCCGACGCGTGGCGACGAGCACGCGATGCTGCGCCTCGACGCCCCGCTCGGCCAGACCCTCGACGAGCTCTTGGCCGCTCTGTCCGCCGAGCCGGTGCCCGCCACGTCGTGAAGGACCGTCCCGAAGGGCTGAGCGACGCCGCCCTCGCCACGACGCTGCGTGCCTGGGGAATCGCCGAGGTCCCGGTCTATGCTCCGGTCGGGTTCGGGGACTACCACTGGACGGCCGGGCGGTGGTTCGTCACCGCCACCGATCTGGCGCACCGCCCCGACCCCGGCCCGGCCCTGGCCGCCGCTGCCAAGCTCGGGCTGGACTGCGTGGTCGCGCCGGTGCCCACCCCGGGCGGGGACCTGGTGGTGCGGGCCGGTGAGCGGTATGGGGTGAGTGTCTTCCCACTGGTGGAGGGGGAGTCCGGGCACTTCGGTCAACGGCTGCCCGGCGAGCGGCGGCGGGTGGTGCTCGACGCGCTCGCCGAGTTGCACGGCCGGAGGGCGCCGGTGGGGTTGCCGGTGCACAGCCCGGTGCCCGAGTCCCGGCCGCACCTCGACCGGGCCCTCGCCGCCCTCGACCAGCCCTGGACCGCCGGGCCGTACGGCGAGCCGGCCCGAAAGCTGGTGCGCGCCGAAGCGGCGCGCCTGCGAGCGAGGCTGGCCGAGTTCGACCACACCGCGGCCACCCTCGACGGTAGAGCGAACATGGTTGTGACGCACGGTGAGCCTCACCCCGGCAACCTGCTCTGGCACGACGGCCGGGTGAAGCTGATCGACTGGGACACCGTCGCGCTCGCCCACCCCGAACGGGACCTGTGGCTGGCCGCCACCGAGCCGGGCGACCTGGACCACTACGCCCACGTCTCCGGCCGGGAGCCGGACCCGCGCCTGCTCGGCTTCTACCGGCTGCGCTGGCAGCTCGACGACCTGGCCGTCTACCTGGAGCTCTTCCGCGCCCCGCACACCGAGGGCGGCGACGCCGCCGACTCCTGGCGGTACTTCCAGGACACCCTCACCGCGCTCTAACTCCGTTCGAGGTGCTCCAGGATCGCCCGGAGCGAGGCGGCCAGCTCACGGCGGCGCTCCCCGTCGAGCTCCTTGACCACGAAAGCCTCCTGCCGGTTGAACTCCGGGAACAGCTCCCGCATCAGCCGCTCGCCGGTCGGGGTGAGCGCCAGCATCACGCGCCGCCGGTCGGTGGGGTGCTGGGTGCGGCGCAGGTGCCGGTAGGACTCCAGGGTGCGCACCACGCCGGTCAGCGTCGCCTTGGAGATGCCCGCCTCGGCGGCCACGTGCCGGGTCTCGCTCTCGCCCCAGATCCAGACCACCCACATCACCACGAACCCGGTCCAGGTCAGCCCGGTGTCCCGCAGGACGGTCTGCTCCAGGTGGTTGCGGATCGCCGAGGAGGCGCGGTAGATGTTCGACACCGCCCACATCGCCTCGAAGTCGAGGTTGAGGCCGCCCAGGCGCTCGCCGACGGCTTCCTCGGTCTGGCGCAGGGTGTGGTGTCCGGTCATGGTCGCCCATCATATTCGGCCCCGAACAATCACCCGCCGTGGACCACCCGCCCGCCGAAGAGGGTGAGCTCCACCGGCGCCTCGGTCAGCTCGTGCGGGCTGGTCGCCGCGCTGACGCACAGGTCGGCGACCTTGCCCGGGGTGATCGAGCCCTTCCAGGTCTCGGCGTGGTCCTGCCAGGCGGGCGCGATCGTGTAGGTGCGCAGGGCGGCCTCCAGATCGAGGCCCTCGCCCTCGCGCGCCACCAGCGCGGCCACCCCGGCGCGCCAGTCGGGCCGGGTGACCGGCGCGTCCGAGCTGCACGCCGTGACCACGCCCGCCTCGACCGCCGAGCGGGCCGGCCACTCCGTGCGCACCAGGTCCTCGCCGAACAGCGCCCGGGTCGTGCCCGCCTCCATGGCCTGCAGCACCGGCTGCAGGTTGATCCCGCAGCCGAGCGCGGCCAGCCGCGCCAGAGCTTGTTCGGACGCGAACTGTCCGTGGATCACGTAGTGCCGCGCGTCCTTGCGCGGGTGGCGGTCCTGCGCCGCCGCGAGCGCCTCGGCCACCGCGTCCACCCCGCGGCTGCCCACCACGTGCACGCCGAGCTGCCAGCCGGCCTCGTGCACCAGCCGGACGATCTCCGCCAGCTCGGCCACCCGCTCGCCCGTGCTCGCGCCGTGCGTGCACAGCGCCCCGTGCCCGCCCGAGGGGTACGGCTCGCGCATCCACGCGGTCTCCGAGGGCGGGATGCCGTCGGCGAAGACCTTGACCCCGAGCAGCCGCAACAGCCGCGGCGAGATCCCCGCCAGGTCGGGCGGCGCGGCCAGCCAAGCCACGGTGTCGGCGGCCGAGGCCCCCGACATCGCGCTCGGCAACCCCAGCACGCTCACCCGCGCGGTCAGCTCGCCCGAGCGGGCCAGCGCCGCGTACGCCTCCAGCGCGCCGGTGCCCATCCCGCCGGCGAAGGCCTCCTCCCCGCCCGGCCCCAGGCCCGGCTCGGTGAAGCTGGTGATGCCGAGCCGGTTCAGCTCGGCCACCACGTCGCGCGCCACCGCGGTCAGCCCGCCCTCCGGATGCGGCGCCGCCCGCTGCACCAGCGCCTGGTCGGCGTGGTGCAGCACGCCTCCGTCCGACTCCACCCCGGCCAGCTCGAGCGCCAGGCTGTTGACCCAGACCGCGTGGCCGGAGAAGTCCTGGAGCAGCACCGGATGCTCGGGCGCCACCTCGTCCAGATCGGCCGCGACCGGCTGGCGGCCGGGGTCGGCCACGCACTCCGCCAGCCGTCCGGGATGCCAGCCGATGCCGCGGATCCACTGGCCGGGCCGCGCCCGCCGTACCGCCCGGGCCACCTCGGCCCGGACGGCGGCGATCGACTCCAGCGCGACGTCCAGGCAGAACGGCGGCCGGTGCAGGCCGTACCCGACGCCGTGCAGGTGGGAGTCGTTGAGGCCGGGCAGCACCACCCGCCCGCGCAGCTCGACCGTCTCGGCGGCGCGCCACCCGCCGGCGTCCTCACCGACGTGCACGATCTCGCCGCCGCGCACCACCACGGTGCTCGCGTACGGCAGAGCCGCGTCCATGGTCAGCACGCGGCCCCCGGCCAGGATCAGGTCAGCGCCCGTCATCGCGATGGTCTCCCAGGTAGGCGCGCCGCAGCGCGGAGTCGTCGGCCCGCAGGGGCGCGGGGTCCCCGGCGTAGGTGAGGCCGCCGCGCGCCAGCACGTAGGCGGCGTCGGCCAGGGTCAGGGCGGTGTGCGCGAATTGCTCGACCAGCAGCACCGCGCACCCCTCGCCGGCCAGCGCGCGGATGACCGGCAGCAGCCGCCGGACGATCGCCGGGGCCAGGCCCAGGGACATCTCGTCCAGCAGCAACGCGGCCGGGCGGCGCAGGATCGCCCGGGCCAGCACGAGCATCTGCTGCTCGCCCCCGGACAGCAGCCCGGCCCGCACGTCCAGCCGCGGGCCCAGCTCGGGGAAGAGCTCCAGGGCGCGGGCCGGCTCGCCGGTCAGGGCGAGGTTCTCGGCCGTGGTGAGCGTGGCGAAGACGGTCCGGCCCTGCTCGACGTGCGCCAGGCCGAGCGCCGCCCGGCGGGTGCGCGGGCGGCCGGTCAGGTCGTGACCGGACAGGGTGACGCGGCCGGCGCGGGTGGGCAGGACGCCCGAGACCGCCTCCAGCAGCGTCGTCTTGCCCGCGCCGTTCGGGCCCAGCAGCACGGTCACCTCGCCCCGCCGGGCCACCAGGCTGACCTCGCGGACCACGGGCTGGGCGCCCCTGGCCACCGTCACCCGCTCCAGGACCAGCGTCATGCGGTGACCTCCTCGCCCAGGTAGGCGCGCAGGACCTCGGGGGTGGCGAAGACCTCGGCGGGCGGGCCCTCGGCCAGGACCGTGCCGAAGTCGAGGACGGTGACCCGCTCGCAGGTGGCCCGGACCAGGTCCAGGTCGTGCTCGATGAGCAGCACCGCGGCGCCGAAGCGCGCCGGGGCGGTGTTCAGCCAGGCGCCGAGGCGTTCGGTCTCGGCCTGGCCCAGGCCGGCGGCCGGCTCGTCCAGGACGGCCAGGACCGGGCGGGCCAGGAGGGCGCCGGCGACCTCCAGCAGCCGGCGGGTGCCGGTGTCGAGCTCCTCGATGCGGTGGGTGGGCGGGAGGTCCACCAGGTCGTGGAGCGCTTCGGCCAGGTCCTCGTGCGTGAGGTGGCGGCGGGCGGTGAAGCGGAGGTACTCCTCGACGGTCAGGGTGGTGGGGACCCGGTCCTGCTGGAAGGTGCGGCGCAGGCCCGCTCGGGCCCTTCGGTGGGCGGGGGCGGTGGTGAGGTCGGTGCCGGACAGGAACACCGTGCCGGTGCAGGGGACGAAGCCGGTGATCGCGTCGACCAGGGAGGACTTGCCCGCGCCGTTGGGGCCGACCAGGCCGTGGACGGTGCCTCCGGGCACGGTGAGGGTGACCTGGTGGAGGGCGGTCACCTGGCCGAACCGGACCCCGAGCCCGGAGACCTGCAGGGCCGTAGCGGGCTGGGGTGGAGGAAGGGGGGCCTGATCAGGAGAGGATGGGGCTGTCGATGGGGTCTCAGAGGGTCGGGGGAGGGGAAGACGGCGGAGGGGAAGGCGGCGGAGGCGGGCGCGGAGGGCGTCGCTGAGGCCGGAGCCCTGGGTGAAGGCCTGGAGCGCCCCGACGGCGAAGACGACGTTCGCCCACTGCTGCGGGATTTCGAAGCGCCGCAACAGCTCCGAGATCAGCACCCCGAGCGCCCCACCGAGCAGAGCGCCCTCGGCGTGGTGAGCCCCCGCCATGACCGCCACCGCGTAGGCGGTCAGCGACTGCCCGGGGTCGAAGTTCCGCGACACCACCATCGCGAGCTGCCCGGCCAGCAACGCCCCCGACAGCCCCGCCACGAAGGCGCTCACCGCGAAGGCGCTGAGCTTGGCCCCGGGCACCCCGGTCCCGGCCGCGGCGGTGGCCCGCTCGGACTCGCGCAGCACCCGCCACGAGATCCCCAGCCGCGTCCGCCCCACCACCGCCAGCGCCACCGCCACCAGGGCGAACACCCCGCAGCAGAACAGGAAGTACTGCCGCTCCGCCGCCAGCCCGGCGGGCCGCCCGACGGTGAGCCCCTGGGCGACGCCCGGGAAGGACGAGGTGGCCAGCACCACGTCCACGGTCGCCGCGAACCCGAGCGTGACGATCGCCAGGTGCACCCCGCGCAGCCGCAGCGCCGGCAGCCCGACGAGCACCCCGAGCGGCACCGCCGCGAGCCCCGCCAGCGGGAGCCACACCCACAGCCCGCCCGGCACCGCCCACACGTTGAGCTGGGCGGTGGTCCAGGCGCCGATGGCCGCGAAGGCCGCCTGGCACAGCGACACCAGCCCGGCCCGCCCGGCGACCACGCCCAGGCTCTGCAGCAGCACGCCCGACACGACCGCCGAGGTGGCGAGGAAGACCCAGTAGGCGGGCAGGGTCGCGGCCACGCCGTACAGCAGGAGGGCGCCGGCGGCGGCCAGCCCCGCGCGGACGAGGCGGTCAGCGGGCCGCATCCCACACCTCCCGCCGCCGGGTCCACATCAGGATGAGCAGGATCGCCGCGAACGGCACCGCGTCGCGGTACTCGCGCAACGCCGCCGAGCCGGCCAGCACCCCCTCCAGCAGCCCGAGCGCGAGCCCGCCCAGCAGCGCTCCGGACAGCCGGGTCAGCCCGCCGACCAGCGCCGCGGCGCACGCGGGCACGATGAGCATGCTGAGCGACAGGATGTCGCTCGACCGGACCGGCGCGACCAGCAGCAGCACCAGCGCGGCCAGCCCGCCGGTCGCCGCCCACAGGACGACGGCCGGCCGGCGGGTGCCGATGCCGAGCAGTTCGGTGGTCACCGGCCGCTCGGCCATGGCGCGCAGCCGCAGCCCGAGCGGCGTGCGGGTGAGCAGCAGGTGCGTGCCGCCGCCGAGGAGCGCGGCGAGGGCGAGCAACGCGGGCGTCGCCCAGGTGATCACCACGCCGGCCAGCTCGGCGGCGGCCCCGGAGGCCGGGTTGGGCAGCACCCGCGGGGTGTCGCCGAACAGGATGTAGGCGAGCGCGATGATCCCGATGAGCTGGGCGATCGACACCGCGGTGCGCGTCTGGGCGTCGCCGGCGGCGAACCAGCGCACCATCACCGCGCCGCAGCCCGCCGACAGCAGCGCCCCCGCCGCGACGCCCGCCGCCGCGGCCACGCCGTACGGCAGGCCGGACTCGGTCAGCGCGGCCATGACGTACACCCCGGCCACCCCGATCGCGGCGACGGCGAGGTTGACCGTGGCGGTGAGCCGGTACATGGCGGTGAGCAGCAGGCCGAGGGCGGCGAAGGTGCCGCCGGCGGCCAGTCCGGAGAGCAGGCCCTGGAGCATCAGTCGAGCGTCCCCGGATAGCGCACCCACTCCGGGGTGACCACCTCCCACCTGCCGCCCCTGAGCTGGACGATCTTCCCGGCCCGGTTGGAGCGGTGCTTGGCCGCGGGCCCGAACTCGTACGGCGTGCCGACCAGCGGGTGCCGGACGGGCTTGAGCGTCTTGAACGCCCGGGTGACCGCCTCGCGGGTGATCGGCCCCTGGATGCCCCGGAGCGTCTCGACGAGGTAGGTGGCCGCCAGGTAGCCGCCCTGCCCGAACGAGGTCAGCGGCACCTTCCTGGCGGTCATCAGCTCCCGCCAGTCCTTGAGCGCGGCCGACCCGGCGTCGGTGAAGGGCTCGAACTCGGCGTTGGCGTAGGTGCCCTCGCCGTCGGCGCCGAGCGCGCGGGCGACCGCCTCGGTGTAGGGCGCGGTGGTCATGAGCCAGTCGACGCCGGTGACCTTCTGCTGCTTGACCACCTTCATCCAGGCGATGGCCATCGGCTCGGTGCCGTTGTAGAGCACCGCCTGGCACCCGGCGTTGCGCGCCCGCAGCACGAACGGGGTCGGGTCGGAGTCGGGCTTGACGGTGCGGTCGTCGAGGGTGAGCCGCTTGCCGGTGAGCGCGGTCCAGCTCCGCACGGCCCCGCCGTAGGCGTCGCTGGTGTTGCCGAGGATGGCCAGGAACAGGCAGACCTTGTCGTGCTCGAGCACCTCGGAGGCGTAGTACAGGTTGATCGCCATGTTGAGGTAGGGCCCGGTGTTGACCGGCGAGATCGCGGGGGACTCGAAGCAGGTCGGGTCCACGCCGGTGCCCTGGATCGAGACGATGCCGGCCTGCGCGTAGAAGGGCGCGTTGACCGCGCAGTCGAGCAGGCTGGCCGAGCCGGCCAGCGCCACCGCGCCCTGGTTGGTGACCACGTCGCGGGCGGCCTGGGCGGCGGCGGCCGGGTCGCCCTTGTCGTCGGCCACGAGGTACTCGATCCGGCGGCCGCCGATGCCGCCCTGCTCGTTGACGCGGTCGAAGACCGCCTTGGCGGCGGCGGAGGAGTCGGGGAAGGTCACCGGGCCGCTGAGCGAGCTCACGGCGCCCACCTTGATCGTGTCGCCGGGTCCCTGGCTGGCGGCGGGCTCGTCGGCGAGTCCGCAGCCGGTCGCCGCGAGGAGTAGCGCGGCCAGGGACAGGACGACGAGCGCTCTCGAACCGGTCATGACGCGGGCCTCTCGTGCGTGACGGGTGACCGGATCGTACGGTTCCTAACAAAGGCTGGCAAGAGCGATTTTTGGTCTTATCGTGCGGGTATGAACGTTCCTCGCATGCAGCTCGTGCTCTCCGAGAACTGGACCATGACCCCGGCCCGCGACCTGCCCGTCCTGGTGCGCTGGGCGCGCGAGGCGGAGGAGGCCGGCTTCGACTCCGTGATGATCAGCGAGCACGTCGTCCTCGGCCCCGACGCCGGCGCCCGCGGCCGGATGGCCAACCCGCGCGAGTACGCCCTGCCCGGCAACCAGGACCCCTTCACCCCCTGGCCCTCGCCCCTGACGCTGCTGGCCGCCATCTCCTCGGTGACCAGCACGCTGCGCCTGGCCGCCGCGGCGGTCCTCGCGCCGCTGCGCCACCCGCTGCTGCTGGCCCGCGAGCTCGGCACGCTCGACCTGCTGGCCCGGGGCCGGCTCATCGTGCTGCCGACGGTGAGCTGGAGCCGCGACGAGTACGCCGCGCTCGGCGTCGACTTCGGCCGGCGCGGGCGGATGCTGGACGAGCACCTGGAGATCTGGGAGCTGCTCTGGCGGGAGTCCCCGGTGTCCTATCACGGCGAGTTCTACCGGTTCGACGAGGTCTACTTCGAGCCGAAGGCCTACCGGCCCACCGGCCCGGTGCTGTGGTTCGGCGGCGCCGGGCTCAGCGAGCACCTGCTGCGCCGGGTGCGGCGGTGGGGGAGCGGCTTCAACCCGCTCGGCTACCCGCCCGCCGCCGACATCGAGGCGCTGCTGGCCGTACGGCCCGGGCTGGAGCTGGCGGGCGGCACGCGGGCGCTCTTCGCTGACGCCGGCTCGTGCGCGCCGCTCGGGCCGGCGCTGGAGCACATCCCGCAGCGGATGGCCGAGGGGTACACCACCTTCTGCATCAAGCCCTCGCAGTTCCTCGACGACCCCGGCCGGGTGGGAGCCTTCTGCCACGAGGTGATGCGCCGGGTGCGCGCCCTGGTCTGACCCGGCCCGCGGGGCGGTCAGGGCTGCATCGCCCTGGCGACCAGCAACGTGTCGGTGAACTGCTCGAAACCGATCACCGTCCCGTCGTACAGCTTCCAGACGTGGGTGAAACGGGCCTGCATCGCCTTGCCGGTCGCCCGGTAGACGCCGCGGTAGACACCGATCACCACGATCACGTCTCCGGCGTCGACGTACTCCTCCGGCTCGGCGGCGAAACCCTCCCACTCCTCGCCGAGCCGGGCGAACACCCCCTTGAGCACCTCGTCCGGCCCGACGTAGGTGCCCGCGCAGGGGAAGCCGGCCATCTCCGTCCACCGGGCGTCCGGCGCGAGCGCCGCGAGGACGCCCGCCACGTCGCCGCGCGCCGAGGCGGCGTAGGACTCGCGTACGGCCAGCAGGTTCTTGGTGATCATGCCGGTTCCTCTCCTGGGGGGTAGGTGACCGTGCCCAGCGGCTCGATGTGCGCGCCGCCGGGCGAGGCGTGGATCTCACCGGCGCCGGACAGGCCGAAGAAGGTGCCGACCGTGCGCCGGGCCGCCCAGTCGTAGAGCCAGGTGGCCGCGACCGGGATGCGGAACTCGCGGAAGGTGAAGACGTACAGGTCGTCGGCGAGCTTCCAGGTGGCCGCCAGGTCCACGTCACCGTGGCCGCGTTGCGCGCCCACCAGGCACTGCCAGGCGTAGCGGGTGGAGCTCAGGTAGACGTGCTCGTAGAGGTGGTCCGGAGAATAACGGTACAGCGCCCGCCGCCCGATGAGCTCGCGCGTCGGGGCCGGCGGCTCGCCGCGCACCGGCGTGCCCTCGACCGTGCCCGGCGTGAAGGCCTGCGCCACCCGGGGCTCGCCGGGGACCGCTTCTTCGGCGATGGTGGAGGTGATCCGCAGCGCGCGGCCGAGCCCGGTGTGCACGACCGTGACCGTGTGCCTGCGCGGCTCCTCCGGGTGGCCGTGGCCGAGGAAGAGCAGGTCCTCGCGGACCGGCACCGCCTCGTACGGCTGCGCGGGCCCGCCGTCCGCGCTGAGCTCGGCGCCGGTGCGGAAGTCGAGGCGGGTGGCGGAGCCGTCGGCGAAGGCCAGCCGCAACGCGGTCCCGGCCAGGCGGTCCGTCGCGGGCAGGCGGTTGGTGGCGATCCCGGGGGCGAAGTCGTCCATGGTCTTCCAGCCGGAAGACATGGTTTCTTCCTCCATGAAGTCGTCTATGAAATCATATAGTTTTCCGCTCGAAAGGAGTAGGCGATGAGGTTGCAGGGCAAGGTCGCCCTCATCACCGGCGCGGGCACCGGGATCGGCGCCGCCACCGCCCGCCGCTTCGCCGCCGAGGGCGCCCGGGTGGTGCTGGCCGGCCGGCGCAAGGAGCTCTTGGACGAGGTCGCCGCGCAGCTCGACGCCCCCGGAGGTGAGGAGCTGGTGGCGGCGGTGGCGTGCGCGGACATGGCCGAGACCGCCCAGGCCCGTGCGGCGGTGGACAGCGCGCTGGCCCGCTTCGGCCGCCTGGACGTGGTCGTCGCCAACGCCGGGGGCCACGGGTTCGGCGCGCTGGCCGAGACGAGCGACGCCGACTGGCGGCTGAGCATGACGGCCAACCTCGACACCTGCTTCGTCACCTGCCGGGAGGCCATGCCCGCCCTGATCGAGGCGCGGGGCGCGATCGTGGTGGTCTCCTCCATCGCCGGCCTGGCCGCCGGGCCCACCGTCGCGGGGTACGTCACCGCCAAGCACGCCCTCATCGGGCTGACCCGTTCGATCGCCCGCGACTACGGCCGGCACGGCGTGCGCGCCAACTGCCTGTGCCCCGGCTGGGTCCGCACCCCCATGGCCGACGGCGAGATGGACGAGCTGACCGAACGCCACGGCATCTCCCGGGAGCAGGCCTACTCCCTGGTCACCAAGGACGTCCCGCTGGGCCGGCCGGCCACCGCCGAGGAGATCGCGAGCATCTGCCTGTTCCTGGCCTCCGACGACAGCGCGATCATGACCGGCTCCGTGCTCGTCGCCGACGGCGGCGCCACCGCGGTCGACCTCCCCACCCTCGCCTTCGTATAAGACCCCTCCCTCCGCCCCCGAGTCCCCGCCCGGAGTCCCCGCCCCCTCCGAGTCCCCGCCCTCCCTACTTCCCGCCCCCCGAGTCCCGCCGGCTCCTGGTGCGAGAGAGGACATGTCCTGATGTCAGACCTGTTCATCGGCGGTGCCTGGAGCCCAGCGGCGACCGGCCGCTCGTTCCCCACGCTCAACCCCGCCGACGGCACGGTCATCACGACCTGCGCCGAGGCCGGCCCCGCCGACGTGGACCGCGCGGTCGGCGCGGCCCGCGAGGCCGCCGACGCCTGGGCGGCCCACCCCGAACACCTGCGCGCCCGCCTGCTGTGGCGCGTCGCCGACCTGATCGAGGCGAACGCCGAGGAACTGGCCGAGCTGGAGAGCCGCGACAGCGGCCAGCTCCTCGGCGTCGCCCGCGAGGTCTCCGTCCCCGGTACGGCAGAGCACTTCCGCTACTTCGCCGGCTGGTGCACCAAGATCCAGGGCGCGGTGCTCCCGGTCGCCTTCCCCGACACCCTCCACTACACCCGGCGCGAGCCGGTGGGCGTCTGCGCGCTGATCACCCCGTGGAACTTCCCGCTGATGATCGCCGCCTGGAAGCTCGCCCCCGCCCTCGCCTGCGGCAACACGGTGATCATCAAGCCCGCCGAGCAGACCCCGCTGTCCACGGTCCGGCTCGTCGAGCTGATGAGTGAGGCGGGCTTCCCGCCCGGCGTGGTCAACCTGCTCACCGGCGGCCCCGGCACCGGCCGGGCGCTGGCCGCCCACCCCGCCGTGGACAAGATCTCGTTCACCGGCTCGACCGAGGTCGGCCGCTCCCTGGTGAGCGCCGCGGCGGGCGGGCTCAAGCGGCTGACCCTGGAGCTGGGCGGCAAGGCCCCGAGCATCATCGCCGCCGACGCCGACCTGGACGCCGCGGTGGCGGGCAACCTGACCGGCGCGCTCTTCCACAGCGGCCAGGTGTGCGCCGCCTACGCCCGCTTCTACGTCGACCGCAAGCGGGCCGATGAGTTCACCGAGAAGATGGCGGCCGGCGCCGCCGCGTTGCGCATAGGCCCCGGTGACGACCCGGCCAGCTGGCTCGGCCCGCTGGTCAGCGAGGAGCACCTGCGCTCGGTCGACGCGCACGTGCGCGGCGCGGTCTACGAGGGCGCCGACCTGGTCGGCGGCGGGCGGCGGGTGGACCGGCCGGGCTTCTTCTACGAGCCGGCCGTCTTCGCGGGGGTCACCGACGACATGGCGATCGCCCGCGAGGAGGTCTTCGGCCCGGTCATCCCGGTGCTCGCCTACGACGACCCCGACGAGCTCGTCGCCCGCGCCAACGCCCTGGAGTACGGGCTGGCCGCGTCGATCTGGACGCGGGACCTGTCCACCGCGCACCGGCTGGCCGCCCGCATCCGGGCCGGGGCGATCTTCATCAACATGATCCACGTGCCGGACGCGGCCACCACCTGGGGCGGGTACAAGGCCAGCGGCTGGGGCCGCGAGATGGGCCCCTACGCGATCGACGCCTACACCGAGGTCAAGGGCGTGTGGACCCATCTCGGACCCGGGTCTCGTTGATGAGCGTGCGCTGGAAGCAGACCCCGTCCTTCAGCCACTGCCAGGTGCGGCTGCGGTGGTGCCCGTCCTGGCTGAGCACGATGAGCTCGAACAACCGCACGCTCGGGTCGGCCTTGTAGACCCAGTTGAGGTAGATCGTGTGCTCGTCGGCCTCCCAGAACTCGCCGATGATGCGGTCGGTGTCGAAGCGGCACCGGCCGCCGCCGAGGTAGCGGCCGGGGAAGTGGTGCTCCTCGGTCCGGCCGTCCGGCCAGGTGTAGCGGTTGATCTGGTAGTAGTCGTGCGAGCCGTCGCCGGGCAGGGCGCAGGTGAGGTGGGCGGTGTGCCGGTCGGTGACCCGGCCGTCGCGGTCGACGACGGTGTAGGTGCCCTCCCAGTCACCTTCGTGCCGGGCCAGCAGGGGCATGTCGTCTCGGATGCTCAAGGTCGGACACCGCCAGGGGTCGGAGGGACACGTGCAAGCGATCATGGTCCCTCCGCCCCGGGGAGGGCAAGGCCGCCCCCGGCCGGGCGGCTACGAGGTGCCGAAGCGGGGGATGGGGTGGTCCTGGGTGGCCACGTGCACGGTGTGCGGCTCGGTGAACAGGTCGAGGCTGTGCCGCCCGCCCTCCCGCCCCAGGCCGCTGTGCTTGACGCCGCCGAACGGGGTGCGCAGGTCGCGCACGTTGTGGCTGTTGATCCACAGCATGCCCGCGTCGATCGCCTGGGCCAGCCGGTGGGCCCGTTGCAGGTCACGGGTCCACAGGTAGGCGGCCAGGCCGTACCGCGTGGCGTTGGCCAGCTCGACCGCCTGCGCCTCGCCGGAGAAGGGCGTCACGCAGACCACCGGGCCGAAGATCTCCTCCTGGAAGACGCGCATGGCCGGGGTGACGTCGGCGAAGACGGTCGCGTTGAGGTAGTTGCCGCTCGGCAGGTGCGGCGGGCGGTGCCCCCCGGTGACCAGGCGGGCGCCCTCCTCGATGCCGGTCCTGACGTAGCCCAGCACGCGGGCGTAGTGCTCGGGGTGGATGAGCGCGCCCAGCTCGGTCGCCGGGTCCTCCGGCGGCCCGACCTTGACGAAGGCGGCGCGGGCGGCCAGCCGGGCGACGAACTCCTCGTAGATGTCGTCCTGTACCAGCACGCGGGAGCTGGCCGTACAGCGTTCGCCGTTGAGGGAGAAGACGCCGAAGACGGCGGCGTCCAGGGCGGCGTCGAGGTCGGCGTCGGCGAAGACGACCAGCGGCGACTTGCCGCCCAGCTCCATGGACAGGGTCTTCAGGTGCGGCGCGGCCTCGCGCATGATCGTCTGGCCGGTGGTGGTCTCGCCGGTGAAGGACAGCACCGGCACGTCCGGGTGGGTGACCAGGGCGTGCCCGGCGCTCTCGCCGATGCCGTGCACCAGGTTGAACACCCCCGGAGGCAGGCCCGCCGCCTCCATGATGGCCGGCAGCAGCGCCGCGCTGGCCGGCGACCACTCGGCCGGCTTGAGCACGACCGGGCAGCCGGCCGCCAGCGCGGGCGCGAGCTTCCAGGTGGCGAGCATGAACGGGGTGTTCCAGGGCGTGATCAGCCCGGCGACGCCGATCGGCTTGCGGATGACGTAGTTGAGCTGGTTCGAGGTCTGGTAGGTGGCGTCGCCCAGGGTGGTGATCAGGTCGGCGAAGTAGCGGAAGTTGTGCGCGGCGCGGCGGGCCTGGCCGCGCGCCTGGGTGATGGGCAGGCCGGTGTCGGCGCACTCCACCGCGGCGATCTCCTCGTCGCGCGCCTCGATCACCGCGGCGATCGAGCGCAGCACCTCGGCCCGCTGCTCGTGGCCGGTGCGGGGCCACGGGCCGTGGGTGAAGGCCTTCAGCGCGGCGGCGACCGCGGCGTCCACGTCGTCGCGGTCGCCCGCGCAGACGGTGTGGCCGGGCCGGTTGGTGGTCGGGCTGAGCGTGGTGAAGGTGGCGCCGGACACGCTCGGCACGTGCCTGCCGTCGATGTAGTGCTCCAGATTCACCGGATGATCTCCTTGCCCTGGGCCAGCAGAACGTCGATCCTCGCCATGCCCGCCTCGGTGGGGGTGATCAGCGGGGGCCGTACGCACCCCGAGGCGATCCGGCCCCACCGCGCCAGCACGTGCTTGGCGGGGGCCGGGTTGGTCTCCACGAACAGCAGGTCGGCGATCGGGTGCAGCGCGTAGTGCAGCTCCAGTGCCCGCTCGCGGTCGCCCTGCACGTAGGCGGTGTACATCTCCGCCACCGCCGCGGGCGCCAGGTTGGCCGCCGCGCTCACGAACCCCACCCCGCCGATCGCCAGCAGCGGCAGGCACAGCAGCTCGATCCCCGACCACATCAGGAAGTCGCGCCCGCACTCGTGCAGGACCCGGGAGAAGTGCTCGAAGTCCTTGGTCGTCTCCTTGATGCCCACGATGTTCGGGTGCGTACGGCGCAGCCGCCCGACCGTCTCCGGCGCGATGTCCACCGCGGTGCGCGAGGGCACGTTGTAGACCACGATCGGCAGCCCGGGGAACTCCCCGGCGACCGCCGAGTACCACCGGAACAGCGCCTCCTGCGACGGCCGCGCGTAGTAGGGCGTGATGACCAGGACCGCGTCGGCGCCCAGCCGTTCGGCCGCCTCGGTCAGCGCCAGCGTCTCGTCCAGGCGGGCCGAGCCCGTGCCCGGCACGAACGGCACGCGGCCGGCCACCTCGGCGGCCACCACCCGCATCGCCGCCACCCGCTCCTCGGTGCTCTGCGCGCCCGGCTCCCCGGTCGAGCCGCCGGTGGAGATGCCGTGCGAGCCCTGCTCGATCTGCCAGCCGACCAGGGCGCGCAGGGACTCCTCGTCCAGGGCGCCGTCGGCGGTGAAGGGCGTCACCAGGGGGGCGATGGAGCCCCTGATCGCCGCGGGATCGGATCGGAACCTCACCGCTCGCCTCCTTCGTCGCTCCTGCTTCGTTCGTACTCCTGCCGCCAGCGCGGCCCCAGCGGGTAGAGGCCCTCGATCGAGGCGCCCTCGGCCACCCGGTCGAGGATGAACCGCTCCTCGCGCTCCTGCTCCACCGCCGCGGCGGCGACCCGCTCGGCCAGGGCGCGCGGGATCACCACCACGCCCTCGGCGTCGCCGGCCAGCACGTCGCCCGGCAGCACCAGCACGCCGCCGCAGGTCACCGGGAGCTGCGAGTCCATGGGCACGTGCCGCCTGCCCAGCACGGCCGCGTGCGGGGCGCCGTAGTAGACCGGCAGGTCGAGCGTCGCGAACGACGGGCTGTCGCGCAGCCCGCCGTCCGTGACCACCCCGGCCGCGCCCCTGCGCAGCGCGCGCAGGGCCAGGATGTCCCCCAGCGTCCCGGCGCCCAGGTCACCGCGCGCCTCGATGACCAGGATCTCGCCGGGACGCAGCTCTTCGACGGTGCGTTTCTGCGCGTTCATGCCGCCGCCGCGCTCGGCCGCCACGTCCTCGCGCAGCGCGACGTAGCGCAGGGTCCTGGCCACGCCGGCCATGCGCAGGCCGGGCCGCGCCGGGCGGACGCCCTCGACGAAGTGGTGCTCGACGCCGTGCTTGCGGAGCTGCGCGGAGAGCGTGGCGGTGGAGACGGAGGTCAGGGCCTTCGCCAGCGCCTCGGGCAGGACCGGGCCGGGCGGGCGCGAGCCGTACGCGGCGGATCTGACCGTCTCGTCCACCCGGGGCTGCACCCCCAGATCCGGTACGGCAGGCCCCTCGGTCACCGGCGTGCGCAGCCGCCCGGAGGAGTCGAGCTCCACCTCCACCACGTCCCCCGGCGCGGCCACCGAGGCTCCGGCGGGGGTGCCGGCGAGGATGATGTCGCCGGGTTCGAGGGTCATGAAGCGCGACAGGTCGGCGATGAGCAGGTCGACCGGGAAGAGCAGCTCGTCGATCGAGGCCTCCTGCACCAGCTCGCCGTTGAGGTAGGTGCGCAGCCACCGCACCGACGGCACCAGGGCGGGCCCGATCGGGGTGAACCCGTCGTGGCCCTTGGCCCGCAGGTTGGAGCCCTGGTCGGCGTGGCGGAAGTCGTAGAGGCCGAAGTCGTTGGCGGCGGCGTAGCCCGCGACGCAGTCCAAGGCCTCGGCCCGGGAGACACGGTGGGCGCGGCGGCCGAGGACGACGGCGATCTCGCCCTCGAACCCGAGCAGGCTGGTGCCGGCCGGCCGCACGACGGGCCTTCCCGACCACGACAGCGAGGAGGGAGGCTTCAGGAAGTAGGAGGGGTGTTCGGGCCGGCGGCCCCGCTCCAGGGCCCTGCTCCGGAAGTTGAGGTGCGTCGCGATGATCTTCCCGGGGGACAGTCCCAGCGGGTGGTCCATGCCGCCTCCGTCGATGGTACACGGGAAAGTATGGACGACAATATCGCAAATCGTACATGATTTGTCCAAGAGGCGGACTCCGCAGCAGAGAGGAGCTGGTGCACGATGACCGGCTTAACCACATATGACCTGGGCCAAGGGGGCGCGTGATGGGAGAGCTCGTCCTCGCCGCCAAGATCACCCACGTGCCGTCCATCTGGCTGTCCATCCAGCCAGGCAAGCACTTCGGCATCCGCCGCCCGGCGGAACTGGCGCTCGCCGAGGTGGGCCACCGCGCCCGCGAACGCGGCGCCGACACCTTCCTGATCGCCGACACGCACTGGATGAACAGCATCGGCTTCCACCTCAACGGCAAGGCCCGCCACCGCGACTCCTACGCCAGCCACGAGCTGCCGCACTTCATCCACGACCTGGCCTACGACTACCCCGGCGACCCCGAGCTCGCCGAGCTGATCCGCCAGGAGATCTCCGCCGGCGGCCAGAAGGCCATGGTCCACACCTACGCCGACCTCGGCCTGGAGTACGCCACGCTGGTGCCGATGCACTTCATGAACGAGGACTCGGCGCTGCGGGTGCTGCCGATCGGCTGCAACATCTACTCCTCCATCGAGGAGAACCGCCGGGTCGGCGAGGCGCTGGCGCGGGCGGTCAAGCGCTCCGACCGCCGGGTCGCCTTCCTGGCCAGCGGCTCGCTCTCGCACGCCTTCCCGGCCAACGAGGTGGCCGAGACCCTGCTCAACGAGGTCAGCAGCGACTTCAACCGCAAGGTCGACCTGGCCGTGCTGGACATGTGGACCGAGGGCCGCATCGCCGACTTCCTCGACATGCTCCCCGACTACAACCTGCGCTGCTCCGGCGAGGGGGCCATGGCCGACACCGCCATGCTCTTCGGCATGCTGGGCTGGCGCGGCTACCGCGGCCGTGGCGAGCAGTTGTGTCCGTACTTCGGCTCGACCGGGACCGGCCAGGTGGTCGTGGACTTCCCGGTGGGCGACTGAGATAAGATACAAAATCGTATGGGACTTTATTCGCGACGCTTCGGCACCCCCGGCGGCCGGGCCGTCCTGCTGGTCCACGGCTTCGCCTCCGACGGCTGGCGCGACTGGGTGGCCACCGGCACCGCCCGCGACCTGGCCCTGCGCGGCTTCGACGTGACCGTGCCCGACCTGCGCGGGCACGGCGAGAGCCCGCCCTTCGACGACGCCGCTCAGGCCCACGCCCCGGCCCAGGCCGCCGAGCTGCTCGGCCTGATGGAGGGGGAGTTCGACGTCGTCGGCTACTCCCTCGGCGCGCGGCTGGCGTGGGAGCTGCCCGTGCTGGCCCCCGAGCGGGTCGGCCGGGTGATCCTCGGCGGCCTCGCGCCGGTCGAGCCGTTCGCCACCGTCGACCCCGACCAGATCGGCCGGGACGGCGACGACCCGCTCACCTCGATGATCCCGCCCGAGCTGGCGACCTGCGTGCGGGGGCTGCGCGAGACCCCGTTCGAGCCGGCCGGCTGGGCCGGCGCCACGCCGCCGGTGCTGGTGGCCGGGGCCGACGACGTGATGACGTGGGGGATCGAGCGTATCGTCGAGCTAGCCGGGGGCGCCCGGCTGGTGCGGGTGCCCGGCGGACACGCCGAGGCGCTCACCGGCGCGGAGTTTCGCGCCGCGATCGTGGAGGTCCTGGAAAGGTGAGCATGGGGGCGAGGAAGAAACCCGTCGAGGGGTCCAAGGCGGAGCTCAGCTACGAGCTGCTGCGCTCGCGCATCCTCGACGGCACCTACGGGCCCGGCTACCGCCTGGTGATGGACCAGCTCGCCCGGGAGACCGGGGTGAGCACGATCCCGCTGCGCGAGGCGGTACGGCGGCTGCAGTCCGACGGGCTGGTCGAGGTGGTGCGCAACATCGGGGCGCGGGTCGCGGTCTTCGACTCCGTCCAGGTGGAGCACACGCTCAACGTGCTGGCCCGGCTGGAGGGCTACGCCACGGCCATCTGCGCGCCGCGGATGAGCCCGGCGCAGGTCCAGGTCTCCCGCGAGATCAACGAGCGGATGAAGGAGGCGCTGGAGGAGTTCGACCCCACCGCCTTCACCGCCCTCAACCGGGAGTTCCACTTCTCCCTCTACCGGCACTGCCCGGACGAGCACCTCAACGCGCTGCTGGAGTCGGAGTGGGCGCGGCTCGACCACATGCGCCGCTCCACCTTCACCTACGTGCCCGGCCGGGCCCGCAGGTCGGTGGAGGAGCACGACCACCTGCTCGGGCTGATCGAGGCCAAGGCGGACGCGGCCGAGATCGAGGACGCGGCCCGGGCGCACAAGATCGCCACCGCCGCCGCGCTGCACCGCGCCACCGCGCACTGACCCGCCGGCCGTCATCGCGCCGAGCCCCGGTACCGGGTTGCCGGGGCTCGGCGTGGGCTGAGGGGGGGCCGGGCTCAGGTGAGGAGCTGGCCGCCGTCGACGGGCACGACCGTCCCGGTGAGGTGCCGGGCCGCGGGCGAGGCCAGGAAGAGCACCAGCGGCGTGACGTCGTCCGTCGTCGCGATCCGCCGCAGCGGGATGCGGGACTCCCAGGCCGCCCTGGCCACCGGGTCGGCCATCAGCCCGGCGGTGAGCGGGGTGTGCACCGGGCCGGGCGCGACCCCGTTGACGCGGATGCCGTGCGGGGCCAGTTCGAGCGCCGCGGTGCGGGTGAGCGCGTCCAGCCCGGCCTTGGTGGCCTCGTAGTGCCCGAGCCCGGCCGTGGGCTGGCGGGCGCCGATCGAGCTCACCGTGACGATGGCGCCTGCCGTACCGGCGGCGATCATGCGGCGGGCGGCGGCCTGCAGCACGATGAAGGCGCCGCGCAGGTTGACCGCGACCGCGTGGTCGAAGACTTCCAGCGGCAGGTCGGTGAGCGGCCCGCCGCCGCCGACCACGCCGGCGTTGCTGACCAGCACGTCCAGCGGCCCCGCGGCGTCCAGGGCGCGCGCCACCGAACCGGGGTCGGTGACGTCCATGGGCAGGCCGCCGGGCGGCGGGGTCAGGTCGCCGACCACGACCTCGTCGCCCTGCGCGGCGAAGGCCTCGGCGACGGCCCGGCCGATGCCGCTCGCGCCGCCGGTGACCAGGACCCTCATCGGGCCTCAGCCACCAGCACGCGCGGGCAGCCGGGCAGGGCGAGCAGCTCGACCGGCCGCCAGCCCGCCTCGCCCACCCACTCGCGCACCTCCGCCAGCGGGTAGACGGTGGTGCCGTCGATCACCAGGTACTCGCCGGCGTGCAGGGCGTCGAGGGCGCGCTGGCGGGGCTCGTCGTCGAGGAAGAAGTCGAGCACCAGCAGCCGGGCGTCCGGCGTGGCCGCCTCGCGGGCCCGGCGCAGGATGGCCCGGTTGTCGGCCGGCGTGTACCGGTGCACGACGTGTTCGAGCAGGACCAGGTCGAAACCGCCGGGCACCGGCCCGGCCGGCACGTCGCCCTCGACGACCGCCGCGCGCCCCTCCATCCCCGCCTCGGCCAGGCTCTTGCCGACGTGCGGGAAGGTGGTGACGAAGGCGCCGCTCAGCCCGGGGGCGGCGCGCAGCGCCTCGATGAGGAAGGCGCCGGACAGCCCGCCGTAGTCGAGCAGCCGGCGGTGCCGGGTGAAGTCGTAGCACGCGGCCAGCGCCCGGGCGTGCAGCGCGTTGTAGGTCATGACGCCGGTCATGAAGGTGTCCATGCGCCCGCCCCCCAGGTCGAGCGGGACCGGCTCGGCCGTGGTCATGCTGTCGTGGTAGCCGAGCCAGTGCGGATAGCTGATGTCCTCCAGGAAGGCCAGGAAGGGCCGCAGGTCCACGTCCTGGCCGCCGGCCAGGTGCCGCTCGGCGGCCGGGGCGTTGCGGTAGCGGCCGTCCTGGCGCTCCAGCAGGCCCAGGCTGTTCATCGCGTCGGCCAGCACGCGGGCGGAGCGTTCGGGCAGGCCGGTGCGCCCGGCCAGCTCCGCCGCCGTCGCCGGGCCCTCGGCCAGGGCGGCGAACAGGCCCGCGCGGGAGGCGGAGAAGAGCTGCTTGGCGGCCATGTAGCCGGTCGCGATGGCGAGGATCTCGTCGGGCATGGGGGTCCCTTCGCCGGGAAAATATGGGGGATAATATACGATCCAGCGATGAGGGAAGGCTAGGCCTCGTAGACGATCTTCCCGCCGAGGACGGTCATCTCGATCGGCGCCTGCGGCAGCTCGGCGACGGGCAGGTGCCGCAGGTCCGCGCCCACCACGCACAGGTCGGCCACCTTGCCGGACTCCAGCGTGCCCTTCCAGTTCTCCGCGCCGTCCTGCCAGGCGGGCGTCGCGGTGTAGGCGCGCAGCGCCTGCGCGAGGGTCAGCCGCTGGGCGGGCGCGCCGTCCAGGGTGCGCAGCACGGCGGCGGCCACCCCGCGCCGCCAGTCCGGGCTCAGCACCGGCGCGTCCGAGCTCAGGCAGAGCGGCACGCCCGCCTCCATCGCGTCCCGCACCGGCCAGGCGTGCCGCGCCGCCTCCTCGCCGAGCGCATCGCGGATCAGGTGCGTGGTGGCGGGCGGCAGGCCCGGCTGGGTGTTCAGCCCGATGCCCGCCGCGGCCATCCGCTCCAGCGTCCCGGGGTGCAGCACGTCGCCGTGGATGAGGTAGTGCCGCTCGTCCTCGCCCTTCGGGCGCGCCAGCGCCTCGACGATGGTCCGGGTGGCGCGGCTGCCGGTGGCGTGCAGGGCGACCTGGTGCCCGGCCTCGCGCGCGGCCTCGATCATCGCCAGCAGCGCGCCGGCCCCGCCCTCGGTGAGCGGGCGGCCGTGGGTACCGTCGGGGTAGGGCTCGTCGGTCCAGGAGGTGCGCATGGGCGGGATGCCGTCGGCGAAGATCTTCACGCCGTTCACCCGAAACCACTCGGGCACGTCGGCCGGCGGCTCGAACGAGCGCAGCCCCTCCAGGAAGCCCGGCAGCGAGCTGGGCCCGTCGAGCTCGCCGAACAGCAGCAGCGCGGTCACCCGCATCTGCGCGCGGCCCTCGGCGGCCAGGGCCGCGTACTCGGCCAGCACGCCCGCGCCGAAGCAGCCGTCGTCGGCCTCGCCGGGACCGAGGCCGGGCTCGGTGTAGCTGGTGATCCCGAGCGGGATCAGCACGTCCCAGGCGCGCAGGATGGCCGCGCGGCGGCGGAAGGGGCTGTCCAGCCGCCGGTCCACCGGGCCGGGCGGGTCGAACGGGTCGGGGGAGGGCGGCTCCTCGGGCATGATCACGTGCGCCCGGGTGGGCGGCCGGCCGGCCGGGACCACCAGACCTCGATCGGCGGGCGCGTGCTGCGGGGCCCCGTGCCGGTGCCCGTGGCCGTTGCCGGACCCCGCGGCCGGGCGGGCGCCGGTGATGCCGGGGCTGCCCAGCGCGGCCAGGCTGTCGATCAGCAGGTTCGGCCAGCGCTCGCCGAGCCAGGCGGCGTGCAGGTGGGAGTCGTTGATGCCCGGCAGCACGGTGGAGCCGCGTAACTGCACCACCCGCGTCGAGGGGGCGATCAGGGGCTGGACGTCGGCGACCTCGCCCACTCGCAGCACCCGCCCGCCGCCGATCGCGATGGCCTCGCCGACCCGGTCGGCCCGATCCATCGTGTAGACCGGCCCTCCGGTCAGCACCAGCCCGGCCACACCCTCCGCACCCGCCGATTTCATGACCGCTCCACTCTGGACACGCTTCTTCCCACGCGCATAACGTACATGGAATCCGATAGGATTTCGCACCCGAACGGGCGGAGGTCCCCATGCCGCTGCACCCCGACGCGCAACGCATCATCGACAACGTCCCGCCGGCCGCCGACGGCCCGCCCCCGGACGTCGCCACGATGCGCGCGGAGTTCGCCAAGGCGTGGAGCGCTCCCGCCGACCTGCCGCCGGTCGCCTCGGTGCGCGACACCGCCTTCGCCGGGCCGGGGGGCGAGGTGCCGGTGCGGGTGTACACGCCCGAGGGCGAGGGGCCCTTCCCGGCCTTCCTGTGGTTCCACGGCGGTGGCTGGACGATCGGCTCGGTCGAGGAGAACGACTTCGCCTGCCGTACCGTCTGCCGGGAGGCCGAGGCGGTGGTGATCAGCGTCGCCTACCGGCTCGCGCCCGAGGACCCCTTCCCGGCCGCCGCCGAGGACTGCTACGCCGCCCTGCTGTGGGCGCACGGCTCCGCCGCCGCCCTCGGCGTCGATCCGGTACGGCTGGCCGCCGGCGGCGAGAGCGCGGGCGGCAACCTCGCGGCGGTCGTGGCGCTGCTGACCCGCGACCGGGGCGGGCCGCGACTGGCCCGGCAGGTGCTGGTCTCGCCGGTGCTGGGGCATCCCGATGACGGCCGGGCCTCCTATCGACAGTTCGCTGACGGATATTTTCTGTCGAAAGCAAGCATGGACTGGTTTTTCACCACGTACCCGCGAAACGCCAAGGATCTGGAGAATCCCTACCTCCTCCCGTTACGCGCCACCGACCTGTCCGGCCTGGCGCCCGCGCTCATCCTGGGCGCGGAGTACGACGTGCTGCGCGACGAGGGCGAGGACTACGCCGCCGCGCTGGCCGCCGCCGGGGTGGAGGTCGAGCTGGTCCGGCTCGACGGGCTGATCCACGGGTTCTTCGGCCTGCTGGCCACCGAGCTGGGCGGCGCCCGCGAGGCGCACACCCGCACCGTCGCCAGCCTGCGCGCCGCCTTCGGGACCGCCTGATGGACGCCCCGGCCCCGGAGAACGGCCTGCGGGTGCGCGAGCTGAGCGTGAGCCGGGGCGAGACCGGCATCGTGCACGAGGTCAGCCTGGCGGCGCCGCCCGGCTCGGTCACCGTGCTGCTGGGCGCGAACGGCGCGGGCAAGACCACCCTGCTCGACGGCATCGCCGGCCTGGCCCGCGCCGGCGCGGGGGAGATCGAGCTGGACGGCCGGCGGCTGACCGGCCTGCCCACCCACCGCCGCGCCGCCGCCGGCCTGGGCTACGCCGAGCAGGCCCGCACCGTCTTCCGCCGGCTCACCCTGGAGCAGAACCTGCTGGTCGCCGGGGAGGACGTGGCCGGGGCCTACCGGCTGTTCCCCGAGCTCGAAGCGCGCCGCCACCTGCCGGCCGGCAACTTGTCCGGCGGTGAGCAGCAGATGCTCGTGCTCGGCCGCGCGCTCATCGCCCGGCCGAAGGCGCTGCTCGTCGACGAGCTCTCCCTGGGGCTGGCGCCGCTGGTGGTGCGCCGGCTGATGAACGCCGTCGGGGAACTGGCCGCGCAGGGGCTGGCCGTGCTGCTGGTCGAGCAGTTCGCCGCGCTGGCCCTGCGCCTCGGGGAGCGGGCCTACGTGCTGCGCAAGGGGCGGGTCGTGTTCGACGGGCGCTGCGCGGACCTGCGGCCCGAGCTGCTGCACGACCACTACTTCGGCACCCGGGAGGCGTCGTGAGCGGCAGCCGGACCGGGACGCCGCCCGCCGAGGCCGCCCCGGCGGGGGTGCCGCCGGGCCGGGCGGCCGGGTTGCTGGGGGCAGGGGTGCTGCGGGCCTGGGGGCCGGGGCTGGGGCTGGCCGTGGCCGCCTGCGTGTTGCTGCCGGCCGTACTGCCCGCGTACTGGATCTATCTGGCCGTCGCGGCCATGGTCGGCGCGGTGCTGATGCAGAGCTACGGCGTCATCGTCGGCCGGGCCGGGATGATGTCGCTCTGCCAGCTGTCGTTCGCCGCCATCGGCGCCTGGGTCGTGCTGCGGCTCAACCTCGCCGACGCGCCCGGCGGGTTCCTGCTGTGGCTGCCGCTCGGCGGGCTGGCCGCGGTCCCGGTCGGGGTGGCCATCGGGCTGCCCGCGCTGCGCATCCGCGGGGTCAACCTGGCCGTCGTCACGCTCGGCTTCGCGGTCTCGACCGACATCGTGCTCAACGCCTCGCAGTTCCCCGGGACCGCCGAGCTCAAGGCGCTGGCCCGGCCCGCGCTCTTCCGCTCCGACGGCGCCTACTTCGTGCTCACCGTGCTGGTCTTCGTCCTGCTGGCGATCGGCCTGGCCGCGGTCAACCGGACCCGGGTCGGGCGCTCGTGGCTGGAGGTGCGCCACTCCGAGCGGGCCGCGGCGGCGCACGGGATCTCGGTGACCCGCAGCAAGCTGACCGCCTTCGCGATCAGCGCGTTCGTCGCCGGGATCGGGGGCGGGCTGATGTCCGGCCAGCTCGGCCTCGTCGTGTCTGGAAATTTCGCGATGATGCAGTCGCTGGCGCTGTTCGCGGTCGCCGTGCTCATCGGCCCGCACAACCCCGAGGGGGCCATCGCCGGAGGCGTGTTCGGCGCGCTCATGGCCACCCTCCTCGACCGCCTCCACCTGCCCCAGGACCTCGGCGGCATCCTCTTCGGCGCCACCGCCGTGCTGGCCCTGCGCAGCGGGATGAGCCAGACCGACCTGGTCCGCCTGCGCCGCCGCGAACGCGCCGCCCGCCCCCTCCTGGAAGCCGCCTCCCCGACGACCCCGCCCACTGGCCCGCCCACCGACCCATCGCCAAGCCCTGCCCCTGCCTCGCCGCCGGTGGCCGGAGCCCCCCTCCTGGAGGTGCGCGGCCTCGGGGTGCGGTTCGGGGAGGTCGTGGCCCTGGACCAGGTCGATCTCACCGTCCCCGCCGGTACGGTGACCGGCCTGATCGGCCCCAACGGAGCCGGCAAGTCCACCCTGATCGGCGCGGTCACCGGCTTCCTGCCCGGCTACGCCGGCACGGTGACGCTGGACGGCGAGCCCCTCGACCGGCTGACCCCGAGCGCGCGGGCCCGCCGCGGTCTGCGGCGCACCTTCCAGACCACGGCCATCGCCCCCGAGCTCACCCAGCACGAGTACCTGGACATCGTCGCCGGCCGCGCCCTGCCCGAGCGGGAGGCCGAGCAGATCCTGGCCTTCTTCGGCTGCCCGCCCGCCGCCGTCCCGGTGCACATCCTCGACGCCGGCACCCGGCGCCTGCTCGACGTGGCCGCCGCGATCGCCGCCCGCCCGGCGGTGGCGCTGCTGGACGAGCCGGGCGCGGGCCAGTCGGCCGCCGAGTCGCTCGACCTCGGCCGGAAGCTGGCCCGGGTGCCCGAGCGCTTCGGCGTCTCGGTGCTGCTCGTGGAGCACGACATGGACCTGGTGCGCGCGGCCTGCGCGACCGTCACGGTCCTGGACCACGGCCTCGTGATCGCCACGGGGCCCACGGACGACGTCCTGGCGGATCCGGGGGTCCGCGCGGCATACCTCGGCACAGTCGTGGAGGAAACCCTGTGAAACGCGCGCTCCTAGCCCTCGTCCTGCTGGCCTCCGGCGCGGTCGCCTGCTCGGCCGACGACGGCACCGGCCCGATCAAGGTCGGCTCGATCAACGGCATCACCGGCCTGTTCCAGTCGCCGGAGGTGCCGCAGGCGGTCAAGGCGGTCTTCGAGGAGGTCAACGCGGCCGGCGGCATCCAGGGCCGCAAGCTCGAACTGCTCAGCCGCGACGACGCCATGAACCCGCAGCGCTCGACCGAGGCCGCCCGCGAGCTGATCGACTCCGAGGGCGTGGTCGCCCTGGTCGGCTCCTCCAGCGCGGTGGACTGCGGCCTCAACCGCGCCACCTACAGCCAGGCGGGCATCGTCTCAATCCCCGCGGTCGGCGTGGACCCGGCCTGCTTCACCAGCCCGAACATCGCCCCGGTCAACCCCGGCCCGTTCAAGCTGCTGACCGCGATGCTCTACTACGCCTCAGAGACGCTCAAGCACGACAAGGTCTGCCTGGCCTTCACCGTCCTGCCGGGCAGCGGCGGCGGCATCGACGCGGCGATCAAGGAGTGGAGCGACCTCACCGGCAAGCAGCTCACCGTCAAGGACACCTCGGTCGGCCAGGGCGACCCCACGCCCTACCTGGTCCGGCTGAAGTCGGCCGGGTGCCGGGCGGTCATCTACAACGCCCAGGTCGGCCCCTGGTTCGCCCAGGCCAAGACGCAGGGCATGGAGCAGGTCGACTTCATCCTCATGGCCAACGCCTACACCGACGCCAACGCCGCGCTCATCCCGCCCGGCATGCGCGCCCAGGCCGGCACCGAGTGGCAGCCGTACACCGACGAGACGCTGCCCGGCAACGACCGCTGGGCCAGGATCGTCACCACGCACAAGATCCAGAAGACCGCCTTCAGCCAGGGCGGCGTGATGGCCGCGGACGTCTTCGTCCACGTGCTCAAGACGATCAAGGGACCGATCACCCGCGAGTCGGTCACCCAGGCCTTCAAGAGCATGCAGCCCATCCGCTACCCGATGGTCGGCACCCCCTGGGTCTTCGGCCCCGGCGACAAGCACAACCCCATCGAGGGCAGCCGCTTCGTCCGCGCCGAGAACGGCAAGTGGGTCGTGCTGCCAGAAGGCTTCATCGTGCCCGGGAGGAGCTGAGGTGCTCGAATCGGTGGTCGCCGGGCTGACCAGCGGCGGCGTCTACGCGCTGCTCGGCCTCTGCGTGGTGCTGACCCACCGGCTGGTTTCGGTGGTCAACTTCGCCATGGCGGCGGTCGGCGCGATGGGCGCGTTCGTCATGGTCACCCTCACCGACGCCGGGCTGAGCACCTGGCTCGCGCTCCCGGCCGGGGTCGCCGCGGGCGGGCTGCTGTCCGGCCTGCTCGGGGCGGGCCTGGTGCGCTGGTTCGGCGACCACGGACCGGCGGCCAAGGCGGCGGTCACCGTCGCGGTCTTCGTCGGGCTCATGGCGGTGGGGCTGCGGCTGTTCGGCAACCTCACCTCCGGCGCGCGGCGCTTCCCCGAGGCCTTCAACGCGCCCGCCTTCACCGTCGGCGACGTGGTCGTGCCACAGGCGGTGCTGGTCTCCCTGGCCTTCGCGGTGCTCATCACCCTCGCGGTGACCTGGCTGCTGCGCCGTACCAGAGTGGGGTTGCGGCTCCAGGCGATCTCCGAGCGGCCGGGCACCGCCGAGGTGGTCGGCATCCCCGCGCCCCGGCTGGCGCTCGCCGTCTGGGTGGCGGTGGGGGCGCTGTCCTCGCTGGTCATCGTGATGGTCGCGCCCCGGCTCGGCGGCGACTTCTCCACGCTGGCCAACCTGGTCACCACCGCGCTGGCGGTGGCCATGGTCGGCGCCTTCCACAGCCTCTGGCTGACCCTCGCCGGCGGGGTGCTGCTCGGCTGCCTCGAAGGGGTGGCCGCGGCGCTGGAGCCGGTGCAGCAGTACCGCGGAGTGCTGCCCTTCCTGGTGATGGTGGCCCTGCTGTGGTGGCGCAGCAGGCACGACGTGTGGGAGGCCGCGTGAGGGCCGCAGTGCTGCGCGAGTACGGCAAGCCGCTCGTGCTGGAGGAGGTGCCGGTGCCCGAGCGGTGCGAGCCGGGGGCGGCGCTGGTCCGGGTCACCTGCGCCACGCTCTGCGCGACCGACGCGCACCTGTGGCAGGGCGTCATGCCGGTGGCGCTGCCGCTGGTGCTCGGGCACGAGATGGTCGGCACCGTGGTCGAGGCGGGGGAGGGCACCCGCGACGCGCTCGGCCGGCCGGTGCGGGAGGGCGATCGGATCGGCTGGTCGGAGTCGGTGTGCGGGCACTGCCACGGCTGCTCGGTCCTGCGCGACCCGGTGGCCTGCGCGAGCCGGGGCTACGGGTTCCTGCAGCGGGCCGACGTGTGGCCCTACGCCACCGGCGGGCTGGCGGAGTACGTGTACGTGGTGCCCGGCGCGGCCAAGCTGCTCCTGCCGGACGACCTGCCCGACACCTGGGCCGCCGCGGCCGGCTGCGCGGTCAAGACCGTCGTGCACGCCTTCGACCGGGCCGGCGGGGTGCGGCCGGGCTCGACCGTCGCGGTGCAGGGCGCGGGCGCGCTCGGCCTGGTCGCCACCGCCCTCGCCGCGGCCTCCGGCGCCACGGTCGTCACCATCGGCGCCCCGGACGCGCGGCTGGACCTCGCCCGCCGCTTCGGCGCCCACCACACCGTCACCCTGGACGGCAACCTCGACTCCACGACCCCGCTCGGCTCCAAAGCCCCGGCCGGCTCCGCTGCCACCGTGGACGGCGCGGCGGCCCCCTCAACCGACCGGCTCGGCTCCGCTGCGGGGGAAAGGGTGCCGGGCCAGGGTGCGGAGGCGAGGGTCGCGGCCGTGCTGGAGGCCACCGGCGGGCGCGGCGCCGACCTCGTGCTCGACCTGGCCGGCGCCCCGGGCGTCGGCGCGGAGGCGGTGCGGATGGCCGCCTGGGGCGGCACGTTCGTGGTCGTCGGCACCACCAGCCCCGCCCCCGAGCCGCTGCCGCTCGGCCTGGTCATGGGCAAGCAGCTCACTCTGCGCGGCTCGCTCAACGGCGACATCGCCGACTACCACCGCGCCCTGGACCTCCTGCGCCGCACCCCCGCCCCCTGGGACGCGCTGTTCAGCCCGCCCACCGGCCTGGAGGGGGCGAGCGACGCGCTGGCCGCCCTGCACCGCCTCGACGCGATCAAACCCGTGATCCACCCCTGAGGAGAGCCCCCTTGATCCCCAAGCGCAGGCTAGGCGCCCACGGCCCCGAGGTCTCGGTGCTGTCGCTCGGCTCCTGGCACACCTACGACCGCATGGACTTCGCCGAGGCCGTCACCATGCTCCGCCGCGCCACCGACCTCGGCGTCACCCTCTTCGACGTCGCCGTGTACGGCATGCCCGGCCACCCCCCGGTCTTCACCGACGTGCTCTTCTCCGCCATGGTCAGAGCCGCCGGCCTGGACAGGAGCGACTACCAGCTCTCGGCCAAGCTCTGGCTGGAGGGCTGGCCGCAGCGCCCCATGCGCGCCCAGCTCGAACACGCCTTGTTCCGCGCCGGGGTCGAGCACGCCGACACCGCCGTGCTCGGCGACATCAGAGCCGACACCAGAGGCGAGACCGACCTGCGCGCCCTGGCCCGCGAGCTGGCCGAGCTGGAGGCCGACGGCCTGCTCGGCTGCTGGGGCGTCAACAACTGGTCGGCCCGCGACATCCTGGAGATCCAGGCGCACGCCCGCGAGGCCGGCTCGCCCGGGCCGCAGCTCGCCCAGCTCAAGTACAGCCTGGCCCGGCGCAGCATCCCCGAGGGCGACCCGTTCGCCGCCGTCTACGCCGCCGGGGTCTCGCTCCAGGCCAGCGACGTGATGGAGGGCGGCATCCTCGCCGGCGGGTCCGGCACCACCCGGCAGATCGGCAAGGACCCCGGCGGGGTGCGCGAGCACATCGTCAAGGCCGCGGGCGGCGTCTCCGACGTGGCCGCGGGGCTCGGCTGCACCGCCGCCCAGCTCTGCATCGCCTACTGCCTCACCCACCCGGCGCTGGCCACCGTGCTGTTCGGTGTCAGCAGCATCGCCCAGCTCGAGGAGAACGTGGGCGCGCTGGAGGTGCTGGAGCGCGTCGGCGCCGAGCGGCTGCGCGGGCTGCTGGAGCCGTACTGGGCCGACCGGGACGTGGTGGACCCGTCCGGCCCCTGAGGCCCGGTGCGGCGGGTGGCCCCGGCCGGTGACGTCCGGCGATCTTCCCGCCGCCCGCTGGTTTACAGCACGGGTTCACCCTCGGTTCACCGGCTCGCTCTACGTTGACCGGTCATGAGCTGGAGGTACCGGGCCAACGCCACCCTCGAAGGGCTGACGGGCTACACGCTGACGCGGTCACGCCCCGCGCCGACCCCGCCGCCGCCCCCGCCCCCGCCGCCCCCGCGGCTGGGCGGGGACCTGCTGCGCCCGCCCGTGGACCCGGCGCACGACCGGCTGCTGCGCGCGCCGGTCTTCCTGCTGTCGTCGGTGCGCTCCGGCTCCACGCTGCTGCGCGTCATGCTCAACAGCCACTCCCAGGTGCACTCGCCGATCGAGACCCACTTCCGCCGCGCCGCCGTGGACCTCACCACCGACCCGGTACGGCAGGCGATGGGCCTGCTCGGCCACGTGCACAACGACCTCGAACACCTGCTGTGGGACCGCATCCTGCACCGCGAGCTGAGCCGCAGCGGCAAGCCGGTGCTGGTGGAGAAGACGCCCAGCAACGTCTTCGCCTGGCGGCGCATCGCCACCTGCTGGCCCGACGCCCGCTTCGTCTTCCTGCTGCGCCACCCGCTGTCCATCGCCCAGTCCTGGCACGAGGCCGACCCCGACAAACGCCCCATGGACGAGGCCGTGCGCCGCACGCACCACTACATGACGCACCTGGAGGAGGCCCGCGCCCACCTGCCCGGCCCGACCGTGCGCTACGAGGACCTCGTCGCCGCCCCCGAGGCCGAGCTGCGCCGCCTGTGCGACTTCCTCGGCGTCGCGTGGGAGCCGGGCATGCTCACCTACGGCGACAAGGAGCACGGCGGCTTCGTCAAGGGCATCGGCGACTGGCGCGACAAGATCCGGCAGGGCACCGTCGTCCAGCCGCGCCCGCTGCCCGATCCGGCCGAGGTGCCGGAACAGCTCGCGAAGATCTGCGAGCTCTGGGACTATCGCTGACGATGAACCACCCGTCACGGCGCGCCCTGGTCGGCGGCGCGCTGGCCAGCCTCGCGCTGCCCTCCGTCGCCTCCGCCCAGCCCGCCCGCGCGGCCACCGGCCCCGGCGGCACCGTGCCCTCCCCGCCCTCGTTGCCCGCCCGGCCCAACTTCGTCGTCGTGCTCGCCGACGACCTGGGCTGGGGCGAGCTCGGCTGCCAGGGCCAGCGGCTGATCCACACGCCCAACCTCGACCGGCTGGCGGCCGAGGGGGTGCGGTTCGAGGCGGCCTACTCCGGCGCCCCGCTCTGCGCGCCCTCCCGCAGCGCGCTGCTCACCGGCCTGCACGCCGGGCACGGCACCGTCCGGGAGAACCCCGAGGGCGGCACCCAGCACTCGCTGACCGAGGCCGACCTGACCTTCGCCGAGCTGCTCCAGCTCGCCGGCTACCGCACCGCGTGCATCGGCAAGTGGGGGTTCGGGCCCGAGACGCCCGGCCAGCCCTCGCACCCCAACCGGCGCGGCTTCGGCTCCTTCCTCGGCTACATCGAGCACCGCCACGCCCACCAGTACTACCCGTCCTACCTGTGGGACAACGGCGACCGGCTCGACCTCGACGGCACCGTCTACGCGCCCGACCTGTTCCTGGAGCGGGCGGTGGAGTTCGTGCGCGACCCGGCGGAGCGGCCCTTCCTGCTGTACTTCGCCAGCACGCTGCCGCACTCGCCCAGCGTCGTCGCCGGTGGCGCGGGACGCTACCAGGACGAGCCGTGGAGCGGCCCGAACCGGCGGCACGCCGCGCAGGTCAGCCGGCTCGACGCCGACGTGGCCACTCTGGTGCGCGCCCTGGTCGACAGCGGCCGGGCCGACCGCACCGTGGTGCTGTTCACCAGCGACAACGGCCCGCACAGCGAGAAGGGCGTGACGCCGGAGCTGTTCCGCGGCAGCGGCCCGTTCCGCGGCGACAAGCGCGACCTGTACGAGGGCGGCATCCGCGTGCCGTTCCTCGTCTGGTCGCCCGGCCTGCCCGCCCGGGTGGAGAGCACGCCGGTCGCCTCGTGGGACGTGCTGCCCACGCTCGCCGACCTCGCCGGCGTGCCCGTCCCCGCCCGGCTGGACGGCCGCTCCCTGGCCGGCCTGCTGCGCGGCGGGCCGCCGCCCGAGCGGGGCTACTTCGTCTGGAACCGGCCGCGCAAGATCCAGGCCATCCGGCGCGGGCGGTGGAAGGTCATCCGCTTCGCCCCCGGCATCGCCGGCGCCGGGCCCGGCGGGCGGGTCGAGCTGTACGACCTCGACGCCGACCAGGGCGAGCGCACCGACCTGTCGGCCCGCTGGCCGGCTTTCACCCGCGCCATGCTCGGCGAGCTCGACCGCGCCATCGGGCCCGACCCGCGCCTGCCGTACGGCCTGCGCATCGACGGCGACGGCGAGCGGCTCACCGTCACCCTGCACAACGGGTCGGCGGTCACCTGGCACGAGGTGCGCCTGGAGCTTGAGCCGCCGCAGGGCGAGCGCGTGCGCGGACCCGAGGTCGCCGGCGTCCCCCCGGGCGCCGCCTGGAGCGCCGACTTCCCGCCGGTGACCGGCGGCCGGGTCTGGGCCACCTTCCGCGCCCAGGGCCGCCGCCACACCTTCCGCCGCAGGATCCGCCTCCCCTCACCGGAACGCCGCGCCCAGCGGTGACCCAGCGCTCAGGGTGACCCGGCGCTCAGGGTGACCCGGCGCTCAGGGTGACCCGGTGGCCGGCGGCTTGGGGGCGGGCGCGAAGGCCACTTCCGAGCCCTCGCCGCCCTCGGCCGGCGCCCGGTACGTCACGGCGTAGGCGGTCCGCCGGAACGAGCCCCGCGCGGCCTTGGCCCCCATCGGAGGGATCTGCCGGTCCAGGCCCAGGTCGTACCACGCGTGCTTCGAGTCCTGCTGCACACAGTGGCGCTCCTGGACCCGCACGCGCGTCGCCTTGCGCACGCAGACCTCGACGACGCTCGCCGGGCGGAGCACCAGCTCGGTCTCGCCGTCGCCGCCCTCGGGCGGCGCCCGGTAGAAGGCGGGTTTGGCGTCGGACGGCTCCCGCAGCACGCCGGTGGCGGCCTTCCGGCCGACGGCTGGGACGGGCCGGCCCGTGGCGACGAAGCTCCAGGCGTGCCCGGGCCGCTCGTCGTCGCACCGCTGATCCGGGGCCCTGACCAAGGCAGGCACGGTGACGCAGAGCTCGACGTAGGCGGTGGTGGGCGGGCCGTCGTCGGGGCCGGGCAGCGGGCCCTCGCGCAGAGGTTCTGCGCACCCGGCGAGCGGCAGGACCGGCACCAGGGTCAGCAAGGAAAGGGCGAGGCGGGTTCGGGTCGGTGGCACCGAGAGGTCCTCCGCGATGGGCGACGGGCCGTCGACCCTATCCCCGGCGGCCCCGGTGCGGCGGGGCCGTTCGGAGGGGTCAGCCGATGGCGTTGGCCATGGCGACCACGATCGGGCCCAGCAGCGGCAGCACCACGTTCGAGAGGGCGTACACGATGGTGTACGACATCAGCGGCGTGGTGTTGCCGGCCTGCGACTGCACGGCGGTGATGGCCGGGGTGGAGCACTGCTGGCCGGCGACCGCGCCGAGGGCCAGCGGGGCGGGCAGCTTCATCACCTTGAAGGCCACCAGGAGCGAGATCGTGGCCGGGATGAGGGTGATGAGCACGCCGGTGACCGGCAGCGCGAAGCCGAACTTCTGGATCAGCGCCACCGCCGCCGGCCCCGACGACAGGCCGACCGCGCAGATGAAGGTGGACAGGCCGAGGTCCTTGATGACCGAGGCCGCCGCCGAGTCGTACTGCCCGATGGTCGGGTGCTTGGCCCGCAGCCAGCCGAAGAACAGGCCGGACAGCAGGCAGCCGCCGCCGGTGCCGAGCGAGAGCGGGATGTCGCCCAGCGGGATGGTGATCTTGCCGATCAGCATGCCGAGGATGATGCCGAGCGCGATGAAGATGAAGTCGGCCTTCACCGCGGTGTCGATCCGGAAGCCGGTCGCCTTGACGAAGGCCGAGACGTCCTTCTTGGTGCCGGTGACGCGGGCCACGTCGCCGGTGTTGATCACGGTGCCCGGCTGGATCGGCAGGCCCGACTCCATCCGGGTCAGGCCGGTCAGGTAGGCGCCGCTCTGCTGCTCGACGGCCTGCTTGCGCAGATCGGCGACGGTGGCGCCGTTGAGCGCCTTGTTGGTCAGGAAGACCTGCGCGACGTCGAGCTCGATGGCGTCGGTGCCCGGGTCGGCCACCTCGGGCCCGACCACCTGGTCGGCGTGGACCAGGTCCTCGCGCAGGCCGAACAGGACCACGACGTCGTCGTGCGAGAGCCTGGTGTCCGGGCCGACGTCGAGGGTCTCGTCGCCCCGCCGTACGCGCTCGACCGTGGCCCGCCCGCCCAGGGCGGCCTCGACCTGCGCGACGGTCTGCCCGGCGGCGGCCGAGACGCGCTGGGCGCGGCCGACGACCGCCGGCATGACGGTGACCGCGTCCTCGTCGACGTGGCCCTTGCTGAGCTGACGCCACAGCTTGACCGCCTCGTCGCGGATGCTGAAGCGGCCGATCGCCGGGGCGATCTGGCTGGTCAGCAGGACAATGGTGATCAGGCCGCAGATGTAGGAGATGGAGTAGGCGGTGCCGACGTTGGCCTGCAGGGCCTGGATCTGCCCGGGCGGCAGCGAGAGCTTGGCGATGGCGTCGGTGGCCGTGCCGACCACGGCCGACTCGGTGGCGCCGCCGGCCATGAGGCCCGCCGCGGTCCCGGCGTCCAGGTGCAGGACGGCGGTGGCGACGGCGGTGACGCCCAGCACCGCCACCACCTCGATCAGGGTGAACCAGCCGTAGCGCAGGCTGCGGCGGTTGAGGCTGGCGAAGAACGACGGCCCGCTCAGGTAGCCCAGGGTGAAGATGAACAACGCGAAGGCGATGTTCTTGACCTGGTCGTTGAGGGTGATGCCGCCGATCATGCCGACGAGGATGGCCACGATCAGGGTGCCGGCGATGCCGCCGAGCGACAGGCCCTTCACCTTCACCTTGCCGATGGCGTAGCCGAGCGCCAGGCAGATGAACAGCGCCATCTCCGGCGTGCCCTGGAGCAACTCCTTGAACCAGGTCATGACCGGTCGAACTCCCGCTTGTACTCGTCGACCACTTCCTTCAGCCACGTCCCGATCTGGGCGTAGTCGTCCTGGGCGAGGTTGGCCAGGCTGACCCGCACGCTCCACTGCGGGCCGTCGAAGCCGCCGCCGTTGAGCAGCACGACCGAGCCCTTCTCGGCGAGGCGGAAGACCGGGTCGACCGGCTCGAAGTTCTGCTGCAGCCAGGCGGCGAACTCGGTGCCGTAGGTGCGCTGGACGAAGTTGAGGATGTCCAGCTCGATGTAGTAGCGGGCGGCCAGCGGGTCGTCCGGGATGGCCAGGCCCATGCCCTCGCCGAGGGCGGCGACGCGGCGGGCGATGACCGACTGGCAGGTGCGCTTGTAGTCGTTGCCGGAGTCCAGGAGCGCGGCCAGCGCGAACAGCGTCATCTGCAGTTGCTGCGGCGTGGACAGGCCCGCGGTGTGGTTGAGCGCCACGTCGCGCGAGTCGGCGACCAGCCGGTCCACGAACTTGATCGTCGACGGTTCGAGGGCGATGGTGTCGTAGCGGTCGCGCAGCCGGTCCTGGTCCGCCTTGGAGAGCTGGGCGATCTTCTCGTCGAAGATGTTGTCCTGGTTGACCGCGACGACGCCGAGCCGCCAGCCGGTGCAGCCGAAGTACTTGCTGAAGGAGTAGACGCCGATGGTGTTGCGCGGCGCGGTCGACATCAGCGAGCGGAAGCCGTCGACGAAGGTGCCGTAGACGTCGTCGGTGATGATCGTCAGGCCCGGGTTGGAGGTCTCGATGATCCGCGCGATGTGGTCGAGCGACTCCTGGGCCAGCATCACCGACGGCGGGTTGGACGGGTTGACCAGGAACAGCGCCTTCACCGACGGGTCGGCCAGCTTGTCCAGCTCGCTCTGCGAGTACTGCCAGGTGTGCAGGCCGCCCTCCGACATCCGGTCGGCCTGGAGCTCCACCGTCTTGAAGGAGAAGCGCTCCAGGCGCGGGATCTCCAGGTACGGGGTGAAGATCGGGGTCATGATGGCGATCGTGTCCTCCTTGCGGAGGATGCCGTTGACCTGGAGGCTGTCGAAGACGTAGCACATGGCCGCCGTCCCGCCCTCGGTCGCGAACAGGTCGTACGGCCTGGCCGGCCGGTGGCCCGCGCACATCTCCTGCACCAGGTAGGCGTGGACGACCGCCTCGGCGTGCTTGAGCATGCGGTCCGGCTCGGGGTAGTGGTCGCCGATCACCGCGTCGGCCATCTCCCACACGAACTCGTCGGCCTCGAAGCCGAGCTCGCGCGTGCCGTACTCCACCGAGCGGCGTAGCAGCCCCGCGCCGGGCCGGTCGGGGCCGGCGTCGAGGAAGGCGGTCAGCCGCCCGGCGATGCCGTCCTTGGCCGGCATGCCGCCCAGCAGCTCGAACTCCGACCAGGTGCGCCGCGACTCGGTCAGGGCGAAGGCGCCCATGAGGAAGAAGGCCTCGCGGGGCTCGGTGGCGATCCAGTTCGGGTTGCCCCGCCCCGCGTTGAGCATCGCGTGCGCGGACTTCGAGTCGCCGGCGAGCTCGATGAGCTCGTTCTTGAGCTCGAAGGGGCTGAGCGCTTCCCACTTCCGCTCGGTCGCGCGGTCGGCCATGGTGGTTCCCCCTAGGACAGCAGGGCGACGATGATCGTCCCCCAGATGGTGAGCAGTGTGTTGCCGATGGCGTAGGGCACGGTGTAGCCGAGCACCGGCACCTGGCTCTTGGCCGCGTCGGTGACGGCGCCGATGGAGGCGGTGGTGGTGAAGGTGCCGGCGGTGACCCCGAGGTTGATCGGGGCCGGCCACCGGTAGATCAGCTTGCCGAGCGCCAGGGTCACGACCATCGGCACGAGCGTGACCACCAGCCCGGCCAGCAGCAGACCGAAGCCCTCCTGCTTGAGCCCGGCGATGAAGTTGGGCCCGGCGGTGATGCCGACGATGCCGACGAACATGCACAGCCCGCCGGTGTTCATCAGCCATTCGGCCGCGGCCGGGAAGCGGCCGTGCGCGGGGTGCTTGGCGTGCAGCCAGCCGAAGATGAGGCCCATGATGAGCGCGCCGCCGCTGGTGGTGAGCCCGATGTCGGCCCCGGCGACGGCGATGGTCGGGATGCCGATCAGGCCGCCGAGGAAGATGCCCAGGCCGACGAAGGAGAAGTCGGTCTCGTCGCTGCTGCGCAGCGCCTGGCCGATCTTCGGCACGGCCCGCTCGACCAGTTCGCGGGCGCCCTGGATGGTGACGGTGTCGCCGACGTGCAGCGGGCTGTGCCGCCCGACCGGCATCTCGATCCCGGAGCGCACGATCTTGGTGATGAACAGCCCGCGTGCGCCCGGATGGGTGGCCAGCTTCTCCGGGGTGAGGTCGGCCACCACCTTCTTGGTGAGCACCACCGGGAGCGTCTCGATGTCGTAGTCGAGCAGTTCGGGGTCGTCCACCTCGACGCCGTCGGCGTTCATCGCGCCGTGGATCAGGTCGGCGTGGCTGGCGGTGACGGTGACCACGTCACCGGCGCGCAGCACGGTGCCGGCGTCGGTGTAGGCCATGGTGTCGCCGCGGCGGTAGCGGTACAGGAAGATGCGGTGCCCGAGCGAGGCGGCGCGCTCCTCGAAGGCGCCGACCGCCGAGCCGTCGAGCTCGGAGCCGGCGCTGATCCGGTAGGTGCGCCGCTCCAGGCGGCGGTAGGCGACGGCCAGGTCGGGGTCCTCGGAGGTGCCGAGCTCGCGCTCCAGCTTCCTGGAGTCCTCGACCAGGCTCTTGGAGCCGAGCAGCCGCCAGGCGAGCTGGGACAGGAAGTAGGCGGCGGCGGCCGTGCCGAACAGGTAGCAGACGGCGTAGCCGACCGGGATCTGGTTGACGTAGGTCTGCTTCAGGTTGGCCGGGATCGTCGCCGAGGCGTTGATCGCGTCGGTGGCGACGCCGATCACGGCCGACTGGGTCAGCCCGCCGGCCAGCAGCCCCGATCCCCAGCCGGGCCCGTAGCCCATCAGCACGGCCATGCCCCAGGCCACCAGCAGGCCGGCCACGCAGCCCACCACCGAGACGATGACCTGCGGAATGCCGCTCTTCTTGAGCCCGGCGAAGAACTGCGGCCCGACCTTGAACCCGAGCGCGAACAGGAAGCCGATGAAGGCCACCGTCTTGACCAGGTCGGGGATCTTGATGTCGAGCTGGCCGATCAGCACGCCGGCCAGCAGCGTGCCGGTCACCGAGCCCAGGACGATGCCCTTGACGCCGAGGCGGCCGATGAAGAAGCCAAGGGCCATGGTCAGGAAGATCGCGATCTCGGCGTGCTGCCGGAGGGCGTCCACCAGCCACGACCACATACGTCCCCCCGAGCGGCGTGTGTCAGGGGGAAATGACGGATGTGGTCGTTCCCGCACCTTGATCAGGTGAAACGTCGGAGACCCTGATCCGGCGGCGCGGCAGCAGGCTGGCGCCGACCATGATGCCGAGCGTGATCGCCACCATGGTGAGCAGCGTCTGGACCAGGTCGTCCAGGCCGGAGGCGCCCTGGCCGGAGACCAGCTCGCTCACCCCGGTCAGCCCCACCGAGCCGGGCACCAGCATCCAGAACGAGGGCAGGAAGAGCACCTGGGCGGGCGTGTCGGTGCGGCGCTCGACCAGCGCGGCGAGCAGCGGGATGACCGCCCCGGCCGCGAACGCGCCGACCATCGGCCCCGCCCAGCCGGTGCCGGCGAGCTGGGCCAGCCGCTCGGCCAGCAGGCAGACCAGCACCCACGGCAGCACTCGGGCACGGGCCGAGTAGAAGATCTGGAATCCCGCGCCCAGCAGCACCACCCCTGCCCACGGCGCCCAGCCGCCCAGCGCGCCGTCGGCCGCGATGCCCGGCGGCAGCCCGGTCCGGTCGGCCAGGGTGATCCCGGCCAGGATGCCGAAGGCCAGCAGCAGGAGCACGTTGACCCCGCCGGCCAGCCGGGCCATGCCGGACAGGGTGGCGCCGTGCGCCAGTTCGATGGTGCCCATGGTGAGCAGGCTGCCGGGCAGGAAGGCGATCAGCGGCGGGATGAGCAGCTCGCCGGGGCTCATGTGCAGCAGCGGCTCGGCCCAGCGCAGCGCCACGAAGGTGACCGCGGTGGCCGCCACCACCGGCATCGCGGTGGCCAGCACCGGGAAGCGGGCGCCCAGCAGGCGCAGCACGCCCACGCCCAGGCCGAGCAGCGCCCAGCCGAGCACCGCCTTGGACGTCGGGTGCTGCAGCAGCCCGAGGCCGACGGTCAGGATCGCGTAGCCCAGCACCGAGCCGGCGGGGCTGATCCGCCGGGGCATCCGGTGGATCTCCCGCAGCTCGGCGCGGGCCCGCTCGATCGGCATCGTACGGCCGCGCAGCCGCGTGACCAGCCCGTACAGCTCCTGCACCTGGTCGAGGCGGAGCTGGTCGCCGGCGACGGGCCGGAAGTCCATGACGCCCGCGTCGCCCTCGCCCACCCGGACGAACAGCCCCGTCGGCACCACGAAGCAGGCGCAGCGCACGCCGTAGCGGGCGGCGACGTCGCTCAGCGTCCCCTCCACCGCCGAGGTCTGCTCGCCGGCCCGCAGCAGCGCGTCGCCCAGCTCGCACAGGAAGCCGGCCAGCCGCCGGTTCCAGTCGGCCTGGGTGCTGGCGCCGGGCACCTCGATCACCTGGTCGCGCGCGTACCGGCCGGCCGTACCGTTGCGGAGAACGCGGGCCAGAGCGGCGGCCCGCGCGGCGGCGCGGCCCGCCAGCTTCCGCATCCCCGCCATGATCGCGCCCGCCACACCCCGCTCACTATCCGCGGCCGAGCCCCGGCAAGCCCGCCGGAGGGTCATGGAGTGATTTGCCGAGTTGTTGGTGTTGCAAAGAAGCGCCCCAGGAAACCCGACCATCATGACATCGCCCTTTGAGTCCTTCTTCGGCCGCGATCCGTTCCGGGGATTCGACACCTTCTTCGGCGGGGGCCGGGAGTCCTGGCCGCCGGCCCGGCCCAGCGTGCAGCGGGTCGACATCGGCCGCATGCTCACCGAACCGGCCCGCGAGCTGCTCCGCCGAGGGGTCGAGCTGGCCGCCGCGCGCGGCGCGGCCGACCTGGACTCCCTGGACCTGCTGCAGGCCGCGACCGGCGACCCGGTGACCCGCGCGCTGCTGATGAACGCCGGCGCCGACCCCGAGCGCCTCGACCAGGCCATCCAGCAGGTGCTGCCCAAGGGCCCCGAGGGCGAGGAGCCCACCACGGTCAGCCCGGCGGTGAAGAAGGCCTTCCTGGACGCGATGCGCATCTCGCGCGCCCTCGGCTCCTCCGGCATCGGCCCCGACCACCTGCTGCTGGCGCTGGCCGCCAACCCCGACTCGCCCGCCGCGCGGGTGCTGGACGCGGCCGGCGTCTCGCCGAACGAGCTGGAGGAGACGATCGTGGCCACCGGCCCCGAGAGCGTCGCCACCGCGAAGAGGAAGACCGACACCCCGACCCTCGACGAGTACAGCCGCGACCTGACCGAGGAGGCCCGCGAAGGCCGGCTGGACCCGGTGATCGGCCGCGAGGACGAGATCGAGCAGTGCGTCGAGGTGCTCTCGCGCCGGCGCAAGAACAACCCCGTGCTGATCGGCGAGCCAGGCGTGGGCAAGACCGCCATCGTCGAGGGCATCGCCCAGCGCGTGGTCAACGGCAGCGTGCCCGACACCCTCAAGGACCGCCGGGTGGTCACCCTCGACCTCAGCGGCCTGGTCGCCGGGTCGAAGTACCGCGGCGAGTTCGAGGAACGCATGAAGAAGGTGATCGACGAGGTCACCGCGCACAGCGGCGAGCTGATCGTCTTCATCGACGAGGTGCACACCATCATCGGGGCCGGCTCGGCCGAGGGCGGCATGGACGCGGGCAACATGCTCAAGCCCGCCCTGGCCCGCGGCGAGCTGCACGTCATCGCCGCCACCACGCTGGACGAGTACCGCAAGAACATCGAGAAGGACGCCGCGCTGGAGCGCCGCTTCCAGCCCATCCTGGTCCCGGAGCCGTCGCCGGAGGACACCGTCGGCATCCTCAACGGCCTGCGCGACCGCTACGAGGCGCACCACCAGGTGAAGATCGCCGAGGACGCGATCACCGCCGCGGTCAACCTGTCCGACCGCTACATCAACGACCGTTTCCTGCCGGACAAGGCGATCGACCTGATCGACCAGACCTCCGCCCGGGTACGGCTGCGCGCCATGACGCCCGGCGAGGACGTGCGCGAGCTGGAGGCGCGGCTGGAGGGCCTGCGCCGCGACAAGGACCAGGCGGTCAAGAGCGAGGACTTCGACCGCGCCAAGGAGCTGACCGCCGAGATCGACCGGCTGCGCCCCGAGCTGGAGGGCGCCCGCCGCGGCCGCGACGACACCCCGACGGTGGTCGCCCAGGACGTGGCCGAGGTGGTCTCGCGGCTGACCGGCATCCCCGCCAGCCAGCTCACCGAGGAGGAGCGCAGCCGGCTGCTCAAGCTGGAGGAGCACCTGCACGAGCGGGTGATCGGCCAGGACGACGCGGTCACCGCCGTCTCCGAGGCGGTCCGGCGCTCGCGGGCGGGCCTGTCCGACCCCAACCGGCCGATCGGCAGCTTCATGTTCCTGGGCCCGACCGGCGTCGGCAAGACCGAGCTGGCCCGCGCCCTGGCCGACGCGCTGTTCGGCAGCGAGAAGGACATGATCCGCATCGACATGTCCGAGTACCAGGACAAGTACTCCGTCAGCCGGCTCGTCGGCGCCCCGCCCGGCTACGTGGGCTACGAGGAGGCCGGCCAGCTCACCGAGGCCGTCCGCCGCCGCCCGCACAGCATCGTGCTGTTCGACGAGGTGGAGAAGGCCCACCCGGACATCATGAACATCCTGCTGCAGATGCTGGACGACGGCCGGCTGACCGACGGCCAGGGCCGCACGGTGGACTTCACCAACAGCATCGTGATCATGACCAGCAACCTGGGGTCCAACCTCATCCTCATGCACAACGGCGATCCCGCCGAGCTGCGCGACCAGCTCATGGAGCTGCTGCAGTCGCAGCTCCGGCCCGAGCTGATCAACCGGATCGACGAGATCATCGTCTTCAACCGGCTGGACAAGGAGGAGATCCGCCAGATCACCACCCTCCTGCTGGGCAGGACCGAGCGGCGGCTGGCCGCCCAGGACATCACCCTGACCGTCTCCGACGCGGCCAAGGACTGGCTGGCCGAGAAGGGCTACAAGCCCGAGTTCGGGGCCCGGCCGCTGCGCCGTACCATCCAGCGCGAGCTGGACAACCGGCTGTCGTCCATGGTCATCAACGGCGAGTTGTCGCCGGGCGACCGGGTGAGCGCCGACGCCGCCGAGTCCGGGCTGACCCTGACGGTCGACGGCAGGGGCGAGCGCCGGGAGGGATGAGCGTCCGCTCCTGGCTGTGCACCGGCGACGGGCTGAGCGAGCTCGACCGCGCCCCGGGCGACCTGCCCGGGGTGCTGGCCGGGCTCACCGGCTCCGCCTACCTGTGGGTCGAGCTCGGCGACCCCTCGGCCGAGGAGCTCCGCACCCTGGGCGAGCACCTCGGGCTGCCCGGCATCGTGCTGCAGGACGCCGGCCACCACCACCAGCGGCCCAAGTCCGACACCGTCGAGGACCTGCGGGTCTGGGTGCTCAAGACGCTCTGGTACCTGGAGCCCACCTCGCAGATCGAGACCGGCGACCTGGCCGTGGTGCTGGGCCGCAACCTGCTGGTCACGGTACGGCACGGCCGGGGCGACCCGGTGCCGCAGGCGCGCGCCCGGCTGACCGGCGGCGGCAAGCTGCTCGGCCGCGGCCCGCTCGGCGCGGTCTACGCCCTGGTGAGCGTGCTGGTCGACGACTACCTGTCGGCCGCGGCCGAGGTGGCCAAGGACGTCACCGAGCTGGAACGCGACCTGTTCGCCGGTCCCCGGATCGACGCGGTGAAGCCGCTCTACTCGCTCCGGCGCGAGATCCTGGAGTTCAGGGACGCCATCGCGCCCATGGAGCCGGTCGCCGACGACTTCCTCGACCAGCGCAGCCCCGACGCCTACCTGCGCGAGCTGGCCCGGCACGTGCGCCGGGCCGCCCAGTCGGTCCGCTCCAGCGAGGAGCTGATCGGCTCGCTGCTCAACGCCCATCTGGGGCAGATCAGCATGTGGCAGAACGAGGACATGCGCAAGATCTCCGGCTGGGCGGCGATCATCGCCGCGCCCACCCTGCTGGCCGGGATCTACGGCATGAACTTCGACGACATGCCCGAGCTGCACTGGCGCTTCGGCTACCCCGCGGTGCTGCTGGTGATGGCGCTGACCTGCTGGCTGCTGTACCGGGCCTTCCGCCGCAACGGCTGGCTCTAGGCAGCCGGCCAGTGGCTCAGGCCGGTGGCTCAGGTCGGCTGGTGGCTCAGGCCGGCCAGTGGCTCAGGCCGCTAGTGGCTCAGGCCGACCACCAGCCACATGAACGCCGCGCCCGCCACCGTCGCGGCCATCGTCAGCCGCGAGGACCGCACCGCGTGCGCCTGCGGCAGGATGTCGGCCGTGGCCAGGTAGAGCAGGAAGCCCCCGAAGTACCCCAGGTAGAGGCCGATCAGCTCGGGCGGCACCCGCAGCAGGGTGCCCGCGACCGCGCCGGCCACCGGGGCCGCCGCGTCGGCCAGGAGCAGCGCGACCGCCCGGCGGCGGGCGTTGCCGTACAGGGTGGTGACGGTGAAGGTGTTGAAGCCGTCCGCGAAGTCGTGCGCGATGACCGCGATGGCCACCGAGACGCCGAGCGCCGTGCCCGCCTGGAAGCCGAGCCCGATGCCGAGGCCGTCGAGGAAGCTGTGCGCGACCAGCCCCGAGGCGGTCAGCAAGCCCACGGATTCGAGCCCGTGGTGGTGTTGCCCGAAGCTCTCCTCCTGGCCGCGGTGCAGCGCGAGCGCCTTCTCGATCAGGTGCAGCGTCAGGAACCCGCCGACCGCCATGAGCATCGCCGCGGGCACGCCGAACACCTCCTGGCCCGACTGCTCCAGCGCCTCGGGCAGCAGGTCGAAGAAGACCACGCCGAGCATCAGCCCGGCGGCCAGCCCCAGCACCACCTGCCGCCGCTCGCCGATGCGCGCCGCGACCAGCCCGCCCAGCAGGGTCGAGCAGAACGCCAGCAGGGCAACCAGGACCGCCATGCGCCCACCCTGCCGGGATCGGACCCCGCCGGAGCCGGTTGCCACGCGATCTTTGCGCAGGTGTGGGCGAACCGTTCCTACCATGGTGCGGTGAGAAAGCTTGACCGGCAGGAGTGGCAGGAGCGGGCCGAGGCGCACGGCCGGCGGGTGGACGCCTGGCTCGAAGGGCATCTGCGCCGCCGCCAGAGCGGGCAGCCGCATCCGGTGGAGGACTTCCTGTTCACCTACTACGGCCACCGCCCGGCGCGGCTGCGCCGCTGGCACCCGGGCGCCGGCGTGCTGCTGGAGGGCGCCCGCGACTTCGGGCCGGAGTACCTCGACACCCCCGAGGGCGCCCTGCTCGACGCCGACCGGCTGTTGGAGCGGCGCGGGGCGCTGCTCGACTTCACCGTCGCCCTGCTGTCGGCCACCGCGTCCCGCCCGGCCCACCTGGCCTGCTTCGGGCTGCACGAGTGGGCCATGGTCTACAGGACCCGGGAGGTACGGCACGCCGCCCAGCCCCTGCGCCTGGCGCCGGAGGAGATCGACGAGGTCGTCGAGCGGCGCGGCGTGCGGTGCAGCCACTTCGACGCCTTCCGCTTCTTCACCGAGCCCGCCCGGCCGCTCAACGCGCTGCAGCCGAGCCGCGAGCGCCAGCTCGACCTCGAACAGCCCGGCTGCCTGCACGCCAACATGGATCTGTACAAATGGGCCTACAAACTCTCGCCGCTGGTGCCGAGCGAGCTGGTGGCCGACTGTTTCGAGCTGGCGCGGGAGATCCGCGAAGTGGACATGCGGGCCAGTCCCTACGATTTGCGGGCACTGGGCTACCGGCCGATCCCGATCGAGAGCGCCGAAGGGCGCACCGAGTATGCGGCGGCACAACGCGGCTTTTCCGAACGGGCTTCGGTATTGCGTGAGCGGCTGCTGGTCGCGTGCCGTTCGTTGCGGAAGTCTCCCAGCGCCGAAATGGTACAACCGTAAACTCTTTCTGTCGGAAGAATCGGCCCGGAGAATCGGCCCGATAAATCAGGACAAAGGCGGATTTAACAGGTAATAGGAATCGTGGGGCTAGCCGGGCCTCTGGGACTCTGATAAACATTTCGCGCTGCCTGCGGGGGCAGGTCACTGGGCATGTCCACCGAACGGCCGTCGGTTTGCGGCTGTCTGCAAGGAGCGCGCGGTTGCTGGCCGATGAACTTTTCCTGATCGCCTGGGACACCACGAGCTCGGGCAAACCCCGCCTCCACGTCCAAGGGGTGGCGCTCGGCCTGGCCGGAGCCCTCCTGGCCGAACTCGTCCTGCACAGCCGGGTCGCCGTGCAGGGCGCCACCATCCGGGTCGCCGACCGGCGCCCGGTGGGGGAGACGGTCGCCGACGCCGTCCTGGCCGACATGGCCGGCTCCCCGCAGCACACCGACGTCCGCACCTGGCTCGCCTACCTCGCCCAGCGCTCCATCACCGACGTGGCGGGCCGCATGATCGCCGCGGGCCGGCTCGAACGCGAGGCGCCCCGGCTGATCAAGCGCAAGGTGAGCCGCTACTACGCCCCCGACTTCGGCCAGGCCATGTGGCCGCGCACCCGGCTCAACATGGCCCTGGTGCGCTGGCAGCCGCTCGCCGCCGAGGACATGGCCCTGGCCGTCCTGGTCGACTCCTGCGGCATGACCGACGTCGTGGTCGACGACCCCGCCGAACGCAAGATCGCCCGGCGCTACCTCACCACCGTGCTGGCCGCCCTGCCCCAGCCGCTCGCCGACCTCGGCCGGCACGTCAGCGCCGCGGTCGGCGACGCCGTCCTGACCTACCGCTCCTGAACCTCCCGCTCCTGAACCCTCCCGCTCCTCCGTCGCTTCTGACGAACCCCCCAACCAAAGCCTCAGAAAGGACAGCGATGCTCACCCGTGAATCCGGCAAGCAGCCGGACCGGATCGCCGGCGCCCTCGCGGCCAACCGGTTAGGCGCGCCCTCGGTCGTCTTCTTCGTCATGTCCGCCGCGGCCCCGCTCACCGTGGTCGGCGGCGTCGTTCCCTCCGCCATCGCCGGAACCGGCATCATCGGCCTGCCCATCGCCTTCATCGCCGTCGGACTCGTCCTCGCCCTGTTCTCCGTGGGCTACGTGGCCATGGCCCGCCACATGGCCAACGCCGGCGCCTTCTACACCTACATCTCCCACGGCCTCGGCCGCCCGGCCGGTGTCGCCGCGGCCTGGCTCGCCATGGTCGCCTACAACGGCCTGGCCGTCGGCGCCTTCTTCATGCTCGGCGTCCAGGCCTCCGGGCTGCTGGAAAGCTGGATCGGGCTGCAGATCCCCTGGGGGGTCATCGCCCTGCTGGCCTGGCTGCTCGTCGCGGTCCTCGGCGTGCTGCGCGTCGACGTCAACGGAAAGCTGCTGGCCGTCCTGCTGACCGCCGAGGTCGCCGTCATCCTGCTGTTCAACCTGGGCGACCTGCTCAACCCCTCCGCCGAGGGCCTGACCTTCGCGGCCGCCTCGCCCAGCCTGCTGTTCTCCGAGGGCGCCGCCGCGCTCATCGTCATCGGCACGCTCGGCTTCGTCGGCTTCGAGTCCGCGGTGGTCTTCTCCGAGGAGAGCCGCGAGCCCCGCCGTACCGTGCCGCTGGCCACCTACTCCTCGATCGCCATCATCGCCGTGCTCTACGCGCTGTCCACCTGGGCGCTGTCGGTCGCGACCGGCCCCGGCAACCTGGTCAAGTTCGCCACCGACAACTCCGCCGAAACCGTCTTCGTGCTGGCCGGAGCCCAGTTCGGCAGCGTCGTCGTGGACATCGCCAAGGTGCTGTTCATCACCAGCCTCCTGGCCGCCTCCATCTCCTTCCACAACACCATCGCCCGCTACCTGTTCGCCCTCGGCCGCGAGCGCATCCTGCCCGCCGCCTTCGGCCGTACCAGCGTGCGCACCGGCGCCCCCCAGGCGGGCTCGCTGGCCCAGAGCGGGGTGGCGCTGCTCATCATCCTCGCCGTCATGTTCTTCCAGGGCGACCCGATCGTCGCCTTCTTCGTCGGCGGCGCCACCGGTGGCGCGGGCGTGCTCGTCCTGCTCTTCGCCACCGCCGTCGCCATCGTGCTGTTCTTCCTGCGCGACCACCGCGGCGAGGGCGTCGGCCACCGCCTCGTCGCGCCCGTCTCCGCCGCGATCATCCTCGGCGTCATGGCCTACGTGGGCATCACCAGCTTCGACGTGATCCTCGGTCTCGGGCCGGACCACCCCATGGTGACCGTCGTGCCCATCGTCTACGCGGGCGTCGTCGTCCTCGGCGTGGTGTGGGCGCTCGTCCTGCGCTCCACCAACCCGCAGGTGTACGCCCAGATCGGCCTGGGCGCCAAGGCCGGGACGGAGGCGGTCCGTTGACGGCCGTCCGCCGCGCCGCCCCAGAAGAGGCCGGCTGGGTCTCCGAGCTGGTCGCCACCGCCTTCCAGCCGCTCAAGGCGGTCAATTACCTGCTGCCCGACCCCGCGGGACGCCAGGAGATCATGGCGGCCAACTTCCGCATCCTCGTCGAGCACGCGATGCTCCACGGTCACGTGGACGTCCTCGACGAGGGCCCGGCCGTGGCCGTCTGGTTCCACAACGACCGCGAGGTGCCCGACCCGCCCGACTACGACGTACGGCAGGCCGCCGCGGTCGGCGACAACGTCGAGCGCTTCCGCGTCCTGGACGAGCTGTTCGGCAAGAACCACCCGCACGAGCCGCACCACCACCTGGCCTTCCTCGCCGTGCACCCGGAGAGCCAGGGCCGCGGGCTGGGCAGCCGCCTGATGGAGCACCACCACGCCGAACTCGGCGGCCTGCCCGCCTACCTGGAGGCCAGCAGCCCGTCCAGCCGCGCCCTGTACCTGCGGCACGGCTACGAGCCGCGCGAGACCTTCGCGCTGCCCGACGGCACCCTGTTCTGGCCCATGTGGCGGCCCGGCGCCTAGTCCTGGCGCGGCGTGTGCGCTCCCGTTCCGGTGAGGGAGCGCACCGACAGGTCGTCGTACCGCTCCTGGTCGGCCTTCTCGGTGCTGAGCACCGTGCCGAGCCAGGCGCACAGGAAGCCGAACGGGATGGAGACCAGGCCCGGGTTCTCCATCGGGAAGACGTGGAAGTCGACCCCGGCGGGCAGCAGCGACAGGCTGCCGCCCGTCACGGGGTCGACCTTCCCCGACACCACCGGGGAGAGCAGCACCAGCAGCAGCGAACCCCCCAGCCCGCCGTAGATGCCCGACACCACCCCGGTGGAGTTGAAGCGCTTCCAGAACAGCGACAGCACGATCGCCGGCAGGTTGGCCGAAGCCGCCATGGCGAAGGCGAGCGCCACCAGGAAGGCGACGTTCTGGTTGCGCGCGACGACCGCCAGCACCACGGCCAGCAGCCCGATCGCGAACGCGGACAGCCGCGCGACGGCGACCTCCTGCGACTCCCGCGGCCGGCCGAACATCAGCACGTGCCCGAAGTAGTCGTGCGCCAGCGAGGTCGAGGAGGCCATCACCAGGCCCGAGACCACCGCCAGGATGGTCGCGAAGGCGACGGCGCCGATGAAGGCCAGCAGCAGGTCGCCGCCGACCGGCCCGGCCACCGCCTCGCCCAGCACCTGCGCCAGTTGCAGCGCCGCGGTGTTGCCGCTGGGGTCCTCGGCGATGATGCGCTCCGGGCTGACCAGCGCGGTCGCCCCGAAACCGAGCGCGAGCGTCATCAGGTAGAAGACGCCCACCAGGCCGATCGCCCAGTTGACCGAGGTGCGCGCGGCGCGGGCGTCGGGCACGGTGAAGAAGCGGCTGACGATGTGCGGCAGGCCCGCCGTCCCCAGCACCAGGGCCAGGGCCAGGCTGATGAAGTCGAGCTTGTTGATCAGCGTGCCGACCGGGTCGCCCGGGACGGTCCGGCCGAAGCGGTTGCCCGGGTCGAGGAAGCCGGTCCTGCCGCTGGCCTCCTGCGCGGCGCCGAGCAGCGCGCTGATGTTGAAGCCGAAGCGGCCCAGCACCAGCGCGGTCAGCACGACCGTGCCGGCCATCAGCAGGACCGCCTTGATGATCTGCACCCAGGTGGTGCCCTTCATGCCGCCGAAGCTGACGTAGAAGATCATCATCGCGCCCACCACCACGATGGTGACGGCCTTCGCCGTACCGCCCTCCAGGCCGAGCAGGAGGGAGACCAGCGCGCCCGCGCCGACCATCTGGGCCAGCAGGTAGAACACGCTCACCGTCACCGTCGAGATCACGGCCGCGGTCCTGACCCGCGGCTGCCGCCGTACCCGGTGGCTCAGCACGTCGGCCATGGTGAAGCGGCCGGCGTTGCGCATCAGCTCCACCAGCAGCAGCGTCAGCAGCCACGCCACCAGGAAGCCGATCGAGTACAGGAAGCCGTCGTAGCCCGACAGCGCGATGATGCCCGCGATGCCCAGGAACGAGGCGGCCGACATGTAGTCGCCGGCCAGCGCCAGGCCGTTCTGCGGGCCGGAGAAGGCCCGGCCGCCGGCGTAGAAGTCGTCCTTGCCCCGCGTGTTGGCCCGCGCCCAGAACGTCACGGCCAGGGTGATCAGGATGAAGACCACGAAGAGCCCGAAGGTCAGCAACCGCCCGCCGGTCATCGCGTCTCCCCGTAGGACCTGCGGTGCCGCGCGCCCCGCGCCGCCGGACCGGCCCGCTCCGGTGTCCAGGTCTCGATCCGGCGGCGCTCGGCCATGATCTGCTCGATGCTGTCCAGCTCGGCGCGCTGCCGCTCGGCCTCCTCGCGCAACTGCTGCGAGAGCGGGTCCAGCATCCGCCGCGCGTAGCGCGTGTAACGCCAGGCCAGGAAGAAGGTCGAGACGAACTGCAGGATGCCCAGGAGCATCGCGATGTTGATGTTGCCGATGGCCGGGCGCGCCATGAAGTCCCGGGCGAAGGCCGACAGGATGATGTAGAGGAAGTACCAGCCGAGGAAGGAGACGACGACGCTCACGGCCAGCCTCCGGAACCTCGTCCGCAGCAGCCTGAACCGTCGATCCTGCGCTAAACCGGCATAACTGTGCCGCCCTCCCACGGACCCTCCCCTGATCACGCTATGTGGCGATGCAACTCCAAAAAGATACGGGTTCCGGGGCGTTCAATTCCGGGGAATTGGGAAAATCCACGCCCCGCGCGAAGGGGATACCGGGCAGGGGTACAGTAGGGGCCCATGAGCACTGCTACCTACACCGTCAAGGGCATGACCTGCGGACACTGCGTCTCCTCGGTCAAGGAGGAGGTCGGCGAGGTCGCCGGCGTCACCTCGGTCGACGTCGACCTCGAGAGCGGGCGCCTCACCGTGGAGAGCGCCGCCCCCGTCGCCGAGGAGGCCGTGCGCGCCGCGGTCGAGGAAGCCGGCTACGAACTGGTCTCCTGACCCGGCTGCGGCCTTCCATTCTCCTCGCACCACTTCGCCCAGGTGAGCTCACCCGCGCCGAGCTGCTTGGCCCAGAACGACGTCCACGAGGTCTGGTTGGGCCCCGGCGCCTCCGGGCTGCTCAGATAGAGCGGCCCGGCCTCCTCCCGCAGCCACGGCTCCACCTCCTCGACCGAGTCGAGGCTCCAGCTCCGCGCGTGGTAGACCAGGTGCCCGCCCTCGGTCTCCCGCTCGCGCAGCCCCATGAACGGTGCCCACGGCCCGCTGCGGGTCCAGCTGTTCTTCACCCGCATCGCCCCGTACGGCAGGCCTTCCGCCCGCTGCCGCGCCTCCTCGGCGCTCACGTAGAAGTCGAACATCTCCATCGTGGTGTAGATGCCGCCGGCCAGCCCGAAGTCGTCGCCGACCGTGCCCAGCAGGTCGGTCCGGGGCGGGATGTCCATGCTCCACACCCACTCGCCGTGGATCTCCCGGCACGGGAAGCCGCGGAAGCCGGGCCCCACCGGGAACGGCCCGAGGTTGACCGCGTCGTTGTTGATCGGCACCACCGGGTAGATCCGCCCGTCGAGCGGGTTGGCCCACTCGCGCAGCACCCGGGCCGGGTCGGCGGGGTCGGTGTAGCAGGCGAACTCCCGGGTCAGCACGTGCAGCCGGTCGGTGCCCGGCTCGCGGAACAACCGGCGGACGTTGTAGCCCTCCAGCCCGAACAGCTTCTGCCCGTGCCGCAGTGCCGGCGCCAGCGCGTCCGCCGGGACGTGCGCGTAGACCGAGCCGGAGATGCGGTACACCATGTCCTGCCCGTCCGGCCGGCCCATGGCCTGCAGGAACGCCCTGGCCTTGACGTCGGTGACCTGCTCGTACAGCGGGCCGGGGGCGGTGGGGTTCTCGGGGGAGTCGTCAGTCATGCCTAGCATGATCGCCGCTCGGGGTTGCTGGGCAAAGCAGATTCGCCGCGCGCCTTCCCGGTCTCTGCCGGCTCCCTCAGAGCGACCCTTCGGCCGACCGGGGCGGCTCCCCTCAGAGCGCCCCTTCGACCGACCGGGGCGGCAGATCCTTGATCAGCACCCGGCACAGGTCCGGCTCCCTGAGCAGCCGCCCCTGCTCGTCCCAGCTCTCCCGATGCGTCCGCACCGGCTCCCAGCGCCACGCCCGATAGCCCAGCCGCTGGTAGAAGTGGTGCACCCGGTGGTCCTGCGGGCTGACGCCCAGCGCCACCCGCCCGCAGCGCCGCCGTACCACCTCTTCGGCGGCCAGCACCAGCCGCGTGCCGATGCCCCGCCCCCGATGCCGCGGCGCCACCTCCAGATGCACCAGCAGCGGCACCCCGGCCAGCCCGTCCCGCAGTTCGGGCTCCTCGGCCTCGGCCAGCCACACGTACACGTCCCCGACCGGGGTGAACCGGTCCAGTGCCACGAGCAGCACCCCGTGCCCGTCGCGCTGGCGCGCGAGCTGCGTGGCGAAGTAGTGCTCCTGTCCCAGTGCGTCGACCAGAGAGGGAAGATCGTCCTCCTCGGCCTCGGCGATGCGGACGTGACGCATGACACCTACCTTGGGCAGGCCCGCCCCGAGGTCACAAGTTCAGCGGCGAAGTCTGTCAAGTCACACCAAGGCAGGCTCGTGCGCTTTGGCAGGGTTTGACGGCACTTGCGGGATTTGGTGGCCTATGGAGTGATACAGGGGTTTTTGCGGCAGGGGAGCGGTGAAGAGGCGGCTGACCGCGAGGTGCATGGTCCGTTTCCGGCTCAGCCCCGCCGGGATCGGTGCCAGGTGCTTGAGGAAGCGGGCCCACCGCTGCCGGTCGGCCTCCCACGCCTGCAGGTAGGTCACGCAGAGGTCCGGGGCGATGAGCTCCAGGCGGCCTCGCGACGCCTTGAGCGCCTCCTCCATCCGCGCCTGCTCCGGGGTCGACGGGTAGCGGGCGCGCAGCCGCGCGAGCAGGTCGTCCAGGAACCTGCGGCGCAGCCCGAGGAACATCCTCCAGTGCGCCTCGTCGGCCTCGGTGATCGGCTTGTTCTCGTCGAGCAGCCAGAACAGCCCCTCGGCCAGCACGTCCCCGAGCTCCTCGCCGCGGGCGCGCTGCGGCGTGCGGAAGGGGTCGTAGGGGTCCTGGAGCACCTTCCCGGTGACCGCGAGCTGCTGCAGGCCCTTGCCGTCCAGCAGGTAGAACCAGTCCTCGTTGTAGATGTCGGGGAAGAACGAGACGGTGCGCGTGGTCTCGACGGCCATCGCCCCGCCTCCCACGAAGGAGTCCTGCCGCCCGCCCAGCAGCCGGTTGGCGTGGCAGACCACCGAGTTGTCGGGGAAGCCGCCGACGCTCAGCCCCGCCGCGCTGTAGACGTCCAGCAGGCCGGCGGCCCGGCGCAGGTCGTCGGGTGCGCCGATCTTGATGTCGTCGTCCAGGAAGACCAGGCGCTTCCAGCCGAGCAGCCGGGCCAGCAGCAGCGCGAGGTTGCGCTTGGCGGAGGTGTCGGAATGGCGCTGGAACCGGCCTCCGGCGGTGCGGGCGAGCAGCCGCGAGGTGGCGAAGGACGGGAGGTTGAGCAGCCGCTGGTCCGGGACGTCGATCGCGATGATCTCCGGGGCGCTGTCGCGGTAGTACCAGTGCGCGAGAGCCGCGCTGGTATATCGGCCGCTGCACAGCAGCACCAGCGGGCAGCCCAGCTCGCCGGCGACCTCCACGGCGTGCCGCAGCGACAGGGGGTTGCGGACGGTCGGGACGACGATGGCGTCGACCCGGGCCGTGCCCACGGGTGCGTCCAGCGCCAGCAGCAGGTGGCGGTGGCTTCCGTGGTGCAGCGGGGTGGCGTCGGAGGTCATGGTGTGTGCCATTCGAACAGGCGAGAGGACTCGATGGTCCAGTCCGGGGTGATGGCCTCGCCCTGAACGAAGGTCACGCGGGTGAGGATGGCGAATTCGGTGCAGCCGGCGTAGCGCTCGCGGATGTAGGCGGAGTTGCGCTCCCGGAACTCGGCGTCGGTGAGCGTGCGGACCGCGCCCCAGGTGCCTCTGCCGTACATGCCGTTCGCGATGGTCAGGGTGCGTTCCTTGTTGAGCGGGTTCGGCCCCCGGTAGAAGAGCGCGACGTCCTCCACCAGCGCGTCGCCGGCCGTTCTGGGATGGTGGCGCTCGCCGTCCGCCTCGAAGTACGGCCCCTGCGGCCCGTCCCAGTCGTTGACCTGCCGGATGGGCAGCTTGATCCGGGTCAGCGCGTCGGTGGTGGTCTGGTTCCAGTCCACGCCGCCGAGCAGCACCAGGTGGTGGGCCAGCAGGTCGGCGGTGAGCATGGTGTGGGTGCACCGCGTCACGTGGCTGGCCGGGTTGGCCGCCCGGATGTGGCCGTGCAGCTCGAACATCGCGTCGAGGTCGGCGTAGCGGTAGGACTCCACGTAGTGCGGGCTGGTGGGGGAGCTGTACTCCGCGACCGGCCGCAGGTCGGCGGGCATCTCGGCGGTGACGATGGTGATCGGCTTGCCGTCGGTGAACACCCAGGGGTCGGCTCCCGGGAACGGCGCCTCCGAGGCCGCGTGCGCCTGCCGCTGGGCCTCCGGGCGCAGCCCGAGCAGGTGCTTGCGCAGCCGCTCCATCTCCGCCCGCTCGCCGGAGGTCAGCTCCCGGTCGTCGAGAACCCGCAGGCTGTCGCCGTTGAACGAGCGGTCCGTGCAGAAGATCCGGGCGTAGTCCTCGAGCCTCCGCACGGGCGGGACCGACGTGCTCCGCGGCGACTCCCACATCGACACGCTGGAGGAACGCACGTCGAGCGCCTTCGCCAGCACGTCCTGCTTGATCCTCTTGCCCGGCCAGTGCTCGGTGCGCAGCCGACGGAGTTCGTGGGCCAGCTCGCGCTTGACCATGACGCCCGCACCTCCGAACTTCAAAGTTCCATTTGAAACTCGCTGATGTTCACTCAACTCTTTGAAGAAGCACCAGGTCGTCAGCCCGGAGGAAGTGCCGGTGAACGCACGATCGGGATTTCCTGCGAGCCGTGGTGGTTAGCCTACCCCCGCACGGGAATGCCTCGATCTGAAATCAGGTGTGATTTTTGGAAATTCCAGAATTTCAATCGGGGTTAAAATGAACTCTGTAGCGAACGGCACGGCGGCGGCGCGATCGCCTCCAGGCGAGGCAGGGGCACGACGCGAGCAGACACCCCACCGCGCTGCGGCACTCAGGGCAATCCGGAGACGGATGAGGCCGCGGCCGGACTCCATCGGCGCGTCACAACCTTCAGGAGTCGCATGCTTAACATAGCGTCCGTTCTGCAACTTCGCACCGTCCTCGTCATGACGGAGGAGTTGTCCGCGGCCCATACGGACAAAGTGGGATTTCTAGCATTAATAGCCGCATTCTTTATCTGGGTGACGCTCGCGTCCCTCCGGAGCCTGACCCGGACCGTCGCCACGTTGCTGAAGACCGCTCTGGTCCTTCTCGCCGTCTCCGCGTTCTGCGTCGCGGCGCTGCTCACGATCTCCCTGGCGATGGCCGGACTGCGGTGACGAGTGCCGAGATGGGCGCAACGCCGCGCCCATCTCCAGCGGCCTGTTCCCGGGTCAGCCGGGCCACTCGTGCAGGCGGAACTCCGGGCGGGTCCAGTCGGGCGTGAGCGTCCGGTTGTCCTCCACCAGCACCCGCGACAGCAGCCCGAACGCCGGCTGCCCGGCGAAACGCTCGGCGAGGAAACGGGCGTTGCCCTGCCGCCGCGACGGATCGGTCAGCGCGCGCACGATCCCGAAGGTGCCCCGGCCGTAGATGCCCGCGCAGATCGTCAGCGTCCGATCCGGGCTGTAGGGATTGGGCCCGCGGTAGAAGCACGCCACGTCCTCCAGGAGCACGCTGCCCTCCTCGATCAGGACGGGATGGTGCCGGCCCGCGCCCGGGACCTCGTAGTACGGGCCCTCCTCGGTCGCCCGGCTCGACTCCAGCGTGACCGGCATCGGCATCCTGCGCAGCACCTTGCGCGTCTCGTCGTTGAAGTCGGGCCCGCCGAGCAGGACCAGATGCGAGGCGTAGTCGTCCGAGGCGAGGTGCCCCGAACGCCGGTAGTTCACCGTCGAGCCGGGATTGTGCTCCCGGATGTGGCCGTACAGCTCGACCAGCGAGTCGGGGTCGGCCCAGGAGTAGAGGTCGGTGTAGTCGGGATCGTCCGGGTCGGTGTACGGCATGCGTTCGCGGAGCTTGGCCGATAGCCCGCCGCAGACGATGGTCACAGCTCCACCGTCGGCGAACTCCCACGGGTCGACCGCCGCGGCGGCCCGCGGCCCGGAGGCGCTCCGCTGCCCGGTGGCGGCGCGGTGCAGCTCCAGCAGTTCCCGCTCCAGCTCGCCGTACCGCCTGGCCTCCTCGGGGGTGAGGTCGGCGGGAGGGATGGGGCGGATCACCCGCCCCTGCACGGAGCGCGGGGTGGCGAAGATCGCGGCGTAGGTGCGGAGATGACCAGCGGGCGGGACGGCGGGATTGCTGACCGACTCCCAGACCGAGATGCTCGCCGGGCTCAGCCCGAGGGCTTCGCCGAGCATCGGCTGCGTGACCTTGCTGCCGGGCCAGGTCCTGCGGGTGGCGCTGGTCCTCCTCGCAGGGTCCGCCTTCTGCGTGGCGGCGCTCGTCATGGTCTATCTGGCGATGGCCGGGCTCAGGTGAGGTGAGGCAGGCACCTCTGGGCCGGGGCAAGCGGCTGGGAGGTGCCCGCACTCGTCAGGGCCGTCGGCGCGTCATAACCGGGGCCACGCTAGCCACTGTAGACCTCGCCGGCGACGGTTTCACAGGTCCCTGGGCGGCGGGTGTGTTAGAGGTGGTCCATGGCGATTCCGGAGCGGTTGCGGTGGGCGGTGGAGTGCCTGGAGGTGGGGCCGGGGGAGCGGGTCCTGGAGGTCGGGTGCGGGGGCGGGGTGGCGGTGGAGCTGATCCTGGAGCGGCTGGGGGACGGGGTGGTCGTGGGGGTGGATCGGTCGGGGACCCAGGTGGAGCGGGCTCGGCGGCGGGTGCGGGATGCGCGGGCTCGGTTCGTGGTCGCGGAGGTGGCAGAGCTGGCGGGGGAGCTCGGGGATGAGGGGGAGGCAGGGGGTGGGGGGTGGTTCGACAAGGCGTTGGCGGTGAACGTGAATCTGTTCTGGACGCGGTCGCCGGCGCGGGAGATAGCGGTGTTGCGGAAGGTGCTGCGGCCGGGTGGGCGGCTGGTGGTGGTGTACGAGACGCCGGGCGGGCCGTCGGCCGCCGTGGAGCGGGCGATGGGGGCGGTGGCGGAGGAGGGGTGGGCGGTCACCCCCCTGCGGTCGGGGGACCTGGCCGGGTTCCGGGCGACCGCGCCCCTCGGCTGACGGAGGCGCTCGGCCCTCGGGGCACCCGGAGGAGTGGGGCGGGTGACCCGAGGGACCGGGAGAATGGGTCAGGCGGTGGTGATCCAGTCGGTGATGATCTCTTCGAGGGTGGCCAGGGGGACCGAGCCGCTGGAGAGCACCTTGTCGTGGAAGACGCGGATGTCGAAGCGCTCGCCCAGCGCGTCCTCGGCGCGGCGGCGGAGGTCCTGGAGGCGCAGGCGGCCGACCATGTACGCCAGGGCCTGGCCGGGCCAGGCGATGTAGCGGTCGACCTCGTTGTCGATGTTCACCTGGGACAGCGCGCTGTTGTCCAGCATGAACCGCACCGCCTGGGAGCGGGACCAGCCGAAGTGGTGCATGCCGGTGTCGACGACCAGGCGGCAGGCCCGCCAGGCGTCGAAGGAGAGCATGCCGAGCCGCTGCAGGTCACCGCTGTAGAGGCCCATCTCGTCGCTGAGCCGCTCGGTGTACAGGCCCCAGCCCTCGCCGTAGGCGGTGAAGTGGCCGAAGCGCCGGAAGTCGGGCAGGCCGTCGAGGGTCTGGCCGATGGCGAGCTGGAGGTGGTGGCCGGGGACGGACTCGTGGAAGGCCAGCGCCTCGTACTCGTACCGCGCCCGCGAGGCGGGGTCGTAGGTGTTGATCCAGTGGATGCCGGGCCGCGAGCCGTCGGCGATGGGCGGGGAGTAGTAGGCCAGCACGGAGTCCTCGGCCGCCACCTCAGGGATGGGCCGGACCTCGCAGGGGGCGATGGCGTAGGGCAGGAACCAGTCGCCGAGCGCGGCCTGGGCGCGGTCGAGGGCCTCGGTGGCGCTGGCGATGATCTGCTCGGCGGTCTCGAAGCGGAGAGAGGTGTCCTCGCGCAGGGCGGCCATGACGGCGTCGGGGTCGGTGAGGCCCAGGGCGCGCCCGCCGACCTCGGCGAACTCCTCGCGGAGGGCGGCGATGACGTCGAGGCCGATCCGGTGGATCTCCTCGGGGGTCAGGTCGGTGGTGGTGTGCTGGCGGGCGGCGGCCAGGTAGGCCTCGCGGCCGCCGGGGACGTGGCAGATGCCGACGTGGTCGTCGTCGCGGGCGACGGGGAGGAACTCCTCGGCGAAGGCGGTCCGCCAGCGGAGCAGGGCCGGCCGGACGATCTCGGCGACGATGCGCTGCCCCTCGGCCCGCGGATCGGCCGGCAACACGGCAGCCCCGCGGGCGGCCCCGTCACCGGTTCCCGAGGCGCCCCGGTCAAGACCCCCCGCGGCGCCCCCGTCGAGGGCTTCCGCGGAGGCGGGGAGCGGGGCGAGGAGGGGGTCGGCGCTGGGGTCGCCGGCCAGGTACTCGTCGAGCTGGGCGATGGCCTGGCGCAGCCCGCGCGCGGTCTGGTGGCGGCCCTCGCGGCCGGCCTGGCGGTAGCGCTCCAGCCACGCGTCGAAATACCCGCCAAGCCCCTCCAGCCGGGTGAGGTAGTCGGCGACCCGCTCGGGCGTGGGCAGCGGGGTGGCGGGCAGCAGGCTGAGCACCCCGGTCTGCACGGCGGCGATGCCGGCCGTGACGCCGACCTCGCCGGCCGCGCCGGCCAGTTCGGCGAGCTCGGTCTCGACGAGGGTGACGAGCATGGAGCGGGTGATCCGGTCCTGCCCCTCCAGTCGGGCGGGGTCGAGGGCGGCCAGGTCGAGCGCGGTCTCCTCCAGGGCGGCGGCCCGCATGCGGTCGCCGTCACGGCTGGGGTCGCCGACCAGGGCGTCGTAGCCGGGGATGCCGAAGCTCGTCGCGGTGAAGGGGTCGGCGGTCATCTTCTGCTGGAAGTAACGTGCCGCGATCTTGGCCAGGTCCTCGTTGACCGACATGCAAGCTCCTGCTGGTTTGGGCGGTTTGTACCAGCTCTCACCCTACGATCTCTGGATCGCGCTGGGGACGAGCTCGCCGAGCCCCCGCACGGTGAGCTTGCTGACCGGCCGGACCTGGAAGGCCACGTCGTCGGCCAGCTCGGCGGCCAGGGCGGGATCGGCCAGCACGGTGCCCGGGTTGGCCAGCGCGGTCAGCCGGCTGGCGAGGTTCACCGTGGTGCCGAAGACGTCGCCCATCCGCCCGATGACCGGCCCGACCGCCAGCCCCACCCGCAGCTCGGGCATGAGCCGCACCCGCTGGTGCGCCTCGACCAGCCGCAGGCCCACCTCGGCGGCGTCGTGCGAGCGGTCGGCGACGAACAGCACCGAGTCGCCCAGTGTCTTGACCACCCGCCCGCCGTACAGGGTGACGACGTCCTGGGAGCGGCTCTCGAAGCGTTCGACGAGCTGGGCCAGCTCGCTCTCGGTGAGCTGGCGGCTGAGGCGGGTGAAGCCCACCAGGTCGGCGAAGCCGACGGCCAGCCGTACGGCATGCGTGTCCTGGTCGGCGAGGCGGCCGGCGGAGGCGGCCAGGTTGCGCCGCCAGGTGTAAGTCATCAGCCGTTCGAGGTCGGGCACGACCCGGGCGGCGCGCTTGCGCCAGGCGGCCGGCCGCTCGTGCAGCGGTACCCCGGCCTGGTCGAGGGTCTCGGCGCCGAGCTCGGCCTGCGACTCGGCCAGCCGCGCGGTGGCCCGGCCGAGCGAGCGGGCCAGCAGCAGCACGTGCTCCTCGTCGTAGACGCCCTCGCTGACCAGGGACAGCAGAGTCCGGAGCGCGCTGACGTCGGAGTCGGTGAACTCGACCGCGTCGTCGGCCACGTTGGCGAAGCCCAGGGCACGCCAGAAGCGCCGGGCCCGGTAGACCGGGACCCCGGCCATCTCGGCGACCTGGTGACTGGTGTAGCGCCGGGTCTCGCCCAGAAACGCCTCAGCGAGGCGATCCTCTGCTGCCATGCGTGACCTGCCCGTTTCCTCGCGGTAGCGGGCACGATAACACCCGCGGGGTCCCGTTCCATACCCCGGGCGTCTCAGCCTGTGGGACGCCAGTCGGCGCGCAGCGCCTCGTACTCCACGTCGCCCTCCTCGGCGCCGTCGAGCACCTCCGGCCAGCCCGCGTCGAAGGTGCGGACGTAGCGCAGCCCGGCCTTCTCCATCACCCGCCGCGAGGCGGTGTGGGCGGCCATGCCCTCGGCGTAGACGCGTTCGGCGCCGAGCTCGCCGAAGGCCAGCGCGACCAGGGCGATCGCCCCCTCGGTGGCGTAGCCGCGGCCCCAGGCCGAGCGGCGCAGCCGGTAGCCGAGCTCGGCGTGGCCGGGCGGGTCCTCCTCGCGCGGGCGCAGGTGGAACCAGCCCAGGAAGCCGCCGCCGGCCCGTTCCTCGGCCGCCCAGAAGCCGTACTCGCCCGGCCGCATGAACCAGCGCAGTTCCCGCTCGACCTCCTCGCGGGAGACCGGCCGCTTGCTGATGTGGCGCATGACCTCGGGGTCGTTGTCGAGCGCGAAGAGCTCGTCGGCGTCGCCGGCGGCGAAGGGGCGCAGGAGCATCCGCGCGGTCTCCACGGTGCGTGGCATGGGCCCAGGCTAGCCCCGCGGGCCGCCGTCCGGGCGGACCGTTCGGTCACGGTACGGCGTGGCCCCCACGATGCGCAGTTCGGGGGCCAGGCCGATGAGCTGGAGCAGGTGCAGGGCGATCGGCTTGGGGCGCAGCACGGTGAGCCGGCCGCCGCGCTCCTCCAGCCGGTCGAGCGCCTCGGCGATGACGCGGGCTCCGGCGCAGTCGAGGAAGCCGACCCCGGTCAGGTCGAGGTCGAGATCGAGGTCCGGCTCGGGGTGCTCGGCGAGGACGGTGTCGAGGCGTTCGCGCAAGGCGGGGGCGGAGACCAGGTCGAGCTCGCCTTCCAGGGCCAGCACGAGGCGGCCGGGCAGACGACGCAGGGTGATCAGGAGGGGCATGAAGCGAAACCTCGCCAGGGCAGCGCGGACCGACCGGGGCTGCGCCTCCGAACCGACCGGCTACTGCTGCGGAAGTCTAGGCGAGGGGGGTCACGGACGCGCGGCTTTCCGAACGTATGCATCAACCGCTGTCTTTAGGTAAGGAGACCGTTACCCGAACATGAGGAGGTTGTCTTGATGACCGGCCTGGAGCGGTCCGAGGAGAACGGGCGTCTGGCCGAGGCACTGCACGAGCTGACCGCGGTGCTCCTGAACACGATCAGTACAGAACAGGCGCTGCGTCAGATCGCGGACATCGCCTCGCGTTGCATGCCGACCCACCCCATGGTCGGCTTCACCCTGGGCCAGGACGGCGGCCGGTTGACCGCCGCCTCCAGCGACTCGCGCGTGGAGTCGCTGGACCGGATGCAGGCCGAGTCAGGCGACGGCCCGTGCCGGGAGGCCATGCGCACCGGGCGGGTGGTCTGCTCCAACGACCTGGCCGCCGAGCACCGCTGGGGTGAGCTGCCCAACCGCTTTCTGGAACGCGACATTCTAAGCGTCTGCTCGCACCCGCTGGCCGCGGGCGAGCAGGTCCTGGGCGCGCTAAACCTCTACTCCGAGCAGCGTGACGGCTTCACCGACGCGGTCCAGGCCGCGGCCGAGCTGACCGCCCAGCACACCGCGATACTGCTCCAGGCCACCCTGCGGGCCTCGGAGCAGGCGGAGCTGGTGGCGCAGCTCCGGCACGCGCTGGCCAGCCGGGCGGTGATCGACCAGGCGATCGGCATCCTGATGGCCCGCCGCCGGTGCGACGCCGGGCAGGTCATGGCCTGGCTGCGGGCCGCCTCGCAGCGCAGCAACCGTAAGCTGCACGACCTGGCGACCGAGATCGTCCGCTCGGCCACCGGGCACGACCCGCGCCCGCCCGCCTTCGACGAGCCGATCTGATCCCGCCGGCTCGCCGCACGGGGGTGGGCGAGCCGGGAGTCCGACGAGGAGACCGGTACCGCTAACGCCGCGGGCGCAGCACGCGCCCGCGGCGTTCGCCGGTGAACTCGCCGGACTCCACCACCGGATGGCCTTCCAGCAGCACGTGCACGATGCCGGTGGGCCGCAGCGACGGCTCGGTGTAGGTGCCGGGATGGCCGATGGTGGCCGGGTCGAAGACGCACACGTCGGCCACCGCGCCCGCGCCGAGCCAGCCGCGGCCGTGCAGCCCGAACTGGGCGGCGGTCAGCGAGGTCGCCTTCCGCACCGCCTCCGCCCAGGAGACGACGCCGCGCTCGCGCACGTAGGCGCCGAAGAAGCGCGGGAAGCAGCCCCAGGTGCGCGGGTGCTCCAGCCCGGTGGGCGGCCCGTTGTCGGAGCCGATGCCGATCAGCGGGTCGGCCATGATCTCCTGGACGTCCGGCTCGGCCATCATCTCGATCACCATGGTCGCCGCCGGGTCGGCCGCCACCAGCTCGCACAGCGCCTCCCACGGGTCGCCGCCGGCCGGTGTGAGGGCGGCCAGCGTCCGGCCGACGACGCCGGGGCGGGTGTGGGTGATCACGGTGACCTTGTCCGGGTCGGCGTCCCGCCAGAGCCCGGTGCCGCTGCCCGTGCCGGCGGTGAGCTCGCGCAGCCGGGCGCGTTCGGCGGCGGAGGCGAGCCGCTCGGGCAGCGCGCCGCCCTCCAGCGCGACCGGCGGCAGCAGCGCGGCCAGCACGGTCGAGCCGGCCAGGTAGGGGTACTGGTCGCCGAGCACGTCGAGCCCTTCGGCCCGGGCCGCGCGCAGCTTGCCGAGGAGCATCCCGGCCTGCCCGTGGTTGGCCCGCCCGCCGACCTTGCAGTGCGAGACCTGCAGCCGCACCCTGGCCCGCCGCGCCACCTCGATCGCCTCGTCCAAGGCCTCGGCCAGCCGCGCGCCCTCGTCGCGCATGTGCGTGGTGTACGGCAGGCCGTACCGCCGGGCGACGCCGGCGAGGGCGACCAGCTCGTCGGTGCCGCCGTAGGAGCCCGGCGGGTAGATCAGCCCGCTGGACAGCCCGCAGGCTCCCGCGGCGAACGCCTCCTCGGCCAGCTCCAGCATCCGGGCGTGCTGCTCCGGGGTGAGGGCGGGGGAGAAGCCGGCCACCGCGCCGCGCAGCGTGGAGTGGCCGACCAGGGTGGCGACGTGGTTGGTCGGCCCGGCCGTGGCGACGGCCTCCAGGTAGCCGGCGAAGCTCCACTCCGGCACCCGCTCGCCGGTCAGCTCGGCCAGCGCGGGCGCGTGCGGGGCGTAGGAGAAGCCGCAGTTGCCGTTGATCTCGGTGGTGACGCCCTGCAGCAGCTTGAAGGGCTGCGGGTCCGGCATGAGCGGCACGAGGTCGGAGTGGGCGTGCGGGTCGACGAAGCCGGGGGCGACGATCAGGCCGGAGACGTCGAGCACGCGCCGGGCGGGCCCGGCCGCGCCCGGCGTGACGGCGGTGATCCGGCCGCCGGAGATCGCGACGTCGGCCACGACCTCGGGGGAGCCCAGGCCGTCGTGGACGGTCCCGCCACGGAGGAGGAGATCATGCATGACAGCACTCAACACCCGATGAATCGGCAAATCTTGTCGTCAGACACCTAACAAGGCGGGGCGCGTTGGTCGAGTCGGACGAAGAGGGACGGCCCCGGGCCCGCCTAGCGTGCCAGCATGACGAAGCTGCTGGCAGAGCTGTGCTCGGAGTTCCGGGTGCCGGGCGCCTCCCTGGCCTACTGGCACGACGGTGAGATCCATCAGGAGGCCGCCGGGGTCCTGAACCTCGCCACCGGGGTCGAGGTCACCCCCGGCTCGATCTTCCAGATCGGCTCGATCACCAAGGTGTGGACGACCGCCCAGATCATGCTCCTGATCGAGCAGGGCCGGCTCACCCTCGACACCCCGGTGGCCCGCCTGCTGGACGGGCTCTGCCCGGGCGTGGCCGTACGCCACCTGCTGACCCACACCTGCGGCGTGGACGGCGACTTCTTCCACGACACCGGGCGCGGCGACGACTGCCTGGCGCGTTACGCCGAGGCGGTGCGCGAGCTCGCGCCCGCCCACCCGGCCGGTGCCGCGCACTCCTACTCCAACGCCGGGTTCGTGCTGGCCGGCCGGATCGTCGAGGTGCTCACCGGGCAGGTGTGGGACGACGCGCTCCGCTCGATGCTCATCGAGCCGCTCGGCCTGACGCACACCTGGACGCTGCCCGAGGACGTGATCCGCTTCCGCGCCGCCACCGGCCACCTCGGCGAGCCCGGCGAGCCGCAGCGACCCACGCCGACCTGGGGCATCATGCGCTCGATCGGCCCCGCCGGGCTGATCTGCGCCACCGCCGCCGACGTGGTGCGCTTCGGGCGCTCCTTCCTCGACTCGCCGCTGTTGTCGGCTGCGAGCGTCGAGGCGATGGCCACGCCGCAGGTCGAGCTGCCCTACGGCAGCTTCGGCTCGCACTGGGGCCTGGGCTGGATCCTCGACGAGTGGGACGGCGTCCCGGTGTGGTCGCACGGCGGCAACACCATCGGCCAGTCCGCGATGCTGTGGGTGCTGCCCGGCAGCGGCGTCACCGTCGCGGCGCTGGCCAACGGGGGCGACACCGCCGGGCTGTTCCGCGCGCTGGCCGCCCGGCTCTTCCCCGAACTGACCGGCGTCAGCCCCCGCCCGCTGCCGCAGCCGCCCGCCGACCCGCCCGCCTGGAGCGGCGAGCACGACGGCGTCCACGAGCGCACCAGCGCCCGCATCACCGTCACCCCGGGCCGCCTGCGGTACGAGAACACCGGCAGCTTCGCCGACCTCGACGAGCCCATGCACTACACGCTCGTCCCGGTCGGCGAGGGGCGCTACCTCGCCCGGCGCGACGGCGAGGAGCTGTGGAGCGGCGTGGTCTGCACCACCTTCCCGGACGGCTCGCCGTACCTCTACTTCGGCGGCCGCGCCACCCCCAAGACGAGATGACCGAGACCCTCGTGGTCGGCGAGCTGACCGCGGTCGCCGACCACCACGACGCCGCCGAGCTGATCACCCGCATCTGGGGCGCCCGGCTGCTCGAAGCCGGTCTCATCCGCACCATCGCGCACGTCGGCGGCTACGTCGCCGGCGCGCGGGTGGGCGGGGAACTGGCCGGCATCTCGATCGGCTTCTTCGCCGGCGACGGCCACCTGCACTCGCACATCACCGGCGTGCTGCCCGGCGCCAGGGGCGGCGTCGGCCAGGCGCTCAAGCGGCACCAGCGCGAGTGGGCGCGGGCGCGCGGCGTGCGGGCCATCTCCTGGACCTTCGACCCGCTGGTCACCCGCAACGCCTACCTCAACGTGCACCGGCTGGGCGCGCGGGTCGCCGCCTACCTGCCCGACTTCTACGGCACCATGGCCGACGCGATCAACGCCGGCGACTCCAGCGACCGGCTGTACGCGGTGTGGGAGCTCGACCGGGCGCCGCGCCCGCGCCCGGACGTCTCGGCCGCCACCGTCCTGGTCGGCCGGGACGGCCCCGCCCCGGCCCGTACGGCTGCCGCCCCCGGCGAGCACGACCTGCTGGCCGTGGCCATGCCCGAGGACATTTTGGCGCTGCGCGCCGCCGACCCGGCCACCGCCCGACGCTGGCGCTCGGCGGTGCGGGAGGCCCTGCTGGGCGCGGCGGCCTGCGGGCACGAGATCGTCGACGTGACCAGAGATGGGTGGTATGTCCTAAGCCGTGAGCGCCAGCGTGAGTAGCCTGTCCCGGATCCTCGACGTCGTGGCCTCGCCGGGCAGCCTGCACACCGAGATCTCCTCGGTCCAGACCTACGACCCGCCCGGCGGCCGGTGACTTCGTTGCCGCCGCCCGGCTGCTCGGCGTCGGCGCCTCGGTCCTGCTGATCTCGCACGACCTGGCCGTGGTCGCCCAGCTGTGCGAGCGCGTGCTGGCCATGTACGCCGGGGTGATCGTCGAGGACCTGCCGGTCGCGCGGCTGACCGAGAGGCCACACCACCCCTACACCCGTCGGAGACGTCACCGGGCTGGTGGGCGAGTCGGGCTGCGGCAAGACCACGCTGGCCCGGGGACTGTCGGGCTGGCGCCGCTGAGCGCCGGGTGGATCCTGCCCGCGCACCGGCGAGCCGTCCAGCTCGTCTTCCAGGACCCCTAATCCTCGCTCGACCCCCGGCTGAGCATGGGCGCGGCCGTGGCCGCCGCCGACGAGATCACCTCCTCGCTGGACGTCTCGGTGCAGGGCATGGTGCTCAACCTGGTGCGTGAGCTGCAGCGTGAGCTCGGGCTGACCATGCTGTTCATCTCGCACGACCTCGCCGTGGTGCGTTACGTCAGCGACGCGGTGGCGGTGATGAACGCCGGCTGGATCGTGGAGCACGGCGAGGTCGAGACGGTGCTCGGCGCGCCGCGCGACCCCTACACCCGTACGCTGCTGGAATCGGTGCTCAGGCTCGCCCAGGCGTGGTGGTAGCTGGCCGTTTAATGGTGGACTTCACTCTATTGGGTCGGATCTACGGGCGATGCGCGGACGGTATCCCTCTTGACCTCGTCGCTGCTGTGCTGAATATTTGTGGACTCCAGCATAAAGAGGTAGGCGAACGCCCGCCGAACCCCCTGAAGGAAGAACCATGCGTTTACGCCTGCCCGTCGCCGGGCTCGTCGGCCTCTCCCTCGCCGTCGCCGCCTGCGGTGGCGGAGCCTCGACCGGCTCCAGCTCCGGAGAGGTCACCATCACCTTCGCCATCTGGGAGAAGAACGACCAGGCCGGCAGCACCAACCTGATCAACGCCTTCCAGAAGGCCAACCCCGGCATCAAGGTCAAGCTGGAGATCACCCCCTGGGACCAGTACTGGACCAAGCTCCAGACCGCCGCGACCGGCGGCGCGGCCCCGGACGTGTTCTGGATGAACAGCCTCAACATGAAGCTGTACGCCAAGGGCGGGATCATCAAGCCGCTGGACGAGAAGCCGGTCGAGGGACTGCCCGCCTCGGTCGTCGACTCCTACCGCTACGAGGGCAAGCTCTACGGCGTGCCGTTCAGCGTCGGCTTCCCGGTGCTCTGGTACAACAAGAAGCTCTTCGACGCCGCCGGCGTGGCCCACCCGAACGTCGACTGGACCTGGGACGACGTCAAGGCCGCCGCCAAGAAGCTGACCAAGCCCGAGGACAGGCAGTACGGGATCATGGCCCCGATGTGGGACCAGGTCGGCTTCTACAACACGATCTACCAGGCCGGCGGGCACGTCATCTCCGAGGACGGCAAGAAGTCCGGCTTCGCCGAGCCCGGCTCCATCCAGGGTCTGGAGTTCTGGACCGGGCTGATCCGGGACAAGGTGGCCCCGCCCGCCGAGGTCTACGCCGACACCGACGGCATCCAGCTCTTCCAGAGCGGCAAGTACGCCATGCAGTACGGCGGCATGTGGTTCGCGCCGATCTACGCCGGCAACACCGACATCAAGGACGCCGTCGACGCCGCGCCGCTGCCCAAGGGCCCGGCCAAGGGCGGCGTGATCATGCTCGGCATGTCGACCGCCGTCTCGGCCAAGGGCCGGCACCAGGCCGAGGCCGAGAAGTTCTCCTCCTTCCTCGCCTCGCCCGAGGCCCAGAAGATCATGAGCAGCACCCCCGGCAGCTCGCTGTCCCTGCGCGAGGGCACCCAGGACGCCTGGTTCAAGAACTACCCCTACCGGCTGAAGGAGGCCTACGACGCCTCCATCCCGCACGGCGTGCCGTACCCCGTCTCGGTGAACACCGCCAAGTGGCAGGACGCGCAGAAGACGCTGCTCACCGAGGCGTGGGCGGGCAAGCGGCCGGTGGCGGAGGTGGCGAGGGACCTCGCCGCCCAGATGGACGAGATCCTGGCCAAGGAGTAGGCGGATGGTCTCGACCGAGACGGCGGCCGCGCCCGGCACGGCCGCCGCCACCGGCCCGCCACCCCGGGCCACGGGGCGGCGGCGCCCGCCGGGCGAGTGGCTGTGGGGCTACCTGATGATCGCCCCGATGGCCTTCGGCCTGGTGGTGTTCTTCCTGTGGCCCATCGTCCAGACGCTCTACCTGAGCTTCACCGAGTCGGGCGTGTTCGGCGGCTCCACCTGGGTGGGCCTGGCCAACTTCGCAGGCCTGGCCGGCGACGAGAAGATGCTCGGCGCGCTGGGCAACACGGGGCTGTACGCGGCGCTGGTGCTGGCCGGGGTGCCGCTGGCCATCGTGGTGGCCGCGCTGCTGAACGTGCGCTGGCTGCGCGGGCTCGGCTTCTACCGCACGCTGTACTTCCTGCCGGTGGTCACCATGCCCGCGGCGGTCGGCCTGACCTGGCGCTATCTGTTCAACGGCGACTTCGGGCTGATCAACCACCTGCTGGGCGAGCTCGGCATCGACGGGCCGTACTGGGTCGGCGACCCGGACACCGCCGTCTACGCGGTGGCCATCGTCGGCGTGTGGACCTCGCTCGGCTACAACGCCGTGCTCTTCCTGGCCGGGCTGCAGGGCATCCCACGCCACTACTACGAGGCGGCCGAGATCGACGGGGCCGGGCGGCTGCGGCAGTTCTTCAGCATCACGCTGCCGCTGCTCACCCCGACGACCTTCTTCGTCACCGTGATCACGGTGATCAACGCGTTGCAGGTCTTCGACCTGGTCTACCTGATGGTGGAGCCGGAGAGCCCGGCCCTGGCCGGCAGCCGCACGATCGTCTACCTCTTCTACGAGCAGGGCTTCGTGCAGCACTCGCGCGGCTACGCCGCCGCCATCGCCGTGGTGCTGCTCGGGCTGATCCTCGTGCTCACCGCCGTCCAGTTCAGGCTGCAGAAGAGGTGGGTGCACTATGGGTAACCGGCGCGGCGTCTGGCGGGTGCACGCGATCCTGCTGACCGGGGCGCTGCTGATGTTCGCGCCGTTCGTCTGGCAGGTCGTCGTCTCGCTGCAGACGCTGACCGAGTCGCTGCGCACCCCGCCCACCTTCACGCCCTCGTGGCAGTGGTCCAACTACGCCGACGCCTTCCGCACGGTGCCGCTGGGCCGGCAGTTCCTCAACACCGTCCTGGTCACCGTCGCGGTCACCGCCGGGCAACTGCTCTTCTGCTCGCTGGCCGCCTTCGCCTTCGCCCGGCTGCGCTTCCCCGGCCGCGACGCCCTGTTCATGGTCTTCCTGGCCGTGCTGATGGTGCCGAGCGAGCTGTTCCTGCTGCCGCGCTACGAGATCATGCAGGGGCTCGGCTGGCTCGACAGCCTCCAGGCGCTCATCGCGCCGGGCGTGTTCGGGGCCTTCGGCGTCTTCCTGCTGCGGCAGTTCTTCCTCACCCTGCCCGGCGAGCTGGACGAGGCGGCCCGCCTGGACGGCGCCAACCCCTTCCAGATCTTCTGGCACGTCATGCTGCCCCTGATCCGGCCCGGCCTGCTCGCCCTCGGCCTGCTGACCGTGCTCTGGTCGTGGAGCAGCCTGCTGTGGCCGCTGGTGGTCAACACCGACCCGGAGATGATGACGCTCTCGGCCGGGCTCGCCTCCCTGCGCGGGCAGTTCCAGACCGACTTCCCCGTGCTCTTCGCCGGATCGGCGGTCGCCTCGCTGCCGATCATCGTGCTCTTCGTCGTCATGCAACGCCAGCTCATCGCCGGTATCGCCTTCACCGGCTCCAAGGGCTGAAACCCCCTCTCCCTCCTTAGGAGCTTCACGCGTGCGTTCCTTCCGCAGCAGGATCGCCGTCGTCGCGGCTGCCGGGCTGGTCGTGCTGACCGGCCCGGCGACCGCGGCGGTCGCGGCCCGACCCGGCCCCGTCGACGTGCAGGTGCTGACCCTCAGCGACCTGCACGGCTACCTGACCCCGCAGCACAACGCCACCGACGGCACCATCAAGGACCCCACCGGCAAGGTGCTGGTGGTGGGCGGCGCGCCGTACATCGCCACCCATCTCGAACGGCTGCGCGCCGGGCGGGACCACACCCTCACGCTGGCCGCCGGCGACTTCTTCAGCGGCTGGCCGACCGAGGTGGCCTACCACGCCGACGAGCCGACGATCGAGTTCATGAACAAGATCAAGGTGGATGTGGCGGCGGTCGGCAACCACGAGCTCGACCGGTCGCTGGAGTTCCTGCGCGACCACATGGGCAAGGGCAAGTGCTTCGGCGAGATCGGTGTCGACAGCTGCTTCACCGACTCCGACGGGCAGCCGTTCCGCGGCGCGGACTTTCCCTTCTCCACCGCCAACATCGTCAGGAAGGGCCAGGAGCGGCCCGTCCTGCCGCCGTACGTGATCAAGCGCTTCGGCCGGGTCGCGGTCGGCGTCATCAACCTGACCACGGTCACCACCGTCGAGGGCTCCACCTCCTACCAGCCTGGCCTCGACAACCTGCCGCTGGTCGAGACGGCCGGCAAGTACGCCGCCGAGCTCAAGCGGCGCGGCGTCGAGGCCATCGTGGCCAACGTGCACGAGGGCGGCTACGCCGGGCCGGAGTTCGACGGCTGCGCCAACCTGACCGGCCCGATCGCCGACTTCGCCGCCCGGGCCACCCCGGACATCGACGCGATCGTCACCGGACACTGGCACTGGGGCTTCAACTGCGCCCTGCCCGACCCGGCCGGCGACCTGCGTCCGGTCGTCGAGCCGGCCAACCACGGGCGGCTGATCAACGAGCTCAACCTCAAGATCGACCCGCGGACCCGTGACGTCATCCGTTCCGCGACCACCTCGGCCAACCACGCCGTCACCCGCGACGTCCCGCCCGACCCCGACATGACCGAGCTCGTCGAGTACTGGCTAGCCAAGGGCGCCGAGTCCTACGCCCGGCCGGTCGGCGCGCTCACCGGCGACGTGACCCGGGTGCGGGACGCCGACGGCGAGAGCACGCTGGGCAACCTCGCCGCCGACGTCGCCCACGCCGACTCCCACCGCACGCCCGGCGGCGCCGCCGACCTCGCCATGGTGGCGGTCGCGCCGGTCAAGGGCTCCAACTCGCTGCGCGCCGACCTGAAGTTCGCCAAGGGCGCCAACCCGGCCGACGCCGACGGGACCGTGCTGTTCGGCGAGGCCTGGGCCGCCTGGGGGTACGCCAACCCCGTGCTCACCGTCTCGGTGACCGGCGCCCAGATCGAGCAGGCTCTGGAGCAGCAGTGGCAGACCCAGCCCAACGGCACCGTGCGCTTCGCCCCGCTGGCGGTCTCCGGGAACGTGCGCTTCTCCTACGACCTGTCCAAGCCGGTGGGCGACCGGGTGCTGCCCGCCGACGTGCTCATCGGCGGCGTCCCGCTCGACCCGACCCGCGGCTACCGGCTGGCCGCGCTGGCCTACACGCTGATCGGCGCGGACGGCTACACCGCCTTCGCCGGCTTCACCGACGCGGTGCGCGGCAGTCGTGACTACGAGGCCTTCCGCGACTACCTGGCCCGTGGCCCGCTCACGCCCCCGGCCCTGGACCGCGCGATCGCCAAGCAGCTCTGACCGCGGCACGACCCGCCCGGGGCGGCCTCACGCCGTCCCGGGCTCCGGGGTGCCCTGGTGGTAGTACAGGAGCCAGCGCCCCTCCCGCAGCCGCCAGATCGAGCTGCGCCGCGCGCGGAAGCCGCCGGACTCGGTCCGGTAGCTGACCAGGATCACACCGGGCGCCACCACCCGCCCGGCCACCTCGTGGGGGACCGTGCGCGGTCCCTGTCCGGCGGCCGGTCCCATCAGGGTCATGATCGACTCTCGGTCCCAGGTGCGGCCGGAGGCGCCCACCTCGGTGAACTCCGGGTCGAGCAGGGCCGCCACCTGGTCGGGCCGCGCGCGGACCGCCGGGTCGAGCAGGCGCAGCTCCCCGTCGACGGCCGTTCGGATCGCTTCCTCGTCGGTCATCCCCGTAGTCTTCCATGATCGGCTTGGTGTCCGTAAAGTCCTGGTTTATGTACGGAGTGCAGCTCTACACCCTTCGCGACCAGCCATCCCTCTCCGACACCCTGCACCGCCTGGCCGCCCTCGGCTACACGGCGGTCGAACCCTACGACCTGCTCACCGATCCGGCCGCGCTGCGCGCGCTGCTGGAGGAGACCGGGCTGGCCGTGCGCTCGGCGCACGCGCCCCTGCTGGGCGAACGCCGCGAGGAGGTGGCCGCCGCCGCCAAGCTGATCGGGCTGGACACCCTGGTGATCCCGTTCATCTCGCCCGAGGAGTTCACCGGCGACGTGCGCGGCAGCGCCGCCCGGGTGAACGAGGCCGCCGCCTGGGCGGCCGGGCACGGGCTGCGGGTGGGCTACCACAACCACTTCTGGGAGATCCCCGCCTTCGAGGAGTTCCTGGCCGCCCTCGACCCCGAGGTGTTCCTGGAGATCGACGTCTACTGGGCGGCGGTCGGCGGCGCGCAGGTGCCCGAGCTGCTGCGCGAGCTGGGGGAGCGGGTGCGCTTCCTGCACGTCAAGGACGGTCCCGGCACGGTCGAGGAGCCCATGACCGCGGTCGGCGACGGCACACTGCCCATCCCCGACATCCTCGCCGCCGCGCCGCACGCCATGCGCGTCGTCGAGCTCGACCGCTTCGACGGCGACATGTGGCAGCCCGTCGCCCGCTCGCTGGCCTACCTGCGGGAGGTGGAGGCTTGACCGGCGTCGCCGTGGTGGGCTGCGGCACGATCAGCCACGCCTACCTGCGCAACCTCACCGCCTTCCCGGACATCGAGGTGATCGGCTGCGCCGACCTCGACGTCGAGCGCGCGACCGAGGTCGCCGCGCAGTACGGCGTGCCGTACGCCGGGGAGCCGGCCGAGATCATCGCCCGCCCCGAGGTCTCCATCGTCGTCAACCTCACCGTCCCGGCCGCGCACGTCGAGGTCTCCCTGGCCGCGATCCGGGCCGGCAAGCACGTCTACGTGGAGAAGCCGCTGGCCCTCGACGCCGAGGCCGGGCGCGCGCTGCTGGCCGAGGCGGACGCAGCCGGGCTGCGGGTGGGCTGCGCGCCCGACACCTTCCTCGGCGCGGGCCTGCAGACCGCCCAGCGGGCCGTCGCCGACGGCCTGATCGGCACGCCCGGCTCGGCGATCACCCTGCTGCAGGGACCCGGCCCGGAGTCCTGGCACCCCAGCCCGCAGTTCCTCTACCAGCGCGGGGCCGGGCCGCTGTTCGACATGGGGCCCTACTACCTCACCGCGCTCGCCGTGCTCTTCGGCCCGGTCACCCGGGTGGCCGCCAACGGCTCACGCGCCCACACCCGGCGCACCATCGGCTCCGGGCCGCTGGCCGGGACCGGCTTCGACGTCGAGGTGCTGACCCACGTCAGCGCCCTGCTGGAGTTCGCCTCCGGGGCCACCGCCACCTCGGTCTTCAGCTTCGACTCGCCGCTGCCCCGGCACGGCTTCGTGGAGATCACCGGCACGGAGGCGACGCTGGCCGCGCCCGATCCCAACACCTTCACCGGTCCGGTACGGCTGCGCCGTACCGGGTCGGGCGACTGGGCCGAGCTGCCGGTCGGCGGGAGCACGGCGGGACGCGGCACCGGCGTGGCCGAGATGGCGCGGGCCCTCGCGGCCGGCGTGCCGCACCGGGCCTCGGGCGAGCTGGCCCTGCACGTCCTGGACGTGATGACGGCCATCCTGCGTTCGGCGGAGAGCGCCGAGTTCGTGCCGGTGACCTCGGGCTTCGCGCCCGTGCCGCCGCTGCCGGACGGCTGGGACCCGGCAGTGGCCCTCCCGGGCGCCTGACGCTCAGCCGGCCAGGAACTCGTTGACCGCCTTCAGGTACGGCTCGCGCCGGTCGCGGTAGACGTGGTGCCCGGCTCCGGGCACCTCCACCCGGCGGGCCGAGGCGAAGCGGCCCAGCGGCGGCGCGGGGTCGCACGCGCCCCGGATCACGAGCGTCGGGACGGCCGGCTCGGCGCGCAGGAGTGGGGCCGGCCGCCGCGACAGGGCGGCCAGACCGCCGGCCCCGCGCGGCCGGTACGGCGAGGCGCCCGGGCAGGACAGGGCGGGCGCGACCAGCGCGTTGCGGGCGTCGAGGCGGGCGTCGAGCTCGGCGTCGGAGGCGAAGGCCCTGGCGGCGGCCGGATCGACCTGCGCGAGCGTGTCGATGGCCAGCGAGCGCGGATGCAGGAGGGAGAGGGCCAGGCGGCGGCTCTGCGTGGTGTCGAGCCCGGCGAAGCGCACCGCGGAGGCGGCCGGGGTGGGGGAGGATAGGACCAGCTTCGCCACCCGGTCCGGGAAGGCCGTGGCGTAGGCGGTGGCGACCTCCGCCCCGGCCGAGTGCCCGAGCACGATCATCCGCTCGGCCCCGATCGCCTGCCGTACCGCCTCCAGGTCGGCCACGTCGCGCGCGGCGGTGTAGCCCGACGGGTCGGCCAGCCGGGCCGAGCGGCCGGTGCCGAGCCGGTCGTAGAGGTAGACGGTCCGGTCGGCCAGCCCGGCGAAGACGGCGGCGTCGCCGCCGAGGTCGGGCACGCCTTGCACCACGACGACCGGCTCGGGACGGGCCTGGCCGCGCGGCGCCAGCCGTACGTAGGCCAGTTCGGAGCCGGTGGGCAGCGACCAGGTGGCCTGGCCGGGCACGGGACGCAACGCCCCCGGCAGCGGGGGAGGGGTGAGCACGGCCGCCGAGACCTGACAGACGGCCAGCCCCGCCGTACCGAGCACGAGCGCGCCGCGCACCCAGCGCCAGAGCGGCCGGGCGGGGCGCGGCACGCACAACAGCAGCCCCAGCAGCAGGATCGCGCCGAAGACGGCCAGCCCGGCGAGGATGAAGACCGACGGGTCGCCGGTGAAGGAGGTGGCGCCGGCGAGCATGAACAGGCCGAGGACCGGGGCGAGCGCCAGAACCGTCACTCCGGACACCCCGCGTATCACCCGTCTAGTGAGGGGCCGCACAAAACGAAGCTATCGCCTTTCTGATGAAATATCGGGACAGATAGCTCTATGGATCTTCACCCGGAGGAAACCCCCCATGCCTCTGTTCGATCTCCCGATCGAGAAGCTGCGCGAGTACCGGCCCGAGCGTGACGAGCCCGCCGACTTCGCCGAGTTCTGGTCCGCCACCCTGGCCGAGGCGGCTCAGCACGACACGGCGGCCGAGTTCACGCCCTACGACCTGCCGCTGGCCCTGGTGGAGATCTTCGACTTCTCCTTCGCCGGATGGGGCGGCGACCGGATCAGCGGCTGGTTCGTGGTGCCGCGCGGGGCGCACGGGCCGCTGCCGTGCGTCGTGCAGTACATCGGCTACGGCGGCGGGCGCGGTTTCGCGCACGACCACACCTTCTGGCCGAGCGCCGGCTACGCCTACCTGATCATGGACACCCGGGGCCAGGGCGGCTCCAACTACGACCGGCCGGGCGCCACCGCCGACCCGTACGGCACCGGCAACTCGCACGCCCCCGGCATGATGACCCGCGGCATCCTCGACCCGCGCGAGTACTACTACCGCCGCGTCTACACCGACGCCGTGCGTGCGGTGGACGTGGCCAGGGCGCACCCGCTCGTCGACCCGGACCGGATCATCGTCACCGGCGTCAGCCAGGGCGGCGGCATCGCCCAGGCCGTGGCCGGGCTCCGCTCCGACGTGCGGGCGGCGATGGTGGACGTGCCCTACCTGACGCACTTCCGCCGCGCGGTCGAGATCACCGGGCGGGACCCCTACCAGGAGATCGTGCGCTTCCTGGCGACCAACCGCGACAGCGAGGAGCGGGTGTTCCGCACGCTGTCCTACTTCGACGGGGTCAACTTCGCCGCCCGGGCCCAGGCCGCGGCGCTGTACTCGGTCGCGCTGATGGACGACATCTGCCCGCCCTCGACGGTGTTCGCCGCCTACAACCACTGGGCCGGGGACAAGGAGATCGCCGTCTACCCGTGGAACAACCACGAGGGCGGCGGCGGGTTCCAGCGGCTGGAGCAGGTCCGCTTCCTGGCCAAGCTCTGACGGGTTCCGGAACGCCGGACGCCCTCGTGGAAGCTCCACGAGGGCGTCCGCGCGCCGGTCTATCTCTCGGTGACGGTGAACGCGACGCCGCCCTGCGGGTGCGCTCCGGCGTCCAGGGCCTTGTCGTCCAGCACCGCGGCGGCGGTCTCGTCCAGGTAGACGCGGGCGCCCTCGGCCTCGACCACCTCGTCGGCGGGCTCGGGGCCGGCGGCGACCGACAGCACCAGCGTGGCGGCGTCCGGCCCGTCGGCGGAGATGCGGATGCCGTTGCGACCGGGCTCCGGAGCGCCGGCGGTGATGTCGCGGATCGCCTGGGCGGCGCCGGGTGTCAGGGTGAGCACGACGGCTCCTCCTCACTTGTCGGGTTCTCGACCCGGCTGGCCCTGCCCTCGATCGAGCCCGCTAACCCGAAGGTGGGGAAGGGTCCACTGGGCGGGCTCCTGCTCGCCCAGTGGGCCCCGGTCCGTGCGGGGGACGGGGTGGCTGCCCGCGGTCAGGCCGCGGTGGGGACGGGCGGGCCCTCGCTGGCCTGGACCAGGACGAACCCGTGGCCCTGGAAGGCGAGCTGCATGGCCTCACCGCTGCCGCGCCCGATGAGCGCCCCGGCCTTGAAGGTCCGGTTGACGCCCACGTTCAGCCCGGCGCTCCAGCAGACGGCCGACTGCCCGTCGGCGAAGGTGGGGGCCTGGCCGGCGTCGAGCATGACCGGGGTGCCGTGCGCGGTGACGGCCACCCAGCCGGTGCCGTTGATCGTGGTGTTGAACAGGCCGCCGGCCGCCACGCCCGCGCCCTGGACCCGGTTGATGTCCCAGCCGAGCTGCGGTTCGAAGGCGAGCAGGTTGCGGCCGTTGACGGTGAGTCCCTCGTTCTCCAGGTAGAACAGGTGGATGTCGTCGGCGTTCTGGGCCAGGTAGAGCTGGCCCTGGCCGCGCACCCGCATGAGCGGCAGGCCCTCCCCGGTCATGACCTTCTTGAAGAGCTTGCCCATGCCGCCGGAGCCTTCGTAGTCGAAGCTCATCTGGCCCTGGAAGGCGACCATCGACCCCTGCCGGGCCAGGACTTCCGGCAGGGTGACCCGGAGCATCTTGGTGTTCTGCAGGGCGAAGCCGGGCGGCGCGTGCTGCGCCTCGAGGTTGCCGAAGAAGGAACTACGCATACCAGGCCAACGTCATCCGAGGTCTCCTCGTTCCCGCATGGTGATATGTCATAGTTTATCCCTTTATGTCGAGATGACTCGGCGGCGGGCCTCGCCGTACCGGCCCCTGCTCACCCGCCGGCCCCGGAAGGCGTGGAAGAGTAACGACAGCCCGCCTGTTGGGTAGGGCGCTGAAGGGAACATCTGGAGGAAACCGTGGCCGATATCACGCACAGCCCCGAATGGGCGGCACTGGGCAAGCATTACGAGGAGATGTCCGGAAAGACGTTGCGCGAGTTGTTCGACGCCGACCCCGAGCGGGCCGCACGGCTGAGCGTGGTCGCGGGCGAGCTCTTCCTCGACTACTCCAAGCAGCGTGTCACCGCCGAGACGATGCGGCTCCTGCTGTCCCTGGCCGAGCGGGCCGGCCTGCGCGAGCGCATCGAGGCCATGTTCACCGGCGAGCACATCAACGTCAGCGAGGACCGCGCCGTGCTGCACACCGCGCTGCGGCTGCCGCGCGAGGCCGAGCTGACCGTGGACGGCCAGGACGTGACCGGTGACGTGCACGCCGTGCTGGACAAGATGACCGGCTTCGCCCAGCGGGTGCGCGGGCAGGAGTGGCTGGGCCAGACCGGCCGGCCGATCGAGACCGTGGTCAACATCGGCATCGGCGGGTCCGACCTCGGACCGGCCATGGCCTACGAGGCGTTGCGCGACTACGTGGACGCCGGCATCACCGCCCGGTTCGTCTCGAACGTGGACCCGGCCGACATCCTGGGCGTGCTGCGCGACCTGGACCCGGCCTCGACGCTCTTCGTGATCAGCTCGAAGACCTTCACCACGCTGGAGACGCTGACCAACGCGCGCGTCGCCCGCGACTGGCTGGTCGCCGCCCTCGGGGAGGAGGCGGTGGCCAAGCACTTCGTGGCGGTCTCGACGAACGCGGAGAAGGTGGCCGAGTTCGGCATCGACACCGCCAACATGTTCGGCTTCTGGGACTGGGTCGGCGGGCGCTACTCCTACGACGGCGCGATCGGCCTGTCGCTGATGATCACCGTGGGTCCGGCGCGCTTCCGCGAGATGCTGGCCGGCTTCCACGCCATGGACCAGCACTTCCGCACCGCGCCGTTCGCCGAGAACATGCCGGTGATCATGGGGCTGCTGGGCATCTGGTACGCCGACTTCTTCGGCTCGGAGACCAGGGCCGTCCTGCCCTACAGCCAGCGGCTGCACCGCTTCCCCGCCTACCTGCAGCAGCTCACCATGGAGTCCAACGGCAAGTCGGTGCGCGCCGACGGCACCCCGGTCGGTGTCGAGACCGGCGAGATCTTCTGGGGCGAGCCGGGCACCAACGGCCAGCACGCCTTCTACCAGCTCCTGCACCAGGGCACCCGGCTGGTGCCGGCCGACTTCATCGGCTTCGCCCAGCCGTTCGAGGACCGCGAGGGCATGCACGACATCCTGACCGCCAACCTGCTCGCGCAGACCACCGCGCTGGCCTTCGGCAAGACCGCCGAGGAGATCGCCGCCGAGGGCACCCCGGCCGAGATCGTGCCGCACAAGGTGATGCCGGGCAACCGTCCCACCTCGACCATCCTGGCCCCCAAGCTCACCCCGGGCACGCTGGGCCAGCTCGTGGCGCTGTACGAGCACATCGTCTTCGTCGAGGGCACCGTGTGGGGCGTCGACTCCTTCGACCAGTGGGGCGTCGAGCTGGGCAAGAAGATGGCGCTCGCGCTGGAGCCCGCGCTCACCGCCGAGCAGCCCGCGACCGACTACCCCGACGCCTCGACCGCGCAGCTCGTCAAGCGCTACCGGGAACTGCGGGGCCGCGCGGTCTGACCCGGTCCGGCGGGAAATCATGGGGGGACAACCGCTTCGCGAAAGGACCCCCATGCCCGTCGTAGCCGTCGAAGGCCGTCCCCGCACCTGGGCCGCGCACACCCCCTCCTCCACCTACGTCCTGTCGGCGGAGGAGGACGGGCGCGTCGTGCAGTGGTACTGGGGGCCGCGCCTGCCCGCCGCCGCCGTGGCCGAGGTGGCCGGGGACCGGGTGAGCGGGCGCTTCGCCTCCGGCTTCCGGCCCGATGACGACCTGGTCGAGCTGCTGCCCGTGGACGGCGGGCGGCGCTGGGGCGTGCCCAGCCTCCAGGCCGTCTACGAGGGCGGCGTGCGCTCGGTCGAGCTGACCTTCGACTCCGCCGAGCTCACCGCCGGCCGGCTCGACCTGGTCCTGCTCGACCCGGAGTACGGCTTGCGCGTGGTGTTGCACCTGCGGGTGCACGACGACAGCGACGTCATCGAGCGGTGGGTCACCGCCACCGCCACGACGGGTCCGGTCCGGCTGCTGCGCCTCGACTCCGGCTCCTGGCCCGTCCCAGAGAGCGCCGACCCGGTCTACCTCGGCGTCGCCGGAGACTGGGCGCTGGAGACCCAGCCGCACCGCGGGCCGTTGCCGGTGGGCGAGACCACCTTCACCAGCCGCACCGGCACCACCTCCCACACCGCCAACCCGTGGATCATGATCGGTGACGCGGGCGAGGAGCACGGCCGGGTGTACGGCGTGGCCCTGGCGTGGAGCGGCTCCTGGCGGCTGACCGCGCAACGCCGCGCCGAGGGCGAGGTCGCGGTCACCGCCGGGTTCGGCCACGACGGCCTCGCCTGGGACCTGGCCCCCGGCGAGTCCCTGGAGACGCCGCCCGCGCTCGGCCTGGTGACCGACGGCGGGTACGGCGCCGCAGGCCGGGCCTGGCACGACTACGCGCGACGGCACGTGCTGCCGCACCCGCGGGAGGTCCGCCCGGTGCTGTACAACTCCTGGGAGGCCACCTGGTTCGACGTCACCGAGGACGGCCAGCTCGACCTCGCCCGCCGGGCCGCCGAACTCGGCGTCGAGCTGTTCGTGGTGGACGACGGCTGGTTCGGCGGGCGCGTGGACGACCGGCGCGGCCTGGGCGACTGGTGGCCCAACCCCGAGCGCTTCCCCGACGGCATGGGCCGCCTGTTCGACGAGGTGCGCAAGCTCGGCATGCGGGCCGGGCTCTGGGTCGAGCCCGAGATGGTCAACCCCGACAGCGACCTGTACCGCGCCCACCCCGACTGGGTGCTGCACTGGCCGGGCCGCCGCCGCGACACCGCGCGCAACCAGCTCGTGCTCAACTACGCCCGGCCCGAGGTGCGGGAGTGGGCGCTCGGCTGGCTCGACCGGCTGGCCGGGGACTACCGGCTCGACTACTTCAAGTGGGACATGAACCGCAGCTTCACCCAGGCGGGGCCGGACGACCTGCTGTGGATCGAGCACACCCGGGGCGTCTACGCGATCATGGACGAGCTGGGGGCCCGGCACCCGGGGCTGCGCATCGAGTCGTGCTCCGGGGGCGGGGGGCGGATCGACTTCGGGATGCTGCGCCGTACCGACGTGGTGTGGACCTCGGACAACACCGACGCGCTCGAGCGGCAGCGCATCCAGCAGGGATACTCCCACCTCTACCCGGCGGGCGCGATGTCCTGCTGGGTGACCGACAGCCCGAACCCGATCACCGGGCGGCGGGTGCCGCTGCGCTACCGCTTCCACGTCGCCATGGCCGGGGCGCTCGGCGTCGGCGGCAACCTGGGGGAGTGGAGCGCCGGGGAGCTGGCCGAGGCGGCGGCGCACATCGCGGCCTACAAGGAGATCCGGCCGGTCGTGCAGCACGGGCGGCTGTACCGCCTGGGCGGGCGGCCCGGGGCCGAGCGCTCGGCCGTGCAGTACGTGCACGAGGACCGGGTGGTCGTGCTGGCCTACAACCCGTTCACGGATCGCCGCCAGGCGCCCTGGCGGCTCCGGCTCGCCGGGCTGGAGCCGGAGGCGCGCTACCGCGACGGGGACGGGCGGGTCTGGCACGGGACCACGCTGATGGAGCACGGGCTGGCCGTGCCCTCGTGGTGGGCCAGCGGCGACGACTACCGCAGCGACCTGGTCGTGCTCACCCGCGAGCCCTAGCCGGGCCTTCGGGACTCCAGGCCGTCGAGCATGAGCTCCAGGTAGCGGCCGGGGTCGGGCACCTCGGGGTGGCAGGTGAAGACCTTCAGCAGGGTCATGATCTCGGTGCTCCCGGCGTCCGGCCGCAGCCTGCCCTCGGCGTGCGCGCGGGCCACCAGGCGCGCCACGGCCCGGCCGTACTCCTCGCGCATGCGCACGAACTCCGGCCGGGCCGCCAGCGCCTCCTCCGGCACCTCGGCGAGGGCTCCGGCCAGCGCTCCGCGGCCCGGATCGGCCACCCACGCCACGAACGCGCGCAGCGCCGCCCACGCGTCCGGCTCGCGCTCAGCCCGGGCCAGGCGCTCGGTCACGTGCCGGACGTAGTGCTCGCCCACCGCGGCCAGCAGCTCGCCGCGGTCGGGGAAGCGCCGGTAGAGCGTGCCGACGCCGACCCCGGCGCGGCGGGCAATCAACGCCATCGGGGCCTGGTCGCCGTGCTCGGCCAGGACCTCGGCGGCGGCTTCGACGATCTTGCCCAGGTTCTTCTGCGCGTCCGCGCGCATCGGAGGCTCCCGCTGTAAGTGGACGATCCTGTTCCGGTTAGTGTAGCGTCCAGTAACCGGAATTTGATCGTCCGCTTAAGGGGTTGGGCATGATCTTCGTGACGGGTGCCACGGGCACGATCGGGCGCGCGCTGCTGGCCGAGCTGGGATCGGAGGCGGTCGCGGTGGTCCGCCAGTCTGGCCGGGCCTCCGCTTCGGTGGTGGCCGATTTCGACCGGCCCGAGAGCTTCGCGGGGTTGTTCTCGCCCGGCGACCGGCTCTTCCTCAACAGCTCGCTGTGGCCGGGCTTCGTCGCCGGGCACCAGGCAGTCATCGACCTCGCCGCCGAGGCCGGCGTGGCGCAGATCGTCACGGTGTCGGTCCGGGGCGCGGCCCCCGGCCAGCCGCTCGGCGGCGGCCTGCACGGACTCGTCGACCAGCACCTGCGGGCCTCCGGAGTGCCGTGGGCGATCCTGCAGCCGACCGGGTTCATGCAGAACTTCGCGGCCGACCTCGACGGCGACGGCGTCTTCCACGGCTCGTACGGCGAGGCGCGGATGAACTACATCGACGCCCGCGACATCGCCTCCTGCGCCCGGGCCCTGCTCACCCGGCCGGTCGGGGCCTCCGGCGACCACGTGCTGACCGGGCCGGAGAGCCGGACCCACGCCGAGTTCGCGGCCGTCCTGAGCGCCGCCACCGGGCGGCCGATCCGCTACGCCGACCTGCCCGTGCCCGAGATGGGCGCCAGACTGGCCGCGCAGGGCCTGCCGTACGTGCTGGCGGAGTACATGGCCTCCTTCGCCGACGACCGCTGGGCCCCGCTCACCGGCACGGTCAAGGACCTCACCGGCCGCGAGCCCCGCACCCTGGCCGCCTACGCCGAGGAATTCCTCACACCCGTGCCATGACCGCTGGGTTACTGGCCGACCGGCACGGGTGGATGTCACATTGGTGGCATGAACATCATGGAGCTTCTCGACCAGACCACGGACGCGGCCACCGTCGGCCGCGTCTTCGGTCAACCCGTCACCCACGACGACGTCACGATCATTCCGGTCGCCAGGGTCGCCCAGGCGGGAGGCGGAGGCACCGGCAAGGGGTCGATCGACGAACCCGGCGGCGGTGGCGGCTACGCGGTCGCCGCCAAACCGGCCGGCGTCTACGTCATCAAGGACGGCGAGGTGCACTGGAAGCCGGCGGTCGACGTCAACCGCATCGTCGTGGGCGGCCAGCTCGTGGGGGTGGTTCTGCTGCTCACCATCCGCGCCATCTTCCGCAAGCGCCGCCGCTAGCCCCAGACCACGGGCAGCTCCTAGGGGCCTGCGATCCACCTGTGGATCGCAGGCCCTCCCTTGTTCTCAGGACCCTTGTTTTCCGGGGCCCTGCCCCTACGCGCCCTCCGCCAGTACGGCCTGCCCCTTGGGGGCCTCTCTCATGGCGACCTGCTCGGTGGCCGCCGGCTCCTCCGGCAAGAGCGCCCGGCAGTCGGCGATCGCCCCCGCCAGCAACTCCCGCAAGATCGTGTCCGGATCGCTCACACAAGCCTGCGCGATCCCCACGACAGCCAGCTGCACCGCGTTCGGCGCCGCATACCGCCGGAACCCCCGCTCGGTGATCCGGGCCGACCGGCTGAACTTCCGCGCCTGCCGAGCCGCCACGGGCACCTGCTCCATCGCCCGCGCACTCTGCTCGCTCAGCCCGGCCGCCCGCCCGTCCAGCCGAGCCAGGATCTCCTCGCAGGCCAGCACCGAGACCGCCAGCGCGAGCTGCCGTTCCGCCGCCGCCACCGGCAGCGCGGTGGTCGCGCACCTCAGCGCGATCGTCGCGTCGATCCGCAGATCGTCCCCGGTCAGCCCGATGATCGAGGGAACCAGCCGGACCAGCTCACCGCGCCGGGCGTCGGTGGTGTTGTCGTTGACCAGCCTGGCCAGCGCGGCCAGGAGCGGATGGGTGCAGGCCGGGTGGTCGCTCCACCGCTCTCCGGCCAGGTAGGAGGCCAGCTCCATGAAGCAGGCGCCACGCTTGGGGTTGCGGTGCCTGCCCTTGGAGAGGACCGGCATGGGGTCGAGGTGAATGTCCACGGGTGCTCCACTGCTCCGTGCGATCCCTTTCCTCCCAGTTTGCGGCTTGTACGGCACGCACACCAGAGGCCGGGGCCCGGACGGTCCGGGGCTTGGCGCCTTTCCCCTTCCCTCAAGGCCAAGCGGTTATCCACAGGACACCCATCCGCCCTTGCCGCCCCCGCGTTTCGTGCTACCTTTCCCAGGCGTTTGCCGGGGCCGAGCTCGCATGGGGGCCGTAGTGAGATGGGCTTTTGTACTGCTGGTGCTCTTCGTCGCCTGGACCGCGACCCCAGCCACCGCCACCACCCTCGCGGCCCCCGCAGCTCGAACCAGCCCTAACGGCCTTCAGGCCGCCGGGGCCGTCCCGCGCGTGGCCCTGATCGGCGTGCCCGGCCTCCACTGGACCGACCTCGACGCCACCGCCACCCCCAACCTGTGGCGCCTGGCCGGCGAGAGCGGCTTCGGCTCCCTCTCCGTCAAGGCCGTCGGCACCACCACCTGCCCCTACGACGCCTGGCTGACCGTCTCGGCCGGCCGTCGCGCCGCCTCGGGCGGCTGGTGCGGCCTGCCTCCCGAGCCCACCCGCTCGGGCGACTCCGCCTCCGTACCGGGCTTCGCCACCCTGCTCCAGTCCGGCGAGGGCGTCCACGCCGGCACCCTCGGCGACGCCCTCCACCAGGCCGGCCACTGCACCACCGCCGTAGGCCGGGGCGCCGCCCTGGCCCTGGCCGACAAGTCCGGCAGGGTCGACCACTACGCCGACTCGCCCGCCGCCCTCACCGACTGGTCCAAGTGCCAGGTCACCGCGATCGACGTCGACGAGCTGATCGCCCCGTACCTTCCCGCCGGCGTCCTCACCAAGGAAGCCGAGCTGCTGGCCCCTGCCGCCCGCCAGGCCGCCGTCCGCGCCGCCGACGCCGAGGTCGGCGCGGCCCTCGCCAAGCTCCCGCCGGACACCCGCATCCTCCTGGCCGGCCTGGGCGACCACGGCGGCGTCCCCCACCTGCGGGTCGCTCTCCTCAAGGCTCCGGGCGCCAAGGGCACCTACCTCGGCACCACCTCGACCCGCCGCCCCGACATCGTGATCATCCCGGACATCACCGCCAGCCTCCTGACCGCTCTGGGCGCGCCCATCCCGCCCCAGGTCGTCGGCGTCCCCTGGCCCGCCGGCTCCACCACCCTCGCCCCACCCCCCGGCACCCCCCTCAGGTCGCAGCCGAACCCCACCCCAGCCGCCTCCGCCCCCGCAGGGGACGGCACGGCGCCGACCGGGACAACCACTGGCCCGCCTTCCACGGGCGAACCCGCCGGGAGTGCACCGGCTGGGAGCGCACCGGCTGGAGGCTCGGGCGAAACGGCTGGAGGCTCGGGTCAAACGGCTGCGGGTGCGACGGCTGCGGGCGAGGACGCGACCGGCGGGTTGGTGACCGTCGCGGAGGCCAAGGACCACCTGGCCCGCGCCGACCTGACCGGCACCACGGTCCGGGGCCTGACCGGCCACTTCTTCACCGGCTTCGCCGTCCTCCAGGTCGCCTTCTACCTCATCACCTTCCTCCTCCTCTCCAAGCGCCGCCGCGCCACCGGCATCGCGACCGCGGGCCTGGGCCTGGCCTCGATCCCCGTCTCCACGTACCTGGTCAACCTCCTGCCGTGGGCCCACGCCGGCCAGCCCGGCGTGGCCCTGATCGGCGGCGTGGTCGCCATCGCCGCGGTGATCCTCCTGGCGGCCATGTCCGGCCCCTGGCGCCGCCACCCCCTCGGCCCACCCGCCGTGGTGGCCGGCGTCACCGGCGCGGTACTGCTGGCCGACCTGCTCACCGGCACGACGATGCAGTTCAACAGCCTCATGGGCTACACCGCCGTCGTCGGCGGCCGCTACTACGGCCTGGCGAACATCCCGTTCGCCCTCCTGGCCACCGCCGTCCTCATGGTCACCGCGGTCGCCGCCGACGGCCTCGTCCGGACCGGCCGCAAACGCGTGGCCGTCGCCCTGGTCACCGCGCTGGGCGTCATCGCCATGCTCCTGGCCGGCTGGCCCGGCGTCGGCAGCGACTTCGGCGGCGTCATCGCCTTCGTCCCCGGCATCGCCGTCACCGCGCTCCTGGTCGCCGGCAAGCGGGTCTCGGTGATCAGGCTCGGCCTCTTCTGCATCCTCGGCGGCGTCACCGTCAGTGCGATCGCCGTCCTCGACCACCTGCGCCCGCCCGCCTCCCAGACGCACCTCGGCCGCTTCGTCGGCCAGGTCATCGACGGCACCTTCTGGCCGCTCATCGGCCGCAAGCTCGGCGCCATGCTGCACACGCTGCTCTCACCGAACCTCATGCCGATCGTCATCGCCGGCCTGGCCTTCCTGATCTTCGCCGTCATGCGCCCCGGCAAGGTCAGCGCCGGTGCCGTCCCCGAGGCCTTCACCCGTGCCCCCATGCTGCGTGCCGGCCTCATCGGTGCCCTCGTCAGTGGGGGCGTCGGGATGCTCGTCAACGACTCCGGCACCGCCGTCCTGTCGATGGCCGTCGCGCTTGCCGTACCTCTGGTCCTTTACGCCGGGGTTCGCAGCATGTCGACCTCCTCCGGCTCGGTTCTGGAGGAGCCCAGCGGCGCCGAGCTGACCGCTTCGGCCGCCCTCCTCACCCCCGACGCCCCGACCCCGACCGGCGGCGGATCGGTCCCCTCACCCTGACCACACCGGACCCCGCAGAACCAGCCGTCTGGCAGCTTTTGGACCGTAGGCCAGCCACCTAGCGGGGTCTTCGACTGTGGCCCCGCCCCGACACCTGACCGCCCGGGCACTTGCCTGTCCCGCCGCCCCTCCCTTGGGGGAGCGGGCGGCCGGGTCTGGTGGAGGGGTGGCGGGCCTGGGGGTTGGTGGGGTGCGGGTGAGGCGGCCGCGGGCGGGCGACGGGAAAGGCGGCGGCGGCCAGAACAGGGAGTGGCGGTGATCGGGCGCGGCGCCGAGGGATGGGGCGGCGGCTGGGGGACGGGTGGCGCGGCGACAGGCGTGGGTGCGAGAACGGGGATGGGACGGACGCCGGAACGGAATCGGACGGACGCCGGAAACGCGGACGGGGATGAAATTTTCTTTTAGTCCACCCGTAGGTCTTGAAACTTGTAACCACGGCAAGATTGAGTTCGGTCGTGCAGACCCTCAACATCGCACTAGCCGCGACCCTTCTCCTGGGTCAACCCCCCGTTGAGGACGGCCCGCCGGCCTCCTCCTATGAAGCGCCGTCCACCCTGCTGGCCGCTCCGGTCACGCAGCGGCTGGAGACGGCGAGCCGGACCCGGCCGGTGGCGCCGGGCGTGACGCTGACCTCGTTCGACCGGTACGACGCCGCGGGATGGCTCCGCGCGGACGCGCTGTCGGCGGATCTGGGGAAGGCGAGCGCGGGCTACCTGTTCTCGGGCGAGGTCTCCAAGACCGAGCCGCTGTCCGGTCCGGCGGGCCGGGCCAAGGCGGTCGCCGCGGTCAACGGCGACTTCTTCGACATCAACCAGTCCGGCGCCGCCCAGGGCATCGGGGTGAAGGACGGCGAGCTCGTCCAGTCACCGGTCCAGGGCTGGGACAAGGCCGTGGCGATCAGCCCGGAGGGCGTCGGCAGTGTGATCACTGCGGCGTTCGAGGGGAGCGCGGCGGTGGCGGGCGGGGCGACGATCCCGCTGACGCAGTTCAACCAGCGCATCCAGTCCGGCGGCGTGGGCGTGTTCACGCCGCTGTGGGGCTCGTACGCGCGCACGCGCACCGTGGAGGGCGCGGCGAAGGTGACCGAGGTGGAGCTGCGCGACGGCGCGGTGACCGCGGTACGGCAGGCGGCCGGGAGCGGTCCGGTCGTCGCGGGGACCACGATCCTGCTCGGGCGGGAGGCCGGGGCGGACGCGCTGGCCGGGCTGAAGGTCGGCGACCGGATTGAGGTGAAATATCAGCCTAAGCCGGGTGGTATCCGGACTGCGGTCGGCGGCAGCCACGTCCTGGTGAAGGACGGGGCGGTCCAGCCGATCACCGACCCGGCGGCGCACCCCCGCACCGCCGTGGGCTTCTCGGCCGACGGCCGCACGATGCACCTGCTGACCGTGGACGGCCGGCAGGCCGACAGCCGCGGCGTGACGCTGAGCGAGCTGGCCCAGATGATGGTCGAGCTGGGCGCGCACAACGCGCTCAACCTCGACGGCGGCGGCTCCTCGACGCTGCTGGCGCGCGAGCCAGGCGCGGCGTCGGTTCAGGTGGAGAACAGCCCGTCGGACGGCGGCGAGCGGCACGTGCCCAACGGGCTGGCGCTGTACGCGCCCGAGGGCAGCGGCAAGCTGAAGGGCTTCTGGCTGGAGACCGCGAGCGACCCGGCCAAGGCGCCCGGTGTCGGGCCGGTCGCCGGTGGGCGGCCGGAGCGGGTGTTCCCCGGCCTGACCCGGAAGCTCACCGCGGCCGGATTCGACGAGACCTACGGCCCGGCGGCCGGAGAGCCGAAGTGGCGGGCCAACCCCGCGGTGCACGGCCTGGTCGGCAGGGACGGCGTCTTCCGGGCACTGGTGCCCGGCCAGACCAAGGTGACGGCGTGGCGCGGGGAGGCGAAGGGCGAGATCGACCTGACGGTGCTGCAGCCGCTGGCCCGGCTCGGCGCGACCACCGACCGCCTCAGCCTCACCGTCCCCGCCGCCGCTGCCTCCACCGCCTCCCAGGCGGCGGCAGCCCCCCAGACGTCCGCCACTCCCCAGACGCCGGCCGGCCCGGAGACCTCGGCGGACGCCGGCCAGCAGCCGTCCGTTACCCCGGACCAACCCGCGCAGGACAACACCGCGAAGCCCGCGGCCGACGGGCAGAGCGCCGATGTGGCTCAGGCGGCGGCGAGCGGGCGGTTCGGGGTGGTGGGGTACGACCGGAACGGCAACTCCGCCCCCATCGAGCCCGCCGACGTGCAGCTCGACTACGACAAGACGCTGTTCGAGGTGACCCCCGCCGAGCACGGCGCGTTCGCGGTGACCGCGAAGCAGCCGACCGGCGCCGGCCTGATCACCGCGAAGGTGGGCCGGGCGAGCGTGGCGGTCCCGGTGACGGTCGGTTCGGTGGAGGCCAAGGTGGCCGACTTCGAGAACGCCGCCTCCTGGACGTTCGCCGCCGCCCGGGCGACCGGCTCGTTGTCGGCGGCCCCCGGCCAGAGCGGCACCGCGCTGAAGCTGGCCTACGACTTCACCCAGTCGACCGCGACGCGCGCCGCCTACGCCAGCCCGCCGCAGCAGATCGTGGTGGACGGCCAGCCGCAGGGCTTCGGCCTGTGGATCCACGGCAACGGCAAGGGCGAGTGGCCGAGCCTGGAGTTCTACGACGCGCTGGGCCAGTCGCAGATCCTGCGCGGCCCGTACGTGACGTGGACCGGCTGGAAGTTCGTGGAGTTCACCGTCCCGCCGGGCGTGAACTACCCGATGCGGCTCCGCCGCTTCTACGTCGCCGAGACGCGCCCCGACGCCAAGTACGCGAGCGAGATCCTGATCGACGGCCTGGTGGCCAAGGTGCCGCCGCCCGTGGAGATCCCCGCCGCGCCGAAGGTGGCCGACCCGGTGATCCGGCCGGAGGTGGCCAAGGCCGAGTGGCGCTTCGCCGTCATGTCGGACGCCCAGTTCGTCGCCCGCCAGCCGGACAGCGACATCGTCAAGAACGCCCGCCGTACCCTGCAGGAGATCAAGACCGCGCGCCCCGACTTCCTGCTGATCAACGGCGACCTGGTGGACGAGGCCTCGCCGGAGGACTTCGCGCTGGCCAAGCGGATCCTGGACGAGGAGCTGAAGGGCGAGCTGCCCTACCACTACATCCCGGGCAACCACGAGGTCATGGGCGGCAAGATCGACAACTTCCGCGCTGTGTTCGGGGCGACGTCGAAGTCGTTCGACCACAAGGGCACCCGGTTCGTCACCCTCGACACCTCGCGGCTGAACCTGCGCGGCGGCGGCTTCGACCAGGTCGCGGCGCTGCGCGAGCGGCTCGACGAGGCGGCGAAGAACCCGCGGGTCGGCTCGGTCGTGGTGCTGTTCCACGTGCCGCCGCGCGACCCCACGGCGGGCAAGGGCAGCCAGCTCGGCGACCGGAAGGAGGCCGCGCTGGTCGAGGGCTGGCTGGCCGACTTCCAGCGCACCACCGGCAAGGGCGCGGCCTTCATCGGCGCGCACGTCGGCACCTTCCACGCCTCCCGGGTGGACGCCGTGCCGTACCTGATCAACGGCAACTCGGGCAAGAACCCGGCGACGGCCGCCGACGACGGCGGCTTCACCGGCTGGTCGCTGTGGGGCGTGGACCCGGTCAGCGAGCAGGAGGCGGCGCACGTGCGGCGCAACTGGTTCGTGGACGCGCCCACCTGGATCGGCGCGCAGGTGCGCCCGCACGTCGACGAGCTGACGCTGACCGCGCCGGCCTCGGTGACGGTGGGCACGCCCGGCAAGGTGAGCGCGTCGCTGGTCCAGGGCACGCGCACCGTCCCGGTCGCCTACCCGGTCTCGGCGCGGTGGGCGGGCTCCCCGGCGCTGCACATCGGCACGCGAGCCGGCCTCAAGCCGTGGCACACCGCCTGGCTCGACCCGGCGACCGGCGCGCTCACCGCGCTGCGCGAGGGCCAGGTGATCGTCTCGGTGACCGTCAACGGCGTGACCCGCGAGGCCACCGTGGCCCTGGCCGCCAAGGCCGCCGCCTGACCTGACCAGCCTGCCCTGGTGGCCCGTCTCCGCCCGCGGAGGCGGGCCACCAGGCTTTGGCGCAGGTACGGCAAGCCGCCACAAGACCCGGCCAGGATCGGCCAAGGGCGCCCGGATAACGATTGGCGCACGTCGGCGGGTCCCCCGCGAGGGTGACGCGCATCCTCGCCCGATGGATCAACAATAATCTACCTATGTCATTAGCGTCTGACCTCCGACCGGATGATCCACAGCGAATCGGGGCATATGAGCTGCGCGGTCGCCTGGGCCAGGGTGGTCAAGGCGTCGTCTATCTCGGTGAGGCCCCCGACGGCGAACTCGTCGCGCTGAAGTGGCTGCATCCCCATCTCACCGATGACGCGGTCGCCGCCGAGCGATTCGCCCGCGAGGTCTCGGTGGCCCAGCGGGTGGCCCCGTTCTGCACGGCCAAGGTGGTCGCCACCGGCGTGCACAACGACCGGCCGTACATCGCCAGCGAGTTCGTGGAGGGCCGCTCGCTCGCCCAGGTGGTGCGCGAGGAGGGCCCGCGCAGCGGGTCGGCCCTGCAGCGGCTGGCCATCGGCACCGCGACCGCGCTGGCCGCGATCCACCAGGCCGGCATCGTGCACCGCGACTTCAGCCCGGCCAACGTGCTGCTGGCCTCCGACGGCCCGCGCGTGATCGACTTCGGCATCGCCAGGGCGCTGGAGGGCGGCCCGACGATCACCTCGACGCCGATGGGCACGCCGGCGTTCATGGCGCCGGAGCAGATCATGGGCTCGCAGGTGACCCCGGCGGCGGACATGTTCTCCTGGGCGAGCACGATCGCGTTCGCCTCGGCGGGCACCGCGCCGTTCTACGCCGAGTCGGTGCCCGCGGTGATCAACCGGGTGCTGAACGCGCAGCCGGACCTGTCGACCATCGACGGGGACCTGCGCGACCTGGTGGCGGCCTGCCTGTCCAAGGACCCGGCGCACCGGCCCACCGCCCAGCAGGTGATCATGCGCTTGCTGCACAACCCCGGGGCGTCGCTGCCCGAGGGGGCGGCGGCGGGCGGCATGGCCGTGCCTGGCGTGCAGGCGCAGAGCTGGGCCACCCCGGCGGGGCCCGGCGGGCCGTTCCAGCCGTCGGGACCGGTCCCGCCGCCCGGAGCGCACCAGCCGAGCGGCCCCTACGCCCCCCACCAGCAGAACGGCCCCCACCAGCAGGGCGGGCCGATGCAGCCGAGCGGCCCCCACCACCCCGGCGGCCCCTACCAGCAGCCCCACCACCCCCAGCCCCACCACCCGCAGCCGCACCAACCGCAGCCGAGCGGCCCGCACCAGCAGGTGCCGCCGCCCGGCCAGCCGTACCCCGGAGGCCCGCAGTACCCGAACGGCCACCCGTCCACCCCGCCGTACGAGCACGGCCAGCCGTCCTTCGCGAGCGGCCAGCAGGGCTTCCCGGGCCACCAGCAGTTCCAGAGCGGCCCGGTGCCGCAGCCGCAGTACCTCGGCCAGCAGCCCTGGTCGCAGCAGCAACAACAGCACACCGTGCCCGCGCAGCCGAAGAAGAAGACCGGCCTGCTGCTCGCCGCGGTCGCGGCGGTCCTGGCGCTGATCGCGACCGTGGTCGTGATCGTGGTGGTCAACACCGGCGGCAAGACCGGGACGACCCCGGTGGCGGGCGAGTCCAACCAGCCGCCCACCCCGGACAAGACGCCCGAGAAGTCCCCGGAGCAGACGCCGGCCACCTCCCCGCCGCCGTCCCCCACCGCCACGCCGATCGCCACCGAGGGGCTGAAGAGCACCACCCTGCCGGACGCCAAGGCCCGGCTCATCAGCCACGACAGCGACCCGATCACCCTGCTCGGCTTCTCCTACAAGAAGACCAAGGACGCCGACTGGGTCGACTACGCCAAGAACGGCACCGGCTACCGCGGCTACCCGAACTACCTGGCCGCCCGCGTGTCGCCGGACGGCGCCTACACCGCGCTGCGCACCAAGAACTACACCGGCGACAAGTACGACACCATCCAGGTGGTGAACAAGGCGACCGGCAAGACCACGCAGGTCAAGACGGTGAAGCAGCCGATGGAGGCCTACATCGAGACCTGGTCGCACGACAGCACCAGGATCCTGCTCAACGTCGGCAAGCACGTCAGCGGCGACTGGCAGTCCAGCGGCTTCGGCATCATCGACGTCCGCGACCTCGACGCCACCTTCCGCGCGCGCCTGATCAAGGGCGTGGACAAGGAGACCAACTTCGGCTTCGACCACCGCCAGCAGGGCGTCGTCGGCCTCACCAACACCAAGGCCAAGCAGAAGGTGGTCTTCTACAGCGCCACCGGCCAGCAGGCCAAGGCCGTGCCGAACGTCGGCGAGGGCGAGGCCGAGACGCTCTTCTCGCCGTCGGGGGCCAAGTTCGTCACCGACTGCCCGGACGCCTCCAACAACGACCACTGCGTCTACGACACCGCCAGCGGCCAGGAGCACAAACGCTTCGCCTCGCCCTGCACCTTCCAGACCGGCTGGTTCGACGAGGAGCACCTGACCTGCTGGACCGACACCGACTTCCGGGTGATCGACTTCGAGGGCAACCTGGTGCGCAAGCTGGCGACCTTCCCCAAAGCCGTGGGGGAGCGGCTCATCCTGTACTACGGCCCGCGCGTCCCGGCGTGAGCATGGGGCTGCGGCACCAACGAGCCCGTCCGCGTTCGTGCCGCAGCCCGAAGATCCCGGCCCGGAACCGTCCTACGGTTCCGGCATGCGCCGCCTCACCCTGGACGACCTCTACCGTCTCGCGACGCCGTCCGATCCCCGGATCGACCCCGCGGGCACGGCTGTCGCCTACACCCTGACCACTTCCGACCGGGACGGCGACGCCACCATCGCCGAGATCTGGCTGGCCGCGCCCGGGGCCGAGCCCCGGCGCCTGGCCACCGGCAGCGCCCCGCGCTGGTCGCCCGACGGCTCCACCCTGGCCTTCCTCAAGCCGGTCGACGGCACCCCGCAGCTCCACCTGCTGCCCATGTCCGGCGGCGAGCCGCGGGTGCTCACCGAGGCCAAGCTCGGCGCGGGCGCGGCCGTCTGGTCGCCGGACGGCGCCCGCATCGCCTACAGCGGCCCGGCCGGCGAGCTCGACCCGAACGCGCCCGTCGTCGCCGACCGCCTCGACCACAAGGCCGACGGCGCCGGCCTGCTGCGCGGGCTGACCTCGCAGGTGTTCGTGGTCGAGGTGGCCTCCGGGGAGAGCCGCCGGCTCACCTCAGGCGCCTTCCACGCCGGCGAGCCCTCCTGGTCCCCGGCGGGCGACCACCTGGTCTTCGCCGCCGACATCGAGAAGGCGGCCGACCCGGCGCCCGGGCGGCCCGGCACCGACGGCGACCTGAGCGTGCGCGGCGCGATCCACCGCGTCGGCCTCGACGGCGGCGAGCCCGAGCGGCTCACCGGCCCCGAGCTCATCGCCACGGCCGCGTGGTACCTCGGCGAGCGCCTGATCGTCGCGGGCTTCCGTGAGCACCCGTCCGGGCACACCCGCCTGTTCGAGCTCACCGGCGGCGAGACCGTCGAGATCGAGACCGGCCTGGACCGCAACGTCATGACCGGCGCCCCCGGCTACCCCGGCGCGACGCCGGCGCTGCTCGGCGAGGACCTGCTGTTCTGCGTGCGCGACCGCGGCTACACCCACCTCGTCCGGCTGCCCGCGGGCTCGGCGAGCGCCGAGCCGCTGGAGGCCGGTGGCCAGGTGGTCGCCGGGGTCAGCGTCGCCGCCGGCCGCGTCGCCCACGTGGCGGCCACGCCGTACAGCCAGGGGGAGGTCTTCCTCGACGGCGAGCAGCTCACCGCCTACGCTCCGGCGGACGTGGCGCTGTTCGAGGCGACCGCGCGCCGCTTCACCGCGCCGGACGGCACCGAGGTCGAGGGCTTCGTGCTGCGCGACCCCGAGCTGAGCGGGCCCGGCCCGCTCCTGCTCGACATCCACGGCGGCCCGCACAACGCCTGGGCCCCCGTCTTCGACGGGGTCCACCTCTACCACCAGGTGCTCGCCGCCGCCGGCTGGACCGTGCTCACCCTCAACCCGCGCGCCAGCGACGGGTACGGCGAAGCCTTCTACACCGCCGCGCTGGGCGCCTGGGGCCTGGCCGACACCGGCGACTTCCTCAGCCCCCTCGACGAGCTCGTCGCCGAGGGCGTGGCCGACCCCGACCGGCTGGCGGTGACCGGCTACAGCTACGGCGGCTACATGAGCTGCTGGCTGAGCACCCAGACCGACCGCTTCCGCGCCGTCATCCCCGGCGGCTGCGTCAGCGACCTGACCAGCATGAGCGGCACCTCCGACGCCGGCCTCCTGCTCAAGCGGCACGAACTGCGCGAGGAGCTGGTCAAGACCTCGCCGCTCACCTACGTCTCCCGGGTGCGCACGCCGACGCTGATCCTGCACGGCCAGAACGACGACCGCTGCCCGGTCGGCCAGGCCGAGCAGTGGTTCGCCGCGCTGCGCGAGCGGGAGGTGCCGGTCCGGCTGGTCCGCTATCCGGGCGGCTCCCACCTGTTCATCCTGAACGGACGCCCGTCCCACCGCTTTGACTACAACGAGAGGATCGTGCAGTGGCTGCAGCAATGGGTCATCGACTCGCAGAGCTGATCGAGCAGTACGAGGTCCCGGGCGCCGCCCTGGCCTACTGGCACCGCGGCGAGCTGCACGAGTTCGCCGCGGGGGTGCTCAACCGTGACACCGGGGTCGAGGTGACGACCGACTCGCTCTTCCAGATCGGCTCGGTCACCAAGGTCTGGACCGCGACCCAGCTCATGATCCTGGCCGAGCAGGGCCGGCTCACCCTGGACACCCCGGTGATCGAGCTGCTGCCGGAGTTCAAGGTGGCCGACCCCGAGGTGACCCGGCAAGTGACCGTACGGCACCTGCTGAGCCACACCTCCGGCATCGACGGCGACCTGTTCCTCGACACCGGCCGCGGCGACGACTGCGTGGAGCGCTACCTGGAGGCCTGCGCCACCCTGGCGCAGAACCACCCGCTCGGCGCCACCCAGTCCTACTGCAACTCCGGCTTCATCATCGCCGGCCGCATCGTCGAGCGGCTCACCGGCCAGGTCTGGGACCAGGCGCTGCGCGAGCAGATCCTGGACCCGCTCGGCCTGACCCACACCTGGACGCTGCCGGAGGACGTCATCCGCTTCCGCGCCGCCACCGGGCACGTGGAGGGCGGCGCCACCACGCCGGTGTGGGGCCTGATGCGCTCGTGCGGCCCGGCCGGCCTGATCAACGCCCGTCCGGCGGACGTGGTCGCCTTCGGCCGCTCCCACCTGGAGGGCAGGCTGCTGAAGGACCCGGCGTTGATGTGGGAGCCGCAGGTGGCCATCCCCGACCCGCACGCGCTGGGCAGCCATTGGGGCGTCGGCTGGATCCTCGACGAGTGGAGCGGCCACAAGGTCGTCTCGCACGGCGGCAACACCATCGGCCAGCACGCCATGCTCTGGGTGGTGCCCGACACCGGCACCGTCGTCGCGGTCTCCGCCAACGGCGGGCACAGCGGCGCCTTCACCCACGCGGTGGCGACCGAGCTGTTCGCCGAGCTCGACGGCCTGGTCGTGCGGCCGAGGCTGGCCCCGCCCGCCGAGCCGGTGCGGATCGACCCGGCCCGCTACACCGGCGTCTACGAGCGGGTCGGCGCCCGCATCACCATCACCGACGGCGGCGGCGAGCTGACGCTGCGCATGGAGGCGACCGGCGCGCTGGCCGCCCTCCAGGAGCCGCAGGAGCTCGCGCTCGTCCCGGTCGACGACGTCACCTTCGTGGCCCGCCGCCCCGGCGACCCGGACTGGCTGTCGGCCGTCTTCTACGAGCTGCCCGACGGCTCGCCGTACCTGCACCTCGGTGTGCGCGCCACCCCCAAGAAGGAGTCAGCGTGAGCCTGCAGCTCCGCCTCAACGAGGCCCTGGACAAGCACGGCACCCCCGGCGCGGGCATCGCGGTCTGGTCCGGCGGCAAGCTGACCGAGGCCGCCGCGGGCGTGCTCAACCGCCGCACCGGCGTGCTGGCCACTCCCGACAGCGTCTTCCAGGTCGGCTCCACCACCAAGGTCTGGACCGCCGCCCTGGTCCTGCAACTGGTCGAGGACGGCCTGGTCGACCTGGACGAGCCGGTGCGCGCCTACCTGCCGGACTTCCCGGTCGAGGGCCCGATCACCGTGCGGCACCTGCTGTCGCACAGCGGCGGCTTCGACGGCGACCTGTTCGAGGACACCGGCCGCGGCGACGACTGCCTCGAGAAGTTCGTGGCCTTCCTCAAGGACGCCGGGCAGGTGCACGAGCCGGGCGAGCTGTTCTCCTACTGCAACGCCGGCTACGTCGTGCTCGGCGCGCTGGTGGCCAGGCTGCGCGGCACCACCTGGGAGCAGGCGTTGCGCGACCGCCTGCTGACCCCGCTGGGCGCCACGCAGTCCGCGCTGTTCGGCGAGGAGGCCGTGCTCTTCCGCGCCTCGGCCGGGCACATCGGCCCGGGGCAGGAGGTCTACCCGCGCTGGCAGATGCCGCGCTCCAACGCGCCGGCCGGCTCGACCATGTGCCTGGCGCCGCGCGAGCTGGTGCGCTTCGGCCGGATGTTCCTGGCCGGCGGCCTGGCCGAGGACGGCACCCGCGTGCTGTCGGAGGCGTCGGTCGCGGCGATGCGCGAGGTCCAGATCGCCGTGCCGGGCGTCTCCGGCCTGCTGGCCGACCGCTGGGGCCTCGGGTTCGAGCTGTTCTCCTGGGGCGCCTTCGGCCACGACGGCGGCACCCCGGGGCAGAGCACCTTCTGGCGGGTGGTTCCGGGCAGCGACTTCGTGATCGCGATGAGCGCCAACGGCGAGGGCTTCCTGGGCCTGCTGGCCGACCTCGCGCTGCCGATCATCCGCGAGGAGACCGGCCTGGACGTGCCCGACTTCCCGGTCCCCGGCGAGCCGGGCGCGGACTTCGACCCGGCCGTCTACACCGGCCGCTACGCCGGCCCGCAGCTCGCCTACGAGGTCGCCGGCGCCGACGGCGGGCTGCGGCTCACCCTGCTGCCCGGCGAGTTCATGGCCGGCATGGGCGCCACCGAGACCACCAAGCTCTACGTGCACCACTCCGGCGACTCCTTCATCTCGGCCGAGGCGGAGGACGGGCAGCACGACACCGTCACCTTCGTGGTGCGGGACGGCCGCGCCGCCTACCTGCACAACGGGAGGGCGCTGCCCCGTGTATGAGATCTTCGTCCACGCCCGGGACGTCGACGGCGTCGCCGAGGTGGGCCAGGGCGCCGACGACCCGGTCGTGCTGGCCTCGGTCTTCAAGATCCCGATCGTGCTGGAGTACGCCCGCCAGGCGGCGCTCGGCCAGATCGAGCGCACCGAGCGGCTGACCGTGGGCGAGCGGGACAAGGACGGCGGCATCGGCACCTCCGGCTGCGCCGACGACGTCTCGCTCACCCTGCGCGACCTGGCCCACTTCATGATGACCATGAGCGACAACGCCGCCACCGACGTGCTCCTGCGCCGCGTCGGCTGCGACAACGTCAACGCCACGCTCAAGGAGCTGGGCCTGACCCGCACGCACCTCATCGGGGGCTGCGCCGAGCTGTTCGCGCAGATCGAGCACCCCCTGGAGGAGCTGACCGACGAGATCATCCGCGACCTGCCGGTCCGTGACCCCCTGCGGACCACGGCCAGTACGCCGCGGGAGATCACCGAGCTGCTGGCGCGCATCTGGCGGGACGAGGCCGGCCCGCCCGAGGCGTGCGCCGAGGTGCGCCAGATCATGGGCCGCCAGATCTGGCCGCACCGCCTGGCCGCGGGCTTCCCGGACGAGGTCAAGGTGTCCGGCAAGACCGGCACGCTCTGGGGCGTGCGCAACGAGGCCGGCGTCGTGGAGTACCCCGACGGCAGGCGCTACGCCGTCGCGGTCTTCCTCCGCTCGCCGCGCTTCGGGCTGCGCGATCCGGAGGCCGACGCCGCCATCGGCCGGGCCGGCCGCGACGCCGTGGACCGGTTGCGTGTACTTTGACCAGGTGAACGAACGGCCACGTGCCAGTCTGCGCAGGCTCCTGGAGGACCTGGGCAGTACCGTGCTGGACGTGGCCGTCCCACCGGCCGACCTCGACACCGAGGTCACCGGCGTGCACATCTTCGACCCGCACGACGAGCTCCACCTGCCGCCCGGCACGCTGCTGCTGGCCGTCGGCGTCCGCAGCGCGCAGGAGCTGCTCGACCTGCTGGAGCGCTCCACTGGCGCGGTCGCGCTGGTCGTCAAGCACCCGGTCGCCGACTCCGAGGCGGTACGGCAGGCCGCGGCCGCCACCGGCACCGGCGTGCTCGGCCTGTCGCGGGCCGCCTCCTGGTCGCAGGTCTCGGCGCTGCTGCGCTCCCTGCTGGCCGAGGGCGAACTCGACGACGACCCCCAAGGAGACCTGTTCTCCCTGGCCAACGCGGTCTGCGCGCTGCTGGACGCGCCGGTCACCATCGAGGACCGCTCGGCCCGGGTCCTGGCCTTCTCCGCCCGCCAGGAGGAGGCCGACGCCGGCCGCATCGCCACCGTGCTCGGCCGTCAGGTGCCCGAGATGTACCAGCGCATGCTGGTCGAGCGCGGCCTGTTCAAGGAGCTCTACCAGAGCCGCGGGCCGATCTACATGGAGCTCGAGGGCGACAGCATGAACCGGGTGGCGATAGCCGTACGGTCGGGGGACGAGATCCTGGGCTCGATCTGGGCGGCGGTGCACGAGCCGCTCACCGAGCAGCGCCAGCGCGCCCTCACCGACGCCGCCAAGATCGTCGCCCTGCAGTTGCTGCGCGAGCGCGCCGGGGCGGGCAGCCAGCGCCGGCTCCGCGCCGACCTGCTCTCCACCGTCCTGGAGGGCGGCGCCGAGGCCGCCGAGGCCGCCGGCCGGCTGGGCATCGCCACCGAGCGGTTGTGCGTGCTGGCCGCCCAGCTCGCCGAGCCCGAGACCGACCCGGCCAAGAGCGAGAGCGACCGCCAGCGCTTCTGCGACGCGCTGGCCCTGCACGTCGGCTCCATCCATCCACGGGCCGCCGCCGCGGCGCTCGGGCCGGTCGCCTACGCCGTGCTGCCCACCCACACCGACGAGCGCGCCCTGCAGGTGGCTGAGAGCTTCCTGGCCAGCGTCGGCCCCCGCTACGCGGCCAACGTCGGCGTGGGCCGGGTGGTGGCCAGCCTGCCCGAGGTGGCCCGCTCGCGTGCCGACGCCGACCGGGCCCTGCGCGTCCTGCGCACCAGGGGTACGGCGGGGCAGGCCGCCGGCTACGCCCAGGTGCACGTCGAGGCCCTGCTGCTGCAGGTGGCCGACACCGTGGCCGCCGAGGAGCAGATCCCGACCGGCCCCTACCAGCGGCTGCAGGCCTACGACGCCGAGCACGGCAGCCAGCTCCTGGCCACGCTGCGCGCCTACCTGGACAACTTCGGCGACGTGGCCGCGGCCTCGGCCGAGGTGATGGTCCACGCCAACACCTTCCGCTACCGGCTCAAGCGGCTGTCGGAGATCGGCGGGTTCGACCTGGCCGATCCCGAGGCCCGCTTCGCCCTGATGCTGCAGATGCGCATCTTCCGGCGTTAGCGCTCTTCGGGCATCCGCACGAGCGGGCCCGCGCATTTCGTCACCGGGCACGAAGCCCCGGCGGGGGCCGAGGGACGAATGTGGGGCGCATCACCCCTTGCCCTTCCTGGAGCGCCCCATGAGAAAGACTGCGGCGGCCGCCGCGCTGGCCCTGCTGGCCGCCGGGTGCGGCGGCGGAGCCGGCGAGGCCGGCCCGGCCACGCTCACCATCGCCGTCGGCGCCGACCCCGGCCTGCTCGACCCCGCCACCGCCGTGCTCGGTGCCACCAACTCGGTGCTCTCGCTCGCCTACGAGACCCTGGTGCGCACCTCGCCCGACGGCAAGATCATTCCCGGCCTCGCCGAGAAATGGGAGGTCAAGCCGGACGCGGTCGCCTTCACCCTGCGCCAGGGCGTCAAGTGCTCGGACGGCTCCACGCTCACCCCGGCCGAGGTCGCGGCCAACATCAACTACCTGACCGACCCGGCCAACAAGTCGCCCCTGCTGGGCGTGCTGGCGCCGGTCGGGATGAAGGCGGCCGCCGACGCCGCCACCGTCACCGTCAGCACGCCGGAGCCCTTCAGCTTCATCCTGGAGAGCACCCGGCTGCTGTTCATCGTCTGCGGCAAGGGCCTGCAGGACCGCTCCCTGCTGGCCAAGGCCACCTACGGCACCAGCCCGTACGAGCTGAAGGAGGTCGCCCCCAGCGACCACTACACCTTCGCCAAGCGCCAGGGGTCGGCCGCCGAGCTGCCCGACCAGGTGGTGCTCAAGGTGGTGCCCAACGAGCAGACCGCGGCCAACCTGCTGATGTCCGGCGACGTCAACGCCGCCACCTTCTTCGGCCCCGACCGCCAGCGCGTGCAGGCGGCACCCGGGGTGGACAAGCAGGAGGAGAACGTCAGCAACGGCCAGTACTTCTACCACCAGGGCAAGGACCGGCCGACCAACGACGTGGCGGTCCGCAAGGCGCTCACCCAGGCGCTCGACCTGGCCGAGCTGGGCCGCGTCTCCAGCGGCGGGACCGGCAAGCCGGTGACCGGGCTGGTCCCGGGCGTGCCGCCCTGCATCGGCGACTCGGTGAGCGGCCACGTGCCCGGCCTCGACCCGGCCGCCGCGTCCGCCGGGCTCGACGCCGCCGGCTGGACCGCCGGCGCCGACGGCATCCGCGCCAAGGACGGCAAGAAGCTGAGCCTGCGCCTGCTCTACACCACCACCCGCGGCCCAGGCGTCCAGGCCGCCGCCGAGTACCTGGCCGCCGCCTGGAAGAAGATCGGCGTCGAGGTCAAGCTCAACGGCGTCATCGACACCAAGCTCGCCGAGTCGCTCAACGTCACCCAGGACTGGGACGTGGTCTGGCTGCCGATCGGCGTCACCCTGCCCAGCCAGCTCGTCGGCTTCCTGTCCGGACCCGCCGCGCCCAAGGGCGCCAACTTCGCCCACCTGGCCAACGAGCGCTACACCGAGCTGGTCGCCAAGGCCGCCACCACCCCCGGCGCCGAGGGCTGCAAGCTGTGGCTGGAGGCCGAGTCGGCCCTGATCGCCAACTCCGACCTGGTCCCGGTCTCCACCATCACCGTCCTCAACGCCACCAAGGGCGCCAAGGCCGCCCAGCAGGCCGGGCTCTTCGACCCCTACTCCTTCCGCGTCGAGGGGAGCAACTGAGTGGCGAGCCCCGTGATCGTTCCCCCGGCCGCGCCTAAGGCGGCCCGCGCGACGCGCGGGGCCGCCCGGCGGGCCGGGGGCCGGCGGCTGCTCCGCCACCTGCTGCGGCTGCTCATCTCGCTGGCGGTCCTGCTGGTCGCCTCCTTCGCCATGCTGCACCTCATCCCCGGCGACCCGGTGCGGGCCGCGCTCGGGCCCGCCGCGCCGGTGGAGCTCGTCGAGGCCCGCCGCGCCGCGCTCGGCCTGGACCGGCCCTGGCTGGAGCAGCTGGCCGCCTACGCCGGCAACGCGCTGACCGGCGAGTTCGGGACCTCCTTCATCTCCGGCCAGCCGGTCGGCGAGGTCATCGCCGCCCGCCTGCCCAGCACGCTGACCCTCGCCCTGCTGGCCACCGCCCTGTCCCTCGTGGTCGCGGTCCCGCTCGGCATGTGGGCGGCCATCCGCACCGAGAACGGCCGCAACCGCGGCACCGACACCGCCTTCGGCGCCCTCACCGGCAGCGCGGTGGCCGTGCCGGAGTTCCTGTACTCCATCGGCCTGGTCTCGCTGTTCTCCATCGCCCTCGGCTGGCTGCCGCCGGCCGGCAAGTCGGGCCCGGAGTCCTACATCCTGCCGGTCCTGGCGCTGGCCATCGGCCCCGCCGCGATGATCGCCCGGCTGGCCCGTGCGCAGACCGCGCGCGAGCTGTCGGCCGACTACGTACGGCTGGCGCGGGCCAAACGGCTGCCGGCACTGCGCCTGCACCTGCGGCACGTGCTGCCCAACACGCTGACCGCCACCCTCACCACCGGCGGCCTGCTGCTCACCGCGCTCATCGCCGGCAGCGTGCTGGTCGAGTACGTCTTCGCCTGGCCCGGCCTCGGGGCCCGGATCGTCGAGTCGATCACGCTCAAGGACTACCCGGTGGCGCAGGGCGTGATCCTCGTGTACGGCGTGGCCGTCCTGGTCGTCAACTTCCTGGTCGACTTCCTGATCGCGCTGCTGGACCCGACCTCGACCCTCAAGGAGAGCTGATGCGCAACCGATCCGGGCTCGCCGGCCTGGTGATCGTCGCGGCGCTGGCGGTGCTCGCGGTCGTCGGCCCGCTGGTGTGGGGCGCCGAGGCCGAGCGCATGGACTCCACGGCCATCCTGCAGGGCGCCTCGGCCGCGCATCCGCTCGGCACCGACAACCTCGGCCGCGACATCCTCGCCCGCGTCCTGGTCGCCGGGCAGTTCTCGCTCGCGCTGGCGCTGGCCGCCACGCTGATCGGCGCGGTGGTGGGCACCGTGCTCGGCGCCCTGCCCGCGGTGCTGCCCCGGCGCGGCGCCCGGCTGGTCACCGGCACGGTCAACGCCTTGGTGGCCTTCCCCGGCCTGCTGCTGGCCATGTTCGTCGCGGTGGTCACCGGGCTCGGCGCCAAGGGCGCGGTCCTGGGCATCGGCGCCGCCGTCGCGCCCGGCTTCGCCCGGCTCACCCAGACCCTGGCCGCCTCGGTCGCCGGCGCCGACTACGTCAGCGCCGCCCGCATGCTCGGCGTGCCGCGCCACCGCATCCTGGTCCGGCACGTGCTGCCCAACATCGCCGAGCCGCTCATCCTCAACCTGAGCCAGGCCATGGGCGCCAGCCTGCTGGCGCTGTCGGGCATGTCCTTCCTCGGGCTCGGCGTGCAGCCGCCCGACTTCGACTGGGGCCGGCTGCTCTTCGACGGCTTCCCGCGCATCTACGTCTCCCCGGAGGTGGCCCTCGGGCCGGCGGTCTTCATCGCGCTGGCCGGCATCGGGTTCAACCTGATCGGCGACGCGCTGGTCAAGGCCGCGCGGCGGGCCGCCGTCCTGGCGCCGGAGAAGGTGGCCGCGCCGCCCGCGGCCGAGCAGGAGCGCGACCCGCACGCGGTGCTGGAGGTGCGTGACCTGACGGTCACCTTCCCCGGCGGCGTGACGCCGGTGCGCGGGCTGTCGCTGGCCGTCGCGCCCGGTGAGATCGTCGGCCTGGTCGGCGAGTCCGGCAGCGGCAAGAGCCTGACCGCCGCCGCCATCGGCGGGCTGGTGCCCTACCCGGGCGTGGTCACCTCCGCGCGGCTCGACCTGGACGGCGAACTGGCCATGGTCTTCCAGGAGGCGGCGCTCAACCCCGCGCTCAAGGTGGGCGGGCAGCTCGCCGAGGTGGCCACCGTGCACCAGGGCGCCACCCGCGCCGAGGCGTGGGCCAAGGCGGTGGACCGGCTGGGCCACGTCCGGCTGCCCGACCCGGCCCGCAACGCCCGCCAGCACCCGCACGAGCTGTCGGGCGGCATGCGCCAGCGCGCGGTGATCGCCATGGGCCTGATGGGCCGGCCGCGACTGATCATCGCCGACGAGCCGACCACCGCCCTCGACGTCACCGTGCAACGCCAGATCCTCAAGCTGCTGCGCGAGGTGGTCGAGGAGACCGGCGCCGCGGTGCTGTTCATCTCGCACGACATCGCCGTGGTCGGCGAGCTGTGCGACCGGGTGGTGGTCATGTACGCCGGGCGCGTGGTCGAGCAGCTCCCCGCCGACCAGCTCAAGGCCGCCCGCCACCCCTACACGCGGGCGCTGATCGACTCGCTGCCGGACATGTCGACCGACCGGTCGCGGCCCCTGGCCAGCATCCCCGGCCGCCAGCCCGCCCCCGAGGCGGTCGGCGACGGGTGCGCCTTCGCGCCCCGCTGCCCGCTGGCCACCGCCCGCTGCCAAGCCGAGCGGCCGCCGCTCGTGGACGACGTCGCCTGCTGGGAGGCCTGATGCGCATCGAGAACCTGACCGTCCGCTACGGCGCGTTCACCGCGGTGGACGACGTCACCCTGGAGATCCCGCCGGGCGCCATCGTGGGCCTGGTGGGGGAGTCGGGCTCGGGCAAGTCGACGCTGGCCCGCGCGGTCAGCGGGCTCGTCCCGCACACCGGACGCATCAGCGACGGGCGGCGGGTGCAGATGGTCTTCCAGAACCCCTACGCCTCGCTCGACCCGCGCATGACGATCGGGCAGTCGGTGGCAGAGGCGCTGCTGCGCCTGCCCGCCCGCGAGCGCGGGGCCGAGGTGGAGCGGCTGCTGGACCTGGTCGCCCTGCCCGCCAAGGTGATGGGCAGCTACCCGCGCGAGCTGTCCGGCGGGCAGCGCCAGCGGGTGGCGATCGCCCGCGCGCTCGGCGCCGAGCCCGAGCTCCTGGTCGCCGACGAGATCACCAGCGCCCTGGACGTCTCCGTGCAGGGCGCGGTGCTCAACCTGGTGCGGGAGCTGCGGGCGGAGCTGGGACTGTCGATCCTGTTCATCTCGCACAACCTGGCCGTGGTGCGCTACGTCTGCGACACCATCGCGGTCATGCACGGCGGCCGCGTGGTGGAGGAGGGCCCGGCGGAGCGGCTGACCACCGAGCCCGCTCACGACTACACGCGCGCGCTGCTGGCCGCGGTGCCCCGCCTGACCACGTAGTAGCGCCGGTCGCGGAAGCCGACCACCTCGCCGCCGCCCTCCAGCAGCCCGCCGAGCACCTCGCGCACGGCCAGCCGCCAGGCCCGGGCCGCGGCGAGGTCGGTGCGGCGCAACCCCTCCACGTCCTGCGGCACCGCGACCAGCACGGTCGGGGCCTCGGAGCCGGTGACGCGCCCCTCGGTGTCGAGCAGCACCTCGGCCGGCTCCGCCGAGCAGGCCGGCGGGTCGATCAGCTCCCACACGGTCAGCAACCGGTCGGAGTCGTCGCCCTGGTTGATCGAGTCGCCCATCACCCCGTAGAAGCCCGGCAGGTACTGCACCGGCCGGGCGCCCAGCTTGGCCAGGTTGAAGTGGGCGTTGCGGCACACCAGCGGGTCGTAGGTCCACGAGATGCGCTCCAGGCCCCGCTCCAGCGCCCAGGCCTTCTGGTGCAGCTTGAGCGCGTGACCGACGCCGTGCCCGGCCCTGGCCCCGGTGATGTGCGAGTGCAGCGCCCGCCCCTCGGCCAGGAAGCCGACCGACGCGCCGACGAGCACGTCCCCGTCGAACGCCCCGGCCACGTAACCCCCCGCGTGCGACAGCGCCTTCATGAGGTCGGGGGTCACCGGCCGGTTGTCCTGCTCGAAATGCCAGATGTCATCAAACAGCTCGCAGGCCCGGACAAAGTCCTTGATATCCCGCAACTCACGTACGTTATCCGTCACAGGGCGACGGTATGACAGGGCGCCCCGCCGTCGATTCGTGCCGCTTCACCAAGTGCCCGGCCCCTCTTCGTGTCCCGGCCTAGGACCTCCGGCCTCCGGCCCTGGACAACAGCGACGGCCCCCGGAACGCGTCCGGAGGCCGTACGGCAGGCAGGATCAGAGGGAGATCCACTCGGTGGCGGTCGTGACCTCCTCCAGGATGTCCGGGATCGGCTCCACGCCCAGGCCCGGCCCCTTCGGCACGCTCAGGTGCCCGTGGTCCAGCTCGAACGGCTCGGTGATGTCGGTGGCGTAGTAGCGCCGCGAACCGGAGGTGTCACCCGGCAGCGTGAAGCCGGGCAGCGCCGCCAGCGCCACGTTGGCCGCCCGGCCCAGGCCGGTCTCCAGCATGCCGCCGCACCACACCGCCATGCCGTTGGCCCGGCACAGGTCGTGGATGCGCCGCGCCTCCAGGTAGCCGCCGATCCGGCCCGGCTTGATGTTGATGATCGAGCAGGCGCCCAGCGCGATCGCCGCCGCGGCGTGCTCGGCCGACTCGATCGACTCGTCCAGGCAGATCGGGGTGCGCAACTGCTTGGCGAGCTGGGCGTGCTGGACCATGTCGTCGTTGGCCAGCGGCTGCTCGATCAGCAGCAGCCCGAAGTCGTCCAGCTTGGCGAGCTGGCGGGCGTCCACCAGCGTGTAGGCGGCGTTGGCGTCGACCTGGAGCAGCACCTCGTCGCCGAAGCGCTCGCGCACCGCGCGCACCGGCTCCACGTCCCAGCCCGGCTCGATCTTCAGCTTGATCCGCACGTAGCCCTCGGCCAGGTAGCCGTCCACGGCGTCCAGGAGCTGCGGGACGGTGTCCATGATGCCGACCGAGACGCCGCACGGCACCTCGTCCCTGGCCGCGCCCAGGAACTGGCCGAACGACTCGCCGGCCGCGCGGAGCTGGGCGTCCAGCACCGCGGTCTCCAGCGCCGCCTTGGCCATCCGGTGCCCCTTGATCGGCTCGACCGCCCGGCCGACCGACTGCGCGTCCACGTCCGCCGGCAGCGCCGGGATCAGGAACCGCTTGATCACCTCGGCGGCGCCGTCCACGTACTCGGAGGAGTAGAGCGGCTCCGACATGGCCACGCACTCGCCCCACCCCTCGGCCTCGGGCGTCACCACCCGCACCAGCAGGACGTCCCGGGACGTCTCGGTGCCGAAGGACGTCCGGAACGGCGCCACCAGCGGCATCGCGATCCGCCGCAGCTCAACCCCAGTGATCTTCACGCTCTACTCCAGGTCTCGCACTCTTGATTTTCTGCTTCCCAGGGGCGGGCTTCGCATACCCCCTCTGGACCCTAAGAGGAGCCCATAGCCTCCGGATTCGTGCAACACGACGAAAAAAGATGTTCTTCACGGGATTCTCAGGTTGGTCGGCCACGCTGGAACGGTGCATGACACGGAGACCACCACCACGCCCGGCCGCACCTCCGGCGGGCCCGCGGAGCCGGGAACTCCGCCGCGTCGGCGCCGCAGACGCTGGCTGAGCTGGACCGTCGCGGTACTGCTGGCCCTATGGGCGGTGCTGCGGGTGTTCGGGCTGGAGACCGGGAGCTTCCTAACGCAGCTCATGACGCTCACGCCGTACGCGGTCGCGGCCGGCGGGCTGACGGCGCTGCTGCTGGCCGTACGGCGGTCGTGGAAACAGGCCGCGCTCGCGCTGGCCGCGGCGCTCGCGCTCGCCGCGACCGTCGTCCCGCGCACCGTCGCCGGCGGCGAGGCAGCGGCGGGCGGCCAGGAGCTGCGGGTGCTGGCGATCAACATGTTCGGCCGGGCCGACGCCTCGGCGATCGTCGAGCTGGTGCGCCGCCACCGGCCGCACGTGCTGAGCGCCCTTGAGCTGACTCCGGCCCAGGTCGAGCGCCTGGACGCGGCCGGGCTCGGCACGCTGATGCCGCACCGGGTGCTCGAACCCGAGTTCAGCGCCTCCGGCAGCGGCCTGTACGCCACGCTGCCGCTGACCAAGCTGGACGGGCTGTTCACGCCGATCGGCCACCACATGCCCGCCGCCGCGCTCACCCTGCCGGGCGGCGCGCGCGTCGAGGTGGTCGCCGTGCACCCCAACCCGCCGCTGGGCCGGATGACCGCCGAGTGGAACGCCTCCCTGGATGCGCTGCCGCCGGCCGCCGGCGACGACCGGATCCGGGTGCTGGCCGGGGACTTCAACGCCAGCCTCGACCACCGCGCCTTCCGCGACCTGCTCGGGCGCGGCTACCTGGACGCGGCCGAGCAGGCCGGCAAGGGCCTGGTGCCGACCTGGCCGAACGCGCGGCGGGTGCCGCCGATCATCACCATCGACCACGTGCTGGCCGACCGGCGGGCCTCGGTGGCCGGCGTGGAGATCCTGGACGTGCCCGGCACCGACCACCGCGGCGTCTACGCCGACCTGCGCCTGCCCGCCACCGGCTGACCGCCCGGGAAGAGCGCGGGCCCGCCGGCGGTTTCCCTTCGGTGGAAGGGAGTCCGAGGTGCGGGAGATCGACGCCGTCGTCATCGGCGCCGGGCAGGCGGGCCTGTCCAGCGCCTACCACCTGCGGCGGCTGGGGGTGCCCGCCGTCGTGCTGGACGCGGCCGACGGACCGGGCGGCGCGTGGCGGCACCGCTCGCCCTCGCTCACCATGGACAAGGTGCACGGCGTCTTCGACCTGCCCGGCCTGCGCCGCGAACCGCGGGACGACGGGCTGCTGCCGGCCTCTGTCGTGGTGCCCGGCTACTACGCTGGCTACGAACGCGACACCGGCCTGGAGGTCGTGCGGCCGGTCACCGTCGCCTCGGTCAGCCGCGACGGCGGGCTGCTGGCCGTACGGTCGGACGCGGGGGAGTGGCTCGCCCGCGCGGTGGTCAACGCGACCGGCACCTGGACCCGCCCCTACTGGCCCTACTATCCGGGCGCGCCCGGCTTCGCCGGCCGGCAGCTCCACTACGCCGCCTACCGGGGCCCGGCCGAGTTCGCCGGCCGCCGCGTCGTCGTGGTCGGCGGCGGGGCCTCGGCGATGCACGTGCTGTCCGAGCTGGCCGAGGTCGCCGCCGGCACGCTCTGGGTCACCCGCCGCCCGCCGGTCTGGCGCGGCGACGACTTCGGGGAGGAGGCCCGTCGCGAGGCGGTCGCCCTGGTCGAGGCCCGCGTCCGGGCCGGGCTGCCGCCGCAGAGCGTCGTCAGCGTCACCGGCCTCGGCTCCACTCCCGTCGTGCGCGAGGCGATGGCCCGCGGCGCGCTCGAGCGGCAGCCCATGTTCTCCCGCATCCTGCCGTACGGCGTGGCCTGGCCGGACGGGCGTACGGCGGAGGCGGACGTGATCGTCTGGGCGACCGGCTTCCGCTCGGCGCTCGACCACCTCGCCCCCCTGCGCCTGCGCGAGCCCGGCGGCGGCATCCGGCTGGACGGCACGCAGGTCGTGCGCGAGCCGCGGGTGCAGCTCGTCGGCTACGGCCCCTCGGCCAGCACCGTCGGCGCCAACCGCGCCGGGCGGGAGGCCGCCTCCCGGGTGCGGCGGCTGCTCGCGGCCGAGACGCAGGCCGCCTGATCCCGCCCTCCGGCGGGGCTCAGTGGTGGTAGGCGTGGACGACGGCGTGGCCCTTGCCCTTGCCGATGATCCACTTGTTGATCGGCCAGGTCACCAGGAAGGCGACCAGGAACGCGAACGCCAGCGCGCCCCAGAACAGCCCCGAGGCCAGCCCGGCGTCCATCGCGCCCGGCACGACCAGCATGATGCCGTTGTCGACGATCTCCATGATCATGATCGACACGGTGTCGGCGGCCAGCGCCACCTTGAGCGCCTGGCCGAAGGTCAGGCCCGCCTTCAGGACGCCGCGCATGGTCAGCGCGTAACCGAACACGAACGCCAGGGCCACCGCCAGGATGATCGTGGGCAGGTTGCCCCAGCCCAGGGCGGTGCCGATCACCATGCCGAGCACCTCGCCGATGGCGCAACCGGTCAGGCAGTGCAACGTCGCCGAGGCGGCCGTCTTCCACGTCGTCGGCGCCGGCCCATGCCCGCCGTGCGCCCCATGTCCTGCGTGCTCACCGTGCCCGGTGTGGGCGGGCTGGTGGTGGGCGGGCTGGTGGTGGGCGTGGTGATCGTGCTCGGCCATGACGACTCGCTCTCAGTTCTACAATCAGGCAAACGTCCGCCAATGTACCCTATACCCCTAGAGGGTGTCGGTCGGGCAGTCGAGACCCAGGCTCGAAGTCCTGGCGTTACCCGCCCAAGCCTGGCGCTAACATCGTCCATCGGACAGAGGGCCGCGAGCCCTGCCGAACGGGCGAAGGAGAAGCGTGACGGTTGGGTTCCTCCGAGCCGTCCTCGCGGCCGTGGCCGCACTCGTTTTGGTGGCGGTGCCCGCCCACGCCGACCCGAAGCCGTCGCTCAAGCAGTTGCGGCGCGAGCTGAAGGACCTGCGCAAGGAGTCCGACAAGCTCATCGCCGACTACTACCAGGCCCGGATCGCCCTGGAGAAGGTCGAGAAGGTCGACAGCGAGGCCCGCGGCCGGCTCGACGAAGCCCAAGGGGTGCTCGACGTCCAGTCCGAGCGGCTGCGCCGGATGGCGGTCGGCCAGTACGTCAACGGCGGCAACGAGCACACCCTCGCGATGCTGTCCGGGGGTGTGGACCCCGAGAGCACCCTGCGCCGCCAGACGCTCACCCAGTACCTGCTGGAGGAGGAGGCCGGCCGGGTGGCCGGGTTCGCCGCCGTGCGCGACCGGCACGCCCGGGCGCTGGCCGAGGCCGAGGAGTCGGCCGAGCGGCTGCGTACCTCGATGAAGGACCTCGACAAGCGCCGCAAGCGGGCCGAGAAGACCATCGAGCGCATCCGCGACAAGATCGACCTCGCGCACGACGCCCCGGGCTTCCGCCGCTCCGACGGCACCTGGGTGCCCGAACTGCCCGGCGGGGCCGATCACATCACCCCGCGCATGCGCCTGGTCAAGGACCTGCTCATCGAGCGGTTCGGGTCGGGCAAGGGCGTCGGCTGCTACCGCTCCTTCAACGACGGCGGCGAGCACCCGCTCGGCCGGGCCTGCGACTTCATGCTCAGCACCGGCGGCGCGATGCCGAGCCCGGCCGAGGTGAAGCGGGGGCACGAGATCTCCGCCTGGGTGGTCAAGAACGCCAAGCGGCTCGGGATCATGTACGTGATCTACCGCCAGCGCATCTGGCACGTCCGCACCGGAAGCTGGCGCTTCATGAGCAACCGGGGCGGGACGACGGCCAACCACTACGACCATCCCCACATCTCGGTCTACTGACCCGGCCGACAGGCCGCTCGGCCGGCTGGCCGCGGCGGCAAGCCGGGTGCAAGGCCGGCAGGCATAATCCAGGCATGCCGTCCTTCACGCCCCTCAGGCCGGAAGACCCCACCCACCTCGGCGGGCACGAACTGCGCGGCCGCCTCGGCGAGGGCGGGCAGGGGGTGGTCTACCTGGGCGACGGCGAGCACGGCCGGTTCGTCGCGATCAAGTGGCTGCGGCCGCACCTGGCGGGGGACCGGGTGGCCGCCGAGCGCTTCGTGCGCGAGGCCTCGCTCGCGCAGCGGGTGGCGCCCTTCTGCACCGCGCGCTGCCTGGCCACCGGCGTCCAGGACGGGCGGCCGTACATCGTCAGCGAGTTCGTGGACGGCTCGACCCTGCACCAGGTGGTGGCCGAGGAGGGGCCGCGCTCGGGGGTGGCGCTGCACCGGCTGGCCATCGGGACCGTGACCGCGCTGGCCGCCATCCACCAGGCGGGGATCGTGCACCGCGACTTCAGCCCGGCCAACGTGCTGCTGGCCGCCGAAGGGCCGCGGGTGATCGACTTCGGGATCGCGCGGGCGCTGGACATGACCTCGATCACCTCCGCGCCGGTCGGGACGCCGTGGTACGTCTCACCCGAGCAGATCACGGGGCACCCGGTGTCGCCGGCGGCGGACCTGTTCGCCTGGGGTGCCACCATGGTCTACGCCGCCCGTGGCCGGCCGCCCTTCGGTGGGGAGTCGGTCCCGGCCGTGATCCACCAGGTACTGCAGGCGCCTCCCGACCTGGCCGGCCTGGACGGGCCGTTGCGTGACCTGGTCGCGGCCTGCCTGTCCAAGGACCCGTCCCGCCGGCCGACCGCCGAGCAGGCCATCATGGCCCTCGTCGGCCAGCCGGTCCCCCTCCACGAAGCCGCCTCCGCCGCCACTCCCGACCACCCGCCGCCACCCGGTTCACCGCTCACTCACCCGCAGTCCGCCGCTCACCCGTCACCCGGTACGGCGCCGCAGTCCGATCCCGGTCTCCATGGCGGCCGGCCGTTCGTGCCGGCGCAGCAGGCGTGGCACCACCCCGGCGGGCCGGTTCCCCCGCCACCGACCTGGAGCGGGCACCCGCAGCCGGGCCTCCCTCAGTCGGGCCCGATCCGGCCGGGCTCCTTCGGCTCGGGCTCCCCACACCCCGGCCCCCCTCACCCGAGCTCGCCGCACCCCAGTCCGGCTCCGCCGTACCAGCGGGTGGGCGGGCGGCGGGGGCCGGTGGTGGCCGGGGCGGCGGCGGCGCTGGCGGTGGTGGTGACCCTGGTGACGGTGATCGTGGTGATGACCGCCAAAGACCCCGTGACCCGCCAGACGGCCAGCCCCGGCCCCGGCCAGACGGCCGAAGGCCAGACCGCCGGGCAGACCCCCGGCCAGACTGCCGGTCAAAGCCCCGGCGCGACCCAGCCCGCGCAGCCGGTCGCCACGGCGGGCCTGTCCCAGGTGAAGCTGCCCGGCACAGGCGTGACCCTGTTCGAGCACCCCTCCGACCCGTCGATCCTGACCGCCTACACGGTCGTCGACCCCGCCACCAAGTCCCCCACCTTCTACCCCCGCCAGTCCCTGACCGGCGCCTTCGCCCCCAAGACCGGCTACTGGCAGACCCTCCTGTCCCCGGACGGCAAGCACGAGGTGGCCAGGCCCAAGCGCTACACCGACTCCGGCCGCGACAGCGTCGAGCTCACCGACAAGGCCACCGGCGCCACCCGCGTGGTGGAGACGGTGAAGTACCCGCTGCTGGCCTACGTCGAGCAGTGGTCGCGCGACAGCACCCGCGTCCTGCTGAACGTCGGCAAGGAGGCCGGCGAGGGCTACCAGTCGACGGGCTTCGCCATCGTCGAGGTGAGCACCGGCAGGGTGAACGTGGTCACCCTGCGGGAGAGCTCGCTGCGCGACGTCGCCTTCGGTTTCGACGACCAGGACCGCGGCGTCGTGGTCATGGGCCGCTCGCCGCAGCAGGCGCTGCGCTTCTTCGACACCTCCGGCCGGCGGGTGCGCCGCGTGCCGAACGTCGGCTCGGCCCCGGCGGGCCTGCTGTTCTCCCCGTCCGGCCGGCAGTTCCAGACCACCTGCCCAGGGCTCCTCAACGGCGACCACTGCGTGTACGACACCGCGAGCGGCCAGGAGACGCGGCGCTTCGAGTCGGCGTGCACGGGCGACTCGTGGTGGTTCGACGAGGCGCATCTGTCGTGCTGGATGCAGGATGACGACGGCAGCTCGCAGATCGTGGTGATCGGCTTCACCGGCGCCAAGGTGCGGGTCCTGGCCGAGGTGCCCAAGGCCGACGCCGGCTCGGCTTTCTACTACACCCTCCGCTGAGGGCCGGCGGCGGCGCGGGCCTTAGGCTCGGGGCGTGAGCAACGTGGACCCGAATCCGCAGGAGCTGCGCTGCGCTGCCGAGGCCGAGCCCGGCTGGCCCGTGGAGCGGCTGTCCGGCCACCAGGTGGCGCTGGGCGGCCCCCGCGCCATGAACGTCACCCGCATCCTGCCCGGCCGGGGCCGCCGCATGATCGGCGCGTGGTGCTTCCTCGACACCTACGGGCCCGAGGTCGCCACGATGCGGGTGCCGCCGCACCCGCACACCGGGCTGCAGACGGTGACCTGGCTGGTGGAGGGGGAGGTGCTGCACCGCGACAGCGTGGGCAGCCTGCGGACGGTACGGCCGGGCCGGCTCAACCTGATGACCGCCGGGCGCGGCATCTCGCACTCGGAGGAGTCGCCGCGGACCACCCTGCACGGCGTGCAACTGTGGGTGGCCCTGCCGGAGGAGCACCGGCACGTCGCCCCGCACTTCGAGCACCACGCCGAGCTGCCTGAACGGGACGGCATCCGGGTGATCATGGGCTCGCTGGCCGGGCTGCGTTCGCCGGCGACCACCTACACGCCGCTGGTGTGCGCCGAGCTGACCGTGGACGGCGAGCTGGAGGTGCCGCTGGATCCGGGCTTCGAGCACGGCGTGCTGTGGCTGAGCGGGGACATGACCACGCTGGACTACCTCGGCCCGGGCCGGGACCGGGTGCGGCTCGACGGGCACGGGCGGGTCCTTCTGATCGGCGGGGAGCCGTTCGCGGAGGAGCTGGTCATGTGGTGGAACTTCGTGGGCCGCAGCCACGAGGAGATCCTCGCCTTCCGCAAGGAGTGGAGCGAGGGGAGCGGCTTCGGCGAGGTGGCCGGCTTCGACGGCGATCCGTTGCCGGCGCCGCCGATGCCCACCATCCGCCTCAAGCCCCGCGGCCGCGTCCGCTGACCCGCCGGGCGCAAGCTGCCCTCGGGGACGGCTTGCCCCACCAAGCGTCGACCGGTCAGGACAGCTTGCGCCACCAGAAGTCGACCGTCGGCGCCGAATCCACCACCACGCCCTCGCCGGGCCGCGGCACCACGATCGGCACGTCGCGTCCGGCCGCCTCGCGCCACAGCCGCTCCACCGGCTCGGCCCACGGGTGCAGGGCGAGGGTGAAGGTCGCCCAGTGCACCGGCAGCAGCAGCTCGCCGCCCAGGTCGAGGTGGGCGTTGACCGCCTCCTCCGGGTTCATGTGGATGTCCGGCCAGGCGGGGCTGTAGGCGCCGATCGGCATCAGCGTCAGGTCGAACGGCCCGTGCGCCGAGCCGATGCCCTTGTAGCCGGAGAAGTAGCCGGAGTCACCGGCGTAGAAGACCCGCCGCCGCTGCCCGGCGACCACCCACGACCCCCACAGCGTGTCGTTGCGCCGCAGCGAGCGTCCGGAGAAGTGCCGCGCGGCGGTCGAGACGAAGCGCAGCCCGGCGACCTGCGCCTCCTCCTCCCAGTCCAGCTCGATGATCCGGTACAGCGGCACGCCCCAGCGCTCCAGGTGCGCGCCGATGCCGAGCGGCACCAGGAAGGGCGCGCTCTGCGTGCGGGTGAGGGACATGACGGTGGCCATGTCCAGGTGGTCGTAGTGGTCGTGCGAGATGACGATCGCGTCCACCTTGGGCAGCGCGGCCAGCTCGACCGGCAGCGCGTGGTGCCGCCTCGGCCCGGCGAGCTGGGAGAAGGAGACGCGCCTGCTCCACACCGGGTCGAACAGCACCCGGCGGCCCTCGATCTCCACCAGCGTGGAGGCGTGGCCGTACCAGACCACCGACAGCCCGTCGGGCGCCGGTTCGGGCAGCGAGGGCACCAGGACGGGCACCATGCCGGAGGGCCGCCGCGTGTCACGGTCGCGGGCCAGCTCGCGCAGCAGGCCGGGCGACGGGACGCCGACGGTGGTCGGCTCCGGCATCGGGTTGTGGAAGGCCCCGTCCTTGAACTGCGGCGAGCGCTGGATCCGCGTCGCCCGGTCGGGCCCCGACTCCAGGGGCCGCACGCCCAGCTCGGCGGGGATGCGCCGCAGCGCCCAGCCCGCCGCCGCCAGCGCCGCTCCGCCCGCGATCACCTTCGCCGCCCGCTTCAAGCCACCAGCCATCTCGCCCCCACAGCCCGGATGTTCCACGATCTATCTGCTCAACCGCCGAGTCCACCATCAGTGTTCCCGGTTCGGTTGATATATCGCGATATGTTTTAGACCTCCTTTGCCCGGCGTCCTAGCCCGGGTGCGGCCACGGGTTGGGGCGGCAGCCGTACAGGGACTTGGTCTGCTGGAGCATCACCGGCGCGCGCCGGCCGCGGCCGGGGCAGGAACGGTGGCCGTGTCCGAGACCGTGCCCGACCTCGTGGCTGATCACGTACTGCCGGTAGGCCGGCAGGCTGCTGTAGTGCGGCACGCCCCGGGCCCAGCGCAGCGCGTTGATGACCGAGCGGCCGTCGCGCCAGCAGGACAGCTCGCCGCCGGTGCGCAGCGGCAGGCACAGCCGGTCGGTCAGCGCGGGGCTGGTCAGCGCGACGCGCAGCCGTACCGGGCCGTGGTCCACGCGCCGGAAGCGGCCCCAGCCGCGCGGGTCGTTCAGCGTGCGGTGCACCTGCTCGGCGAAGGCGGCGGCGGTGAACGGCAGACCGCGCTCGACCTCCACCAGGTAGCGGGTCACCGTCCCGCCGCCGGCCGGCGGCGCGTCCTGGCCGGGCGCGACGCGGTAGCGGCCCGAGGCCGAGTACGGCACGCGCACCGGCCGCTCCGGCTCGCTTACCGAGCGGTTCGTCCCAGGCCGGGCACCATCGGCCGGGCGGGCGACGGGCCGGGCGGCATCGGCCGGGCGGGCTCCGGCGTCCGGCGGGGCGTCAGGAACGGCCGGCCGTCGGTCGGAGGGCGAGGCGGCGCACCCGGCCGCCAGCACGGTGGCCGCCAGCACGGTGGCCGCCAGCACGGTGGCCGCCAGGACGGCGGGCCAGGACGACGGCACGGCTTCCCCCTGAACGCGGACGCTGGGGGAAGCCAGACGATCGTACCCGGCCGGTCAGATCCGTTCGGGGACCTCGTTGCCCGCCGCGCGGATCGCCCTGGGCAGGTTGATCCGCCACAGCATCAGTCCGCCGATGATGAAGAAGAACACCAGCGACAGGATGGCGATGCGGTAGCTGTTGGTCAGGTTGACCGCCAGCGCCACCGTCCACGAGCCCAGCAGCGTCGAGCCCTTGTCGCTGATCTCGTAGAGGCTGTAGTACTCCGCCTCCTTGCCGCGCGGGATGACGTAGGAGAACAGCGAGCGCGACAGCGCCTGGGTGCCGCCCATCACGATGGCGATGGCGAAGCCCATGGCGAAGAAGGCGGTCGCCGAGCCGCGCGGCAGGAAGTAGGCGACCGCGACCACGATCGTCCAGGCCACCAGCGCGAACAGCACGACCTGCTTGGCGCCGTAGGTGCGGGCCAGCCGGCCCAGCAGCAGGGCGCCGAAGAAGGCCACGAGCTGCACCATGAGGATGGCGCTGATCTGGACCGTCTGGCCGAGCCCGAGTTCCTTGCTGGCGTAGGTGGCCGAGAAGGAGATGACGGTCTGCACGCCGTCGTTGTAGATCAGGTAGGCGACCAGGAACCCCAGCGTCAGCGGGTAGTACCGCAGCTCGCGGATGGTGCGCGCGAGCTGGCGGAAGCTGCCGGCGACGGCCTGCCCGGCGGTCTCGGAGCCGCGCGGGCGGGCGTGCCGGTTGCGCAGCCGCAGCAGCGGGATGATCGTGAAGCCGCCCCACCACACGCCCGCCGAGGCCAGCGCGAGCCGGACCGCGTCGCCCTTGGAGATGCCGAGCGACTCGTGCCCGAGGAAGATCGCCAGGTTGATGGCCAGGAGCAGGAAGCCGCCCAGGTAGCCGAAGCCCCATCCGCGCGCGGAGACCTTGTCGCGCTCGTCGGGGGTGGAGATCTCCGGCAGGAAGGAGTTGTAGATGACGAAGGCGCAGGCGAAGGAGACGCTGGCCAGGATGTAGAGGAAGCCGCCGAGCAGGTAGCGGCCGTCGGCGACGAACCACATGCCGAGCGTGGCGGCGGCGCCGAGGTAGGCGAAGAAGCCCATGAGCTGCTTCTTGCGCCCGGTGTGGTCGGCCAGCGCGCCGGCCATCAGCATGAGCAGCACCTGGATCACGGCGGCGATGCCGACCACGAACGGGTAGAACGCGCCAGGCCGCATGTCCATCCAGAGCACGTCCACGTAGCCGAGGCCGGGGTTGTCGGCGGCCAGCTCGTCGAAGGTGTCGACCGAGCAGGCCTGCCCGGCGAAGTCCTTGGCGCAGGCCACGCCGGTGGCGATCTCGGTGAGGTAGGGGCCGAGGAAGACGGTCAGGACGGTGGTGGGGAAGGCCGAGTTGGCCCAGTCGTAGAAGTACCAGCCACGTTGCTCGCGTCGGCGGGCAGCGGGGGAGTCGTCGAAGACCTTGGGGGGTGAGGAGGTCATGCGGCTTTCCCGTCTTGGGGCCACAGGCCGCGCCGGTCGAGCACGCTGCGCAGGCCGGTGAGGTTGTCGGTCATGATGCCATCCACGCCCAGGTCGAGCAGGTGCTCCATCCGGGCTTGGTCGTTGATCGTCCACACGTGCACCTGCATGCCGAGGGCGTGCGCGGTGCGGACGAGGGCGCGGGTGGTGACCCGCAGGCCGCGAAAGCCCATCGGGATCTGCGCGCAGGGGATGCCCGCCCGGTGCAGCCGGGCGAACAGCCGGCCGTAGCCGGAGGTCGCCGCGGCGGCGCGCAGGGTGGCGACGCCGCGCGGGCCGAGGGTGGAGCAGACCTCGCGGCCCATCGCGGCGCGGGCCTTGGCCAGGCGCTCGTCGGAGAAGGAGGTCAGGCAGACGCGCTCGTAGGCGTTGGTCCTGCGCACGGCCTGGGCCAGGGGCAGGATCGCGCCGGCCTCCTTGACGTCGATGTTGAAGCGCGCGTCGGGGAAGCTGCCGATGAGGTCTTCCATCAGGGGGATCTCGTGGCCGTCGCCGATGCGCGCCTGCCGTACCGCCGACCAGGGCAGGTCGGCGATGCGGCCGCGCCGGTCGGTGACCCGGTCGAGGGTGTGGTCGTGGAAGGCCAGCAGCACCCCGTCGGCGGTGGCGTGCGCGTCGGTCTCCAGGTAGGTGTAGCCCAGGGAGACCGCCCGTTCGAAGGCCGCGACGGTGTTCTCGGCTCCCTCCAGCGCGCCGCCGCGGTGGGCGAAGGCGAGGGGTCCGCTGTGGTCGAGGAAGGCGAAGCGACGGCTGAGCACGACGTGAGTATGCCTCTCGTACGGCGAATTTTGGGTTACAGGTCGGCGAGATCCTGCCATTCCTGGCGGCGGGCCTCGGCCAGGGCGATGGCGGCGGCGACCGAGACGTTGAAGGAGCCCACGCGGCCGACCTGGGGGATGTAGATCTCGCCGTCGGCCGCCTCCAGCAGGGCGGGGGAGCAGCCGTGGTCCTCGCTGCCGACCACGAGGCAGACGTCGCGGGCCAGGTCGGCCTTGAACAGCGGCTTGGCGTCGGAGGTCAGCTCCACCGCCAGCACGGTGTAGCCGTCGTCCTTGGCTTCCTGTACGGCCTGCGCCGCGGTGAGCCCGTCCTTCCAGGCGACCAGGCGGTCGGTGCCGAGCGCGGTCTTGCCCGCCTTGGGGTTGGTCGGCGGGGTGGTGTTGCCGGCCAGCCAGATGCGGTCGACGCCGAAGGCGGCGGCGCTGCGGAAGATGGCGCCGACGTTGAACGGCCCGGTGACCGATTCGACGATCATCGCCAGGCGGTTGCCGGTGGCGCGGCGCCAGGTGCGGTTGAGGCGCTTGACGTCGGTCGGGCGAAGCTGCTTTCTCATCGGATCACCTTGAGGATGCGGTAGGCGGCTCGGGAGGTGTGGCGGCTGGCCTGCCAGCCCTGCTCGGCCAGCCAGCGCTGCAGGGAGTCGGAGCCGAGGTGTTTCTGGACGACCAGGTAGGCGGCGCCGTCGTCGGTCAGGCGGGACAGCCAGCGGGTGAGCATCTCGTGCAGCGCCGCCTTGCCGATCCTGATCGCCGGGTTGGACCAGATGGCGCGGAAGCGCACCTCGTCCGGGACGTCGTCGACATGCGTCGATCTTACTTTGTAAAGGCGGGCGGCTCGCGCGTTGCGCTCGGTGAGCTCCAGGCTCCTGCGGTTCACGTCGACCGCCCAGACGGTCGCCTCCGGCGCCCGCGAGGCCATCGTCAGCGCGATCGGGCCGTAGCCGCAGCCGAGGTCGAGCAGGTCGCCCTCCTGCGGTGGCCGCGGCACGCTCTCCAGCAGGATCCGGGTGCCCAGGTCGATGCGTTCGGGGGAGAAGACGCCCCGGTCGGTCTCGAGCCTCAGGTGCAGGTCGGGCAGCACGAGATCGACCGATCCCGGCCTGCTCGCCGCGGCCGGCCGCTCCTCGAAATAGTGGGCCCCGGAATTAGGTGTCACGTGGGAAAACGTTACGGGATGCGCGAGCCCAGCAAGACCGCCGCACCCGCCACCAGCACCCCGGCCAGGATCGCGGCCACGATGAACCACTGGCTGATCTCCTGGTTGACCAGCTTGTAGCCGAGCGAGGTGCCGATCTGCTCGTAGACCTCGCGGAGCTGGGTGTCGGACTCGGCGCTGTAGGCCCGGCCGGAGGTGCCGTCCGACAGCGACTGCAGGGTGGCCTTGTTCACCGGGACGTTCACCGGGCGGCCCTCGATCGCGACGGTGCCCTCCTGCGTGCCGTAGGCGATGGTCGAGACCGGCACGCGCGACTGGGTGGCGGCGTCGATGGCCTCGTTGACCGCCCGGCCCGAGGTGTTGTCGCCGTCCGACAGCAGCACGATCGCGGCCGGCGGCGGGTCGGTGGCGGCGCGCTGGTCGAAGGAGCGGATGGAGTCGAGGGAGTTGAAGACCGCCTCGCCGATCGCGGTGCCGGGCCGGGTGGTCAGGTTGCCGATGGCGGTGGCCACGGCCTGATGGTCGGTGGTGGGGGAGACCACCACGTTGGCCGAGCGCGCGAAGGAGACCAGGCCGACGTTGAAGCGGTCGGGCAGGTCGAGCGCGAACTGCTGGGCGGCGCGCTTGGCGGCGGTGATGCGGTTGGGCGTGACGTCGTCGGCCTCCATGGACAGCGACACGTCCAGGGCCACGATGATCGTCGCGCGGTCGCGCGGGACGCGCACCTGGTCGGCCGGACGCGCCGCGCCGACCACGAGCAGGCTCATCATCACCAGGAACAGCGCCGGCGCCACGTGCCGCCGCCAGCCGGGCGTGCGGGGCATGACCAGCGACAGCAGCGCCAGGTTGGTGAAGCGCACGGTGTAGCGGCGGCGCAGCCACATCGAGGCAACGTAGCCGGCCAGCACCAGGGCCACGAGGGCGAACAGCCACAGCCAGCCGGGCGCCAGGAAGGTCATGGGCGGCCTCCCGGCCGGGCGCGCACGTGCGCCATCCGGCGTTGCCTCAGGGTGAACTGGGCGATGTCGTGCACCCAGTCCCGGTCGGTGCGCAGCACGAGGTGCGCCGCCCCGGCCCGGCGCAGCGCCCGCCGGGTGCCCTCCCGCTGGAGGGCCGCGGCTTCCGCGTATGCCTGCCGTACTTTGGGAGAAAGGTGCACTTCGCGTACTTTCCCGCTCTCGGCGTCCCTGAACGCGACCCGCCCCACGTCGGGCAGCTCCAGCTCGCGCGGGTCGATCACCTCCACCGCCAGCACCTGGTGCCGGGCGGCCAGCCGGCGCATCGGCCGCTCCCAGGGCCGCTCCAGGTCCGGGTCGAGGGAGGGCTCGGCGTCCAGGAAGTCGCTGACCACCACGCGCAGCCCCCGCCGCGGGCGGGTGGCCGCCAGCACGTCCAGGCCCTCGGCCAGGTCGGGGGCATCCGGTACGGCCCGCCCGCGCGGCGCCTCCAGCAGCGAGTGCAGCAGCCCGTAGAGCGCGGGCCGGCCGGTCCGGGCCGGCATGCGGTGGATGTACTCGTCGTGCAGCACGAGGACCCCGAACCGGTCGCCGATCCGGCTGGCCAGGAAGCCGATCGCGCCGATGGCCGAGACCACCAGGTCGCGCTTGTCGGTCTCGGCGGTGCCGAAGTCCATGCTGGCCGACAGGTCGGCCAGCGCCCACGTCTCCAGCTCGCGGTCGGCGACCAGGTCACGCACGTGCGGCACGGTCGTGCGCGCGGTGACCGCCCAGTCCATCCGCCGCACGTCGTCCTCGCCCGGCACGTACAGCCGGCTGTCGCCCGCCTCGCTGCCCGGGCCGGGCAGCAGGCCCTGGTGCTGGCCGTGCATCAGGCCGTCCAGCCGCCGGGTGATGGTCAGCTCCAGCCGCCGCAGCGCCACCTCGGCCCGGTTGCTCATCGCTGCTGGTTCCAGACCACGAGCGGCGGTGGTACGGCATGCAGGATCTGCCGCACCACCTGGTCGGGATCGACGCCGTCGGCCAGGGCGTCGAAGGTCAGCATGAGCCGGTGCCCCATCACGTCCACGGCCACGTCGCGCACGTCGTCGGGCAGCAGGTAGTCGCGCCCGCGCAGCAACGCCAGCGCCCGCCCGGCCGAGACCAGGCCGAGGGTGGCGCGCGGGCTGACGCCGATCTCGATGGTGTCGGCCAGCTCGGCCATGCCGTAGTCGCCGGGGACGCGGGTGGCCATCACCAGCCGCACCACGTAGTCGGCCACGAGCTGGTGCACCGAGACCTGCTCGGCCTGCTGCTGCAGCGCCAGCAGTCGTTCGGGGTCGAGCACCCGCTCGGGTACCGGCGGGCTGACGCTCATCCGCTGCAGGATCTCCAGTTCCTCGTGCGCGCTGGGATGCGGTACCCGCACCCGGAACAGGAAGCGGTCGCGCTGCACCTCGGGCAGCGGGTAGACGCCCTCGGACTCGATCGGGTTCTGGGTGGCCAGCACGATGAACGGCTTCGGCAGCGGGTGGGTGACCCCGGCGAGCGTCACCTGCCGCTCGGCCATCACCTCCAGCAGCGCCGACTGCACCTTGGCCGGGGCCCGGTTGATCTCGTCGGCGAGCAGGAAGTTGACGAAGACCGGCCCCAGCTCGACGTCGAACTGCTCGCTGGAGGGGTGGTAGACGCGGGTGCCGACGATGTCGCTCGGCACCAGGTCGGGGGTGAACTGGATGCGGGCGAAGGTGCCGCCGACCACCGTCGCCAGGGTCGAGGCGGCCAGCGTCTTGGCCACGCCGGGCACGCCCTCCAGCAGGCAGTGCCCCCGGGCCAGCAGCGCCACCGCGAGCCGCTCCACCATGTGCTCCTGGCCGACGATGACCCGCTTGACCTCGTCGAGGGCGTGGCGGATGTCGGCGACGGTCAGATCTTCGGCGACGCTCATTCCACCAATCTTCCCCGGAAAATGCACTGATCCACGCTTCGTGGGGAAGATTGCTGCTGTGACCATCAAAGGGGCGTTTCCCCTGCAGTACGGTGACCCGCCGCGGCTGGGCCCGTACTGGATCCAGGCGCGCCTGCACACCGCGCCCGCCGGGTTCGTCTACCTGGGGCAGGGGCCGGACGGGCGGGTCGTGTCGATCGCGCTGTTGACGCGCGGGGCGGCGCTCGACGGGGCGGCGCGTGACCGCTTCGTGAGCGCGGTACGCGAGCGGGTCCCGGCCGGGGGAGCGGCGCCTGGGGCACCTGGGGGAGCGGCGACAGGGCTCCCTCCGGTCGTGGAGTCCGACCTCGGGGCCGCGCCCTGGGTGGCCACGCCGTACGTGCCGGGGCGGCCGGGGGCCGAGCGCTTCCTGGAGCCGGTCATGGTCGGCGGGATGCTGCTCGGCGAGGCCCACGGCCCTGACTACGTGCCCTACTGGCTGACCGACCGCGCACCCGCCGCCCCCGGCCCGCCGCCCGGCCGCAGGCCGCCCACCGAGACGCGGCGCCGGGTGCTGATCGCGCTGGCGGTGCTCATCGTCATGCTGCTGCTCGGGGTGCTGGTCGGGCTGCTGCTCCTGCGCAACGACCAGGAGAGCGCGCCGCCGCGCCGGCCGCTGCCGCCGACCATGTTCGAGCCGACGCCGCCGCCCACGCCGGAGAGCCCGCAGCCCCAGCCGGAGCCCACGCCCAGCCCGTCGCAGAGCCGTACCGGACCGCAGTCGCCGGGGCCGACCGACGGCGGGGACGGCGAAGGCGAACCGATCTGACGCCGCGGGACGGATTTATCGGCTTGAGCCTCACGTAACGGCAGGTTCTACCGTCGGCGTCATGAAGCTACATGTGCACGACACCCTCACCACGATGGCCGCCCTCCTGGAGCGCCCGCTGGAGGAACGGCCCGGCCTGCTGCGCGAGATGCTCGCCCCGATGGCCGGCGCGCTCCCCCCGGGCGACCCGGTCGAGCTGGTCCAGCAGGGCGGCGGCCTCCGCGTCGACGCCGACGACCCGCGCTACGCCGAGGCGGTCCGCGACCTGGCCGCCGCCGGGCTCCTGGAGCAGATCGAGGAACGGCTCCACGCCGCACTCGCCCACCTGCGGCGCGAGGTCCCGGACCTCGTCGCCCCCGACGACCTGCAGGTCATGTTCGTCCTCGGCAACCCGGACGACGAGTACCTGATGCGCACCACCGGCGGCTACTACGGCATGGGCGGGGCGCCCGGGTGGCTGTACCTGCTGGCCTGGCCGACCGAGGACAACATCGGGCGGATCGCGCACTGCGCGGTGCACGAGTTCCACCACCAGGTGCGCTACCGCAACGTCGAGTGGAACCCGGTGACGGTGACCGTGGGGGAGCACGTGGTCGCCGAGGGGCTGGCCGAGGCGTTCGTCCGGGAGCTGTCGGGGGAGGCGGCGATGGGGCCGTGGTCGGGGATGGTGACCGGCGCCGAGTTCGACCGGGCGCGGGAGCTGATCATGGCCGACATCGGGCTGCAGGGGATGCGGCACACGCCCGGGTACGTGCTCGGCGACTCGGCCGCGGTGCGCTTCGGCGGCCAGGCGCGGGGCATCCCGGACATGGCCGGGTACGCGGTGGGCCTGGACCTCGTCGACCGCTTCCTGGCCGCCACCGGCCTGTCGGCGGCCCGGGCGACCGTCCTGCCCGGCTCCGAGATCATCAGCCGCGCCGACGCGGCCCGCTGAGGTGTCTATCCCGGGCTGACGAAGCCCGACTCGTAGGCGGCGATGACCGCCTGGGTGCGGTCGCGGGCGCCGAGCTTGGCCAGGACGTTGCCGACGTGCGTCTTGACCGTCTCGGGCCCCACCACCAGCTCGGCGGCGATCTCCCCGTTGGACAGCCCGCGCGTCATCAGCCGCAGCACCTCCCCCTCCCGCTCGGTCAGCCGCTCCAGAGGTGTGGCCGATCGGGTACGGCCGGCCGCCAGCCGCCGGATGGCGGCCGGGAACAGCAACGACTCGCCCGCCGCCACCAGCCGGATCGCCTGCAGCAGGTCGTCCGGCCGGGTCCGCTTGAGCAGGAACCCGTCGGCCCCCGCCCGCAACGCGTCGTAGACGTAGTCGTCGTTCTCGAAGGTGGTCACCACCAGCACCTTGGGCGGCTCGTCCATCGCGGCCAGCCGGGCGGTGGCCTGGATGCCGTCCAGGCCGGGCATCCGCACGTCCATGAGCACCACGTCGGGCCGTTCGCGGCGCACGATCGGCAGCACCTGCGCGCCGTCGGCCGCCTCGCCGACGACCCGCAGGTCGGGCTCGGCGTCGATGATGATCCGCAGGCCGGCGCGGATCAGGTCCTCGTCGTCGGCGAGCACGACTGTGAGCGTCATGGCGTAGACCGTAGTGGCAGCCGGGCGTGCACCCGCCACCCGCCCTCCACCGGCCCGGCGCTCAGCTCGCCGCGCAGCAGCGCCACCCGCTCCCGCATCCCCTCCAGTCCCCGTCCCCCGGCGCCGTTCCGCGCCCGGCCGTGCTCGCCGGCGTCGTTGTGCACCTGCAGGTCGAGCACCCCGTCGCGCACGACGGCGGCCAGCCGTACCGGGCCTCCGGAGCCGTGCTTGATCGCGTTGGTCAGCGACTCCTGCACGATCCGGTAGGCCTCCCGCGACTGCACCGCCGGCACCTGCGACAGATCGCCCACCTCGGCCGTCACCGGCGCGCCCGTGCCGCGCACCAGCCGGTCGAGGTCGGCCAGCGACGGCTGCGGCCCGTGCCCCGGCGACCCGGCCGGCTGGGCCGCCCGCCCGCGCGAGTCGGCCCGCAGGATGCCGAGCACCTCGTCCAGGTCGGCCAGCGCGGTCCGCGCCGTCTCCTCGATCGCCGACAACGCCGTGCGCGCGGTCGCCGGATCACGCTCCAGCACCCGCCCGGCCGCCGCGGCCTGCAGGGTCACCACGCTCAGCGCGTGCCCCACCGAGTCGTGCAGCTCGGCGGCCAGGCGGTTGCGCTCGGCCAGCGCCCTGGCCTGCTCCTCCGCCTCCCGCAGCCGGTCGGCCGCCGACGGCCCGAGCAGCGCCCGCGCCCCGCGCACCAGCACCGCGCCCCCGGCCATCACCACCCCGGCCAGAACCGCCAGCGCCGCCAGACCGGCCAGCGGCAGCCACGCCAGGTGCCAGCCCGGCTCCAGCGCCATGCCCGCCAGGTCCCACGGGTCGCCGGTGAAGGGCACCACGAACGTCCACACCACCAGCGGCAGCAGGGCCAGCGTGCAGCCGCTCACCACGCCGCCGACGCCCAGGTGCAGCACGAACCAGGCGGCGGTGCGCCAGCGGTCGGCCCGGCTCTGCGGGCCGCTCCGGCGTACGTCGACCTCAAGCAGGGCCTGCGCGGCCGGCGCGGCGAGGGTCCGCACCGGCAGCACCAGGCCGCTGGCCCAGACCACGGGCAACGCGGCCAGGAAGATCAGCGGCTGGACGGCGAACAGCGGGCTGCCCGGCTGCCCGATGCCGTACAGGACCGTGACGATCTCCCCGGCCATCATGTACGGCATCAGCAGCGCCCCGCCGAAGACCAGGCAGATCCACCGCCGGGCCAGCATGCTCCATCTCACGGGCACCATGATATGTCGAGCGAAATTCACTCAGAGCGGATTATGCCTTTGGAGAAATGCGCGCACAGCGAAAGAATCTGGATTTTCAAATGGCCGGGGTTATGGTCGCAATAGTGCGAAGAAAGGACGCGAGAATGCCTGAGACCCCGTCCGCCTGGTCGGAGACGCTGGCCCAGCGGCTGCTGAAGGAGCGCATCGTCGTGCTCGGCCAAGAGGTCGACGACGACATTTGCAACAAGCTGTGCGGCGAGTTGCTATTGCTGGCCGCAGCCGACCCCGATCGGGATATCACCCTTTACATCAATTCACCCGGCGGCGCGGTGCACGCCGGGATGGCGCTGTTCGACATGATGCAGTTCATCCCGTGCGACGTCGCCACCGTCGCGATGGGATTCGCCGCCTCGATGGGGCAGTTCCTGCTGTCGGCCGGCACCCCGGGCAAGCGCTACGCGCTGCCGCACGCCCGGATCGTCATGCACCAGCCGCTCGGCGGCATCCGCGGCACCGCCAGCGACATCCAGATCCAGGCCGAGAGCCTGCTCTACACCAAGCGCCTGATGGCCGAGCTGATCGCCGAGCACACCGGCCAGCCGCTGGCCCGCATCCAGGAGGACTCCGACCGCGACCGCTGGTTCACCGCGCAGGAGGCCAAGGAGTACGGCTTCGTCGACCACGTGGTGCGCAACGCCAAGGACATCACGAGCGGGGTGACGCCGGCATGAGCGGACGCTACGTGCTGCCCTCCTTCACCGAGCGCACCTCCTACGGCGTCAAGGAGAGCACGCCGTACACCAAGCTGTTCGAGGACCGGGTGATCTTCCTCGGCACGCCGATCGACGAGACCTCCGCCAACGACGTGATGGCGCAGTTGCTCACGCTGGAGTCGATCGACCCCGACGCGGACGTGCACCTGTACATCAACTCGCCCGGCGGCGAGTTCACCGCGATGACCGCCATCTACGACACGATGCAGTTCATCCGGCCGGAGGTGAACACCGTCTGCATCGGCCAGGCCGCCTCGGCCGCCGCCGTGCTCCTGGCGGCGGGCACGCCCGGCAAGCGGGCCGCGCTGCCGCACGCCCGGGTGCTCCTGCACGAGCCGCGCACGGAAGGGGCCCGCGGGCAGGGCAGCGACATGGAGCTGGCCGCCCGGGAGATCCTGCGCATGCGCGACCAGCAGGAGGAGCTGCTGTCGCGGCACACCGGGGTGGCCCCGGCGCTGATCCGTGCGGACATCTCCCGCGACCGGATCTTCACCGCCGAGCAGGCCCGCTCCTACGGGCTCATCGACGACGTGTACGCCAGCCGCAAACGCGTCCTCACCCACGCCGGCGCCGCCTGACCACGCGCCGCTTCCCGGCCGCCCGGCGGCGTCCGTCCGGCCCACCGGCCGGGCGGACGC